>NZ_JBHUFV010000061.1:0-903265 GCF_042681425.1 Nonomuraea mangrovi | reverse complement strand
ATCCAAACAGCCGCATAGGCTACGCCCATAAGACGGCTGTCCGGAATCACCGTGGCCCCTCAGGACATCCGTCCAGCACTGTCCACGTGCATTCACGGCCGATGTGCAGCTCCATCGCCAGTATCGCCACCGGCACTACGCCCATGAACAGCAGCGGAATCCCAAGGTGAGGGCCGTCGTCCGGGTCGATCTCGCCGGGTGGGCCCGCCTCGAAGATCGTCACAGGTCCCCACGATAGGAACCTCATACGCGGGCATTCCTCATGTGATGCGGCGAAATTGCACTCGTCGCGCTCGTTGTAGGTCGTCGACGGTTCGATCAACGGGCGCCGTCCGCCGGGTCGGAGCGGTGCGGGCGATCGCCGTGGCGACGGTGTGAATGCTCGGCTGAGTTTGCGGTTGAGCCGGTTGTGCGGTGAGGCCCGAGGGTGCCGTATGGGGTCATGCCGGCGAAGGCGGCCTCAGGGCGGAACCGAATCGGCGGCCATGAGTGCCGTTGGTCAAGGGCGTGTGGTTGCTCGCTGGTTGCTCGTGCGCATGCGGTACGGGGCGTCAGGCATCGTCACAGCCCGGCACGTCGGCAGGGGCAATCACGGTCAGAGCGACAGAATGCGGCACGGCGCAGCATCAGACGGCATTGATCAAGGCTACTCATAATCCGTGGGTCGTGGGTTCAAGTCCCACCCGCCCTACTCAGATTGACCAGGAATCCAGCCGCTGAGCTGGGGTTTCTGCCTCGTACGGTGTACATCACACATGCAGCCGAAGGCCGCCACAAGCAGCCGTATGCCATCGCTCGCGGAACATACGCGGAATGGATCGCGGCATGTTCCCGCAGCTCGGGATGCGCGTCCTGGGCCAGTCGCGGCGGATTCCGGATGCATGACGAAGGACCCCGGGGGAGTGCCCGGGGTCCATCTGTCGAGTGTTGTCATGCGGCGAGCGCATCGAGGATGCGTTGGTTTGCGATCTCACGCTGTCCGTCGATGCACTTGGCGTAGACGCGCAACAGGACGTCCACGCCGTGCCCGGCTCGTTCTGCGGCTTCCGGTGCGTGCACCCCCGCGTTGAGCCAGAGGGAGACGGCCGCGTGCCGCAGGTCGTACGGCCTGCCCGCCAGAGGTGCGACGACCTGATGGGAGTGAAGGCGTAGGTCCGCGCCTCTTGCCAGACCTTGGACACGGCCGACCGGCGAAGGGACGACCCGTGCCCGTACGGAACAGACCCGCTGAGGACTCATCGTGGGTGACTGTAGGTAGTCAGTCATGTCAGGTGCACTGACTCGGTGCGACCGGGGGCCTGAGCAAGTGGTCGCCGCCGACGAGTCGGTGTCGCGGGTAGTGGTCGACGAGGCGTCGGCGTGCGCCTCCGGTTGTAATGGGAATGGGCTCAGCTCGTAGGGATACGCAGGGATGAGCGGTGGGCCCAGGTGGCCCAGCGCCAGAGCCACTCGATGGGGCCCTGGCGGTAGCGGCGCAGCCAGAGGGTGGACGACAGCCACTGGACCGCCAGGATGGCTCCCGCGGTCCAGTACGCCGCCGTCAAGGACTGGCCGATCGGCAGGCCGAGGATGTGACCGGCCGCCAGAACGAGGAGTGTGGCGGTCAGATAATTGGTCAGTGCCATCCGGCCCAGTGGCGCGAAGACGAACTGCAGCGCCGGTCGCAGCGGCGTTCTGAGCAGGACCAGCATGCCGCACACGTACACACCGACGAGCAGTAGATCAGCAAGACTGGACGTGGAAGGCAGGTACGTCGTGGCCCCTACGGCCCGCATGCTGGCCTGCACCCACAGGGCGGAGGCCAGTCCCGCCGCGAAGACCAGGCCCAGCAGGAGCGGCCCTCGGGTGGACCGCTCGATCTGCTTGATCACTCCGTAGCGGACCAGTGCTGAGCCCAGCAGGAACAGCCCTGCGATCAGCAGGGGCCCGCCCCCGCTGAAGATCAGCGCCGCCGGGATGAACGCGGCGGCGAGGCCGGCCATGGCCCACCGGGGCAGCCAGGTCGAGGGCAGCAGCACCAGTATGCCGACGACGGCGTAGTTGGTCAGGATCTCGCCCGGCCATAGCAGCATGTGCACGAGGCCGATCGCGAGCAGCGCCCCAAGCCGGCGCAGCAGGGCCAGGCGTGGGCGGGGGACGCGGCTCGCGGCGGAGTCCAGCAGCAGCGCGAACCCGATGCCGAACAGCAGGGAGAAGATCGGCATTCCGAGCCAGGGGTCCCAGTCGCCCATGGGCTGCGCCACGACGGCGGAGCTGCCGGTGGCCATGAGCTGGATGTTGGCGAACAGGATCTCGCACAGCGCGAACCCGCGCAGGACGTCGAGCGCGGCGATACGCGATCGGCCGGGTGAGGTCATCGCGGAGCCTCTCCTGCCGCCCACCTCGGCGCGGGTGCAGGGGACGCCGGGAGCGCCGGCCATATCTCCGTCGTTCAGTCCCGAAGCGTGATCTTTTAAGGGCATGGCGCCCCATTCTTCGGATGCGGCCCGGTGCGGACATCGACCACAAGTCGGGGCTCGCGGTCTCCCGACCGTACTTTCAGCCGATTCAGCGCCCAGATAACCGGAGCATCCAGCGCCCGCTTCCGCTTGATCACGGCGGAGCGGGCGCTGTCATTTCGCCTCCCAGTGGCCCGAGACCGCACGGCCGTCTGCTTCCGCGGGCCGCTCACTGATCATCACCTCGGAGGTGACATGGCCGCTGGCCCGCTGCCGGGAGCGAGCCTGTGGGACCCGCAGGGCTCGCCCGGTCCGCAGGCAGGCGACCAGCTCACGCTTGAGCGCTCCGCGCCCCTGGACGTAGAGCGCCTGGTAGATCGCCTCGTGAGAGATCCGCATCGATTCATCATCGGGGAAGTCCGCCTGGAGCCGGTGAGAGATCTGCTCCGGACTCCACGACTTGGCCCAGCGGCGGTCCTGCCGTCGCGGCTTGTTGCGTCCCTTCCACGGCGACATACCCGGCCCTGCCGCCGACCGCCCGTCCGGCCGCTGGATCTCCCCGGCCAGCCGCGCCTGCACATAGGCGCGCAGCCGCTCGTTGGTCACCAGCTTGGCCGTCTTCGGTCGCCGTGCCGCCAGCTCCGCCTTCCAGTGCGCGATCGACGCTCGATACTCCTACTGCCCGCCACGGGTGGCCGCGCTGGGCCGCAGTTCCCGGCAGATGGTCGACGGCGACCGGCCCAGCCGACGCGCGATCTCGCGAACCCCCGCGCCTCGGGCCTTGAACAGCGCGATGTCCTCACGTTCCGCGAACGACAGGTACCGGTCGGAGGGCGGACTGAGTTGGATCAAGGGCATGCTGCCACTGTTACGAAACCACCTCGATCCGACCGGGCCCGACACGCGTCACGCGATGGCCGCATCCTCGCTGGTCGGCCCCTCGGCGATCTTTCCCCAGAACGCCCTTTCCACATCCCGGCGGATCGGAGGCCGTCCCGGCGAACGCATCGCCGGACGTCCTGTGATCGCTGTGACCCAACCCGCCGGTCGTCCCATGCCACACCTCCACGATCAAGGTGTTGCGACGACTGGTTGAATCCGCCCTGGCTGCCCTTATCGCTGTGATGGATCACCCCAGCGTCTGGCCGGCGCTGATGGATCGCCATCGCCAGCGCGTCGGTCACCAGCTCGGTGCGCATGTGATCGGCCATCGCCCAGCCCACGATCCGCCTGGAGAACACATCCAGCACCACCGCCAGGTAGACGAAGCCCTGCCAGGTCGGCACGTCGTATGAGCCGGGCCACGCGTTTGCGGCCGACTCTGATGCCGTCGATCTCCCGCAGGTCGGCGTGGATGCGCGGCGCCCCGTAGATCTCGTCCGAGGCCTGGTGATGGTCACGGATCTTGGCGGTCAGCTCGGCGTCGCGGCGCGCTCGGGCCGACGGGCCGCGCGGTCGACGAGCGGCCCAGGCGTAGTAGCCCTGGCGCGACACACCCAGCACCCGGGCCAGCAGGGAGACCTCGTGGTGGTCCTTCTCCGCGTGGATCAGCCGGAACTTCATCTCGGCAGATCCGTCTCCCGGATGCTCCTATGTCGTCAAGTCCGGGGCCAGACAGCTCTGGTCGGTGCTGTTAGTCGTGTCGATGGCTTTGAGGGTGCGGTAGACGACGTCGGAGATGCGGCGGCGCAGCAGCCGGATTGCCTCGGTGCGGGTCTTACCGTCGGTTTGGAGCCGCTCGATGTAGTCCTTGCCTGGCCCGATGCCGCGGGCTTGGGTGACGGCGATCATGTGGAGAGCGCAGTTCATGCGCCGGTTGCCGCCGCGGTTGAGGCGAACTCGGCTGCTGTTGCCCGACCAGACGGGGATTGGTGCGGTACCGGTGAAGCGGGCAAAGGCGGCCTTGGACCGGAAGCGGTCCACTCCGGCGGTCTCACCGATGATGGTGGCGGCACCCAGAACTCCGCACCCGGCGATGTCCAGCAACTGCGGGGCCATGGCCTGCACCAGCTGCTTCAGCTGCTTCTCCAACTGGTTGATGCGCACCGTCAGTTCACGGCAGCGGCTGAGCAACTCCCGAGCGATCTGGGCAACGACTCCGGACATGCCGGCCAGATGCTGCTCCACCTGATCCTGGACGCAGCGGCGGCGCAACCCTCTGGAGGGGATCTGCAGCTCGGGATCGAGCTCGTGCAGGTGCCAGCGCATCTTGCTGCACACGCGGGTCCGTTGAGTGACCAGGTCGTCGCGGTAGTCGGCCAGCAGCTTCGCCTCTCGTGACGGGCCATCCAGGCGAGCGACGGGCAGGTCGGGCTCGCGCAGCGCGACGCGAGCAACGGCCAAGGCGTCGATCGGATCAGATTTGCCCCGCTCACGACCGGCCCGGCGCTGTCCGGCCATCAGCTGGGTGGTGACCCGGACCACCTGATAGCCGGTGGTAAGCAGGTCGGCCTCCAGGCGCCGGGTGACGTGCCGGCAGTCCTCGATCGCGAACTTCACCTGCGGCCAGCGTGTGGCCCAGGTCGCGGCTTCCATGTTGCCGTCGGGGGTCGCCCGAATAGTGCGCTCGCCCAGCTTGCGGCCGACCTCATCGACGGCGACCAGGGTGTGGGTGCGCTTGTGGGCATCGACGCCAATGACGATCAACAGTGCCTCCTGAGGCCCGTCTGACAAGGGGGATCGGGTCCAGCCAGTCGGTGGGCACGCCTAAATCGAGCTGATCGCAAGCACCTATCAAGCCACGCCGGACGGCTGGACCCCGACGGGCCGCACATCACGACAAGCCACCGGCACGGCCGGGGCAGCAAAGAAAAGAGCGAACCCGTCGGGATACACCCAGGGTATTCACGCGAAGAAAGCCGCGGCCTTGCGCAAGATCTCCTTCTCCTCACGCAGGACCTTCACCTCTCGTCGCAACCGGGCAAGCTCATCCTTCTCAGCACCGGTCAGGCCGTCCTGGCGGCGGCCATCATCCAGGTCGGCCTGGCGCACCCAGACACGGATCGACTGCGCGGACGGCTGGAACTCCTTGGCCAGCTCCTCCGGCGACCGTCCCGCGCGCACCAGCTCCACCAGCTGCCGGCGAAACTCCGGCGGATAGTTGTTCGGCACAGCCGAATCCTTCTTCCGGGAACCAGGGTTCCCCAGAGACCAGGTGTCCACCAAACCGGGTCAACTCCAAAGCCGATTTATGTCTTGTATACAGATCGTCAACGCGCTCATTAGGCGGCCACCCCAGATTTACGGCATGCAGATCGACATCAGATTCCCTGGATCATTCGCCGTCGCCCGCTGCCATCTCGCCGGCGGTGAGACCATTCGCGTCGAATCCGGCGCCATGCTCATGACGAGCAAGGGCGTCGAGCTCGAAGCCAAAGTCGAAGGCGGCCTCCTGCGCGGCCTGGCACGCTCCGCCTTCGGCGGCGAGTCGCTGTTCGTCACCCGCTACATCGCGCCGCCCGGCGGCGGCTGGGTCGATGTGGCCCACCACCTACCCGGCGACACCATGGCCGTCCCCGTCCGGTCCGACGTCGCCCTCATGCTGACCCGAGGGTCCTGGCTCGCCTCGGCCGACCAGGTCGAGATCAAGACCAAGTGGGGTGGCATGTCCAACCTGATCGGCGGCGAGGGCGGCTTCCTGATCCGCGCCGAGGGCTCGGGGCAGGTGATCCTCGGCTGCTACGGAGGGCTTCAGGCCGTCGAACTGGCCCCTGGAGAGTCGGTGATCGTTGACTCCGGGCACGTCGTGGCCTATGAGGAGACGGTGCGGAGCGATCTGCGCCGCGCCGTCGAGGGCAAGACGATTCAGTCGCTCAAGTCGGGCGAGGGGCTGGTCTTCGAGTTCACCGGGCCCGGATGCGTCTACACCCAGACCAGGAATCCCACCGAGCTGACCAACTGGCTGACGGCCATGCTGCCGTTCAGACGCGACTGAGCAGGCTGGCGGGGCCGCACTGGGAAGACGTCACCGACGTTATCCGTTACAGCCGACTGTTTGATCATTTCCATGTCGAGTATCCGTTCTCGATCGGTGCGGTGCCCGCTCATGGTGATGAGCTCGTTGCGTGCGTGCGTGCGTGCGTGCGTGCCAGGCCATAAGGGCGACGTCGGCCTCCGTCCGGTGGCCGACGAACGCCGGGTTCCCTGGGCGGGAAGCGTTGTGTCTGATCGCCTCGCGCAGCCACCGGGCGAACGCTGCGGTCATCTCCCGTACGTCGGCGGCCAGCGGCGGCACCTCGTAGACGATGCCGCGTTCGTTACACGCTCGGCACTCGCCGATGTGCGGCCAGCCGGTCTCCTCGGCTGTGCACCTGCCGAAAATGTCATTCAGCCAGGTCATGGCCTTGCTGGAGATCGCCTGACGCGCGTGATCCCAGCCGCTCGGAGTGCGGCATGATGATCGTCCGTGCTCTTTCGCCTGGCCCGACCCCGCCTCTGGAGATGTGGCGGCTGGGCGTGTGCGTTCTCAACCGGATCACCTCGGCCGACGGCTCGCGCCGCGCACGTCCTCCTCCTCGTGGAGTACGTCAGCCAACGGCTCTTGGGATCCTGATCCCAGACCGAGTTCGATCGCCTGGATGAGGATTCATTGCGATCGCGTACCTACATTCATGACGTGATGGTCGAGGAAACCCACGGCGGCCGGGCGAAGCCCGGTCGAGGGCGACGATGGTGGTGGGTGCTGCGCAGGATCACCGGCTGGTGTACTGCCCTGGTCGCGTTGACGGCTGGTGCGGGATTCGGCTATGAGTCAGTCGCCGGGCAGCACGACGGGGAACGCTTCCCCGCGCCTGGGAGGTTGGTGCGCGTGGGCGCCCAGCAGCTCCACCTGAACTGCTCTGGAACCGGCAGTCCCACAGTCGTGCTGGAGGCGGGACTGGCCGAGTCCAGCGCGAGTTGGGAGGTGATCCAGCGCGAGCTTTCCGGCGGCCACCGTGTATGTGCCTATGACCGGGCGGGATACGCCTGGAGCCAGGACGGCCCGCCGCCGCGTACGGCGGCGCAGGCGGCCGGGGAATTGCACGCCCTCCTCACCGCAGCCGGAGAAGCTGGGCCGTATGTCCTGGCCGGGCACTCCTACGGGGGCAGTATTGTACGGGTCTTCGCCGATCGCCAGCCGGATCTGACCGCCGGTCTCGTGCTGATCGACGTCACCGATGAGAACGCCGTCCAAGCCCTGCATATGTCCCGACCACTGCTCGCCGCGCAGTTCACCGTCAATGGGCTCCTGGCACGGGTGGGGCTGCTGCGACTGTTCAGCGATGCCCTGGTGCCCTCCGATGCCACCACCGCGGCTCGCGCCCAGGCACTTGTCGTCTACGGTTCCAGGAGCATGGAGGCCGCACGGGCCGAGGCTTGGGCTGCCTTGGACAGTGCCGCCCAGGTCCGAGGGACGGTCCGACCGGGAGCGTGGGGCAACCTGCCGGTGGTGGTCATCATCCCCGCGTACCAGCCCGCGGTCGCCGTTGAGCAAGCCAGGCGCCTTGCCGCGCTGTCCAGTCGCGGCAAGTTCCTGATCGCCGCGACCAGCGAGCACTACGTGCAGCACGCCCAGCCCGGCCTCGTCATCGATGCCGTCCGCGCCGTCATCGCCGATGGCACGCGGTCCAGATCGCGGTAGGCACGCCCCCGGCGCAATGGGATCGGTGCGGTGCTCGGGGTCGTGCAGGTAGCAGGCGCAGTCGGTCTCCTGCCCGTCGCACACCTCTCCGGTGGGGTCGATGACGCGGTGCGTGGGGGGCTCGGCGCACGTGGCGATGTCGCGGCTGTAGCCCCGCTGCGGCCGCGCCCCGGCGCACGGCAGCGGGTGGTGCCCCGGTCGCCAAGTGGCGGCAGGCCGGGTCGCCCCTTCGGTCAGTGCCCGGCCATGTGTCAGAGTGCAACATGCGCAAGTACGTCATCATGGGCGTCCAGGGCAGCGGCAAGGGAACCCAGAGCACTCTGCTCGCCCGCGACCTCGATCTGGCACACATCAGCGTCGGCGACATCTTCCGATGGCACGTACAAAGCCACACCAAGCTCGGGGCTCAGACCCGGCGCGTGATGGCCGCCGGGGAACTCGTCGGCGACGACCTGGTGGAGAAGGTCGTGCGTGACCGGCTGGAACAGCACGACTGGAACTACGGGTTCATCATCGACGGTTTCCCGCGCAACCGCCGCCAGGCCGAGTTCTTCCTGGAGAGCTACGACATCGACGGCGTCGTGCACCTCGAGCTGCCCGAGGAGGAGGTACGGCGGCGCGTCCTGGCCCGCCGCCTGTGTGCCCGCTGCGGCATGGACTACAACCTCATCGCCCATCGCCCCAAGGAGAGCGATCGGTGCGACGTGTGCGGCGGCGAGCTCGTTCCCCGGGAGGACGACACACCCGAGGCGCTCGCCAGCCGGTTGCGCGACTACCACGACAAGACGAACCCAGTCCTGGACCTGTTCCGCCGCAAGGAGTACGTCGTCACCGTCGACGCCAGGCCCGAGAAAGTCTCGGTGCAGCGCGAGATCCGCGCGCGTCTGGGGCTTCCGCCGTACGAGCCGTGATCACGCGCCCGCACACCTGGCTGGCCTGTTCGGCCACGGCGGCGCCGCCCGCTCCGCCCATCCGCTCTCCCACACGATCGGCTGGGCCGACCCGCGGGCCGCCACCACAGGCTGGCCCGCATAAGAATCCTCGACCTCAACGTACGCCGACGAGATCGGCTCGGCGGCGTCCTCCCCGCATACTCACACGCCGCCTGAACTGCATGGATGGAATTTGCGGCAGGCGCAGAGTGCTATTGGGCCTTCACCACGAACGCCCGCCACGCGCTGTACGGCCCTCAGGAGTGGTCGTCCCGCCTCGCTGACCCGGGTCGAGGGGGCGGGTCTTCGGCCTCGGGTAGTAGCGCATGACCTCCGGGCCGCCCAGGAGGGCCGCCATGTCGTCGAGGTCGCCCGCGGTCGGCTCGCGGAAGCGGAGTCACGGGGTCGGTGGGGGCAGGTGGTTCACCGTGGGCCTTTCGCCGGGGCGCGGTACGAGGGTCGCAGACGGCGACGGCGACGGTGGTGTCGCTCTGGCCGTAGTAGGCGAGCCATCGCCCCTCGAAGTGCACCAGGCCCTCGACGAAGGTGACGTTCGCGACGAGGCCGTGGGTGTCCTCGTAGGTCGTCGGCCGCAACCACGGTTCCGGGGTGCGGGCCACGACGGTCGCCGGGTCGGCGAGGGAGACGGCGATCTGGCCGCATCGGTAGTCGACGTCCTTCGGCGACGAGGCGGTCGCGCCGTTGGTCAGGAAGACCAGCAGGCCGTCGGGAGTGGGCACCGGGGGAGCGCCGATCTCGACGAGGGTGGCGTCCCATTGGCCGGGGGTGGGGGCGTGCATGGGGTGCTCGTCGTCCGCGACCGGGGTCCAGCGCAGCAGGTCGGTGGAGGTGGCCGCGTGGACGGTGCCCTCGCCGAACCACATCCAGTACCGGCCGCCGATCGGCTCGTCGTGGATCACGCCAGCCTTGCTCCACGGCTGGTCAGGGCCGTACGGCAGGGTCTTCCAGGTGTTGAAGCCGGGGAAGAGCGGTCCGTGCTTGGTCCAGGAACGCAGGTCGGGCGAGGTGGCCAGGCACAGCTGCGCGCGCGTCCCGTCGAACCCGGTGTACGTCAGGTAGTACGTGCCTCCCACCAGCGCGACGCGCGGGTCCTCGCAGCCGGCCCGCTCGTAGTCGTGCTCGGGCACGAGTACCGGGTCGTCCTCGCGGTCGAACCGGACGCCGTCCTCGCTCCAGGCGAGCCCGATCCGGGAGACGCGGTCGGCGGCGTGCGCGCGGTAGAGCAGCGCGACCCGGTCGCCGACGACGATCGCGGCCGGGTTGTAGACGTTCGCCGACTCCCAGCCGTCGCCGCGCGGGCGCAGGACCGGGTTGGCGGGGTGCGGCTCGAACGGGCCGAGCGGGAAGGAGGCGGTCATGAGGGCGTCCCGGGGTCGAGGATGGCGTCGGCGAGGAGGGCCTGGGTGATCTTCTGCAGCGGCGGCGCCGCGTAGGACAGGAGCTGGATCATGCCGATGTAGAGAAGGTCGTGTTCCGGATCGGCCCAGAACCAGGTGCCGGCCGCGCCGTCCCACTGGTACGTGCCGCGCCCGACCGGAGAGCCGGCGAGCGCCGGGTCGTGGAACACCGCGCCGTTGTAGCCGTAGCCGTAGCCGAAGCCCGGCCGCAGGTCCATGTGGCCGACGTGGAAGCCGTGTTCCAGCAGGGGTTCGGGCAGCTGGTTGCTCATCTGGGCGGTCACGGACTCGGCGCTGACGATGCGGCGGCCGTGCCATTCGCCCCGGTCGAGCAGCAGTTGAGCGAACCGCGCGTAGTCGCCGATCGTCGAGACCAGCCCCATCCCGCCCATCGCGGCGGCGGGCGGGGCACTCCAGTCGCGGGGCGGGTGGACGGGGTCGGCCAGAATCGGCGCGCCGCGGTCGTCGAAGCCGGTGGCGACGCGGAGGTTCCGGAGCTCGGGCAGGTGGTCGGCGACGGCGTCGTCCGGACGCCACAGGCCGCGGTCGGCGAGGATGCCCATGGTCAGGCCTGTGACAGGTTTCGTCATCGAGAAGATGCGGAAGATCGTGTCGGTGCGCATCGGGGTGTCACGCGCCCTCCCCGGGCGTCCGCGTCGGCGCGAGCGAGCCCAGCCACGCCAGCGACGGCTTCGGCAGCCGGGCGAAGGTGGCGCGGTCCACGGCGACCAGGCCGAACGTCGGCCCCCAGTGCCCCCACTCCCAGTTGTCCAGCAGGCTCCAGTGGAAGTAGCCGCGGACGTCGGCGCCATCGTCCATCGCGGCGCGCAGCGACTCCAGCGCGCCCGTCGTGTACACGATCCTGCGGGTGTCGTCGGCGGTCGCGACCCCGTTCTCCGTGACGACGATCGGCACGTCGGGCAGCACGCGGGCCACCCGGCGCACCGCACCGCCCAGCGCGGCCGGGGTGAACTCCCAGCCGGTCTGCGTGCGCTCGGTCGCCCTGTTCCCGGCCACCGAGCCGTCCGCGAGCACCCGTGCGCCGGTGTACGTCTGCACGCCGACGAAGTCGTCCCCGGCGCTCGCGCGCAGGAACATCTGGTCGCGCGGCTCGGCGTACGCCTCCAGCGCCGCCTCGGCGCCCGGCTCGGCCTGGTAGTCCTGGACGGAGACGCCCCAGCCGACCCGCAGGCCGGGATGGTTCGCGCGCAGCCGGGCGACCGTGGCCCGGTGGACCGCGATCATGGCCTCGGCGGTGGCCTCGTCCGGTACGGGCAGGCCGCGGGCCAGCCCGCCGGAGGCGGCCAGCTTCGGGAAGACGGCGACGATGTTGGGCTCGTTGATCGTCTCCACGTACGCGACGCCGGCGTCGAGGACGGGGGCGAGCGCGTCGACGTACCGCAGGAACCGGTCGGAGGCGTCGGGGCGCAGCCAGCCGCCGCCGGCGGCGAACCACAACGGCAGCGTGAAGTGGTGCAGCGTCGCCATCGGCCGCAGCCCGCGCGCCACCGCGCCCTCCACCACGCGCCGATAGTGCGCGACGGCCGCCGGCGACACGTGGCCGTCGGCGGGCTCGATCCGGGACCACTCGACGCCGAACCGGTAGTCGGTGAACCCGGCCCCGGCGGCGAGGTCGAGGTCCTCCGGCCAGCGGTGGTAACTGTCCACGGCGTCGCCGCAGCGCTCGGCGACGTCCGTGCCGGGCCGGTTCTCGCGGTGCCACCAGTCGCTGGCGACGTTGCCGCCCTCGGTCTGGTGCGCGCCGGTCGCGACACCCCACAGGAAGCCGGACGGGAAACGGGTCATCGAACACTCCTGATTCCGAGGACGACGGCGGACGCTGCCACCGCCAGGACGAGGGCGGCCACGAAGACCGCCAGATAGCCGACCGCCCCGGCGAGCGCGCCGCCCACGACGGGCGCGACGACGCCGGGCAGGGTCGAGCCGATGCTCAGCACCCCGAGGTCGCGGGCGGCGGTCTCGCGATCGGGCAGCACCGCGACCATCAGCGCCTGATCGACCGACAGGTACGCTCCCAGCGTCACCCCCACGATCGCGAAGAGGACCAGGCCGGTGGCCAGGCTGGGCGCGGCGAGAAGCGGGACGAGACCGGCCGCCAGCAGCACCGGCGCGCCCCCGACCACGGGCTTCAGCCGCCCCAGCCGGTCGCTCAGCACGCCCGCGACGACCACCGAGACGGCCGACAGCGCGCCCACGAGCAACGTCGCGAGGCCGACGACCCTGCCCGCCTCCTCGATGGGCAGCCGCAGGTAGTCGGTGAGCAGGTAGAGCTGGAACACAGTGATCATCAGGATCGCCAGGATGAACAGGAACCGCCCGGCGAAGGCGAGCCAGAAGTCGCGGGACGCGGGCGGCAGCAGGTCACGCACGATCCGGCCGCCCGGGGGCCGCGGCTCGTCCCGGTTGTCCCGGCCGGGCACGGCGAGCGCGACCACGACCGCGGCCACCACCATGATCCACGGTACGACGATCAGCCCGCGTACGGGCGAGGTCACCAGCGCGCCGGCCACGATCCCGCCCGCGGTCTGCCCGAGCAGGAAGCCGAACCCGGCGAACGACGACGCCCGGCCCACCGCCCCGGCCGGCACGTGGTCGGGGATCAGCGCCGACAGCGCGGCCGTCCAGGCGCCGACGCCGAGCTGGAACACCGCGTTGCAGACCCCGATCAGCACGAGGTCGGTGGTGAGCCCGGCCGCGGCCAGGGCCGCCGCCGAGAGCAGGGCGGACCCGAGCAGCCAGGGCGAGCGCCGGCCCAGGCGGCTGCGCGTGCGGTCGGACAGCAACCCGCCGAGCACGGTGCCGATCGCGCTGGTCACCGCCCCCGCCACCGAGTACGCGGTGAAGACCGCCACCTTGTGCTCCGGCGCGGCGGTGGCCAGCAACGCGGCGAGCAGGGTGCCGCTCGCCGCGCCCGGCAGCGCCCAGGCGAACTGGCCGAGCAGCAGGAACGGCCCGAGTCTGCCGAGCGGCACCTCGGCACGGGCAACGGTACGGGTCTCGGCCATCGGCGATCTCCTAGCGCGGGGGGCGTGCCGACACGCTAGCACCAAAACCCAGTGATACTGTGTTTTTGATGGCTAGTACTGTCGGGTCCATGGCCCAGACCACTCGCCGCGGCCCGTACGCCAAGGGGATCGCCAAGCGGCAGCAGATCCTGAAGGAGGCGCTCGCCGCCTACGCCGACAGCGACAGCGCCGGGCCTTCCCTGCGGGCGATCGCGCAACGTGCCGGGCTGAGCGAGCGTGGCCTGCTGCACTACTTCCCGGCCCGCGACGAGCTGTTCGTGGCGATCCTCGCCGAGCGCGACGCCGCCGACCGGGCCACCTTCGACCCCGACGGGCCCGTCGACGACCTCGCCGCGGTGACCGCCCACACCGCCAAGACGCCGGGCCTGGTCCGGCTGTTCCTGGAGATGACCGCGGCCGCCCCCGACCCCGGCCACGCGGCCCACCGGTTCTTCACCCGCCGTTACCGCGAGCTGCGCGACCTCCTCACCCGCAAGTTCCGGCGCTCGGCCGAGACGCGGCCCGGCGCGCCCGCGCCGCGGGTCGATCCCGCGTTCGCGGCGCGCATCCTGATCGCCGCCTCCGACGGCCTCCAGGCCCAGTGGCTGCTCGACCCCGACGTCGACCTGGAGGGTGACCTCGACCGCCTGGCCCAGCTCCTCCAGGCGGCGACGGCCGCCGCCGCCCGGTAGGTCCCGCCATGCGACGTGGAGCACCGCGTCGCAGCGCCGCGGCAGGTCGCCGTCGAGCGGGAAGTACCCCTGCTCGGGGATCGTGTCGGTGCGGGTCCGCGGCCATGATCGCGCCGACGCTGAGGAACTCGACGTCCATGTCGCCATGCCCATCGAGACGGGACGCCGCTGGAGGGTGCAGGTTGTGCGCGAACACCAGGGTCGGGCCGCGGTGCCGCCCGACGCCGCGGATCGCCGGCAGGTTCTCGGCCATCAGCGTGTCGCGCACGCCGCCCAGCAGTGACCAGCGCGCGGCGGGCGTACGCCGCTCGGCGGCCTGCGCGTGGTAACGCAGCAGGCCGATCGAGGCCCTGCCGTGCGTCTCGGCGTGCCGCCAGGCGACCGGCGAGGAGGCCGCCGCCAGGCCCGGCGCCTGGGCGTGCAGGACCGTCACCAGGTCGTCGGCGATCGTCCGCAACGTGCTCGCCTTCAGCGAGCCGCCGACGGGCTTCCCCGGGCCCATGACCGCGGCCATGGCACTCCAGCGCTCGTACGCGGTGATCTTCCGCGACGCCCTGGACATCGCCGAGATCGTGCGCCAGCTCCAGGAGGAGGGCCACGTCGTCGGCCCCGAGGACCTGGCCCACATCTCGCCCTACCTGACCGAGCACATCCGGCGCTTCGGCGAGTACTCCACCCGCAAACTCGGCCTTGAGCCCGAGGCGTACAACCCGCACCTGGACGTCGACTTCAGCCCGCTGCGCGGCGACGGCCCCGGCGTCATGCACACGCACGCGCACGTGGATCGGCGAGTGTGAGGCCGGTGCCGGCGGCCGCCGCGGGTATCGGCGGGCAGATTCGCGACCAGCTCCGCCAGCGCGTCCGCCGTGAGATGGGCCGATTCCTCGGTGCGAGGCCGACGGCCCCGGGAAGGGTGGCCACGGGTCGCCGTCCGGCGCTGAATCGCCGGCCCTGGCTGCGCCGTCGTATCCGTTCTGGATGTGGGCCCGCCGGGGGCGGTGCCCTGTGTGCGGATCAGCGGGCGATCGAGATCGCGAAGGGCGCGAATCCGCTGGACCGAATCACGTGTGGTACGAACAGTATCGCGGCCTCCGTGGCGCGGGCGGTCTGGATCCCGCCGAGATCAGTGATCCACTCCTTGCGCCAGCCGAGGTCGATGAGCAGTTCACGGACGGTCTGCTTGGCCTGCGGGTCCTCGCCGGAGATGAAGGCGTCGGGCGCCTGGGTGAGCGTGGCTGGCGCGGTCATCACCGGGAAGAGCATGGTGTTGAGTGTCTTGACGACGCGCGTTTCGGGGAGCGCTTCCTGGAGTTGCTCGGCGAGGCTTGAGCCGGGGTAGATCAGGTCGGCGGGCAGTCCGTCCGGTCCGTCGACGGTGGCGTTGGAGACGTCGACGAGGATCTTGTCGTGCAGTTCCTCGCGCAGGGCGACGAGCCGGTCCAGCGAGCCGGCGCCCGGGGTGGCGTTGATGACGATCTGGGCTGTCCGGGCAGCGTCGGCGGCGGCGCCCGGCGCGCGGTCCGCCACGGTCACCTCATGCCCTGCCCGGGTGAGGGCTGTGGCCAGGATGCCGCCGACGCGGCCGTTTCCGAGAACTGCGATCGTGGTCATGATGATCTGGTCCTTCCGTGCGTGCAGATTGTGGTGCGCGGTCAGCGTGAGAGCGTGGCGACGGCCTCGGCGTGGACGCCGGGCGCGGCCACCAGGAAGCTCTCGCTCTGCGGGGTCCAGGGGCGGCCCTCGGCGTCGGAGATCTGTCCGCCGGCCTCGGTGACGAGCAGCGCGCCGGGCAGCAGGTCCGCGCGGGCGCCGGCGAACTGCCAGAAGGCGTCGATCCGGCCGGCGGCCACGTTCAGCAGGTGCAGGGTCGCGGGCACGGCGGTGCGGACGACGAGCGCGTCGAAGAGCATCGCGGTGATCGAGGAGCCGACGCGCCGCACGACCTTCTCGTCCTCGTCCGGCCGGGCCTGGCTGGTGGCCACGATGCTCAGGCCGAGGTCCGCGGTCTGGGAGACGCGCAGCGGCCGGCCGTCGAGGTAGGCGCCCGCGCCGGTGAGCGCGGTGTAGGTCTCGCCGGTCAACGGCAGGTGGACCGCGGTGAGCACCGGCTGGTTCTCACGCACGAGGGTGGCGGTCACCGCCCACTCCGGCAGGGCGTGCAGGTGGTTGACGTTGCCTTCGGCCGGATCCACGACCCACCATTCGCCGGGCGGCAGCGCCCCGCCGTCCAGCTCGTCCTCCACCCAGCCGGCGTCAGGGCGCAGGCTCGTGAGGCGGGGGCGCAGGATCTCGAGGGCCGTGTCGTCGTTGGCGGCGAGCGCGCGCATCAGCTCTTCGCGGGTCTGGTAGCGGACTACCTCGCCGAAGCGCTCGCGCAGCGCCGAACCGGCCGCGCGCACGGCGATCGCGGTCTGGCCGAGCAGGTCGGCGTCGGAGGCGGCGATGTCAGTGGTCTGAAGCGTTTCGGACATGGTGGTACTCCCGTGTGAGGAGGGGTGATGAGGCTGTTCGGGCCAAGCTGTGCGTTCCGTCTTGCGCTCTCGTCTCGAAGGTATAGAGCCCCTTAATTAACTTCAAATGCATGTCAAGCACGACTAGGATTACTCACATGCAATTGGATTTGAATCTGCTCGCCGCGCTCGACGCGCTGCTGGAGGAGGGAAGTGTGGCCGGGGCGGCCGCGCGCCTGCACGTCACCGCCCCCGCGATGAGCCGGAGCCTGGGCCGAATCCGGCGCACGACCGGGGATCAGATCCTGGTGCGCACCGGCCGCACGATGACCCCGACGCCGTATGCGATCGCCGTCCGGGAACAGGTGCACGAGCTGTTGCACCAGGTCCAGGGGGTGCTGGCACCGAGCCGCGAACTCGATCTGGCAACGTTGGAGCGCACTTTCACACTCCGCTGGCACGATTCCCTGGTCGCCTTGAGCGGCCCCGCACTGCTCGCGGCCGTGCGCGGACAGGCGCCGGGCGTGCGATTGCGCTTCGTCGCGGAATCGAGCATCGACACCCCCGAGTTGCGGCGCGGCGAGGTCGACCTGGAGGCGAACGCCAACCGCCCGAGCGCACCGGACATCCGTGCCGAGAACGTGGGCGAGACCCGCCTCGTCATCGTCGTGAGGCAGGGGCACCCCCTCACCCGCGTCAGGACCGTCACCGCAGAGCAGTACGCCGCCGCTGAGCACGTCACCGTCTCGCGACGTGGAAACCTCAGCAATGCCCTCGACGACGCCCTCGCGCGGCTCGGCCTCACCCGCCGCGTGGTGGCGACCGCGCCCACGGAAACGGCCGCGCTGGAGTTCGCGCGCGGCTCCGATCTCCTGATCAGCGTTCCCGAAGCCACCACGCGGTCAGCGGTCGCCGACCTCGGCCTGGTCGTGCTCCCCCTCCCGCTCGAACTACCGTCGGCACCGATATACCTGTCGTGGCATCAGCGCTACGACACCGACCACGCCCACGCCTGGCTGCGCGGGCTGGCGCGAACCGCGCTGGCCATGTGTGGAGCGTCGTAGTCGGCGCCGTCCGGCCGCTACACCCATTCGCCCACGCGACCACCTTGATGCCGCACGGCCGGCCGCTGTGCGGACCCTGTCCGGTGCCAGAACTGGCAACGAGGTTCTGACCTGGACTTCCAGGCTCGACTCTCGTGCTGTTTCGACTTCTGTATCTGCTGGTGGTCAGGATGTTCGGCTGGCCGGTGCTGCTCGCTCGGGGCTCCGCTTTCAAAGAAGTGGAGATCTTGGTGTTGCGGCATGAGGTCGCGGTGCTCGTCGCCAGGTCGCCCGGCCCAGGCCGGACTGGGCCGATCGGGCGCTCCTGACCGCGCTGGCCAGGCTGCTACCCGCTCGCCTCCGGCTGCATCGCATCGTGACGCCCGGCACACTGCTCGCCTGGCACCGCCGGCTGGTCAAGAAGAAGTGGACCTACCCCGCCAAGCAGGGCCGGCCGTCAACCGCCGAGGAGATCCGCGATCTGATCGTGCGCTATGGCCCAACTCTCGGGTCATGCCAGGTCGCGGACTGATCGTCGTGCAATCAGACAGGGCGACGAGTCAATCATGGGCACCCAGGACCGGTCTTCCGCGCAGTTCAGCGCCCCCGCCGTGATCGGTGCAGTTCCCAAGCTGACGGCGCAATGAACCACGAGGGAAGTTGTCGGCCCTCCCTGCCATGATCACTGCGATATGGACCGTACGGAAGGCACATGGATGAGCAGCGCGACGGCGGCGACCTACGCATGGCTCTACCGGGAGTTCACCGACGATGCCGATGACACGTGGCTCTACGCCAGCTTCATACGGGACCTGTCCCCTGAAGACGCCCTGCAACGGATCGACATCGCGCCGGGTCCTCTGGGCGAGTCCGGATTCGGCGTCTCAGCCATCGGAGCCGACGGCGGAACCGTGCTGATCGAATGCGGCTGGGCAGGCATCGTTTACGACAAGGCCAACCTGCTGTCCGTGGGCACAGTCGCGGCTTCGGTGTTCGCGACCACGACGGATGATGGTTTCACCTACTGCGTCGACGGCCAAGTGGTGACCACGTTCGACCTGTACTCCTATCTCTACCGGAGGGGTTCCGACCCCGACCGGCTTGAGTCGGGGGTCAAGGCCCTCGGCATGGACGTCGACGGCGAGCTGCCCGAGTTCCCCGACGATGCCGTCTCCCGGGCTCTCGCCCTTGCCGAACGGGCCACGGGTGTCCACCTGTCCCCCGCCCGCTACGCCGGCCCCGCCCTGCTCGGCCCCACCGAACACCTTGATCCTTACCGGTGACGACCCGCGCTCTTTTGGCGCCCCAAGCTGTACCCATGCGGGGAGGCGCGGCGCAATGCCGGAGATCATTCCAGCGAGCGGCACCCACTGGTAGCGCGTCAGCGAACTCGGGAAGTCGCTTCAGGTACTCGACCGGACTGATGACACCGTCGATAGCATCTCCACCGGGCAGGGTCATCGACGCGTTGAGATCGACGTACTTCATGCGTCGGTCGCATCCAGAGGCGTACGAGTGCGACCCCTGCGGAACACATGCGGAATGATCTTCACCGCGTCACCATGCCATAGCTCATAGCCGCAGGCCGCCGCATTACGAAGCCATCAACGACCGATCCATAATCCGTGAGTCGTGGGTTCAAGTCCCACCCGCCCTGCTCTTCCACGCCGTGCTTGACCTGTGGTTTCACGATTCTCCAGACTCTCTACGCGAGTTGTTGATCATGTTTGGTCGCTCGCTGGTTGCTCGCGTGTGCGGATCGTGTACGTCGGTAGATCGTTAGACAGGCACTGTCAACTACTCGGACCCCCGCGACGATCATCCGAAGGCCACGCCAGAGCGCTGCTCAAGGCCACGACATCAGTGGCACCCATGCGATCACTCAAGCGTTCTCCAAGCTGCACGGGAGCGCCGTAGACATGGGCGGTCTCGAACGGTACCCGGTCGCGCAGCTGGTTCAGCGGCAGCTCCTTGCGCGGCCGCCGGGTGCAGATCATCGCCAGGGCCCTGGCGACGTCGGTGGCCGCGGCTGGGCGGGGCGGCGTCTTGGGCGCCTTGACGGTGTCGATTCGGCCCATCGGGTCAGCCTGCGGGCGAGCGTGGCCGACGACGTGTCCTCAAGACGACGCTGGGGTCCGCCCCCGGCTTGGCCACCAGGGTTGTAGCGACGCCGGCCCGGCAGGCCGCTGATCACTCCGGTTGAAGGTCGGCCAGGTCGACGAACTCTCTGGCCGCGAGCACCGTCTCGTGCATCTTCCTCGCGTAGGTACGGAGGTCAGTGGGTGAGCGGTAGGTCCCGATCATGGTGGAGACCGTCACCTTTTCGCCGGGGCGCCACTGTGGGCCGAGCACATCGGTCTGAACTTCCGCGCTCCACTGATGTTCTACTCCGTCACACTTGATGGCAGGGGCAGGTTGTGCCGTCTGGGACGTGATCCTGTCTATCCCCACCGTGCCTTGAAAGACCTGCACCTTCAGCTCCATCGTGGCGGGCCCGAAGGTGCAGGTGACGGTGCCGCGAACAACGACTTCATCGGCGGCCCTTCCGACTTGCGCGCTGGTGACAGTGATCGTGGCGGGCGGCGCTGTAGCGGCCGAGGCCGTCCCGGGTACCGCGGTCAGGCCCGTGACGGCGGTCAGGACCAGCAGGGGACGAGTGAGCATGGGTTACTCCTGGTGTGAAGGGAGAAGGCGGCGGACGCGTTTACGCCCACCGTTCTGCCCCCGACACCAAGGACCCAAATCACTAAATGTAAGACTTACTTTACCTTGCGTAACTATTGATCGGCGGCTTCTCGATCAATCGTTCATCCACCTGTCTGTTCTGCTGTCGAGGAGGAAGGGCGCGAGAGTTCGATGCGCCGCCGCATCGCATCGACGTGCACGATCTGCACGGTCACCGAATCGCCCACTGCCACCCGGCCGACGGCCCGCTCGGTATTGAGGGGCAGCTCCTCGAACCGTGGTCGGTGCCTTCGACTCCCACGACGCTTTGTTGCAGCTCGAGCAGTGGGTCGGCGGCCGTCGACCAACTCGGTGTACGGGTGGCGAGCCGGCGATCGGGCCGCCCCCAGCGCCCGGGGGCCGGGGGGCGGGTCAGGTCAACAGGCGCAGGGGCCGGCCGGTGTGCACCGGGATGCCGTGGGCGGGTGCAACGGCGGCTACGAGGCGGCTTCCAGCGGTAGGTCGTTGCCGCGCCAGGTGGCTGCCAACTCCTGCACCGGCAGGTTGAGTGCCTCGCAGAGGCAGACGATCGTGCCGAATCCGGGGGACGGCAGTCGTCCGGTCTCAATCTTGCGCAGGGTTTCCGGTGAGATGCCGGCCGCGTGTGCGACTTCCGCGAGGTCGCGTCCCGCTCGCGCGTGGCGCAGCAGGGCGCCGAGACGCTTGCCGGCTTCGATCTGCTCAGGTGTGAGCGGTTGGCGGACCATGCCCCCAGGATAGGGCTGGTATTACTATACCGGCAAGTGTTAGGGTCCCGGTATAACTATACCAACCCTGTGACGCGAGGTATTCATGATTGAACTGAAGACGCCTGCGGAGATCCAACGCATGCACGTGGCCGGGCGTTTCGTCGCCGAGGTGCTCTCCGAGGTCGGCCGACTCGCCGACGTGGGCGTCAACCTCCTGAACCTGGAGCGCCACGTGCGCGGCATGATCAAACGGCGCGGGGCAGAGTCGTGCTACTGGGACTACGCGCCGTCCTTCGGACGTGGCCCGTTCCGCAACGTCATCTGCCTGTCGGTCAACGACGCCGTCCTGCACGGCCTACCGCACGACTACACGCTGCGTGACGGCGACGTACTCAGCGCGGACCTCGCGGTCAGCGTCGACGGCTGGGTGGCCGACTCGGCACGCACGGTCGTCGTCGGCACTGCTGCCGAGGAGGACCTGCGGATCATCCGCGCCACCGAGGAAGCGTTGGAGGCGGCGATCGAGGTGGCACGTCCTGGCAACCGCCTGGGTGACATCTCGGCGGCCATCTGGGCGGTAGCCCACGACTACGGTTACCCGGTCAACACCGAGTTCGGCGGCCACGGCATTGGCCGTACCATGCACGAGGGCCCCCACGTTTCGAACAAGGGCCGGGCGGGGCGCGGCCTTACGCTCCGGCCGGGCCTGACCCTCGCGCTCGAACCCTGGTTCGCCCGCACGACCGACCGGATCGTCTACGACGCCGACGGCTGGACCATCCGGTCGGCGGACGGCTCGCGCACAGCCCACTCCGAACACACGGTAGCCATCACCGAGGACGCCCCCTTGGTGCTCACCCGGCGTGAACCGGAGAACCCGGCAACGCGGGCTGATTCCGCCAGTCGGCCATCCACAAAGGACGCCTAGATCGCCCTGTTCAACCGATGCCGGCCCGATCGAACGGTGCTCGCAGTCAGCGCCGAGATGCCGGTGTCTTCGGGTGTGCGTCGGCGGTCCAGGCCGGACCGCCGACGCAGCGGCCGTGACGTGGCGCTTTACGCTCCTGCCAGCCTGTACCGCCAACCGCTGTTCCTGGGTTCCTCGGTGGGATCTCGCGGTCATGGCGAGGCCGGCGCTGCCGCGCCGGACTTCAGAGCCGCCTGCACGATGCGGAGTGCTTCGGCCGCGTCGATGCCGACGCTGGCGATCACGGCGGCGTAGTCGGCGGCGGCCTGGCGGGCCCGCTCCCGGCCCTCCTCGCCGGCGGCCGACACGAACGAGCCCGCCCGCCCGCGCGTCTCGATCAGCCCCGCCTCCTCCAGCTCCCGGTAGGCCCGGCCGACCGTGTTGACGGCCAGGCCGAGGTCGGCCGCGAGGTGGCGGATGGTCGGCAGCCGGGCGCCCACGGCCAGCGTGCGGTCCTGGATCTGCCGGGCGAGCTGGGCCCGCAGCTGCTCGAACGGCGGCACCGGCGAGGCCGCGTCGATGACGATCATCGGGCGCTCATGGCCCGCCGAGCCACCGTCGCGCACGACGGCGTCTTGGCATGGAGTGCGACGCACGCGGCCAGGCTCAGGATCAGGTAGGCGACCGCGGCGGCATTCCACCAGCCGGGCGCGGTGCCGAACAGCACCACCGGCAGCGACCACTGCACGTTCGGCGTGGTGAGCTCGCGGGCGTCTTCGACGCGCATGATGACGTCGGCGGTCAGCGACTCCGCGTCCTCCGCCACGACCGGGAAGCTGAGCAGGTGGCGCAGCTGCATGGCGGTGATGGCCGTCGCGCCGAGCAGGCCGATCAGCACGACGACGGCCAACTGCCGCACGGTGGGCTCGGGAACGGCCAGGGCGCTTGCGGCCAGCACCATCGCGCTGGCGAACGTGGCGACGGCGAAAATGGCGTACGGCCGGCCGAGCACGGTCCGCCAGCCGGGCTGGATCGGATGGGCGGCCCGGCGCGACAGCGTCGCGCCCGCCCGCTGGTCGACGCGTCGCACCCACCGGTCGAGCAGGGACTGTGCCAGCAGTAGCCCGGCCACCGACGCGGCCAGGGCCAGCAGCGGCAGCGGGCGATGCGGCTGGAGGCCGCCGAAAGCGGAAGTGGCGGCGAGGGCGCTCACGATGATCAGCGCGGCCAGGATGACGTAAGTGGCCAGGCGGGCGCGTCTCCGGACCGCCAGTCGGCTGGCCAGCAGCGGGGTCGAGCGGGCACCGGCCAGGTCGTGCAGAGCCAGCCACTCGTCCGCCAGTCGCAGATCGGCCTCACGCGCCGGCGGGCCGGCTAACGGTTCACGGGTCATAGCCCCTCCTTTGTCGCAAGCTTTGTAGCAACATGGTGCGTCATACCTTGCGACAAAGTCAACGCCCCGTGGGCTCTCGCCGTCCCGGTGACGCGGGCCTCGGCTCAGCGGCGGCCGTCGCCGTGGACCATCAAGTGGACGGCGGCCGGCGCCGGCCCCTTCCTGGGGTGCGCGCCCGGACGGCCGAGGCCGAGCTCCGCGAGGGAACACTGACCCTGACCTTGGGGAAGGGCCTCGAACCCTCATAGGATTCACAGCCATGACCGCCGGGACCCCTCTCCCGGAGGCTGATCCTGGCTGATGTCCACGCCCATCCTGGGTCTGCCGGATCATCACGATCAGACACACCCGCCTTCGCTCCCTTTCTCGCTCGTCGGCCGCTGTCCAGGCCCGGCGGGTGTCCGGTCGTTGTCCGCATGCGCTGTCCACGGGTGGTGGACACGGCACCGGCCTTCCGAAAGTGATCTCACGCCATCACGGCGCACCACCTCGACCCGACAGGAGTCATGCAGTGAGATCTCTTCAGCGCATCGCCGCCCTGACCATCGCGGCAGCGGCCCTCGCCCTGCCCGCCCGGGCCGCGCTCGCCGACACCGCCCAGGAGGCGCCCGAGCCCGTCAAGCTCACCTGCATCGCCTGGGGCGGCGGGCTGCAGAACGAGAACTGGGACATCCTCGTCCAGCTCAACCCCGACGGGACCGCCAAGTCGGCCGAGCAGCAGGGCGATGCCTACATGACCGGTATCGGCATCTTCAAGGTGGAGCGCACCGACCCGGCGAAGATCACCATCTCCCCCGACGGGCGGGAACTGAAGTTCTACGGCACCAGCCTGGTCAGCGCCGGCTTCTCGAACTTCGCCTACACCAACGCGGGGACGTGCCGGGCCACCTTCACCTTCCCCAACCCCGCCAAGGCGGTCGTCAACCTCACTCCCGCCTCCTAGCGGCCGCCCTGACGACCGGCTGCGGCGATCGCCACAGCACGACCGCCCTTCCCGCACGAACCCTCGCCGAAAGGAAGTGAAACACCGCTACAAGCTCCTCGCCGGCCTCCGGCGGCCCGTTTGCGTTCGTCACGACTGACGGAGATCAGGGATATGACGCGGGTTCGGAGGCAGTTGAAATCCGATCACGTGGCCGGCAAGTCGTCGGCGAGGAGCATCCGATCACGAGGGCGCCTCCACCTGAGCGCCTCACAGCAGGTCGCGAACGACCTGGGTGCCGGCGAGACGGTCGCGCAGAGTGCGAGCGGCCGGGTCGACCACCGCCCACAGCCCGTCCACCAAGAGCACGACCAGCCCGAACTGTGACACGCAGACGAGGACCGGGAAGACGAGCGCGCGGACCGCGGCCCTGCGCCAGCCCGGCCAGTGGCCGGTGTCGGCGGAGACGACGCGGAGGCGCATGAGCCGCTTGCCGAACGTCCGTCCCGTCAGGACGTAAAGGAACGCGGCCGCGGCGGCAAGCAGCGATGCCGCTTCGTTGACCCTGAACCAGTTCAGGAGACCGTAGTCCCATCTGCTGAGCCGCCCCTCGAACAGGCCCAGGAAGGCGACGAAAATCACGTAGTCGATGGCCAACGCCGCTCCCCGGCGGCCGGGGAACCCACTGGGCCAGGTTTCCCTCGCCGTCCTGGTGGCCAGCAGCACCAGCGACGCGGAGACCAGGAGGGCCGAGTGCGCAGGCCCATAGGCTCTCAGCACGGTCGCGAACCACTCGCCGCTGAGAACGGGGATCGTCGAGCACCCGTCCTCATGCATATAGGAAGGGCTGGCCGGTCCGACGATCGCAAGGAGGGCGAGCAGGCCGGCCACGCGGCGGCCGACGATGGCCCCGTTCCCGGTGGCAGCCGACATGAGGTACCCCGTGAGGACGAGGACCGAGGGCACGCCGCACAGGACGGCCGCATTCGCGATGTCGTAGGCGTCCCCCAGAGGGGCCGACGCAAGTCTGGCGAGGCCGAAGCCGCCTCCGTCAAAGAACCCCACGCAGCCGAGGACGGCATAGGAGGACCCGTACTCGATCTGCCAGGCGTCCCAGGTCGGGTACGCGGCGGCGGCCAGGGCGGCCGCCCAAGCGAGCTGGGCTGATCGCGACAAGATGATCTCCGTTTTTCGCGACACCCTAGCGGCATGGGACGCCTGCCCTGTTGCCTGTCTCTAACGGTGGCGGGTCCCACTGCAGGACGATGGCCTCGGTCTCGTCGACGGGTGAGACGCAGGCGCAGCCCCGTCAGGTGCGACGGTTGCCCGCGTGCCAGCCGGGGAGGCGACCCGCATCCACGTCAGGATCAGCGTGACGGCAACCGGCATGGAGACGGCATCTCATCCTGATCCTGCGGAGGCTGTACAGGCCGACACGACAGCGGGGAGAACCCCGGCCACAGCTATCCACAATGACACTGGGCGGCACCGATCCAGCCGACTCATAATCCCTGGGTCGTGGGTTCAAGTCCTCTAAGACGCGCCCTCATTCCCTCCTTTTCGGGGGTACCGAGATCCATGAAGATCTTCAGAGCCTGCTGCCATACTTCGGTGGCGGCGGCGATGTGCTCGGTGATGTACAGGGCGTCGCCGATGGCGCGATGAGCGCAGGCCTGGCCGTATGGATGGCTGATCGAGATGGCCAGCGTCAAGGCTTGATGGTGATGTTCGAGGGCTTCAGCCGGGTCGTCCATGGAGCATGCCGCTTGCTCCAGGCCGTTCAACGCGGTGATCTTCGTGACGGGGTCGCCGGCCTCGGCGACCAGGGCCAGGGCCTGGTGGTGGCAGTCGCGGGCTTGGCGGTGGCGGTTCAACCGCACATGGAGGTTGCCGAGTTCGACCAGCGTGCCCGCCTGGTTCGCAAGGCTGCCCGCCTCGCGGCCGAGGGCCAGGGACCGGTCGTGATGGTCGAGGGCCTTCTGGTGGCGTCCCTGCATCCCGTGGGCGACGCCGAGATTGTTCAGCGCGATGATCTCCATCGTCCGGTAACCGAACCGGCGGGCGATGGTGAGGGCCGACCGGCAGTGACTCGCGCCCAGCTCGTAGCGTCCCAGCCGGCAGTAGGTGAAGCCGAGGTTGTTCAGGGCGCGGCCCTCGTCCATCGGATCACCGACCTCGCGCGCGCAGGAGAGGGCTTGTATCAGGTGGTGGACGGCACGTGGGTAGTGCCCCAGCCGCTCGTGGTTGATGCTCGCCGCAGATATCGCCGCCGCCCATTTCGGCAGGACCCTGAGCTGAGCCTGCCCTGACGAGGGCGGGGCGACCGCCATACGCGAGTCGCGTTTTCTATGGAGATGATTGATGGCCGAGCGGGCCAAGGTAATGCCGGGTAATGAAGTGCTCTCCCGAGAGTCTCTTGCTCAATACTTGACGCAGTGGTCCAGGGATGCTGGAGTCAACGTAGAGATATGGGCGCTTCCAGATGAAATCGTACCGGCCCACGTGATGGCGGCGGTCTCCGTCTGCATCACCGAGGCCTTATCCAATATCGAAAAATGCGGCCAGGTTCGCACTGTCTCTGTCGTCATCACGGTCAGCACATCCGGCTTGAGGCTGACGATCAGTGACGACGGACAAAGGTTCGAGACGCTTCGTCCTGGTTTTGGGATCGCTGTGATGCGGGCTGCGATTGGCGGTTCCTTCAGCATCAATGGCACGCCGGGCGGCGATATCACGATCAGCGGCGCAGTGCCACGTACGCGCTGGTAGATATATTAGATGTACTACGTGTACGAGCGCTTTTAGGCTCGTCTTGTTCACGACCAAGGCGTTGGCTTTAGATGTGTTCCTCTTCGAGATGCTGACCTCGATGTGCGCGCCGGCAATTCGCCGCGCGTGGGCCTCTGGCAACCCCGCTGACGAAAGGTCCATTCGTGAACCCCCTCTTCCCGGACAACTACTCCGAGCCCGTTATCGGACTCGTCATGTTCCTCGTCACTCTGTTCGTCATCGGCAAACTGCTCGTACCGCGCATACAGAAGACGCTGGCCGAGCGGGCCGACGCGATTGACGGCGGAATGATGAGGGCAGAGGAGGCCCGCGCCGAGGCCCGGAATCTGGAGCGGCAATACCGCGAGCGGCTGGAAGCGGCCCGGCGCGACGCGGCGCTGCTGCGGGAGGAGGCCCGCGAGCAGGGCGCGCAGATCGGGGCTGAGCTCCGCGCGCAGGCGCAGGCGCAGGCTCGCCACCTCATCGGGACGGCGCACGCCCAGATCGAGGCTGACAGGCAGGCGGCGTTCGCCCAACTCCGCCCGGAGATCGGCCGTCTGTCGACCGACCTGGCGGGCCGCGTCATTGGGGAGTCATTGGAGGTGGACGTGCGGGATACCGGCATCGTGGAGCGATTCCTGGACGAGCTGGACAACCGAACGGTCTCGTGAGGTAACGCGGCCACCGATACCCCTGGGCCGCGCTTCATCGATGCGAGCCCGAGCCCAGGCATACCAGCGCGGGCACGTGGCGCCCTGCCCGGCGCGGTAGCGGTTCCGGTGCCGGTCGGCCACCCCGCGCCGCGGCCTCGGCCGGCCATGTGTGCTCGGGCAGGTGGAGCCGTCGATCCAGCAGCGTCCGCCCCGCTGGGGTGGTGTAGGCCAGGATCACCCCGATCTGGCGGTTCTCGATCCGGCCCGCCGTGCCGCTGCCTGTACGTGAAGTGCCGGCCGTGGCGCGGGTGGGCGAGCGGCTGTTCTGGGGTGACGGGCGGGCGGTCGGCGGCGTCACCGTGCTCAGCGCCTGCCTGGGCGCAGGCATGCCACTGCTGATTGCCGCCTCACTCAGGAGCCGCGACCCCAAGCCGATGGACGGTTTCTCAGGAGTTCCGGCTCACGATCGCCCGCGAGTGGTGGCAAGGCGCGGTCGACGATCCGGTTTCTCGTTCCTCACCATCGGCTCACCGGGTATCGGAGCGGAGGCCGCAGCTGCTTCATCCTGTCGCCTCCCTCAGCGCGAGATCCGGAACACGCATGGAACACCGTCTCCGGGTGAGAGAAGAGCGCGGGGATGCCCGGTCGGCGTGCGGCTAAGAGAATGATGGGCGGGACAACCCTGATCGAGAGGCGTCGATGACTGAAGAGAGCGCGGAGGTGTTCGTCTCGGTCGCGGAGCGGGTGAGACGGAGCCTCGCGGACGCGTCACCGGGAGAGCGGCAGGTCGCCCGGGTCCTTCTGGCCAACTATCCGGCGGCCGGGCTGGAGACGGCCGCGCGGCTGGCCAAGCGCGCGGGGGTGAGCGCGCCGACGGTCGTGCGGTTCGTGGCCGGACTGGGCTTCGCCGGCTACCGGGCGTTCCAGCAGGCGCTGCGGGAGGAGATCGAGGCCCGGCGGGCGTCGCCGCTCACGCTCGGTCAGCAGGTGGGGGAGGGGGTTCTGAGGCTGTCAGCGGCGGCGGCCTTCCGTCAGCGGCTGGAGGAGTCGTTCGCCGCGCTGTCCGACGCCGAACTCGACGAGGTCCTCGCGCTGCTGGCGGACACGACGCGGCGGATCACACTGATCGGCGGCCGCTACTCGCACATCCTCGCCGAGTATCTGGACATGCACCTGAGGCTGCTCCGCCCGGCGACAAGGGTGCTCGACGCGCGGCCGGAGAACATGGCGGCGTTCTGTGCGGACGCGGGACGCCGGGACGTGGTCGTGGTGTTCGACTATCGCCGCTACCAGCGAGACATCGTGGAGTTCGCGCGGCGCGTGCACGATCGGGGCGCCAAGATCGTGCTCTTCACCGATCCCTGGCTGTCACCCGCTTCGGACGTCGCCGACCTCGTCATCCCGGCCCGCGTCGAGGCGCCGAGCCCGTTCGACAGCCTCGTCCCTGCGATGGCACAGGTCGAGACGGTGGTCGCGGGCGTGACCCAGCGGCTGGGCGAGGCCGGCGAGACCCGCCTGCGGCAGGTCGAGGAGATCGCGGGGCACGTCACGATGGACTAGTGAAACAAAAATTTCAAACCTGACTCTTGACGGGCGTCATGAATGTTCTATTTCATGCTGGGAAGTGGGCCGCGCGACCGCCGGCCCGTCTCCGCCCCCTCTCGGGAGGTGCCATGCCGGAACAACTGCGCCCGCCTCGCAAACTACGACTGTGGGAAGCGCTCGCTCTGTCCGTCGGGCTCATGGGTCCCACACTCGCCATGGCGCTCAACGGCGCGGGTGTGGCGGGCACGGTGGGCAAGGCGGTGCCGCTCGTCTTCGTCCTGGGCCTGATCGGCGTGGCGTTGGTCGCCTATGGATTCGTCCGGCTGACGCGCCATTTCAACCACGCGGGCTCGGTCTACGCGCTGGCCGGAGTGACCCTCGGCCCCCGTGCCGGATTCTTCGGCGGATTCGCCCTGCTCGGCACCTACCTGTTCTTCGCCGTGTGCACGCTGGCCGCCACGGCGGTGTTCACCGAAGCCTTCGTGTCCGCTCTCGGCCTGTCCTGGAGCGTGCCCTGGTTCGCCGTGGCGGTCGTGACGGCCGCGGGTGTCTGGGTGGTCAACTCCCGCGAATCCCGCGTGACGGCTCGCACGCTGCTGCTCGTCGAAGGTGTCGGTATCCTCGGCATGCTCGTGCTCAGCGCGATCATCGTGGCCCGCGCGGGGGCGGGCACCGCGCCCGGCGGTCAGACGCTCGACCTGTCGGTCTTCGGTATGGAGGGCACCACCGTGGGCGCGGTGATGACCGCCACCGTGTTCGCGTTCCTGTCCTGGGCCGGATTCGAGGCGTGCGCGTCGCTCGGCGAGGAGACCGCCGACCCGCGCCGCAACATCCCGCGTGCCCTGGCCGGCAGCGTGCTGCTGACCGGTGTGCTGTACGTCTTCGTGATGTTCGCCCAAACCATCGGCTTCGGCACCGGCGAGAGCGGGGTGTCCGCCTTCGCCGGGGCGGAGTCGTCGCTGTCCGCCCTCGCCGAGGCCTACGTCGGCACCTGGTTCTCCCTCGTGATCGCCTTCACCGCGATGGCGTCGGCGTTCGCGGCCTCCATCAGCTCGTCGGCGGCGGCGAGCCGGCTGCTGTTCGCGCTCTCCCGTGACGGCTTCGGCCCACGCGTCCTGGCCCGCACCGATCCCCGAACGGGGGTGCCCTCCGTCTCGCTGGTCGTCGCTCTCGCCGTGGCCGCGCTCGCCGACGTGTTCCTCGACCTGGGCGGAGTGAGCGCCTTCGACGCCTACTACTGGTTCGCCACCCTCGGCGTGCTCTGCCTGCTGGTGGCCTATGCCGTCGCGGGGGCGGGTGTCGTCGCGTTCATCGTGAACGGGCGCGGCGGGATCCCGAAGCGCGAGATCGCGATCCCGGTGCTGGCCATCGCCTACCTGTGCTTCGTCTTCTACAACCAGTCGGCGGGGCAGGACAGCCCACTCAGCTACTTCCCGTGGATCGCCGCGGCCTGGTGCCTGGTCGGCCTGGCCGTCGTACTGGCCGCTCCCGGCCTGGCCGGTCGGATCGGGGAGGGCCTCAGCGCCGAGCTGGCCCGTCCCGAGGAGCAGGCGGTCGCCGGGGCGGGAAGGACGGCATGAACGTCTTCATCGCGACCTGCGACCTGGCCGGGCACACGCGCGGCCGTGCCGTACCCGCCTCCAGAGAGGCCGCGGTGCTACGCGGCGGCACCGGCTGGGTGCCCGCCGACCTGGCTCTGACCTGCTTCGGGACCATCGCCGAGAATCCGTTCGGCTCGACGGGCGACCTGCGGCTGCTGCCCGCCCCTGCCACGCGCGCCGACATCCCGGCCGACGGCGACGTGCCGGGGACGCGGCTGTACCTGGCCGGGCAGACGCTGCCGGACGGCACGCCGTGGGAGTGCTGCCCCCGCGCCTTCCTCGCCGACGCCGTCGAGGAACTGCGGGCGGAGCTGGGACTCGTCCCGGTGGCCTCGTTCGAGCACGAATTCACTCTGACCGGGCCGCGATCGCCGGACTCCACAGGGCCGTTCTCCTTCGAGAGATACAGGGCCGCGGAGCCGTTCGGCTCCGATCTGGTGGCGCTCCTCGAACGGAACGGGTTCGCGCCCGAGACCTGGCTGCCCGAGTACGGCGAGGCACAGCACGAGATCACGCTCGCCCCCACCGACGCCCTCGCCGCCGCCGACCGGGCCGTGCTGCTGCGAGAGCTCGTCCGCGACCTCGCCAGGCGGCGCGGGCTGCGCGCCTGCTTCGCGCCCATCCTGCACCCAGAGGGCAGCGGCAACGGCGTGCACATCCACCTGTCGTTCAAGGGCGGGGCCATGCACGACCCCGGCAGGCCGGGAGGCCTGTCGGAGCCGGCCGCCAGGTTCTGTGCGGGAATCCTGCGGCACGCCGCCGCGCTCACCGCGGTGACCGCGGCGAGCCCGGTGTCGTTCCTGCGCCTCACCCCACACCGGTGGAGCGCGGGCGGGGTGTTCCTCGCCGAGCGGAACAGGGAGGCGATGCTGCGCATCTGCCCTGGTTCGGGAGACGAGTTCAACGTCGAGTTCCGCGCGGCCGACGCGACCGCCAACCCATGGCTCGCGCTCGGCGTCCTGCTCAGGGCCGGCCTGGAGGGGATCCGCCGCGGCTACCCTGAGCCGGTCGTCTGGCCGGAGTCGGTGACCGAGGCGGAGCTCGCGGCCGTGCCGCCGCTGCCGAAGTCGCAGGACGAGGCGCTCGACGCCCTCGAGGCCGACCAGGTCGTGCGCGGCCTGTTCGCGCCCGACCTCATCGACACGTACCTGTCGGTCAAGCGGACGGAATCGCGAGCGCTCGACGGCCTGGACGACGTGGAAAGCTGCCGGAGGATCGCTGATGTCTTCTGAGTCTCTCGATCAGTCGATCGAGGCCATCGCGCTGGTGGACCACCATGTCCACGGCGCCTCGGGCAACGACCTGTCCAGGGCGGAGTTCGAGGAGCTCATCACCGAGTCGGACCGGCCGGTACCCGGCTGGATGAGTCAGTTCGACTCCCAGATCGGCTTCGCGATCCTGCGGCACTGCGCGCCCGTGCTGGGTCTCGACCCGCACGCGCCGCCCGACGCGTATATGGCGCGACGTGCCGAGCTCGGAGCCGCGGAGGTGAACAGGCGGCTGCTCACCGCGAGCGGGATCGGCCACTTCCTTGTGGAGACCGGCTATCGCGGCGACGAGATCCTCGGCACCGCCGGCATGGCCGAGGTCACCGGGCGGCCCGCCGAGGAGGTCGTGCGCTTGGAGGCGGTGGCCGAGCAGGTGGTGTCCGAGGGTGTCAGCGCGGCCGGGTTCGCCGCGCGCTTCGCCGAACTGCTGTGGAAGCGCAGCCGTACGGCCCGCGGTCTCAAGACGATCGTCGCCTACCGCCACGGGCTCGATCTCGACCCGAGCCCGCCCACCCCCGCCGAGGTCACGGCGGCGGCGGGGCGATGGCTGCGGGCGATCGAGGAGACCGCGACGGTCCGGGTCGACGATCCGGTGCTGCTGCGTCACCTGATCTGGACCGGGATCGAGCGCGGGCTTCCGCTGCAGTTCCACATCGGCTACGGAGATCCTGACGTCGACCTGCACCGCTCAGACCCACTGCTGTTGCGGGGGCTCATCGAGCGGGCCGAGCCCAGCGGCGTACCTCTGCTCCTGCTGCACTGCTATCCGTTCCACCGCAACGCGGGCTACCTCGCCCAGGTCTACCCCAACGTCTACTTCGACGTGGGCCTCGGAGTGAACTACACCGGAGCGCGCAGCGTGGCCGTCGTGGCGGAGAGCCTGGAGCTGGCGCCGTTCGCCAAGATTCTCTTCTCCTCCGACGCCTGGGGCCCGGCCGAGCTGCACCACCTGGGAGCGTTGCTGTGGCGCCGGGCGATGACCCGTGTCCTTGGCGGTTTCGTGGCCGGCGGGGAGTGGTCGCCGGCCCAGGCGGTCCGGGTGGCCACCATGATCGGCGAGGACAACGCGCGTCGCGTCTACCGCCTGGGAGACGACGCGTGACGGATCGGATCGAGCGCACCCCGAGCGAGACGCGCGAACGCCTGCTCGCCGCGCTGCGCGCCGAGCTCCCCGCGGCCTGCGAGCTGCGGCGCAGGCTGCACGCCGAGCCGTGCGTGTCCGGGCAGGAAGGGCCGACCCTCAAGCAGGTGCTCGACGCCCTGCCCGCCGCGGCGGCACCGGATCCGGTGGCCGGCACCGGCGCCCTGGTCCGCATCGGCGGCGACGGCCCCGCGGTCGGCGTGCGCGGCGAGCTCGACGCCCTGCCGATCACGGAACAGACGGGGGTGCCCTGGGCGGCCACCAACGGTGCCATGCACGCCTGCGGTCACGACGTCCACCTCGCCGCGTTGGTCGCGCTGGCCAGGGCGGTCGACAGGACCGGCGGTCCCGCGCCGCTGATCGCGGTGCTGCAGCCGCGCGAGGAGACCTACCCGTCGGGCGCGCTCGACATCGTCGAGTCGGGCGCGCTCGCCGCGCACCAGGTGCGGGCCATGGTCGCCGCGCACGTCCAGCCCGTGCTCGGCGGCGGAACGGTGGCCTGCACCCCCGGCCCGGTCAACGCCTGCGCCGACGAGTTCACACTCATCGTCAGGGGCAGCGGCGGGCACGCCGCCTACCCGCATCTAACCAGGGACCCGATACCGGCGCTTGCCCAGATCATCGTGGCCGCGCAGCAGCTCGTCAGCCGCGACGCCGACCCGATGGTGGGCACCGTGGTCACCTTCGGGACGCTTGAGGCGGGCACCGCGCCCAACGCCATCCCGGGTGAGGCCGTTACCCGGGGCACGCTCAGGACGATGTCGGAGTCCTGGCGGGCCCAGCTTCACGAACGTTTTCGCGCGGTCGCGGAGGGTGTCGCCAAGGCGCACGGGTGCGAGGCCGAGGTGCGGATCCTCCGTGGCGAGCCGGTGCTCGTGAACGACGCCCGCCTCGCCGCCGAGGCCGCCGCGCTGCTCGGCGGCTTCGGCCACACGGTGTCGGCGCCGCTCCGGTCGTGCGGCGCCGACGACTTCGCCTACTTCGCCGCCGAGGTGCCGTCGCTGATGCTCTTCGTCGGCACCGACACGACGGCGGGGCTGCATGCTCCCACGTTTCTGCCCGCGGACGAGAGCGTGGCGGCGGTCGCGGAAAGCCTGCTGGCCGCCTATCTCGCCGCGGCGCGGATCCTCGTCGAGCCTGGGGGTGCCGAGAACGGTGCCACCTCCCTGGCCTGCGGCGCATCCCTCGGACAGCAGTGGTAGACGCTTCGCCACGTGACCGTCACACGGGTGCCGGGACCCGTCGGCCGTACCGGATGGCCAGGCAGATCGCCCAGGCGCTCCAGGCGAGGTAGCCGACGAAGTTGGCCAGGTCGGCGCCGCGCAGCCCGAGCGGGACCAGGACACCGGCCGCGACCGCCAGGGCCGAGGCGGCGCCCAGCGCGGCGAACCAGCGCGGCGGCCGAGGGAGGGCGGCCAGGACCAGGAGCGTCCAGGCCGCGGTGAGCAGGTAGCCCAGGGTCTCGCCGATTCCGGTGCCCAGATATCCGTGGAGCGCGGCGAAGACGGTCTGCGCGCTGCGCGGGTCCGCCGCGTCGACCAGAGCGGGCACCGCGAACGGCCAGCGCAGCAGCCCCAGCGCCTGGACGAGGCCGGCCAGCACACCCGCGTGCACCGACAAGGTGGCGGCGGGGCCGGGCGGGAGGCGCCGCCCGAGCAGGACCGCGGACGGGACGAGGGCCGCGGCGCCCAGGGCGAGCAGCAGGAACCAGGCGCTGATCGCGGCCTGGTCGGCGGCGAACGCGGCCAGGATGCGGGCGGGAGGCTCGGCGAGCACGCCGGGGTAGCCGAAGACCGCGCCCAGCCCGACGAAGGCGAGGTTGGCGGCGAGCACGCCGGCGATCAAGGTCCATCTCATGGAAGCTCCTAACTCTGAACGGTGTTTAACATTAAACACCGTATAGGGTTTCCTTGTGAAGAGAGGACCGCAGCGCTCGGTGAACACCGAGACCGTGCTGGACGCCGCCCTGGAGCTCCTTGACGCGGGCGCGCTCACCATGAGGGCCCTGGCCGCCCGGCTGGGCCTGACGCCCGGGGCGCTCTACACCTACTTCCCTGACCGGGCCGCGATCGTGACCGCGCTGGCCGACCGGCTGCTCGGCCAGGCCAACCTCGACCTGCTGGAGCACGGCGGGGGCAGCCCCGCGGAACGGATCGTCGCGTTCGCACTGAACCTGCGCGAGGTGCTGATGCGTCATCCGGCGGCCGTGCCCGCCATCCTGGGTGCGGCGTTCAACGGGCCGGTCGCGCTGCGCGTCGGCGAGAGCCTGCTGGGCGCCCTGCCCGACCCGCGCGCCGCCTACACCGTCATGGTCTACGTCCTGGGCTCGATCGCGCTGGAGGCGGCGGAAACCGGGAGCCCGGTCGCGCCGGAAGCCGAGCGGATCGCCGCCCGCAGGGCCGCCTTCGCCGTCGACCCCGCGGCCTTCCCGCGCACGCACGCCGCGGCCGACGCCATCGCCGCCTACGTCTCCACCGAGCAGTTCCGCTGGGGCCTGGAACGCGTGCTCTCCGCGCTGTAGTACCCCAGCCGTTGATCGGTGGCCGTGATCCGCCTGCGACACGCAGGTGCCTCAGCCGTCGAGCGGCTCAGTCGCGTCCGCGATCACTCGGCCCTGATGGGGATCTCCTCGATCGAGGAGACCTGGGTCGCGGTCACCTGGATGTCTGGCGCCCTGGCGATCGAGTTCGGGCTCGAGGCCCGGCGGGAGAGACTCGCCGGGGCGGCCTACCAGGTGCTGTGCGAGGGCAGACGTCTACCCCCAGCGAACCGTCAGTCGACCAACAGCGGCCCCCGGCAGGGTGAAGGCACGAACCGGACCTGAGGAGCAGATCATGTCGACGAGGATGACCACGGCTGAGCGGGAGAGCTTCCTGGCCGAGACGCACATCGGGGTGCTGAGCGTGGCGGGTTCGGACGGGCGGCCGCCCATGGCGGTGCCCATCTGGTACGGCTACGAGCCCGGCGGTGAGATCACGTTCGCCACGAGCCCTGACAGCGTGAAGATGGCCCTGATCCGCGAAGCGGGCCAGATCGGATTCACGGCGCAACAGGAGGCGATGCCGTACAAGTACGTCTCCATTGAAGGTCCCGTCGTGGGTTATGAGCCAACCGATGTGGATGAGTACCGCAAGTGGTCGATTCGCTACCTCGGCTCCGAGGCGGGCGAGCGGTTCTTCGACAACATCAAGGATTTCGTGCGGACGATGGTCACCGTCCGCGTGCGGCCCGAGCGCTGGCGTACCTACGACTTCGGTAAGGAGTTCAGCGGCTAGCTCGTCCCGTTCGTGTTCGAGCCGCGAACGTGATCACGCATGGCTCTGTCCTCTGAGCGCGGCCCGTTCACGACGGTTTCGTCACCGACCCGAGCAGCGCCGTGGACGGCTTCGACGCTGACCGATGCACAGGTGTTCCACATGTCAAAGGTATGCACCTGGCCAGATGGTTGAAAGCTTCATCATCGCACGACCGGATTCATCGCAGTTCCGGGAAATCGGCCCGGGTCTCGCCCGGGGGCACAATTGATTCGACGTGGAGTGATCTCAATGACCAAGCTGAAGAACCTTCTCGCAGTCGGCACAGTAGCGGCCTTCGCTCTCATCGCACCCGTGGCAGTGGCGGCCCAGTCCGCCGGCGCCGACACCGTGGCCAGGTCCACCGCCAGCACATCCGCTCTCGTTGTCCAACTCGATGGCGGTGGCAGCGCCAACGGCGCAGCCAATGGCAGCAGCCGCCGCTGATACAGGACTAACAAACGAGATGCTTGGAAACTGTTGGAAGGAAATGAAGAGGCGCCCGGAAGTCATCCTTTCCGGCGCCTTTTCGTCGTTACCTCGTCGACCTGAACATGCGCCGACGAGACGGCTCGGCGGCATCCTTCACGCATACTCTCATGCGGCTTTAACGGCATGGATGTAATTTCTGCGGCCGCAGCCGCGATCGGCCTCCTGTCCCCAGCGCGCTGTGCAATGCCTTCAACCGGATGCTGTACCACGGTCGGCAAAGGGCGTGTCTTACGGCGAACTCCTGGCATTCCCGCTGTGATGGAAGTCCGGAACCGGACCAACCCGCTGATCGGCGGCCCCGGACAAGGAAAGGTTGAGCATTGGCCGTAAGACCGGAACTTCGCCAGGATGGGGCGATGAATGTCCCCGCAGCCGCTTCTGAACCACCGGAATCCGCACCTCAGATCCGTCCTGTAGGCGGCGGAACCGACATGGGTCTGCACGTCTACCAAGTCACCAAGTATGACCCGGTGGATCGCGACGAGCACGGCCACTACGTCGGTCCTGAGGATGTGCACGACGACCACGGTCCGGTCGAAGCGGCCTACCTGGCAGCCGTAGCCGCTTTCGCCCAAGAGACCGGGGTCACCCACCTCGCGATCCGGGACCCGGAGGTGACCGGCTTGGTCAGCTTCGGTGTGGAACCGCCGATCGACGGTCATGGCCTGGTCGGATTGTTCCCGCCCGACCTGACCGGCTACCACGACGGCGCGCAGGTGCCGATGGCCGTCGCCTTGGAACTGGTTCGGGCGATGCTGCGCGACAACGGTGCCTGGTGCCGCCTGGAGGCTGAGGACCGCTTCTTCGTCCACGTCGGTTACGACCAGTACGTGTATGTCGGCAGCGCCCTGCCATGCCCGCGCGCGGTGGAGTTCACTCACCAGCGAGGGCTCTTCGCCGAGCCGATCAGCCAGTCACCGTATGACCCGCACCTTGATGAGGACGATCGCGCGGGGCGGCGCCCCGCCGACGCGGCATTCTGGGCCGAACTGGAGGCGTTGGTCAGCAAGCGCGGCGCGGCAGTGCTGGAGGAGGGCTATGTCCAGAACGCCTCACGCTGGCACCGGATCACCCTCGATGAGATTGCCGGGATACAGGCGCGGCTCGCCCCCCGGGCTAGGTTGGCGGTCTGGCCCGATCTGTCAGCGGATGTGGACGCAGCCCTTGCCGGCCTTCACGAAGGCCTCAGCGAGATCGTCTGGCAGAACGCTCAAGGGCGTGTCACCAGCCTGACACTCGACGAAGCCGACTATCCGGCACTGCCCGCCATGCTGCCAGGAGTCCGCGCGGTGATGATCCTTTCCTGTCTCGAGGACGAGCGTGATCCGCTGATGGCTGCGGTACTGCCCGACCCCGATGGCGTGCTCCGCGCGCGATGGACCCCCTGACGCCCCCGCCGCGGATCGGATGTCCTAACACAGCCGATCAAGGTCAGTTCCTGTGGGTCCCCTCGCCAGGCCGGGGCCGCCGCCGCGCCAGGATCTTGTCTGCGCGAATGGGCGATGTTCACATCGCGCTGGCTCATGCCGCCGCCCTCGTCCCGGACAAAGACGAACGGTTGCGCCGGCGACATGGGGGCGGTGGACCGCTTGATCGTGGCCCACGCCTCTGACCTATTCGATCGCGGCCAGATCCACGACATACATCTTGTCCCCGACCGGGTAGGCCATCAGCCGGTCGAGGCCGCCGTCGGGCTCTGCCATCTGCCCCCGGGCATCCGACCGTACGCCGAGGTCGGCGGATTTGCCGGTGTCCACGTCGTAGAGGCCCACGGCCTGCATCATGTCCGGGCCGTTGAGAATGACCTTGAAGAACCGTTCGAGGCCGGCGTCATCGCCTGGACGGGAGCCGACTGGCAGCTCGCGGTCCCGTGAACCGTCGCGGTCGCGGACGAACGTGCGCAGGATCTCCTCCCACGTGAATGCGCGGCCCTTCTTGCGTACGACGTGCTTGCGGATGACCGCGCCTGAGCACCGGTCGATGCCGCACCTGACCCGTTCGTCGGCATTGACCACGGCGACGCGCCGTTCACCGGTCTCGACGTTGAGCAGTTCGCGGAAAACGGCGTCCCGCCGGTGGGTGCCCACCCACGGCCACTCCAGAATGTGGTGCCGCTCGGCGCCCTTCACCGGCTGCTGTCGGCCCCCGCTCAGCGGCACCCGGTAGACACCACCCTTCTCGTACGCGAAGACCACGTCGGAGCCCACGACGCTCAGTCCGTCGATGTGACCCTTTTTCATGACGTTGTCCAGGGGAACCTCGGTCACCAGCCGTGGCGTGCCACCGCTGGCCGGCACCGTCCAGATGCGGGCGACCCGCTGCTTGCCTGCCTCCTTGTACGACGCCCACCAGACGATGTTCCCACCCCCTGCGGCGACGCCGTCGGCGACGATCATCGAGTTCTTCGTCGGGGGGATTTCGGCGATCTGCCGGGGCTTGCCGCTGTTCAGGTCGAAGCTCCACAGGAACTGGCGGTCCCCCTCGTAGCGCCCCGTCCTACTGAAAGCCCCCGTCATGACCAGCAACGTGTGCTCGTCGAGGAGCAGTTGCGGATGGTACGTACGACCGTCGGGCAGCTTGGCCGGGATCTTGTGTACGGCCTGCGGCCACACCTCCTCGATGGGCGGCGGGATCTTGTCCACCGGCGGCTCCGCCCTGTCGCTCCTGCGCTCGGCGGGTTCGGTCGCGCTCACGGCGGGCGGCGGGGCGGCGGACGTGCGCAAGGCGTTCACCATCGTGCCCGCTCCGCCGATCACCACGATGATGGCCGCGGCGGCGAGTGCAGCGGTGGTGCGCGCCCGCCGCCGGCGATGGCCCGCCTCGACCGCCGCACTCAGCCCGGTCGACGCCTGCGGCGCCTGGTCCGCCGCCCCGGCGAGAACGCGGCTCAGCTTGTCTTCGAGATCGTTCATCGCGCGCTCCCGTGAGTCACCGGTGAGGAGGGAAGGAGGGAGGAGCGCAGCTTGTCCAGGCCCCGGGAGGCCTGACTGCGCACGGTCCCCGCAGATATGCCGAGCACCTTGGCGATCTCGGCGTCGGTGAGCTGCTCGTAGTAGCGCAGCACCAGTACGGCGCGCTGCCTGCGGGGCAGCGCGGTCAGCTCCTGCCACAGGCCTTGGTCCTCGTCGGAGGGAAAGAGCGCGTGGCTGGCCCGCTCCGGCACCTCACCGGCGAGATGCTCACGCCTGCGCCGTCGCCAGACGCTGATGTGCAGCCGCGCCATCGTGGTCCGCGCATAGCTGTGCGGATTGTCCTTTCGCCGCACCCTCGGCCAGGCGCCACGCAGCCGTACGAGGGCTTCTTGGACCAGATCGGCGGCGTCGTGAGGGTTGCCGGTCAGGACGTATCCGTAGCGGAGCAGCGCATCCGTCTGCTCGGCCACGAAGTCGTCGAAGCCGGGTGCGTCATCCAATGGTCGTCGTCCTTCCTCGCTTGTCGCGACCCAGACGACTCAAGGGGCGAAAGCGTTGCATCACGCCGCAGACATTTTCAGCGGGCCCGCGGCCAGTGAAGCGACGATGGCCCTGGAATAGATGCTTTCGTGCGGCTGTTACATTTCGGTCTGGGCCGCTAATCGGTGCGGGGTTCGATCGTGGGCAGGGGCGGCGGCTGCCCTCGAAGGCGTGGCGGCCGGCGAAACCGGCGCGGGAGCGGCCGGCACGAGAAGGCTCGACCCAGCCTGGGGCCGGCGAGGCTGGGTCATCGCGGAGCCGACCGCGTCGACCACCTCGGTGGCTGGACGATGACCGAGCAGCCGACATGAACGCGCATCCACATCCACGAGTTAGGCGATATCACTGACAGAAAGGGACACGACCGCTATGAGCGTTCCTCGACACCGCCCGTCTTCCGACCTCGCCCCCGCCCGTTCCCGTCTCTCCGGTCGAGGTCGTCGAGGAGGAACGGCACATCGGACAGGGCGAACGAGACATTGTCATCCAGGCCGAGCGTCCCGCGCCGGCCGCCTCCGCGGAGCGACTCAGTGCCCACAGCGGCACCACGGAGGCAAGGACGTAAAAGCTCAGGAAACCGGTTCGACCGACATCGACCCGCAACCACACCAGCCCGCTGACGCCGTCGCGGCCGATATCTCGCAGGTGGAGAGGTTCCAGTTCATGGCCTGGCAGTGGGATGTCAGCGCAGCCAAGAAGCTCGCAGTCGGGCGCGTCCCGGACACCCGGGTGGAGGTAGCCGCATGGGCGGCCATGGCACGACTGATCGGTATCAACTCGGATCACGTACCGAACGTGGAGCTCGATGAGCCGTTGATCGCGGTACCCGTGCCCAACGGCGAGGGGCCGATGATCATCGACGGATGGCACCGTATCTGCAAAGCCCTCAGGCGAGGAGTGCCGGAACTCGATGCTGTCGCGCTGACGTCCGATGAGGAACTGGCCTGCCGGATCCACGGCGGCGAGAAAGGCTACGGCTGGAGTAGGGCCCCCCAACCCCCGCCCGTGCGGTAGCCCTTCGGGGTGTCGTGCGGCGCATCAGATCGTCGACGCGGAACCGGAAGGTCGAACCATGATGGTGACGTTCTTCATGAGCGGTTGATCGCTCTGGGTGCTGTAGTCGCCGATGGCGCAGAGCACGTTCATCTCCGGCATGTAGCCGGCGGCGCATCCGCGCGGAATGCCGTACGGAACCGCTTTGTAGCCGTACACGCTGCGGGTGGTCCCGTCCTTGGCCGTGCTGGTGATGTCGACCTCGTCGAACAGCTTCAGACCGCGTTCGCGCATGTCGTCGGCGTTCATGAAGATCAGCGTTCGCAGGTTCTTGATGCCGCGGTAGCGGTCATTGTCCGAGTAGATGCTGGTGTTCCATTGGTCGTGGGACCGCATCGTGCCCAGCTTGAGCGTGCCGTTCACCGGGACCACGTCGGTGAGCTCCGCCGTGGAGAATTCCGCGCGCTGTGAAGGTGTGAGAAACACCAGCTCGCGGGCCGGCTGGCGGATACGGAATCCCAGAGGCAGGCGCACACGGCGATTGAAGTCCTCGAATCCGTCCAGGACCTTGGCCATGGTGTCACGGATGCGGTCGTAGTCCTCGACGTACCACTCCCAGGGCGTGGTGCTGTCCGGCAGGGCGGCGCGGGCCATGCCGGCGATGATCGCCGGTTCGGAGAGCAGGTGAGGCGAGGCGGGTCGTTTCATGCCGACGGACAGGTGCACCATGCTCATGGAGTCCTCAACCGAGGTCGACTGAAGGCCGGCTCGCTGGACGTCCTTTTCTGTGCGGCCCAGGCACGGCAGGATGAGCGCCTGGCGGCCGTGCACGAGATGGCTGCGGTTGAGTTTGGTGCTCACGTGCACGGTCAGGTCGCACTGGCGCAGAGCCTCGGCGGTATAGGGCGTGTCAGGGGCGGCGAGGGCGAAGTTCCCGCCCATGCCGACGAACACCTTGACCTGGCCGCGATGCATCGCCTCGATGGCCCGCACGGTGTCCAGACCGTGCTCCTGGGGCGGGTCGATGCCGCAGACGGCGGCCAACCGGGCAAGGAAGTCCGGGGACGGGCGATGATCGATGCCACACGTACGGTTTCCCTGGACGTTGCTGTGGCCTCGCACCGGCGAGGGGCCGGCTCCCTCCCGGCCCAGGTTGCCACGCAGCAGCAGCAGGTTGACGATTTCACGGACGGTGTCGACGCCGTGCTCGTGCTGGGTGATTCCCAGGCACCAGCTGAAGATGCTCCGGTCGGCCTCACAGTAGACGCGTGCGGCCTTCTGGATCTTTGCGCGGCTGATGCCGCTCTGCCGTTCGATCTCCTCCCATGGGGTGGATTCGCACAGGGCTTGGTAGGCCTCGAACCCCGCGGTGTGACGTTCGATGAACTCCCTGTCGAGTGCCTTGGGGTCGGTTTCGGCCTCCGCGAAGACGGCCTTCGCCATACCGCGCAGCAGGGCCATGTCGCCGCCGATCCGCGGCTGCAGGTTCAGGGTGCTGGTGCGAGTGGCCCGGAACAGCGCCATGTCCACGAAGTCGTGCGGGATGATCGCACGTCTTGCTCCGGCTTCGACGATCGGGTTGATGTGCACGATCTGGGCGCCGCGCTTGTGCGCCTCGGTCAGCGCGGTCAGCATCCTGGGGGCGTTGGAGGCGGCGTTGACCCCGAGGATGAACAACGCGTCGGTGACCTCCCAGTCCTTGAGATCGGCTGTGCCCTTGCCCGTGCCCAGCGCTGCCTGCAGCGCACGGCCGCTGGCTTCGTGACACATGTTGGAGCAGTCAGGGAGATTGTTGGTCCCCAGCTCGCGCGCCATGAGCTGGTAGAGGAAGGTCGCTTCGTTTCCGAGGCGCCCGGAGGTGTAGTACGCGGCCTGGTTCGGATCGTCGAGCTCACGCAGCCTCTGCCCGACCAGCGCGAACGCGTCCTGCCACGAGATCGGCACGTATGTGTCCGAGGTCGCCTCATACGTCATCGGGTGCGTCAGGCGGCCCTGGTCCTCCAGCTCCGCGTCACTCCAGGTGGACAGCTCGCTGACCGTGTGGGCGGCGAAGAACGCGGGGCCGACCCGCTTGTGGGTCATCTCCCAGGTGACGTGCTTGATCCCGTTCTCGCAGATGTCCAGGCGAAGCCCCTTGAGGTCGTCGGGCCAGGCGCAGCCGGGACAGTCGAAGCCCTCGCCCTCGTGGTTCATCTTCTGGATGGCGCGGGGGCCCTCCACGAATTCACGCTCCCGCAGGAGGAACTGTGAGACGCTCCTGGCCGCTCCCCAGCCCGCCGCAGGGTGGTGGTACGGGTGGTACTCCGGGGACGGATGCGCTTCGGCATCGCCTGTGGACTGTTTCGACGTGTCCTGGTCGGTCATGGCTCGCACCTCCTGCATTCCTGGGTGTCCTGTGGTCGCATGCGGCGCGTGAGCCCAGCCTGGGGCGTCATCGACGAGTTCTCCTAGGCCGCGCGGTTGCGTCCCGCATGCGCACGACGACCTCGGTGCGGTCGGGGCCCGGGGACCCGGAAGGTCAGCTCACCCCGGTGGGAGGTCGCCGGTCCAGGCGCCGCCATGCCGGCGGCAATCCGCTGTTCGTGGGCGCCTGCGGCCCGATTTCAACTGTTTCCTGCCAGGTATTCATGGCCCGCCGAGCAATGCCTGAAACCCGTGGATCTGCCCGGAATAGGTGGACCTTTCTCTGATCTGACCTGCCGTTTCCCGGCGACTCGACGTGTCGACGCCGGCTGATGGGGCACGCCCAGATCGTTCGCGAATGCGGGCCTGGCGATTCCGCCGCGCTGGTCGATCGGCGCGCGACGGGGTCTGCCCCAGAAGGTCCCGTCTGATGGCGGAATGTTACAGTTCGACCACGAACAGTGTTCGAGGCCAGATGGACCAGGTAGGGGGAGGTCGACCGGATGATCGCGGGCGAGGGGCGGAACCAGGACGAGGATGATCTGCGCGGCGGGTTGGTCGATGCGCGTAACGAGCTCGGCGCCGTCGCCGACCAGGTCGAACGGCGCGTCAACGAGCTCGGGTCCGCCATCGCGCCACCCGACAAGGAGCATGCGGGGCAGCTGGTCGTCGACGCCAGGCAGTCAATTCTGGAGGAGGTCCCCCTCGATCGGCTGCGGTCGCTCACCTCTGAGCTGCGGCAGGTCCTGCAGGGCTTGTCCACCACGGCCGCCACCGGGCAGCAGCCGTCCGGTGGGGGCGAGGAACGCACCGACGACGACATCGACACCGGGTTCACCACGCCTGAGTGACATGTCCGCGCTGAGGTCACGACATCAGCCGGTGACGATTCCGGCGACGAGGTTGAGGGTGGTGGCCAGGACGCAGGTGCCGAAGACGTACGACAGGAGGCAGTGCCGCAGCACGATCCTGCGGATCGTCGAACTGGAGACATCGGTGTCAGAGACCTGGTAGGTCATGCCCAGGTTGTAGCTGAAGTAGAGGAAGTCGCTGTACGCCGGAGGCTGCTCGGAGTTGAAGTCGATCCCGCCTGCCGATGTCTCGTAGTACAGGTACGCGTAGCGGGTGGCGTACATCAGATGAAGTGCTGCCCAGGCCATGAAGACGCCGCCGAGCGCGGTCGCGGCAGCGGCGTGACTGGCGTCCGAGTTGCCGAGAAGGAGCAGCACCACGACGGCGACCAACCCGGACAGAGCGGCCGCAACGACGACGAGTTCCTCGGTGACGGGCTGAAAGTCCTCGCGTCGCGCGTTGCTGTGAGTGGTGGATGCGTCCATGGGCCACAGCACGATCCAGCCTGTCGTGACGAAGACGGTCGCCGTCGTTGCGATACCGGAGAGAATGCCCAGCGATGCATCGGCTCGTACGCCGACGACCATGCCCGTCACCGCTCCGATGACCGCCGCGCCGGCGAGCCGCGTGACCGCGGACAGCGGCAGCAGGACGCTCATGGGACCGCAGGGGACGTGGAGTCGCTACGAGTCATCCCCATCTCATACCCCGGATCCGCAGACGAGTTCCGGACCGATCACTACCGGTGCACGCGTGCGAGGGGGAGCCCGGCCGCGAAAACAGCCGAGGCTATTCTCTTCGCATGCTGATCGTGAACGCGGGAACCGACGCGGAGCTGGCCGTGGCGGCGGCGCAGGCGGGAGCCGCCGTGGTGCGCGACATGTACGGCGCCTCGCTGACGCGGTTCGAGAAGTCCGCCGGTGACTTCGCCACGGTCGCTGACCTCGAAGCGGAGAAGGTCATCCTCGACGTCATCCGGACCGCTCGACCTGACGACGCCGCGACAGGCGAGGAGAGCGGACGGACGGGTGCGGACGGCACAGAGCGCATGTGGCTGGTCGATCCCTTGTGCGGCACGCTGAACTACGCCGTACGGAACATGCTGGTCGCGGTGAACGTCGCCCTGCGGGTGGGGACCGACATCACCGCGGCGGCCTCGGCCGATCCGTTCGCCGGAGAGGTGTTCTGGACGGACGGCGAACGCGCCTGTGTCCGCAGGGACAGCGTGGACGAGGAGCTCAGACCGTCACGCGAGTCCCGACTGGTGGATGTCAACCTCGATCCTCCCTTCCCGAACGAACCGGGCTTCCGGGCTGCCCGCCTTCTCACCGACACGGCGTTCGCCCAGCGGTTCCGGCCGCGTGTCGTCTCCACCACCCTGGCGGTGGCCTGGGTCGCCGCCGGCCGGCGAGCCGCCTACGTCACCGACGGCCATCTGCGCGACAGCGTGCACTTCGCCAGTGGGATCGCCTTGTGCCAGGCGGCCGGATGCGTGGTGACCGGCATCCACGGTCAACCGCTGCACACCGGCGCAGGCGGGCTTGTCGTGGCGGCTGACCAGGAGACGCACGCCGCATTGATCCAGATGGCCGGCAATCAGGTCCCCCTCTGACCGGGAGCCGACCTGTCTTCCCTCGCATGTCACAGACGGCTGGACTGTCTCGTCTCAGGTTTCGGAGACAGCCAGTCCAACCAGGAGGTGATGGTTGTGCGGGTGTTCGTGGCAGGCGGGACCGGGGTCGTGGGGCGGCGGCTGGTGCCGCAGCTCGTGGCTCGTGGTCACCAGGTGACGGCTACGACCACGAGCGCGGCCAAGTCGGGCATGCTGGAGCAGCTCGGCGCCGAGGCGGTCGTGATGGACGGGCTGGACGCGGTGTCGGTCGGCGAGGCGGTGGCCACTGCCCGGCCGGACGCGATCGTGCACCAGATGACCGCCATTTCCCCGGCCAACGCCGGCATGGAGCCCGACTTCAGGCACATGGATCGCTGGTTCGCCATGACCAACCGGCTGCGCACCGAGGGGACGGACCACCTGCTGGCCGCGGCCGAGGCGACCGGCGTATCCACCTTTGTCGCGCAGAGCTACGGCAACTGGAACGGAATCCGCGAGGGCGGATGGGTGAAGACCGAGGAAGACCCGCTGGACACGTACGCGGGAACGTCGCAGCACGCGGTGGCGTCGGCGATCGGCCACCTCGAGGACGCGGTCGTCAAGGCCGGCGGCGCGGTCCTGCGCTACGGCGGGCTCTACGGGCCGGGCGCCACCGACGATCAGGTCGAGCTCGTGCGCAGGCGCAAGTTCCCGCTCGTCGGGGACGGCACCGGCTATGCCTCGTGGGTGCACCTCGACGACGCGGCGAGCGCCACCGTCCTGGCCGTGGAGCAGCGGGCGAAGGGCGTGTTCAACATCGTCGACGACGAACCCGCCCCGGCCGGCGAGTGGCTGCCGTACCTGGCCATGATCGTGGGCGGTAGGCCACCGATGCGGGTCCCCAAGTGGCTGGCCCGGCTGCTGGCAGGGGAAGTGGCGGTGACGATGATGACCGAGGGGCGCGGTTTCTCCAACGCCAAGGCCAAGCGGGAACTCGGCTGGGAGCCGTGCTATCCGTCGTGGCGCCAGGGCTTCAAGGAAGGGTTGGCTTGACCCGGGTAGAGGAGTTCGAGGAGCTACGGCCGCTGCTGTTCTCGATCTCCTACCGGATCCTGGGCAGCGTGAGCGAGGCCGAGGACGCGGTCCAGGAGACCTGGCTGCGCTATGAGGCCTCCCCGACACAACCCGTATCGGCCAAGGCGTTCCTGTCGGCCGCGGTGACGCCGAGCGGTTCTTCGACGCCTTCAGGGAAGGCGACGTCGACGGGCTGCGGGAACTGCTCGCCGCCGACGTTCAGCTGGTCGGAGACGGCGGCGGCAAGGCCCCGCAGTGGAAGCACATCGTCGGTGCCGAGAACGTGGCCAGGGTGCTCGCCGCGATCGTCGCGCCGCTCGTCCGGATCGGCGTCGTGGTGGAGCCGCACGAGGTGAACGGCCAGCCGGGCGCGATCTTCCGCGACCGGGACGCCCAGGTTTTCAACGCCTGGGCGCTCGACATACTCGACGGGCGGATCCAGACGATCCGCTCGGTGATCAATCCCGACAAGCTCGGACACGTGGGTCCGGTGGCGAACCTCTGGGCGATCGTCCGCGAGGCGGGCCAGGCGCGCCGGCCCACGGCGACCTGACCCGGCCGCAGACCCTGCCGGCAGCGCTGTCCGGCGTCGACCGCCTACGGCAACGCCGCCTCGGCTCCGGTCGACCCGCGCGACATCGCCGCGGTCGCCGTCCGCGCCCTTCTCGATCAGCGCGTCGGCGAGGTGAAGCAGCCAGCAGTACGAAGACCGGCAGAGCATGGGCGAGGCCGGCGATCAGCAGCTCACGAGGGTCGGCCTCGGCCTCGTTGATCTGCGGCCGGAATGCCGCGACCGGCCGGTTGACGATGTTGTTGCTGGGGATTTGCTTTGTTGAGAGGGACGCGGCTCCGGCAGATGTGGTGAGCTGGCCGCACATTTCGGGCATTCCGTGGAGGTTCGTGGATGCAGCGGCTGAAGGTGATCTGCACAGACCAGCGCGATCGCGTGGTCGTCTCGCCGGACGGGGAGATCGACATGGCGACCGCCGAACATCTGCGGTCGCAGCTGGTGGGGGCCGTGGTCAACCGCATCGGGTCAGCGCCTGTGCTCGAGGTGGACATGAGCCAGGTGTCGTTCATGGACTGTTCGGGATTGGGCGTGCTGATCTCGTTCAAGAACAGCCTCGTGCGCGCGGGCGGTGATCTTGCCCTGACCAACGTGCCGGCCTGTGTGGATCGAGTGCTCGCCTGTCTGGGGCTCGATCACCTGCTGGAGGCTCGCGCCGAGCAGCCGCCTCAGCTTCGGCGAGCCCAGTCGGCGCCGAGTCGGTCAACGCAGTCGCGTGCACCTGATAGCGCCGGTCCTGCCGACACCCCGGCATTGGCGGCGGTCGTACCCCTGCAGGCTGACCGGCCTCCGGGGCGGATCCGACTGGACTCCGGCGGCAGGCAGGCGATCTGACGGGGTCGCGCCAAGCTCGCGGGCGCCGCTCAGTCCGGCTGAAGGCCACCGCGTCTTTCGAAGGACCGCTGGGCATCCGCCAGCAGGCCGCCGAGATCGCCGCCGATACCCGCGGGCCCGCTCCGCATCATCGTCTCCTGCGCCTCCGCCGCGGCCTGCTCGGCCGCGTGCACCGCGGTGACGACCGCGTCGCCGAGGGTCACCCCGTCGTGCCTCCGTTTGCTCCGCAGGCTGATCTGCAGGGACACCAGATTGCCCATGGCGTCCACGGTGGCGACGATCCCTTCCTCGTCGGCCGTGCCGGTGAACTGCCGCCGGCTCCACTCCTCGACGGAGGCCTCGTATGCGGCCGCCGCACCTGCCAGTTGCTCGGCCAGCCTGTCCAGTTCCTCGTACTCGTCCATGCTCACCCGCGCAACAGATCGTCGAGGTACCGCGCGAACGGATCGTGGTCAGGGTCGGGCTGGGGCAGCTCTCCCGTCACCGCGTTCATGGCCTCGGTCAGTTCGTCGGCCATCGCGACGCGCGCGGCGTCTATGGCCTCCCGTACGGCCTCGGCGAGCTCGACATGGTCGAGTTCTCGCATCGCCAGGGGAGTGACGAGGACCTCCAGCAGCTGACCGGTGCCCGAAACCGTGGCCGTGACGCCGCCGGTGCCGTCGGAGCCCGTCAGCTTGCGGTGCTCGAGCTCGAGCATCGTCGCGGCGATCGCCTCGGTATGGCCGGCGATCTCATGGACCAGCCTGCCTATGTCAGCCGTGACCGGATCGAACGCGTCGTCGCGCTTCACGGGGTCTCCTCGGTGATCGGCGTCCAGTACGCGGGGTTGCCGACATGCGGGCTCAGGTGCAGCTCGTCGCGCGGCCCCAGCGCGCGGCGGCCGGCCTCGTAGAAGACGCCCCTGAGATCGTTCATCTTCAGCTCGAGGTCGTTGAGGGTGCCGTCGTAGCTCAGGTAGATGTCGTAGAACTGCTTGACCAGGTTGCCGGCCGCGGTGAGGAACAGCCCGGACTGCGTGTAGAGGGCGACCTTGGTGAGAGGCAGATGCGCCAGTGCCGCCAAACCCGCGAAGATCTTCTTGTTGCGGATCAGGAGCCCGAAGGCCGCCAGATCGTATTCCATGACCTCCTTGTACTGACTGTGCATCGTCGAGCTCATGTCCTTGGAGATGTTGCCCAGCTGGTCGAACATCCCGATCAGGTTGAAGCGGAGATACTGCTGGAAGGTCTCGACCGCGTGGCCCTTCCAGTTCGGGCTGATCTGGTGGAAGTACGACAGCCACACGTCCCAGGCGGCGCCCTTGATGTGGCCGTGCTGTTCCTTCCACGCGTCCCTGCGGAGCAGGAAGAGTGCGGGGTTGCCGACGTTCGCCAGGATGACCAGGAGGACCATCGACGCCAGGAAGCCGAGCCCGCACATGGCCATGCAGTACCTGATCGGGTGGCTGCTGGCTCTCATCTGTGCGAGCAAGGCTCGGTGGAAGGCGGTGCTGGGCGTGCCGACCGCGGCCGGGGGCCGGTTGAGGGCGATGGGCCTGCTGGCGTTGTTGACGTGCTGCGGACTCGGAGGGGAGACGTTGAACTTGTTCGAGGGCCCGCCCGCGGGCGGCTGAGCTGGGGGGGTTGACATGCGGTGGGCCTTTCAATGTCTGAGCCGCTCGGCGGCGGCCTTGAGCTCTTCCTCCGTGGTCAAGTAGTTCTTCGCGACCTGGAAGAACTTCTCGCATTCCTTGCCGAGCACGCCTTCGAGCAGTCCTGCGCAATCCGCCCAGGTCTCGGCGATCTCGTTGAACCTGTGCACGAAGAAGAGCCCCACGACGGGGATGCCGGCGAAGGGAAACTTGTCGGAGCCCTCGAAGACGGGAGTGCTGGGCCCGAGCAGTGCGACGGACTTGCCTGCCATCTCCAGTGAGCGGCCGAACCCGGTGATGGCGCCCGTGTCGTACTCCGTTCCGCCGTGGTCACCGGGCGTGGGCGCGGGCAGGCCGGGTTCGGCGGGGCTGGTCGGGATGGTCTCGCCGTCCGGCACCAGTCTGTCGGGGAAGCACGGCTTGGCGCATTTGGGCAGATGCTGACACGGGTCGGGAAAGCCGGGCGGGGGACTCGGAGGAGCGCTGGGACCACCGGTCGATGGGTTGGACGAAGGGCTCGGCGCGCCCGTGTCGCTCGGTGTGGGGCTCGGTGAACCGGTGTCACTGGGCGACCCGGTGTCACTGGGCGTCGGGCTGGGCGACCCGGTACCGGACGGGGAAGGAGACGGCCCAGGGGAGGTGCCGGGTGAAGGGCTGCCCGAGGGGCTGGGGTCTGGGGCGCCGTCGGGCACGCGATACACCTTCCGTTGCTCGGCTGATCTGGCGGCAGCCGTCAGCGTGGGCGGTCCATCTGGTTCGGGGAGAGACGCGTGAGCAGGAGGGCGCCGGTGCCCATCACTGCTCAGGTGATCCGCGCGTGATCACGAACAATAGGGGACGAAAGCCTCCCTGCGCCACCGACGTACGCAGACAAGCATCCCGACCCCCGGTCCCGCCGGGGCCGGGATCGACACGGCTCCCTCGCTGACAGCGAGGAACGGCGCTGATCAGCCCGATCCATGATCGCCAGGCCGATTCACTCGAGGACCGCGATCGCGTCCACCTCGATCAGGTGGCCCTGCGCGGCCCAGCCTCTGATGCGATCATTCACAGGAACTGTAAGCCTGCCCTACAGGCTGTCCAGGTCGATGGCCTCGGCCATGGCGTTCAGGCCCGCGTCGTTGGGGTGGAGCCAGTCGCCCACCTGGCTGTCGCGGACGTTGAACTCCGGCCGTAGCTGGTCCGGGTCGGTCGGTGAGAGCAGGGCGCGTTCGAAGTCGGCCACCGCGTCGTACTCCCCGCTGGCCCGGATCCAGCTGTTCACCTGGTCCCGGATCTGCTCCAGGGCGAACGGCTCCGGGGTGCCGTCCGGGTAGGACCACTGGTTGCCCTCGAACGGCATGATCGTCCCGCCGACGATCCTGATCCCTCGGGCGTGGGCGAGCCGGATCAGCGCCTGGACGGGCAGCGGGATCGGGTCGCTGACCAGCTCTTGACCCGCAGGGACGATCGCGCCCGGCCGCAGCGAGAAGGTCGCCGGACGCAGGGTCGTCGGACGGATGGCGGCCCCGGTGGCGGCCTTGGCCACCGTCGCCCCGCTCATCGTGAGTGGCGCCGTGCCGTACAGGTTGGAGATCTTGATGTGGATGGCGACGCCGGCGCCGGTGACCCGGACCACCTGGCGTGGAGATCCTGGTGAGAAGTCAGAAGTCGGCGGCGTGGTCGGCCGCCCACTGCGCGTAGGTGCGGGGCTGGTGGCCGGTGATCCGCTCCACGGTGTCGTTGACGTCGGCCGGCTTGCCGACGGTGGCCGCCATGAGGCCGAACAGCGCACTCAGGAAGGCCGGGTCCATGAAGGCGCTCATCTGCTGGAGCACTGGCTCCGGGTCGAGGTCCTCGGTGGTGAGCGGGCGGCCGAGCGCCTGGCCGAGGATGCGGACCTGGTCGGCCTGCGTGAGCGACTCGGGCCCGGTCAGGCTGTAGGTCTGTCCGGCGTGGCCGCCGCCGGTCAGCGTCGCGACCGCCACGTCCGCGACGTCCAGCTCGTGGATCACACTGAAGGCGGCGTCGATGTACGGCGCGCGGATCACATCACCGCCGGCCAGCTGCATCGCGAACGTCAGCGAGTTGATCGCCGGGAACAGCAGCCGCAGCACCGTCCATTCCAGCCCAGACTCGCGCACGGCCCGCTCCACGTCGCCGTGGTACTGGGCGATCACATCCGGCTGCACGTCGGCACCGTCCACGACCGCGCCGGAGGACAGGAAGACGACCCGCGCGACACCGGCCTCCCGGGCGGCGTCCAGGAGCGGAGCCGGGTCCATGCCGTACTGCAGGACCAGCAGGATCGCCCGCACGCCTTCGAGGGCGGCGGGCAGGGTCTCCGGCTTGGTCAGGTCGGCCTGAGCCAGCTCGACACCCTGCGGCAGGCCGGCCTGCTCGGGGTTGCGGGTCAACGCCCGTACGGGGTGGCCCGCGGCGTGCAACGCTTCGACGGCCTGACGACCGAAGTGGGCGGTGGCACCGGTAACCAGGTACATGAAAACTCCTCTTCAAAAGCTGACCAACAGGGACAACCTTATCAGAACGGAATGATTTGTTCCAATCTTCGTGATGGAGGGTGACGGCCAAGGTGAGGGCGGCCTGCGCCTTGGCGTCGGAGGCGTGCCGTGGTGGGCGGCCTCGGCCTCCTGCTCGGTCAGTCGGCCTGTCGGTAAGGCTGGCCGACGGTCGCGACGATCACGTGGCTGTAGGTCTCCGGTCTGTCCAGGTCCTCGGGTTGGACGATGTCGAGAGCCATCGGTGCAGATCCCTCCGCGGGTCAACGGTGAACGAAGAACGGGTGGCCAGGCGCGCGGCCGGGCCACCCGCGGCCACACGGTCGCCCGGGGTCACAAGCGGCGCGGCACTACGTCTGGGGTTCCTTACTCATGCTCACCGTCCTTCGCCTCGGGGTGGCGACCCAGGTAGCGAAGGAGGGCGGCCACGTCATCATCGCCCGGTCGGGGCGGCAGCGCGGCGGCGTAGGCGCCGTAGGCCCGCAGGGGCTCGACGATCTGGCGGGCCACCGGAAGGAGTTCGCGGGCGAGCTCCCCGGTGAGCGGGGAGGGAGCGCCGCTCGACATGGCGATGTCCCAGGCGTGCACGGCGGCGTCCAGGGCGCAGGCGCCCACGCCGAGCCTGGCGGTCATCTTGTTGGGCGGAACGGGGACGGGGACCTCCTCGGCGTCGGGGGAGATCTCCGCCCAGGCGTCCGCGGAGAGCTTGAGCGCCTGCTCCAGCACGCTCTGGGGTGAGGTGTCGAGCCTTCCCGACGGGGCGAAGGGGTTCTCCGACGGTCCCGGTCCTCCGGTGAGGAACGCGGCGAAGGCGATCTGGTCGCCCGCGGCGTGCTGCAGTACCTGGGTGGCGTTCCAGTCCGAGCAAGGAGTCGGGGCGGTCCAGTCCGTGACTCCCTGTACGGCGGTGCGGAGCGCGTCGTGCGCCTGCTCCAGGATCAGGATCTGCCGGCTCATGCTCTGTCTCCCGTGGTCGAAGAGGTGGAAAAGAACGTGCGAATGTCCTCGGCGAGAAGGTCGGGCGCGTCGTGGGCGGCCCAGTGGCTTCCCCTGTCGTACTCGTTCCACGACGTGATGTTCTTGTGGTCCCGCTCGGCGAACGCGCGGATGGGCCGGAAGTCGTAGGCGAAACTGGCCAGCCCGATCGGGAACGTGGTGGGCTCGGTGGGCTGCGGCGCGTGGGCGTTCTCGTAGTAGAAGCGGGCCGAGGAGGCCGCGGTGTTGGTGAACCAGTAGATCGAGGCGATGGTGAGCACGTCGTCGGGGTCGAGTGCGTCGCCGAGCAGCTGCCCGATCCAGGCGAGCTGGCCGGCGGGCGAGTCGGCCAGCGCGTGCGCCAGAGTCTGCGGCTGTGCGCTCTGCGCCTTGTCGTGAATCGCGTGATCGACGAACGACTGCAGGAAGCCCAGATAGTCCGTCTCCGCCTGGGTGAGGCCGGCGAACTCGGCCGGATCGCCGGAGGGGAAGGAGAAGATCTGGTTCACGTGCACGCCGATCACCCGGTCCTGGTCGATCCTCCCGAGCGCAGGCGCGATGATCGCCCCCGCGTCGTTGCCGTGGACGCCGTAGCGTGCGTAGCCGAGCCGCCGCATCAGCTCGGCCCAGGTCCTGGCCACCCGGGTGGCGTCCCAGCCGCGCCTCGTGGTGCGCCCGGAGAAGCCGAATCCGGGGATGGAGGGGATGACCAGGTGGAAATCCCGTGACAGCGGCTCGACCAGGCCGAGGTACTCCACGAACGTGTTCGGCCAGCCGTGGGTGAGGATCAGCGGCGTGGCGTCCTGGTTGCCGGAACGCACGTGGACGAAATGGACGCTCTGCCCGTCGATCTCGGTGCTGAACTGCGGGTATTGGTTGAGCCTGGCCTCCTGCACGCGCCAGTCGAAGGTGTCGCGCCACCGCGTCACCAGGTCGCGCACGTAGGACAGCGGCACGCCGTACTGCCAGCCCGGCCGCACCGGCCCTGCCGCCGGAACGCCGTCCAGCTCTTCAGACGGCAGTTCATCGGCCCAGCGGGTACGGCGAAGCCGCTCCATCAGGTCGTCGAGATCGGCTTGAGGAATCTCGATCGTGAATGGCTTGATATCGGTCATGCGGTGATTCTTCGGGTCGACCGATGGCGGCGGGTAGTGTCATGCGCACCTCACGTCATGAAGATTGCCCTCCAAAGGGTGCAAAATGCATACTGCCGTTCCTGGTGCGGGGCGGGAGTGGACGATGCGACTGTTGGGGCGGCACTCCGGGTGGGTGTTGATCGCGAGCGTCCTGCTCTGTCACGTCATCGCCAGGATCGCCCGGCTTTTCGACGCGAACTCGCGGACCGGCCTTGCTCCGTGGGCCTTGCCGTTCGGGATCGCGGTCATCGTGGCGGCCGGCGCGGTACTGGCCTTGATCGTGAGCCGGCGGTCGCGGCCGGTCCTCCTGCTGGTCGCCCAGACGATCCTCGTCTTCGGGCCGTACCCGCTCCTGGGGGCCGCGTGGGGTCCGATCGCCGGCATGCTGGGCTCGGCCCTCCTGCTGACGCTGCCGGGACCCGCCTCCTGGATCCTGTTCGGCTCGGCCGTGCTGGCCGATGTGACCGTGAACGGTTCCCTGTCCGGCACCGGGCCGCCCGCGTACGGGGGCGCGCTGCTCATCGATGTCACCTCGAGCTTCACCATCTTCGCCGTCACCTACCTGGTCCGGCGGCTTGATCAGGCGGCCAGGGAGCGCGAGCGGCTGGCGGCGCTCGCGGTGGCCGCGGAACGCATGGAGTCGGCGGCACGGCTACGCGACACGCTCGGTGCGGAGATGTCGGCGATCGTCCGGCTGATCGGCGACAACCTGGACACTCCCACCCGGGGTGGCCTCGGCCTGATCGCGGAGGCGAGCAGGAGCGCGCTGGCCACCGCCCGCTCCGTCGCCGACGCCCAGCGCGCCGAGATCCCGCTGCAGCCGCCGGACCAGCCCGTCCGGCTCCGGCCTCGCTTCGCCTGGTGGTTCCTCGTCCTTCTGCTGGCGGGCTACACCGCCATCGCGATGGTCAACGTCGCCGAGCTCACCGACGTGAACACATCTGCCTGGCTGCTGCTGATCACGCTGGTGGCGGCCTCGGGCGGCCTGCAGCTCTATCACGGAGCCCCCCGACCCGACGCCTCCACGCCGCGCGCCTGGCCATGGACCCTGTCCCTGCACGCGCTGGTCGCGACCATCGCCGTCACGGTCCCGGGGTGGCCGGCCACCTATGTCGCGGCGCCGTTCCTCCTGTGGTTCGGAGCGCTCGTCGTGAGGGTCGGAACACCCTGGGCTTGGGCCGTCCCCGGCGTCGCCGCCGTGGCGAGCCCCTTCCTCCTCCACTCCGGCGGATGGTCCGTCGGCATGGGCGTCTACTGGCTCGTGGCCCCGATCCTCTCGACGATCGCGGTCTACGCGCTGTGCCGCATCCCCGAGGTGACCAGGCGGCTCGACGAGACCCGGAGAGAGGCCGCCAGGATGGCCGTCGTCGCCGAACGGCTGCGCGTGGCCAGGGACGTCCATGACCTGCTCGGACGCGGACTGTCCGGGATCACGCTCAAGGCCGAGCTCGCCGCCCGGCTGCTCGACGGTGACCCCGGCCGAGCAGACGCCGAACTGCGCGAACTGGCCTGGCTGGCCGACGCGACGCTCGCCGAGGTCCGTTCCGTCGCGGACGCCCCCGTCTGCCTGTCCTTCGCCGAGGAGGTCGCCACCGCCCGGTCCGTCCTGGAGGCCGCGGGCTCCCACGTCACCGTCGACCTCGCGGAGCCGCCGGCGGACAGCGACGACATCCTCGCCGTGGTCCTGCGCGAGGCGGTCACCAACATCGTCCGCCACTCGCACGCCGCCAAGACCACGATCTCCGTCACGACGGACGACGCCGGGATCCACCTCCGGATCTCCAACGACCGGCCGAGCACCGCCGTACCGCTGAAGCGTCAGGGAACCGGTCTGGCCAACCTGGCGGTACGGCTCGCCGAGGCGGACGGGCGGCTCACCACGGACCTTCGCGAGGACACCTACACCCTCACAGCCAGCCTGCCTCGGTAGCGATGCGGATGGCGTCCACCCGGTTGCGCGCGTCGAGCTTGGTCACCGCGGAGGCGAGATAGTTGCGGACCGTTCCGTACGACAGGTGCAGTCGCGCGGAAACCTCCCGCGGCGTCGCGCCCGAGGCGGTGAGACGCAGCACGTCGGCCTCACGCTCGGTCAACGGATTGTCGACCACGTCGAGCGCGGCGTAGGCGAGCTGCGGATCCAGGACCCGCCCGCCCCTGGCGACGGTGCGGATCGCCTCGGCCAGTTCCTCCGGCCGCGAGTCCTTGAGCATGAACCCGGCCGCCTGGGCGGCGATGCTCCGCCGCAGGTTTCCCGGCCGGCCGACGCCGGTGAGAATCAGCACCTTGCAGGACGGGAGCCGCTCACGTAGGTGCGCGGCCGCGTCCAGGCCGTCGAGATGGGGCAGCTCGATGTCGATCACCGCGACGTCCGGCCGGTGCTCCAGGGCCGACGCCACGATGGCGTCGCCGGTGTCCACACTCGCCACCACCTCGAGGTCGCCTTCGAGCTTCAGCAGCCCTACCAGCGCGTCCCGCAGGAGACGCATGTCCTCGGCCACCAGTACGCGGATCACGGGTCCCACGCTACACACGTAGTGCCATGAACACCCACAAACCTCGCGTCACCTCTCACGTCCCAAGAGATGCGGACACGAGCGGAGGGCCCTGCCGGACGAGTGCTCGCCGTCTACGGGTCGGCGGAGGCGGACTGGTGCTGCTCGGGCAGATGGCTTTCCGGGTGCGCCCACACCAGGACGTTGTCGTGCCGTACCCGCTGGAAGAAGGCGAGCACCTCCTGGTCGGAGTGGCGCAGGCTGAAGTGGGTCAGGACGAACAGCGTGTCCGGGTGCGCCTCGATCACGGGTTCGAGCCGGCTCCAGACCGTGTGCCCGACCCGGTCGGCGCGCGGCAGCTCGCTGTCGTGGAGAAAGGTGCACTCGGTGATGATGACCGGATAGGTGAACAGCCAGGGGTTCCGCTCGAACACCGACACATGCGTATCGCCCAGGAAGGCGAAAAGGGGACGGCGTACCTGCCGATCGACCTGCACGCCTTCTCGCCGTTTCCGAGCCATGATCCGGCCGAACTCCTCGCCGCGGCCGTCCCGGACGAGGGCGTGCCGCAGGTCCTGGAATTCGGGCAACAGCTCTTTGCCGTTCTCGGAGAACGCGTAGCCCACGCAGGGCACCTTGTGCTCGCATCGCACCACGCGGACGTGGTGGCCACCGGAGCCGAAAGTGAATTCGTCGTCCTGCCGCACGCCGTGCAGACGACAGGCCGGAGCCAGCGCCGGATCGTACGGCGCCGCGTGATTCAGCTCGGCGGACGCACGCAGAAAAGTCTCCACATAGGGCAGCGCCTCGGCAGGCAGGTAGATGTCGGTGCCGGACGCTCTGGACGCGAGGTAGTCGAGATCCTTGGCGTGGTCATGGTGCGTGTGCGTCAAGAAGACCGTCTCGGCCTGCCGCCCCTCGCACAACCCGGCGTCCAGGGCGCATCGCAGCTCCGGTATGTGGAAGAAGGTCTTGTCGTTCGCCCGGGAGTATCCGGTGAGGGTGAATGCGGTGCCGGGTATCCGCCATGTCTTCCACTGCCGGAACGGATGTCCCTTTTCCAGCCGGTGGGGGTGCTCGGCCTGCCGTTCAAAAGTCCGCGTCATCGGATACGCCTTCCAGATGTTCTTCCTGGCCTGATGGCTGATGATCAGGCTCGCGGTCCGGCGACAGAATTTCCAGCGGATATCACGCCCACACGGCGTGGGACAGGCGGTGTCGTCGACCGGCAGGGCAGTCACCGCTGTGATCTGGCCGACCACAGCGGTGACCGTCCTCGGGCGGGCAGGTGTCAGACGCCGAACGCCGCCGGGTAGCGGATGGTCCCGGTGGGAACCGGGCGGGTGGCGTCGAAGGCCAGCGCCATCATGTACTTGTCCTCGACCTCGAAGGGCGCGCGAATGCCGAAGCGCGAGGCGGGGGTGAAGCCGAAGCGCGGGTAGTACTCGGCGTGGCCGAGGACGAGCACGAGGTTCTCACCCTGCTCCTGGGCGGCGCGAAGGGCGGCCCTGATGGCCGCCGAGCCCGCCCCCTGCCCCTGGTGCTCAGGACGGACCGCGCACGGCCCCAGAGTGAGGGCGGGGGAGCCGTCGACATGGCAGCGGGTGAGCAGCGCGTGCCCGGCGATGGTGCCGCCGGGGGCCTCGGCGACCCAGGAGAGGCCGGGGAGCCACGCGGTGGCGTCGGCGCGCAGTTCCTCGATCAGGTCGGCCTCGTGCGAGGTCGGGAAGGCGGCGAGGTTGACCTCGCGGATCAGGTCGAGGTCGGCGCCGGTCTCGGAGCGGGTGATCCAGGCGGTGTTCATGGCGGTGGTCAGGTCCGTTTCTGTGCTCTCCCGCGATGGCGGGAGGAGGTGGTGGTCGGTGTCGCCGCGCGTGGCGGCGGATGCGGTGCGGTCAGGCGGCGCGACGTCGCCGGTCACGTCTGCCGGTCCCTGAACCTGTAGGTGGCGCGCAGGTGGCTGGTGATGGCCTTCTGCCTGTCGGTGCGCTCGCCGCGCAGCCTGGCGTCGGTGCGCGACGCCGCCCATGCGTTCTCGCGCTGCAGCTTGCGGTAACTGGCCAGCCGGCGTTCGGCCAGCTCACCGGCCTGGATCGCCGCCTGTACCGCACAGCCTGGTTCGCTGTTGTGGGCGCAGTCGCCGAAGCGGCAGTGCTCGGAGAGCTCTTCGATCTCGGCGAAGACCTGCTCCAGGCCGTCGGCGCCGCCGTACAGGCTGATCCCGCGCAGGCCGGGGGTGTCGATGAGGACGCCGCCTCCCGGCAGGGGCACCAGCTCTCGACGGACCGTGGTGTGACGGCCCTTGCCGTCGGCGGCCCGCACCGTGCCGGTGGCCAGGAGTTCGTCGCCGAGGAGTGCGTTGCCCAGCGTGGACTTGCCGGCTCCCGACGAGCCGAGCAGGACCGTGGTGCCGCTCAGCAGCGCGGTCAGCACGTCGATGTTCTGGCTGGTGGCCACGCTGGTGACCAGGATGTCCACGCCTGGCGCCAGCGCGCGTGCCTCGTCCTGCACGGCGTCGGCGTCAGTGGCCAGGTCGGCCTTGGTCAGCACGATCAGCGGCTGGGCGCCGCTCTCCCATGCCAGCGTCAGCAGCCGTTCCAGCCTGGCGGCGTCCAGCGCGCCGGCCAGGGAGACGGCGATGGCGACGGTGTCGACGTTGGCGGCCAGCACCTGCCCGTGGGAGGAGCGCGAGGCCGAGGAGCGCACGATCGCGGTACGGCGCGGCAGCAGCGCCACGAGCGCCGGATCCGCGCCGTGACGCAGCGCCGCCCAGTCGCCGGTGCAGGGCGCCTGCAGCGGATCGGGTGAGTACAGGGCCGAGATGTCGGCCCGTACGGAGCCGTCCGCGGTGATCGCGTCGCACAGACCGCGGTCCACGCGCGCGATGCGGGCGGGCGTCAGGCCCGCGGCGCGGTACGGCTCGAAGGACTGCTCGAGCTCGTCGGTCCATCCGTAGGCGGACAGGCCTGACTCGGTGGAGAAGAAAGGCGATGACAACGTGAGATTCCTTGCGGGAAGGGACCCCGACGTGACGCAGACGTCACCTCGTCGCACGAGCGGGACGGCTCATGACGAGGGAAGGCAGTGGGTCAGACCGGGGCCCGGGACGTGAGGATTGTCCGGGCGCTGCGCACAGCAGCGGTCTTCACCGCGGTCATCAACCTCACCTCCCTTTCATCCAGCGGTCCGATACAAGTCCGGATCACGATAGCACCCCCGAACCACCGGCACTGCCCGGCGGGCCGCACAGACTCGCCTCCACCCGTGATGGCCCTCGCCGGTCGGACGCGGACCCGTGACAGCCGCGCCCGACCGGCGAGGGCCGGTCCAGAGTCAGCTCGCCGGCCCGGCCCGCCGGCGGATGGGTGCGAAGTCGGGCCCTGATCGCGCGTGAACTGCGCGAACAGTCGGTACGTCGGCCCGCAGGACGACCGCTCCCGAGCCGCCGGGCGCCGGGCGAGCGCTCGCGGCAGGATCCCTGCGGGCCATCGAAGCCCGCGGCGTTTCAGCGGCCAGGCGCCTGCCAGGGTGGCCGGCCACGGCTGCGATGGCGGCCGCTTCCGTGACACGAGTCACCACGTGTGGATGGGCAGGCCGTACTCAGAGGAGGTGGAAGGGCGGGCCGCTTTCGCAGCCGGAGGGGGTGTTGTTGCCGCTGATGTCGAAATCAGCACAGGTGAGGAACAGGTGATTGAACTTGCCGAGCAGGAAGGCCAGGACCCCGACGGCGATCGTGACGGCGACCGCCCGCATCCGGTGCAGTTCCGGGAGGTCGGCGTAGTCGGGCAGCAGGATTCTCGACAGCAGCCACGCCAGGATCGGCGCGCCCACCAGGGTGAGCACCACCTCGAAGTAGTGGAGGTAGTGAAACCCATGAACTCGCGGCGCCACGACCGCCAGGACGATCCAGAACGAGGGCAGTGCCAGCGCGACCCAGCCTCCCCAGGGCAGCGCACCTCTGGTGCGCAGCATCAGGCCTGAGAGCAACACCGCCGTGGCCACGGCCCAGATCGTCAGCACGGCGTCGAAGAAGATGGCGCCGTACGCGCCCAGCGTGAACGCGGGCCACCAGATGACGAGCGTGCCACCCGCCGCCGCTGCCGCGGTGGCCCGGAGGGTGGGATCGATGTCGGGAAGGCCGCGCTTCCCTTTCGGACTGGGATCGACCATGTTCACTCCGACCGCTCGACACCAGCCGAGCCGCTGGACTCTCGCTTCCAGGCGCGACGCACGCCCGCTTCGCCAATGTAGAGAAACGCAGCGCGTTCCCAGCCTGGCGACTCACCATCCGCACCGAGAAATGACGATGTTTCCGTCCGCCCGCGGGACAGCTTCACGGCCGGGCTGATACGGGCTGTCACAGCTCCAGCGTCCGCCACCAGGCAGCGGCGATGGAGCAGGCGCCGACCACCGTCACCACCAAAAGCAGGATCGGCAGGCCCGCGAAGCGGACCGGCAGGACCTGAACCAGCCAGATCGCGACAGCTGTCACGGCGAGTACGCCGAGCAACAGTAAGGCGACGACCATGTCTCCTCCGGGGAATCGATCTTTCTGTAACGCTTGAGAAGATCAGCTTGAGGGGTCGAGTGGTGCCCAGCGCAAGAAGCGCACCAGTTCACAGAGCCGGTTGGCCGACCGCGGAACAGCCCGGGGAACGCGGCACGTCGCCGGATGCGGCTGCCGTGACCGCGGTTGCGACCATCAGGAGGCTGAGGCGTCCCTGACCGCGGCGGACAGCCAGACGATCAGCGCGGTGAGGACCGCGATGGTGATGATGATCAGTGCGGGAAAGTACCAATCGGGGAAAAGTAGCCCGAGGTCGAGATCGCCCGAGGGATAGAGAACGATCGCGTGAGTGCCCAATACGGCCAGGGCGAGACTCAACACGTAGACCACACTGGCGGCCGTGCACAACATGAGGCCACCGACGGTGGATCGACGATTCAGCCGGCCACCCAGCGCGGCGAGCAGGGCCGCCTCGACGGCGAGGATGAGGGTGATGCCGAGTGTCACCTTCCGCGCCGACGCGATCCCCCTGTCCAACCGGCTCGGCAGCAGGTCGCTCCAACCTTGGTGCCAGGGGTTGAGCCCACTCTGGGCGGCCAGCTGGATCGCGATCAGAGTCACCGCGGCATACAGCAATGGCGCTAACAGGGCGCACCGCAGAGCGGTCGAGCGTTTCAGGCGTCGTAGGTCCATGATCGATGAGACTACTGACTCAGCTCGACCACCCGCCGGCGGCACGGTCTGCGGCTCGTGGCAGTGACCACTCCCCGGTACCGCGCACCGCGCCGAACCCCGACAGCCGCCGTCGGCGGAATCGTCGACGGTGCCGCTCAGGCCGTCCGAGCACGGTGGGAGTTTCACTCCCAGGGAGTGGCGCACACTGCTTTAAACGTCAAATAAAGGTATGCGCACGTCTCTTCATTGGAAATCACCGAGATTCGCGGAATGCGGAACCCGCCCTGAAGGTTGCAGCGCGACATATCCGGATTTATCGCACAATTCCGGGAAGCCGGCCCAGGTCTCACCAGGGCACAACCCATTCGACATGGAGTGATCTCGATGTTCACGATGAAGAACGTTCTCGCAGCCGGAGCAGTGGCAGCCTTCGCCCTCGTCGCGCCCGCGACCGTGTCGGCCGATGTCCTCGCCGCCGACACCGCGGTCGCCACGCACTACAGCGCATCCGCGAGCGATCCCGGTCTCGGGAAGGGTATCGGCCTAGGCGGCACCAATGCGGGCGGCGGTGGCAGCAACAGGAATAATTAGTACAAATTCCTGGAAGGTCATGAAAGGCAAGGAAGAGGCGTCGGAGGTCATTCTTTCCGGCGCCTCTTCGGCGTTGCCGCCGGCCCAAGAAGCCGGGCCCAAGAGGCCGGGCCCAAGAAGGCCTGGAAGCCGGCCTCAGGGAGCCGGCCGCAAAACGTCAGGACCGGGAATGCCGGCCCACGGCTCAGTAGCGGATGGTCAACCGCCCGTCTCTGCCCGGAGCCGGATGAGCACGCGTCACCGGACGGGCACGTCAAGGTCGCGGAAGGAGGCGATCTTGACCGTGAGGTTTCTCGCGTTGTCCGGGAGGGCGAACAGGCTCCAGAACACGCGCGTCTGGCCCGGGGCGAACTTCTCGGTGCTGATGCGCACGCCGGAGACGTCGGTGCAGGCGCAGTAGAAATCGACACCGTCGTCCGTGGGCACCTCCAGGCGGCCAGGCAGGTACTGGCGGCGGGCGGCGGCGTCGGTCAGCCGGACGTTGCTGGCGGCCTGGTACTTGTAGCTCTCCCAGTCCTGCGCGTCGTGCAGGTCGTTGTACCAGGTCTCGGCCGAGCCCTGGTTGGTGATCGTGTACGTCAGGAGGCCGAGCCCGCCCGGCAGCCTGCTCAGCCCGGTGATCTCCAGGCCGATCGGCTGGCCCTTGGCCTCGCCGGTGGCCGTGAGCTCGCCCGCGTCAGGCGAGAGCGTGTGCACGACGTCCCCCGCCGGATCCGTCTGCTCCGACCTGGGCTTTTCGAAGGCGACGGTCACCCGGCGGTTGCGGCGCTTGCCCTCGTCGCTGTCGTTGCTGTACAAGGGGCGGCGCGAGCCGTACCCGCGAGCCTGGAAACGCGGGCCCTCGCGTGTCAGCAGGGCCGACAGGGCGCGCTGCACCGCCAGAGCGCGGCGCCGCGACAGCGGATCGTTGATGGCGTCGTTGCCGGAGGAGTCGGCATGGCCCTCCACCGTCACCACGGCGGCGGGCGACGCGTCGACGAGCTTGGCCGTACGGGCCAGCACGGTCTTGGCCTTCGGGGTGAGGTTGGCCTTGTTCACCGCGAACAGCACATCGGAGGAGAGGTGGACCTGCAGGTCCTTGCCGCTGTCTGTGGTCTCCTCCGACTTGTCCGAGCTCTCGGAAGGCAGGACGAGGCGGCGGGTCACCTTGGTGACGGGCTCGGCGTCGGGGTCGGGGAAGTCGCCGGCGGGCGGCGCGTCGCTGATGGGCACGTTCAGCATGGGCGGGCCCACAGGAGTGACGACCGTGGCGGTGGCGGGGTTCCCCGACGGAGCGGGCAGCACCGCGTACACGTTGATCGACTGACCAGGCTCGACGAAGTAGCCGAGCCCGTCACGGCTCTGGTCGCTGCACAGGCACGGGGAGCCCTCCGGCTGGTACGGCAGGAGCCAGACACGGGCCGTCGTGTCGAGGACGCCGATGCCCGACGCCCACCGGATCTCGCCGAGTTCACGGGTGTTGTCGCCCATCTCGCCGGTCCAGGGCACCTGCTCGGTGCCGGTGTTGGACAGGCGGAGCTGGGCGACGAGGTGCTTCCCCTTGACCCGGTTGAGCCCGACGACCTCGATCTTGAGGTTCTCGGTCATGGTGCTGCGGGTTTCGGCCAGGGCAGGACGGCTGTCCTGGCTGTCCTGGCTCTCCTGGGCCGACGCGGTCGGGGTGGCCGGGGCGCTGGTGGCCGGCTCGCTCGACGGAGAGGTCGCGGACGGGGACGGCGGTGCGGCTTCGCCGGTGGGCAGCACCCCGCAACCGGTCGCGGCGAGCGTGACTGCGGCGGCTAGAGCCAAGATCCGGTTGGACATGGCGAAGATTGTGCCATGCCCGAAATTTCGGCATGTACGGATGAGGAATCGGCGCGATGGATTCGACCTCGACGGGCGCCCTCCGGCACGGTCACAAACGGCGGCCGAGCGGTCAAGGGTGTGTCCCCGACCAGGCGAAAGGCCGGCACCGCGATGTCGCGTCGCCCTTGTCCGTCGAGCACGAAGACGCGGTGCCGGCCCGATGTCCCCTCGAGGTGTGGCGGGGTCACCGTGGTGCCTTCAGTCGCCTGCCGTGCTCAACCGGTGGTGCCGCTGAGCTCGTTCGGCGCCTGCGGCAAAGCCGTGCTCCGGGTCGTCTTCCCTGAGGCGAAGTCGACCGCGTGCACCTTCTTGCCCGCGGGGTCGCTCACATAGACGGTCCTGTCGCGGACGAAGATGTTCGGCCGCGGCTGCTGCCACTCCATCGGTTCCTTCCATTCGTCGAGCACCTTGATCGTCCTGGTGACCTTCGCGGCGGCCGGGTCGATCACGTGGACGGCGCCGTCGGTGCCGAGGACCAGGCCCTCACCCTGAGGGCCGCGGGCCAGGGAGCGGAAGGTGTAGCTGGTGCCGAGGTCCACCAGTTTCATCGTGCCGGTCCTGGTGTCGATGAGCGAGACCTGGGTGGGGCGCTCGAGTTCGGCGTCGGGGTCCTTCTTGTAGTCGCCCAGGACGACGGGCGACACCTCGGAGCCTGCCTGGTTGCCGATCCGGCCGTACTCGCCGGGGCTGTCGATCTTGCTGATCTCGCCGTCCTTGTACAGCAGGACGCCGTCCTCGCAGCCGATCACGACGGCCTCGCCCTGGGCCGTGGCCTCGCCGTGCACGCCTGGGCAGTCCTCGTTGCGGGCGATCTCCTTGCGGTCCTTGCCGAGGACGAGGATGCCGGTGCGTTTCTCCTCGGTGCCGAGGGTGACGACCAGCTCGCCGTTCTCCAGCTCGATCGCGACGCCGTGGTGCGGCGCCGCCGCCCTGTAGACCTCGCCCTTGGGCAGGCCGGCGCTCAGTTCCTCCGGATCGAACAGGGTCACCTCGCCGGTGCCGTCCGCGAACAGGACGGTGGTGCCCGCGTGCCGCACGACGTGGCCGGGTTTGGCTCTCTTGAACTCCTCCTCCTTCAAAGTGGCGGAGGCGGCGTCGAGCACGCGGAACCCGGTCGACGTGGAGACCAGGACGTGGTGCCGGTCCCCTGCGGGGTTGATCCGGTTGTACCCGCTGAGCGGGATGTCCTTGGCGAGTTCCAGGCTCTGCCCGTCGAGGACGTACAAGCCGCCGTCGTAGGTCATGACGACGGGAGCCGCCACAGGCTTCTGGGCGGCGGAAGGCGAGGCGGCGGAAGGCGAGGCGGGGGCGGGCGAGGCGGGGGCGGGCGCCGCCGTGGGCACCTGTGATCCACAGGCGGCGAGCAGGAGGCCCGCCGCGAGCAGTACCGCCGGAGCGGTGGTCCGTGGTCGGACGGTCATGTGTCGTGCACCTTTCATGGGGGTTCTTCAACGGTCATGGGGAGTTCTTCAACGGCCGTCGAGGCCGGCGGTGATGGCTCTGGTATTGCTGCGGATCATGTCGAGGTACGTGGCCGCGCCAGGGGAGCGCTGACTGAGGGACTCCGAGAAGAGGGTGACGACCTTGACGTCCACACCGGCTTCCGAGGCCAGCACCTGGGCGAGGCGGTCGGGCTGGGAGGAGTCGGCGAAGATCGCTTTGACCTTCGTCCGGTGGATCGCGTCCTTCAGCGCCTTCAGGTCCGAGGTGCTCGGGGAGGCCAGTGCCGTGCCGCTGGGGATCACGGCGCCGACGACCTGGAAGCCGTAACGCTGGGCGAAGTAGCCCAAGACGTGATGGTTGGTCACCAGACGGCGGGCCTCGGGCGGGATGGTGGCGACCTGCTCTTCGACCCAGGCGTCCAGCCGCTCGACCTGCGCGCGGTAGGCCGCGGCGCCGGCTCGTACGGCGCCGCCGTCGATGCCGGGCACGTTCGCGACGACCTGTTCGGCGATCAGGTCGACGGCCTTGGCCATGCGTCGCGGGTCGGTCCAGAAGTGGGGATCGAGGTGCCCCGCCGCCCTGTCGGCGGTGAAGCGGAGGGGCTGGACGCCCTCCCCGACGGCCAGCACGGGCACACCGCTGTACCCGGCGGCTTCGACGTTGCGCAGGACACCCTCCTCGAGCCCGAGCCCGTTGGAGACGATCAGGTCGGCGTCCTCCAGTAGCGCGGCCTCCTGGGCGGAGATGCCGAACGAGTGCGGGTCGGAGTCCGGCTTCATCAGCACGGTCACCTCGGCCTGGTCGCCGATGACGGCGCGGACGACGTCGCCGAGGATGTTCGTGGTGACGACCACCCGCGGACCGTGGCCACCGGTGCTCGCGCAACCGGCCGCCATCATGAGCACGATCGCCGTCACGAGCCGGCCGAGCGCGGTCATCGTCCGGTCTCCGTCATGTACGTGGGTGTGAAGCCGGTCTCGAACGTGCGGGCGCGCCTGAGGTCGTCGTTGTAGTCGATCTCGTGGACCGCTCTGGCGGCGGGGTCGTTGAGGTAGGCGCGGCCGGTGTCCACCTGGATGCTGGGGGAGCCGGTCAGGGGAGCGGTGAGCAACTCCGTCCTGGCGGTCTCGTCACCGGAGACGGGGTCGTAGGCGTGGAGCACGCCGTCCTCTGTCAGGGACAGGACCGGCGCGTCCTCGCCCACGGCGTTCACCGCCACCACGGGGCCGGTTTCCAGCAGTTTCCAGCGTTTGGCGGCGACGTCGAGCACCCATGTCCCCGAGTCGCCGGCCTTCGCCGCCAGCGTCGTGCTTCCGGGACGGTGCAGGAACTCTGTCGCGCGTTCGCCGTCCTTGCCCGTGCGTGGATAGCGGATCCTCTCGCCGGCGAACGCGCCCCCCTTCCTGGTGACCAGCAGGGCCCCGTCGGCACATCCGAAGATCACGCCACGTCGTGTCACCGCCGTACCCGCCGGGTCCTCGCAGGCGCCGACGGGGGTCCCCGCGCCGCCGGTCCGCGCGCGTGCCACGACGGCGCCGTCGGCGGCCATCAGCAGGTGCTCCTGGTACGGCACGGCGGCAGCGGCCCTGAGGCCGCCCGTCCCTGCGAGGTCGCCCTTCTCCATGCGCGCGCGGTCGAACAGCTCGACCGCGCCGTCCGCGGACCGCACGGCGGTGACCGCCGCGCCCTCGGCGGTCTCGTACGGCGGCCGCCCTGCGACCTCGCCGAGATCGCGCGCCGCGGTCCGGTAGTAGTGGAAATGGTCGCCGTGGTCGACGGCCCAGGAGCCGCCGTCGATGACGCGCAGGACGCCCGAGCCCGTCGTGAGGTAGGCGTAGCGGCCGTTGCCGGCGATGTCCCGCACACCTTCGACGTGAGCGACCGCGGAGGTCTCGCCGGTGAGCAGGTCGAGGACGTGAACCCTACCTGTTTCCCCATCGGCCAGGACGAGGCGGGGCTGCGGCTCGGGCATCTCCTCGGCGCCCTCGACGTACCCGTGCGGGATCTTCTCCTTGGTGTTCGCGGCCCTGCCGTCGCTGTGCTGGGCGGCGCATCCCATGAGCAGGGTTCCTCCGGCGAGGGTCGCCGCCACCACCCTGGACGTCGTTGTCGTCAACACGGCTGCCCCTCCGTGTCCTTTCCGAATGGGACCCGGCCAGGGGAGGGGAGCCGGTGCCGTAGGAGGTCGCCCAGGGCGGACAGGAAGAACAGGGCCACGGCGACCGCGGCGATCGTGGCGCCCGCGGCCGTCGCCGCGTGCCACGACACGACCAGGCCGATCACGGTCGAGGCGATCCCGAGCAGCGCCGCCCCGAGCATGATCGTCGGGATCCGGCGAGCCCACAGCGCGGCCGCCGCCGGAGGCCCGATGAGCAGGCCGAACACCAGCAGCGTGCCCACGATGTGGAACGAGGCGACGATGGCCAGCGTGACCAGGCCGAGCAGCAGGATGTGGGCCGGCCGGGGACGCATCCCCAGCGTGTGCGCCTTGCGCGGATCGAAGGCGAGCGCGACGAACATCCGGTGCCCGAGCACTGCGACCGCGGCGGTGACCGCGAGCGCGACGCCGAGCCCGGCCAGGTCCTGCCCTCTGACCGCCAGCACGTCGCCGAACAGAAAGGCGGTCAAGTCCACCGCGAAGGACTGGGAGTGCGACACGACGATCACGCCCAGGGACAGCATCCCGGCGAAGAGCAGCCCGATGCTCGTGTCCTGTGACAACCGGGGCGACCGGCTGAGCACGCTCACGCCCATCGCCATGCCGCCCGCGCTCAGCAGGGCGCCGATCAGGACGTTCACTCCGGCCATGGACGCGAGCGCCACTCCCAGGAGCATCCCGTGGGACATCGCGTCGCCCAGGAAGGCCATGCCGCGCAGCACCACCCAGGTTCCGGCGATCGCGCAGAGCAGGGACACCAGGATCCCGGCCCAGAGGGCTTGCCGGACAAATGACACGTGAAAGGGATCAAGCAACCAATCCATGACGCAGCACTCTACAATGAAAACCGTTGTCATTTTCAAGAGGAGGCTTCATGGTGGACGGTGAGGTGGTCGTGATCCGCGACATGACGGCGGGCTACGGCCGTAAGGCGGTCCTGCGCGGGCTCTCGGCCCGGCTGCCCCGCTCCGGCGTGACCGCCGTGGTCGGCCCGAACGGCTCGGGCAAGTCCACCCTGCTGGGAGTGCTCGCCGGGACCGTCCGGCCGTCACGCGGCGGGATCGAGCGAGCCCCCGCCGGCCGTCCCGGCTACGTGGTGCAGCGCGACGCCGTCTCGGACGCCCTGCCGATCACCGTGCGGGACACGGTCGCGATGGGTCGCTGGGCGTCGCGTGGCCTGTGGCGGCGGCTGTCGGCGCACGACTGGTCGACGGTGGACGACTGCATGGCCAGACTCGGCGTCTCCGAGTTGGCCGAACGCCAGTTGAGCGCGCTGTCGGGCGGTCAACGCCAGCGCGTCCTGCTCGCCCAGGCGCTCGCGCAGGAGCCTGGCCTGCTCGTGCTGGACGAGCCCGCGACCGGGCTGGATCCGGACGCGCGGCGGCACATCGCCGCCGTGCTCGACCGGGAGAAGGGGCGCGGTGTCACCGTGGTCCACGCCACTCACGACCTGGCCATGGCGATGGGCGCGGACCACTGCCTCCTGCTCCGGGCCGGGCGGCTGGCCGCGGAGGGCCCGCCCCGCGACGTGCTGGCGCCTCAGGCGTCGTAGCCGCCCCATCCAGTCTGTGCTCGGCCGAACCGAGCGCCTCCTCGAGCGGGGCCGTTGACGCAACCATTCGATTGCTATAGTGTGGCAACCGTTCGGTTGCTACTTATTGGAGGCTGTCATGGGCTTTCCCGATCGCATCGAGCGGACCGTGGAGGTCGCTCACCCGCCCGGCAAGGTGTGGGCGGCGCTCACCACGGCCGAGGGGCTGGGCTCCTGGTTCGGCAACGAGGCGACGATCGACCTGCGTCCTGGTGGGTCGGCCCAGATGAAGTGGACCGGTGGGTTCACGGTCGACATGCGGGTGGAACGGGTGGAGGAACCGACGGTGTTCGGGTTCACCTGGCACATCCACGGGCTGCCCGAGGACGATCCGCGCCGTACCTATGTCGAGTTCACGCTCGAACCGGTCGGCGCGGGCACGCGGCTGAGGGTGGTCGAGACCGGCTTCGCCCAACTGCCGGAGGACGCGTACCGCAAGGCGTACGACGCCAACATCCAGGGATGGGCGAGCGAACTGGGCGAACTGGTCGAATACCTCGATGCCGCCTGACATCGAGGCGATCGCCGAGCAGGTCTTCGTCGCCCTGGCCGACCCGAGCCGGCGCGCCATCCTGGCCGCGCTGGCCTCGGGGGGGCCGGCCACGGCCACGGATCTGGCCGATCGTCTGCCGATCACGCGGCAGGCGATCGCCAAGCACCTGGCCCTGCTGGCCGAGGCCGGCCTGGTGACGGCCGAGCCGGGGGAGCGGCGCCGGGTGCGCTACCGGCTTCGCTCCGCGCCCATGCAGGTGGCGCAGCAGTTCCTGGCCGCGCTGGCCCGCGACTGGGACGGTCCGCTCGGAGCGTTGAAGGACCACCTCGACCAGCGTGCGAGCGGCCCCGCCACGACCCCGCTCCACGAAACCGGAGGACAGCATGACTGATCACGGATTCACCACCACCTTCACCGTGGACCGGACCCCGATGGAAGCCTTCGACGCCGTCATCGACGCTCGAGGCTGGTGGTCGGAAGAGATCGACGGCCCCACCGACCAGCCCGGAGCCGAGTTCACCTACCACTACGAGGACGTGCACCGCTGCCGCATCCAGGTGACGGAGGCCGTCCCCGGCCGGAAGGTCTCCTGGCTCGTGGTGGACAACTACTTCGACTTCACCGAGGACAAGACCGAGTGGATCGGCACCACGATCAGCTTCGACATCTCGGACGAGGACGGCAAGACCGAGGTCCGTCTCACCCACCAGGGCCTGGTCCCCGCCTACGAGTGCTTCGAGGTCTGCTCCACCGCGTGGGATTTCTACGCCGGCAGCCTCCGGAGCCTGATCACCACGGGAGAAGGACAGCCCAACGGGCGCGGCCGCCCACGCCTGCCGCTTGAAGAAGCGGCAGCCGGGCAGGGGCGATAGCGACGGCTGTCCTCCTCAACGCGTCAGCGTGAACCTGAACCGAAAGGTGGACACCACCATGAGAACCCCATCGATCGTCACGCCGCAGGAGTGGGAGGCGGCGCACCGGCAACTGCTCGTGAAGGAGAAGGAGCTGACCCGCGCCCGCGACGCGCTGGCCGCCGAGCGTCGGCGGATGCCGTGGCTGGCGGTGGAGAAGGAGTACGCGTTCGAAGGCCCCGGGGGCAGGGCGAGCCTGCTCGACCTGTTCGAGGGCCGCCGTCAGCTGATCGTCTACCGCGCCTTCTTCGAGCCCGGCGTGTTCGGCTGGCCCGACCACGCGTGCCGCGGCTGTTCCCTGGTGGCCGACCAGGTCGCCCACGTCGCCCACCTGAACGCGCGCGACACCACTCTCGCCTTCGCCTCGCGCGCGCCGCAGCCCGACATCGAGCGCCTGAAGGCGCGGATGGGCTGGACGATGCCGTGGTACACCATGACCGACACGTTCGACGCCGACTTCGGCGTGGACGAATGGCACGGCACGAACGCGTTCATCCGTGACGGCGACCGCGTGTTCCGCACCTACTTCGTCAACAACCGTGGCGACGAGGCACTGGGGAGCACCTGGAGCTACCTCGACATGACAGCGCTCGGGCGGCAGGAGGAGTGGGAGAACTCGCCCGAGGGTTATCCCCAGACCCGGCCGTACGAGTGGTGGAACTGGCACGACGAGTACGGCGCCGCCGCCGAACCGGACCCTCGGTGGCTGGACAAGATCGCCGGGGCCTCCGGCGGCGACGACCTCGGCTCCACCCCCTCGAAGGGCGACGACACCATCTCGAAGGGCGACGACACCATGCGATCGTCCGGGTCCGCAGGGTGCTGCTGTCACGAATGAGCGGGCCGGGGCAGGCGTTGGCGGGCCCCGCGCCACGCCCGCGGCCCGCCGTACGGCGAAGGCGCGGGGAAGCCCCGCCGTGACGCCGCCGGCGCGGGACCACGAGGGTCCCGCGCCGGTCAGTGCCCAGCGGAAGACGGTCCTGTCAGCCCATTCCTCCCATTCCACCGAACCAGGTGTCGAACATGTCGACGACGTTGTCCACGATCTTCTGGCTTCGGGCGCCGAGTTCGGCGGTGGCGGCACCCCTCCGGTTCGTCTCGATCTCTATCTTCTCCGGTTTGAAGATCTGCTTCTCACTCTGGCCGGAGCCGCCGCTGCGCGGCAGGTTCGACGGTGGCCTGCCCTGCGGGTACATCCGGCCGTTGCCGTAGACGGTGTAGGACTGGGTCGGCTGTACGGAGCCGTCGTTCCTGTAGACCTGGCTGGGCCTCGGCTGTGCCGGCTGCCGGTTCGCCCTGGGCGGAGAGTGCCGCTGCTGCGCCCTGTGGCTGGTCGGCCGGCTCGCCGGGCGCGAGCGCGCGTGCTGGATGCCCCTGGGGATCCTGCCGGCCCGGTGGTTCCGCCGCTGAGACGCCAGCGCCATGCGCCGCTTGGCCGCCGCCTCGCGAGCCGCCTTCCGGGCCTCTCTGCGGGCCGCCATCGCTGCCCGTCGCTTCGCCGCGGCCTCCCGCGCCTTCCTGGCCGCCTCGGCCGCCTTCTTCCTGGCCGCCGCCAGCCGCCGCTTCTTCGCCTCGGCGAGGGCCCGCTTCCTGGCCGCCTCCTTGGCCCGCTTCTTGGCCTCTTCCGCGGCCCGTTTCCTGGCCTCCGCCAGGGCCCGCTTCCTGGCCGCCTCCCTGGCACGGCGGATCGCCTCACGCCTGATGGCGCGCTGGGCCGCCTTCTTGGCGAGGTAGCGGGCCCCGAGCCGGACACCGATCGCGACCACGACCCAGACCCACTGCCCGTCGGGGTCGCTCATGCTCACCGGGCTGTTGTTGGCGTAGGCGTAGGCGTTGAGCTGCTGCGGATCCACATCGTCGATGATCGGATCCACCGACAGGAAGCGGCCGTTCTTGGGGTCGTACTCGCGGGCGCCGAGGTGGATGAGCCCGGTCGTCGCATCCTGCGTGCCTCCGACGAATCCGCGCTGCCCGGGCCACCATGGCGGTGGCGCGCCCCGGTTCTCGCCGAACGGAGTCGTCCTCCGTACGGCCAGCTCGCCGTTGCCGGCGTTCACCGCGGCCTGCGCGGTGCCCAGGTGGTCGTTGGCCAGCAGGTAGACCTGGTTGTCGTTGGTGCGTACGGCGATGGGCTGGTCGTTGATGGTGTAGTAGCGGGTCTGCTCGACGACGTCCTTGGCGAAGTCGAAGCGCAGCTCCATGTCGTCGACGTAGAGCGTGGCGTCGGTCGGCGTCTTGCGGATCAGCCGGTCGCCCTCCGCGTCGTAGACGAAGGACGTCGTCTTGCCCGCCTCCGTCACCGACTCCAGGTTGCCTTCGGCGTCCCAGACCAGGGTCTGGTCCGAGGTGCCGACCTTGCGCCTGGTGGTGTTGCCCGCGGCGTCGTACTCGAAGAGGTCGGCGCCGACGGTCTGCAGCGCGTGCGGCTGCTTGCCGCCGGCCTGCGGGTAGGTGTAGGAGCGGACCGTCTCGCCCGCGCCGCCCCAGGCGTGCTTGGTCTCCTTGGTCCGGTTGCCGGTGGAGTCGTAGGCGTAGCTGAACGCGTACGGGGCCACGCCGCCGATCTTGTCCGACTGCGGGCTGCCGCTGGCGCAGTCGTCGGTGCCCGTCCAGGCGGAGGTCAGGCGGCGCAGGTGGTCATAGGCGAAGCACTGCGTGTCCTGACCGCTCGCCCCTCTGTCAGCGATCTTGGTGATGTTGCCGACCGCGTCGTAGGTGTAGTTGAGGTCCAGGTCGGTCGCCGGGGCGCTCTCCCTGTCGAGCCGCATGCTGGTCAGCCTGCGGCTGGTCTCGTCGTGGGTGTAGGTGAGCCAGGTCTTCTTGCCTCCGGTGCCCAGCTCGTACTGCAGGGTCTCGCCCAGCTTGGAGTAGCGGGTCGCGGTCACGTACGACGACAGGCCGGTGACCTTGGTCGGCTGGCCCAGCTCGTCGTAGCTGTAGACGACCGACTCCTGCTCCAGGCCTCCTGCGGCGGGGAAGCTGACGGACTGGACCTGGTCGTCGAGCGTGTAGCGGGTGTTGAGGACGTACGAGCCCGCCAGCCTGCCCTCCCGGGCGGGGACGGTGACGGTCTCGCGCAGCGGGCGGTAGTCGGCGTCGACGGCGTTGATCTCCGCCTTGTACGCCTGCCCGTCCACGTACCGGATACTGGCGTTCTTGTGGCCCTTGGCCAGGGCGTCGTACTTCCACTCGGCGAGCAGCGGGCCCGTCGCGGAGTTCTCGCGCAGCTCCTTCTCACGGCCCAGCTCGTCGTAGACGTACCACAGGGTCCTGCCGCGGGCATCGGTGGTGCTGACGAGCTCGTCGGCGTCGTTGTACGTCATCGTCGTGACGCCCTTGTCGGGGTCCTCGGTCTTGATCTCCCGGCCGCGCAGGTCATAGTGGTGGCGCCACACGTTGCCTGCCGAGTCGGTCACCGTGGACAGCCGTCCGGCGTGGTCGTAGGTGTACTTGGTGGAGTCGTACTCGCCGGTCGGGGTCGCGCCCTTGTACTGGCGCAGCTCGATCAGGCGGTCCTCGGCGTCCCCGATACGGGTGGTCGCGGTGCCGCCCGCGGGCGGCGTCACGTGGATCCTGTCACCCTCCTGCTTGGACGAGACCCGGTACTTCTCCACCCCCTTCGCCTTGAGGACCTGGGCGTTGACGTCACCCACGCCGTCGAAGAGGGACACGACCTGCGCGGGCACGTCGGTGTCGGCCACCGCCAGCAGGTCGGTGGAGGGCGTCCCGGTGGCGAAGTAGCCGGTGTTGGCCTTGGACTGCTCGCCCAGGGAGTTGTAGAAGGTGTCGGTGATCGTGCGGCCGTCGCGCAGCGCGGGGTCCTGCGTCTGGTCGTCCCTGGGCGCCGGTTCCTGGGTCTGGCGCTCGCGGGTCAGGCCGTCGTACAGCTCGTGGCTGGAGGTGTAGCCGCCGTCGGCGCGCAGCGTCTTCGTGGTGACGATGCTGGGGCCGTCGGCGCGCAGGACGTAGGCGTACTCGGTGCTGGGCGACTGCCCTGCCGCCTTGTTGCGGTCGGCCTGCCAGACCTTGGTCAGGCGGCCGACCGCGTCGTACTCCAGGTCGACGCGCCGGTTGTTCGCGTCGACCTCGGCGACGGGCTCGCCCCAGGCCGGTTCGAGGATCGTACGGTCGGTGTGGCCGAGCTGGTTGGTCTCGGTCATCTCGGAGGGGAGGGTGCCGGTGGCAGGGCTGTAGGCGGTCACGGACCTGGTGCCGATCGCGTCGGTCTCGCTGGTCTCGCGGCCGTACACGTCGTAGGTGTGGGCGCTGTCGACGATCGTCGCGCCGTCTCCGGAGACGATCTGCTGGACCGAGGTCACATCGCCCTTGCTCGGTGCCTGACCGTACGGCTTGCCGTCGTACTGGACCTTCTCGTCCGAGATGACGTCACCGGCGGCCAGCGCGGACACGGCGGTGCCGCAGCTCGCGGCGACCTTCTGGACCCGGCTGGGGTAGTCGAGCATCCAGCTCGCGTCGTTGCGGGCGTAGGTGTAGCTGGTGCACTGGTCGTCGTCGGGCGTGGTCAGGTCGCCCTTCTCCTCCACCTGGGTGAGCAGGCCCTTGGTGTCGTACGAGCGCTCCTCGCCGGTACGCCGCCAGGTACCGCCGGGCAGCGAGGTTCGGGTGACCATGGACTTGGCCTCGACCACGTGCGCGGTCTTGGTGACGCCGCCCTGCGTGGACTCCGCGGTCTTCACCGACCACGGCTGCTCGACCTCCGCCTTCAGGACGGCCCCGCCGTCGCCGTCGTACAGGATCTCCTCGTGCTCGAGGCCGGAGTACTGGTCGAGGTCGTCCAGTTTGGCTCCCTCGGAGTCCTGGACCTGCGCGCTGCGCTTGGAACCGTCGGACTGCTTGTCGCCGTGCATGCCGCGGAAGTACCGGAACTCGGTGAGCGTGCGCTTGGTGTCCTGCCCGTCGCCCTCACGTACCCGTACCCGGCCGAACCCGCGGAAGTCCGACCAGGTGCGGTGCTCGGGCTTGATGAGGATGTTCTCGGCGTAGTGCCAGGCGGCGCCGTCCAGGTACTCGTAGCTGGTGACCACGTTGGGCGAGGCCGCGACGCGGTCCACCTCGACCGTCTGCGACACCACGTACTTGTGGAACCAGTCGGTGACCTCGGTCTCGTCCTGCGGCGTCCAGCGTTGCGGGAAGCACCGCTTGGTGTTCTTGTCGGCCGCCGGCAGTTCGCCTGGCCTGCACTCGGCGGGGGCGTAGTTGATCCGCAGCTCGCCGCCGGTCCCGTTGTCGACCGACTGGACTCGCCACTTGACCAACGGGGCGCGGCCCTCGGTGGCGTCCACCCTGTTGGGGAGCTGGACGCCGACGAACGTGGTCTTCGGCAGCGTGATCGTGCCGCCCACATGACCGGTCTGCTGGACGGAGGCCAGCCACAGCGACGGGCTGAGGCCGTCACCCGTGGCGGGGAACTGGTGGGTCAGCGCCCAGGAGTCCACCGGGTAGTACTGGCCCGCGCTGTTGCGGACCTGGGTGGTGACCTTGGTCAGCCGCTTGCGGGTGAAGAACGTCGGCGTCAGGCGGTCGATGCACTTCACACCGGCGTCGCAGATCTGGTCGAACGGGACGTCAGGCCAGTGACTGGCGGTCTCCTTCTTGAGCTGGTCGGGGGCGCAGGTCACGGTGCCGCTGGGCAGGCAGCGCTCGGCCACCTCGAACAGCACGCGGGCCGCGGGGGCCGTGGTGAACAGCTCGTTCTGCAGGTAGCCGTAGTCGATGCGGCTGAGGTAGGCGCCACGCACGTACTGGGTGCCCAGTTCGGGCTTGGAGTTGCGGCCGTAGTAGTTGGTCTCGCGCTCGTACCAGTACGTGGTCGCGTTCCCGTGGGTGTCCACGGCGTAGTCGAGGTTCCACCGGTAGGCCTGCTGGCACCAGGCGTTGGCCGGGGTGCTGGAGTAGCAGGGCTCGCCGCTGTTGTTCCCGAACACCGGCGCCGTCTGGACCGATCTGGTCTCCGGCTTGCCGGTCGCCCAGCCGGGCAGACGGTTGATGCCGAAGGTGTACTGGGTGCCGTCGGCGGTGGTGACGCGCCAGTACTCACCGTTGTTGTCGCCGTTGGTGGCCCCGGTGAGGTACTCGATGCGGGTGCCGTCGTCGCGCTTGGGCCGCCACTGCTTGGTCGTGGCGTCCTTGACCAGTTCGACGGCGGAGCTGCCGAGCGCCAGGGTGGCGTTGTCCTGGTCCCAGCACAGGTCGCCGGTCTTCTTGCCGTCGATCATGCAGGACTTGTAGCGGCGCTCGATGTAGCCGCTGGGGTTGAGCTCGAAGCCGTCGCCTGCCCATGACGCCTGGTTGTTGGTGGAGGCGGTGCGGCCGTCCACGCTCTGCGAGGAGTAGGCCAGCGAGATCTCCGGCTCGTCGCCGCCCAGCGAGGGCGGCGTGCGCATGTCGTAGTCCCAGGTGAAGTCGCCGGTCTGGGTGCCGACGCTCCAGTCGGCGGAGGGCGACAGCGAGGTGGCCGAGTGGTCGCCCGACTGGCCTGAGGCGGCGGCCGTGAGCGCGTACACGGCGCCGGTCTCGACCTCGGCGGTCAGGGTGCCGGCCTTGGCGTCGTTCTCGCTCTTCACCGGCTCGGGCGGGGCGCAGTTCGTGGCGGCCGTGTCGAGCGCGCATTCGTCGAGCTTGACCATGCGCAGCCGGGCGCCGTAGTCGCCGCCGTAGGCGTAACGGAAGCCCGAGTAGTCGACCTGCAGGCGGGTCTTCCTCGCCGCCCTGGCCGCCGCGACACCCTGGCCGGGGGTGACGCGCATCGCCAGTCCCAGCCGGTCGGTGTCGAGCAGTTCCACGCTCACCGGCTCGGCGGCCTCGGCCGCTTTGGCCTCCCCTCGCCGTGGGGCCAGCTTCACCGGGAAGCCGGCCGCCAGCGTGGTGGCGCCGCCCAGCTCGGCTTTCTGGGGCCGGGGCCAGGTGATGCCAGGCGGCGCCTTCCACGCCTGTTTCTGCACGGGATCGGCCATCGGCGGCAGGACGGGGACCGCCTTTCCCTTGACCGGCGTCTCCTTCTGCACCGAAGGCGCCGGGCGAGGGTCGGCCGAGGCGGGCACGGCGTACACCAGTGGCACGACCAGGAGGACGGGGAGCATGGTCGCGAGCCTGCGTGGCCAGGGCGACTCGCGCTTGGGCTCCTGGAAACGGTTCCAGGAGGAGTCGGGAAGGTCGGGTTCCTGGGGCGGCGGAAAACGATTCCAGCGGGATTCGGGCAGCTCTAACTCATCCGGCAGATCCATTGGACCTCTCCCAGTCGGGGTGCGGTACGGGAGTTACTGGGCGGCTAGCTGTGCGATTTGCTCGGCGTTCAGCACGCCGTCATAGGTGCGGACGTCGTCCACCGCCCCGGGCCAGAAGCCGGTGAAGACGCCTGCGGACTTGGTCCGGCCCAGTTGCAGCGGGCCGGTGGCGTTCCATGCGCTCAGATGGGCGGTGACGGTGGTCGTGGACAGGCGGCCGTTGACGTAGATGCGGAGCTGACCGGCCAGCGGGTCGTACACACCGGCGACGTGGGTCCACTCCAGGGGGTTGGGGATGTCGTCGGAGCGGGTGCGGACGAGGGCGGCGGCGTCGGTGTCGGCGGCGGCCATGCCGAGGGTCCACCGCTGCTGTTCCTTGTCGAAGCCGAGCTGGAATCCGGCGGCCCTGCTGCCCGGCTGGGCCACGGCCGCCGTGTCACGGGTGGGCAGGTAGTCGAGCTGGGTCCAGGCGGCCACGGTGAACCCGGTCCTGGTGTTGACCGCGGGCGCGGTCGTCTGGGCGTAACCGGTGACGCCGTCGAGCGCGAGCGCGCCGTCCAGCCATCCCGCCGTCCACGAGGCGGCTCCGGACAGCGTCGCGGCCGTCGCCCGGCCCGAGGCGTCGGCCGCCGACGAGCCGGACTCCTCGTCCAGCTTCCAATGGCCGACCAGCGTGGCAGCGCTGTTGACCAGGTCGGCGATCTCGTCGGCGAACATGGCGCGGCCGTAGACCCGCACCTCGTCGACGTCCCCGGGCCAGTGCTCCGAAGCCGCCCCGTTGACCTTCCCTCGGCCGATCGTCAGGGGGCCTGTGGCGTTCCACGGCGGCGAGACGGCGACCGTGGCCTCCAGTTTGCCGTTCACGTAGAGCGAGACCTGGCCGGCCGCCGAGTCGTAGACGCCGGCCAGGTGGGTCCACTCGTTCAGCCGGGGCGCGGCCGCGGACAGGGCGCGCACCACAGGCGCGCCGTCCGCGTCCGAGCCCGCCATGGTCAGCGCCCAGCGGTCGTTGGCCTTGGCGTACTGCAGCGCGAACGCGCCGGTCCTGCCGCCCTCCTGGGTGACGGCGGTGGCGGAGGCGGCCGTGCCGGTCAGGCGGGCCCAGGCGCTGACGGTGAAGTTGCGGCTGGTGTCGATGACAGGGCCGGAGGTCTGGGCGTAGGCGCCGGCCAGTTTGAGCGCCGTGCCGGTCCTGCCGGAGGTCCAGGTCGCCCCGTACAGCGTCGCCGGGTGGGCCTGCGCGGCGTCGGCGGCCAGGGTGCCCTGGCCCTCGTCCATCGCCCAGTGGCCGCTGGGGCCCCTGCCCGCGTTGACGTTGAAGACGTAGGTGCGGATCGGGCCGAGCTGGCCCGCATGGTCCTTGCTGCGAACCGACAGCACGTTGGGGCCGTCGTGACGCGGCGTCAGCGCGATCGTGGCGGTGCCGTCCTGGCCGGGCGCGACCTCCGTCCTGGGCGTGGTGTCGAGGCCCCAGACGTAGGCGGCGACGTCGGCGACGCCGTTCGGGGCGAACGCGAACGTGCCGGGGAGGCCGACCCCGTCGCTCCAGCCGTTCTCCGCGTACTGGGGCGAGGAGATCTCCGGCTCCCTGCCGGGGGCCGTGGTGTCGACGGTGGCCTCGCACCAAGGACTCCAGGCGCTGGTGGCCTTGCCGTCCTCGGCACGGACCCGCCAGCGGATCAGCGCGCCGTCGGCGTAAAGGCTCAGCGGGATCGTCGCGTAGAAGGCGGTGCCCGTCGATCCCATGGGGGTGAGGTGCTCGCCCGTCTTCACCCCTGCGGCGTTGTACCACTCGAAACGGCCCTGGACCGAGTTGTCGGCGTCCGACAGTTTCGCCCACAGCTTCGGTGCGGCGGTGCTGATGATCGGCCGTTCTTCGCCGGAGACGCAGGGGCCGCCCGGGTCCGACCAGGCGTCGGCGGCCACCGGGTTGCCGGGCAGCGAGTTGTACTCGATGACCAGGCTCGGGTTGTTCTTGAACTTCTTCCAGGCGTACACGTCGGTCTCGCTGGTGGCGCGCAGGCCGATGGTGACGTTGGGCCACTTCTTGGCGGCGGCGTCCACGACCTGCGAGGTGACGTCGAACTCGACGCCGCCGGGCATACAGGACGGACCCCAGCCCTTGGCCACGTTCACCGTGGAGAGCAGCCTGGCCCAGGTGGGCTGGTTGTTCCAGGTGGTGCTCTTGCTGATGGGGTTGGTCGCCCAGGCCTCGACCTTGCGGGCGCTGCACGAGTACGACCACGTCTCGTACGTGCGCAGCGTCGCCTTGATGATCTGCTTGCCGTGGATGGTCGAGCCGGTGTTCATCTGGAAGAACGAGCGGTTCTTCTGCGACTCGACGTGACCCACCCTGGCGACGTCGCTGGAGTTGAGGTAGTTGGAGTTGGGCCAGTTGCTCCAGACCGCCGTCCAGGCGTTCCGCGCGGCCGAGAAGTACGGGTCCAGGTAGACGGGGAACCGCGTCTTCGGGTCCGTCATCATCTTCCTGTCAGGCCTGAGCCGCAGCTGCCTGCCCACCAGTTCCACGCCCATCGTGGCCTCGCGGGCCTCGGGAGAGCGGCCCTCCTTGAGCGCCTGCGGGCTGGTGATCCCTTCGGAGTCCCACATCTTCGGGGTGGGCGCGACGAAGATCGTGCCCTCGTTCCTGTCGACGGCCTCGAGGTTGCCCGCCTTGTCCGAGGCCACCGACAGGCCGGAGACCGACAGCGGGAACGTCAGCTCCGTCATGCTCGCCGCGGCCGCTCGCGACTTGACCACCAGGAGGTGGGAGAAGCCGTCCACGTCCGCGGTGACCTGGAGGTCCACGCCGGGCATCACCTCGGCGTAGGTGGCGGTGTCGCCCTTCAGCGTGGGCTTGGGCAGCGCGCCCTGCCAGCCGAGTTCGAGGGACTTGGCGCCGCGCGACAGCTTGGCCAGCGGGGCCTCGCCGCCGCCGGAGAACGTCAGCCCGACCGCCGCCGCGGCCGGGCCGACCGTGCCGTCGGGGTTGAGGCGGAGGGTGGTGTCGACGGGGACCCAGCCGCCGGACTGGCGTACGCGTACCGGCCGTACGTTCTGCTCCAGAGTCAGGGTGCCGTCAGGCTTGGCGAAGACCTGGCGGGTCTCGGTCCGCATCGACTCGATCTCGACCGGCCCGCCGCTGCGGCGGGCCGCCGCGACCGCGGACTCCTCCGTCGTCGATCGCTCCTGGACGCTCTCCGGTGGCTCCGGCGCGGTGTCCGCCCTGGCTGTCACCGCCGGGGGGATCGCTAATATCAACGTCGCCGTGATCAGCCCACGCAGTACCCGCATACGTCCTCGCCCATGGTGAGCAGGGGTTACGCGCGGGACGGGCCACCCGCCCGGCGTCTCCACGATCTTCGATTGACGATCGGATTTTCACCCGGCCTCTACTGTCTGTCCAGAGTTCTGGTCATTCTGCTCAAAGATTTCTTCAGGGGCCGGATCGGCATGAAGATATCCGCCAGAAGGGGTGACGGCGGCGGGCCGGCCTGCCCTCGGCGCCCCCATCACTGCTGAGGATGCGCACCGACCTGGCGCGCTCCGCCGGTGCGAGGTGATCGGGGGCGTCGCGCGGAGCGGCCTCGCCGGTCGGTGACCGGCGAGGCCTCCTTCTCACCGCGCTGGGCGTGCCACCGCCGGGGTCACGCTCCGGGGTCCGCGGTCCGCCGGGTGACCACGGCGAGGCCCCGGGGTCACGCTCCGGGGCCTGCGGTCCGCCGGGTGACCACGGCGCGGCCCATGCCGGGGTCGTCGCAGAACGCGCCGTCGATGCCGAGCTCCACGAGCCGGCCCAGCCAGCCCATCACGTCGCCCGTGGCCCGGGAGAAGACCGGGCTCGCCGGGTCGCCGAGCCGGTAGTCGAGGGGGAGCTGGGAGTTCTCGTTGCGCACGGTCCAGACGTGCACCTCCAGCCGCCTTCGATGAGCGTCGGCGATCAGCGTGGTCGGTTGCTGCAGCCTGCCGTCAGGGCCCACGGGCACCACCCGGCGGGTGTCCACGCCGATCCCGTCGGCGTACGCGGCCACCTCGCGCAGCCCCTCCGGCCTGACCATGTCGTCGTAGGTGCGCGGGTCGCCTGCCGCGACCCAGTCGTACGGCGCGCCGCCCCAGGTGATCAGCTGGATCAGCGGCAGTCTGGTCCTGGCGCGCAGGTCGCGCAGGTTGGCGGTCTCGAACGACTGGATGAAGGCCTTGCGCACCCGATGGGTGTTCAGCACTTCGAGCAGCGGCTCCTCCAGCGACAGGCCGATGGAGTCGAAGTAGGTCGGGTGCTTGGTCTCGGGGTAGACGCCCACGCCGTGGCGCTGGGCGAGGCGGACGACCTCGTCGAACGTGGGGATCTCCGCCAGCCCGTCGAAGGCGGCGTTGTCGGGCCGCAGGTCCGGCACGCGTTCCTTGGCGCGCAGCGTCTTGAGCTCGGCGAGCGTGAAGTCCTCGGTGAACCAGCCGGTGACCGCCCGGCCGTCGATCGTCTTGGTGGTGCGCCGCCCGGTGAACTCGGGACGGACGGCCACGTCGGTGGTGCCGGAGATCTCGTTCTCGTGCCGGGCCACCAGCACGTGGTCCTTGGTCGAGACGAGATCGGGCTCGATGTAGTCGGCGCCCATCGCGATGGCGGCCTCGTACGACAGCAGCGTGTGCTCGGGCCGGTGGGCGCTGGCGCCCCGGTGGCCGATCACGATGGGGGCATGGTGGCGGCCCTCGGCCGTGGCGGGGTCGGACTGGAACAGCACAACGGCGACCGTACCGCCCGTCAGGACGGCCAGCGCGCCCGCGAGTAGCCTGCGGATCATCATGGCGCGTACGGTAGATCGCCGGGGTGGCCCGGAGGTTACGTGCGGATGGTCGCGAGGTGCTCGTCGGTGAGGCGGCGTGCATGGTCGGGAAGGCCCGAGTAACAGCGGCACGACAATGGCCTGCCCGCCCGTCCAGTGAATCTTGAAACCGGCCCTTCGGTGAGGTACGACACTAACTATTCCGCGTCCTTCAAGATCGGTTGTGCCGGCGCCGGCCGCTCGGTCAGAGTCGGGAGGTGTTGTCGTCACGGGGCAGCCGTACGGCATTCTTTTGCACGGTCATCGGGGCGCGACCCGGTGGTCAACGGGCTGCGGTGGCCGCCCTCGCGGCCCTGGGGTGGATCGTCTTGACCACTAGTGGAAATGCATGTGCGATTTAGTAGAATCACGGCAATTAATTCGGCGAAGGTGTTCAGCGAGGGAGAAGCGTGGCGAAACTCGGCGATCACATGGCGGTCGCCAAAGTGCTTGCCTCGATACCTCAGCTGGAGCCCGCAGATCTCGTGGACGCGGTTATGGGCGAGATGGGTTCGGCCGGGCTTGACGTTCCTTACTCCGCCAGGCGAAAGGTTCATTTCCTCAACATTGCCCGGCACTGCCTGGAGAGCGAGCAGGCGCGCGGCGCGCTGGTGCGGGCGGTGGAGTTCTTCGCCGCGGGGCTCCCGCAGGTGGAGCAGATCAGGAGACTGGCGGGCCTGGCCGACAGCCTCCTCGAGCCGGAGGACGAGCGGCGGATCGAGGAGTTGCTCAGGGGCTACGAGGCGAACGACCTGCGCGCCCTCTACCAGGTGGTCACGGAAGGCAGGGGCGCCGCCTGCCCGGTGGGGCTGACCACCGCGTGGGAGATGTTCGAGTTCCTGCTCGACGTCAACGGCAGGCCCGGCTGGCTGGCGCCGCACCTGCGCTTCGTGGCGTTGCTGCGGGGACGACTGGTCCACCAGGAGCCGGCGAACGACGTCGAGTTGAAGGACGAGCTGAGCAGGTGGCTGTACCACCAGCGCGACCTGCTGCGGGAGTTCGACGATGCGGCCGCGACCGAGCTGGAGCTGTTGCTGCGCCAGCCGCCGCCCTATCAGACCCGTACCGACCTGCCGGTCTGTCTCATCATCGAGATCGACCGCTCGCCCGTGCCCGACGACGGCACCGACCCGCACCGCGTCACCCACTGGACCCAGGCCGACCAGTCGGGCTGGGGCCCGGTGCGCGGCGAGGACGTCGAGCTGCCGTTCGAGCGACTCGGCGACTACGTGGTGGAACTGGTCCTGCGGGCGGAGGAGGAATGGACCGCCGGCGGCCCGCTGCTGCTGGAGTTCATGCTCGCGCCCGACCTGGTCAATCTGGCCGTGGAACGCTGGCCCCGTCAGATCAGCGCGAACCTGCCGCCGCGCGCCCTCGGCCAGGACTACGAGGTGGTGCTGCGCAGCGACGCGCGCCTGCGCCCGCGTCACCGGCACCGGCGCTGGCATGACCGGTGGGGCAGGTTCCTGCGCGGCGAGGGCGGCACTCACCTGATCCCGCTCGACGCGGCCGAGCCCGGTGCGATGCATGACGACCTGGTGAGTGGCTGTCATCTGGTGGCCTGCGTCCTGTCGGCGCCGCCCGACCACCCGATGGGCCGTGCCCAATTGGAGGCCGCTATCGACGCGGGACTGCCGATTGTCCTTTGGTGTCGCGATATAGCATCAAATGTCGAATTTCGGGAGATAGTTCACGACGTCGTCCAGCCGGTCAAACTCAAAAAGCTGCCGGAGAGCATCCTTCAATTGCGCAGTTCAGCGGCCTGTGAGAGTGTGGCCCTGCTTTGGGACGATCCGGACAGGCCAATTCCCCGTGCGCCGCAGCTGAGGGTTGCGCGACAGGTGAAACAAGGGGATCCTTCCTAAGTAGTCAAATTTCATGCGCCGAACCGTGTATCCAAGTGAGGAACGTCCACAGATGAGAGTGGAAGAACCACATGGGGACGGTGAGCTCGCAGCCATTCCCCAGGGGTGGCTCCTCTACCGAGGCACGGGACGGCCGCTGCAGGACATCTCCCTGCGTAGCGCCCTGCCCTCGCCGCCCCCGTGGCGGACCTTCACCGGCGGGCCGCTGATCGACCCCCCGGCGGAGGACCACGAGGAGCTCGACCGCAGGCTCGGCAGGGTCGACACCCTGCCGGTGCGCAAACCCGACCCGCAGGAGGTCATCGCGGTCAACGCCGCTCTCTGCCTGCGCCGCCCGCTGCTGGTCACAGGACCGCCGGGCGTCGGCAAGTCCACTCTGGCCTACCAGGTGAGCCGTGAGCTGCATCTGGGCCCGGTCCTCCGCTGGCCCGTCAACAGCCGCAGCACCTTGCGCTCCGGGCTCTACGACTACGACGCGGTCGCCCGCGTCCAGGACGCCAGGGTCGCGGGAAACGAGCCGAGCGTCGGCAAGTACGTGCAGCTCGGGCCGCTGGGAACGGCGCTGCTGCCCTACGAGCTGCCGCGCGTGCTGCTGATCGACGAGTTCGACAAGGGCGACGCCGACCTCGCCAACGACCTGCTCGACGTGCTGGAGGAAGGCGGCTTCCAGATCAGGGAGCTGTTCCGCGCCCGCTCGGAGCAGCCCGAGACCGTGCACACCGCCGACCCGCGCGGGGCCGCCGCGATCAACCAGGGCGCCGTGACCTGCAGGGCCTTTCCCTTCATCGTCATCACCAGCAACGGCGAGCGCGAGTTCCCGCGCGCCTTCCTGCGGCGGTGCGTCCGGCTGGACATGCCCGAGCCCAGCGCCGAGCGGCTGGCCGAGCTGGTCGGAGCGCACTTCGGCCAGGACGCCGAGCCGTACAAGGACCGGATCATCCGGGAGTTCCTCGACTACCGCAAGCACAACCCCGTGGCCGCCGACCAGCTGCTCAACGCGCTCCACCTGGTCATCACCGGCCAGGACGGCTGGAGCGAGCAGTCCTACAAACAGGTGCTCGACGTGGTGCTACGACGGCTCGACGAGGCAGGCGTGGGGTGAAGGAGCCGGCAGGTCGATCGCCATCCGGCCGCGAGGACGCGCCGCAGTGGCAGGAGGCCGCCGACCTTCTCTGGCTCGCCGCCCACACCGTGGCGGGTCAGGCGGGGGCGCTACCGCAGGCCCCGAGTCGGCCGGCGGGGGAGCCGTCGGACCCTCCCGAACGGCCGCCTCCAGGCCCGGCTCCGCCTCCGCAGATCTCCGACGCCGAGGTGCCCAGCGGCCACGCCGCTGGTTCCGGCCTGCCGTTCGCCGTCGGGCTCCAGCCCGCCGTTCAGGAGGAGGCGGGCGAGCGTGAGGTCGTCGCCGGCTCCGAGTCCACCAGGCGGCGGGCGCTCGTCCAGGCGATGCGGGCGTTCCGGCGCCTGATCGGGTCACCGCACGGCTCGGCCGAACTCGACGAGGAGGCCACCGCCGAGCAGGCCGCGGGCGACGACCTGTGGCTGCCGGTGTTCACTCCCGCACGTGAGCGCCTGCTCGAACTCGACCTGGTGATCGACGACGGCCGCTTCGCGATCCTGCACAGGGCCGCGGCCAACGGTTTCGCGGCGGCACTCAACGACGTCGCCGCCTTCCGGGTGATCCGGACGCACCTGCTCGACGCCGACGTCGAGCGGGAGTCCGAGCTGCGGCTGCGCACCGGGCGAGCGGACGGTCCCGCGACGCCCGCCGCCGCGCTCGCGCTGCCCGGCGGTACCGGGCGCCGGCTCATCGTCGTCCTCACCGACGGCATCGGGGACGCCTGGCACACCAGAGCCGCTCACCGGATGCTGGCCCGCTGGGGCAGGAACAACGCGGTCGCCGTGGTGCACCTGCTGCCCACCCGGCTGTGGCGGCGCACGGGCATCGCGCCGGAGCGCGGCGAACTGCGCAACACGCAGCCCGCCGCCCCCGCCATCCAGTACGGCGCGGCCGTCCCGGAGGGAACGGTGCCCATCCCGGTCATCGGGCCGGTGGCCGGGCACGTGAAGAGCTGGGCCGAGTTCGTCATGGGCGGCCGTACCCGCTGGTCCGGCGGGGTGCTGGCCTGCGCGCCGGCCGAGGCCGAACCCGAGCCGCCGGAGCCGGAGGAGGACGACGCCTCGGCCAGACAGCGCGTCTGGCGTTTCCGCATGGGCGTCTCGCCGACCGCCTTCGAGCTGGCCGTGCACCTGGCCGCCGCGCCGTTGACCATGTCGGTGATGCGGCTCGTGCAGCGCAGGCTGGCGCCCAGGGCCACCGAGGCGCACCTGGCCGAGGTCCTGGGCAGCGATCTGGTACGGCGGGCGAGCTCGGCGCGGACGCGGCCCAGCGTGCCGTACGACTTCGTGCCGGGCGTGCGGGCCGAACTGCTGCAGGCGGGCAGGCGGTCGGAGACGGCCGAGGTGCTGGTCGCGGTCGTCGACCACCTCGGCCAGGAGGTGGGTGAGTTACGTGGGCTGCGCGACGTGATCATCTCGCCGGGCAGCGCGCCGGTGCCCGATCTGCCACCGGAGCTGTCGCCGCTGGTCGAGCCCACCGTGTCCGCCCTGGAGGCGATGGCAGGACGCTACACGGTGCCCGCGCGGCGGATCAGGGATTCCTTTCGTGGTCAGGAAGGCATGCATGAGTCCGCCATGGGGCAGGCCTTCAGTCGTGATCTTCCACGCCCGGAGGACACCGTCTACCCGCATGTCGTGAAGGATCCATCGCCGCCGGACCCGTTTGGAGTAACGATCAATATGAGCGCCGTCCCACTAGCCCCTAAGCGTGAGTCCCACGAGCCGACGCCGGTCTGGAACGTCCCGCAGAAGAACGCCAGCTTCACCGGCCGTGAGGAGATGCTGGCGCTGCTGCACGAGCGGTTGTCGGCGGGAACGACGGCGGTGCTTCCCGAGGCGCTACATGGTCTGGGCGGCGTGGGCAAGTCACAGATCGCCATTGAGTACTGCTATCGCCATCAGGACAAGTACGACCTGATCTGGTGGATCCCCTCAGAACGCTTGACCATGGTCCGGCAGGCGTTCGTGGATCTGGCCGTCCACCTCGACCTGAACGTCACCGAGCCGAACGTGGCCGTTCCCGCGGTGAAGGAGGCGCTGCGGCTGGGCCGGCCGTACGCCGACTGGCTGCTGATCTTCGACAACGCCGAGAACGTGGAGGAGATCAGGAAGTTCTTCCCCACCAACGGCCCCGGGAAGATCATGGTGACCTCCCGCTCGCGCGACTGGTTCTCCTACGCCGCCCCGCTCGAGGTCGATGTCTTCACGCGGGAGGAGAGTCGCGAGCTGCTGCGCCTGCGGGGTCCGGAGCTGAGCGACAGGGACGCCGACGAGATCTCCAGCCGTCTGGGCGACCTGCCGCTGGCGATCGAGCAGGCGGCCGTCTGGCTGTCGGAGACGGGCATGCCCACCTCGGAGTACCTGCAGCTCTTCGACGAGCACAGCACCGAGCTGCTGCAGGTGGAGGGCGCGGAGGTGCCGGTCGCGGCGGCGTGGAACGTCTCGTTCGACCGGTTGAGGGAGAGCCATCCCGCGGCCCTGCAACTCCTGCAGGTGTGCGCCTTCCTCGCGCCCGAGCCCATCCCGAGGTCGCTGCTGACCAGCAGCCGCGACATGGAGGGACCGCCCGAGCTGCTGCAGGCGCTGCGCGACCCGATCGCGCTCAGCCGCACCACCCGCGCCATCAACCAGTACGCGCTCGCCAAGCTGAACCACCGTGACAACACCGTCTCCCTGCACCGGCTGGTGCAGCGCGTGGTCACCAGCCAGCTGTCGGACGACGAACGGATGTTGTTCCGGCACTGCGGCCATCTGATGCTGGCCAACGCCGACCCCAAGGCACCCGGCAACCGCGCTCGCTGGCCGGAGTACCACGCGCTCTTCCCGCACGTGTTCGCCTCCAAGCTGGAGGAGTGCACCGACCCGTGGGCCAGGGAGCTGTTCCTCAATCTCATCGACTTCCTCTACCTGTGGGGCGACCACAACGGCTTCATCTCCATGGCGCAACGCGCGGTGGAGACCTGGAGCGCGAACCTCGGGCCCGAGCACGACGCGACCCTCGCCGCCGAGCTGCGCCTGGGCCGGGCACTGAGGCTGTTCGCCGACTTCCAGGCGGCCTACCGCCACCACCTGCACGCGCGTGACGCGCTGCGTGAGCGGCTCGGTCCCGACCATGAGCGCACGCTGGAGGCGCAGGGCTATCTGGGCGCGGACCTGCGTTACCTGGGCCGGTTCGACGAGGCGCTGGAGATCGACCGCCAGGCGTTCGAGACGCTGCGCCGCCGCTTCGGCCCCGACGACCCGCTCACCCTGGAGCAGGCCCACCTGCTGGCCATCGACTACCGCCTGACGGGCGACCCCGCCAAGGCCAGGGAACTGGACGAGGACACCTACCGGAGAAAGCAGGAGGTGCTCGGACCCGACAACCTCAGCACCATCAGCTCGCGCGTCGCCCTGACGATCGACATCATGGAGTGCGGCCACTACCTGGAGGCGCGCAACCTCCAGGAGATCCACACCAACGAGATGCGCCGCCGTTTCCAGAACTCCCACCCCGGCACCATGGACGCCATCGGCCTGCTGTCGGTGATGAGCCGCAAGGCGGGCAGGCAGGACGAGGCGCTCAAGCTCTCAGAGGAGGCGATGTCGCTGTTCAGGGCCCGCTACGGCGAGAAGGCCCAGACCACGGTGGCCATCACCCTCAACCACGCCATCAACCTGCGCCACATCGGAGACCTGACCCAATCGCTCGAGCTGGGCATGCGCGCCAAGCAGCTCTACGAGGAGATCTTCGGTCCCGAGCACGCCAACACGCCCACCGCGGCGGTCAACGTCGCGGTCGGCCTGCGGCTCATGGGGCGGCTCGACGAGGCCCGTGACCTGGACCGCAAGGCTCTGGAGGACCTCACCAGGATGTTGGGTGAACAGCATCCGCGCACGCTCATCTGCGCGGTCAACTACGCCAGCGACCTGTACGAGCTGGGCGAGTACGAGCAGGCGCTGGAGCTGGACCGGCGGACCCTCGAACGGCTGCGCGCCGGACAGGGGGACGAGCACCCGACCGCGCTCGCGTGCGCGTTCAACCTCAGCATGGATCTGCAGGCGGTGGGTCAGGAGACGGAGGCGGCAACCCTGCTGGCCGAATCACTGGCCGGCTACCGGCGAGTGCTGGGGGAAGACCATCCCGCGCTCAAATCCCGCGGCCAAGGAAAGCGGGCAAACTGCGACATCTACCCAATCTCCGTGTAGCGGGTGCTGTAAAAGCCAAAAGCGGACAGCGTGGTCCCGTTGCCGACAGGTTCCACAAAGAACCCGGGAGTATTGCGACGTGAGCGAAAGTGCTGAGTTCCCGTGGCGTAAAAGCACGTGGAGCGACGGGACGGGGGGTGGGTGCGTGACCGTCGCCCATCTCGGGGCCGACTGTGCGATCAGCGACAGCAGGAATCCCGGTCCCTACGTCCTGGTGTCGTTAGGTTCGTGGCGAGCTTTCATCGCCGGAGTCAAGAAGGGGGAATTCGGACGGGTAGCGAGCGGGGCGCCGGCGCAGCGCCCCAACCCCTCAGATGGCGCGTGATCTGATCGAACTCATGAAGGCGGCCCATGCCTCACGGGAGAAGCTGAGGTGCGGGCCGCCGGGATCCTTGGAGTCACGGACTCCCAGCCTGTCTCCGAGCTCCGCCACCTCGACGCAGGTGCCGAACTCCTGCTCGGTGCTGTGTGTGCTCTTGCGCCACGCGGGTGCGTCGTGCATGTCTACCCCTTTCGCAACTCCGGAACGTGATTACTCGACTACTCTACAGAGAGTGCGGGTGGCGGTCGGCAGCATGGCATTTCCGTATACGGCGGGATCTTTCCCATAAGATGCGACTATGTTGCCAATCAAGCCGAAAGCGGCAGATTTCGACCTTTCCTCCGTTGTATGGACGAGCAGCGAGACCGGCCGGACTATTGAGGATCCGATAGAAATCGCCTTCATTGGGGAAAATATCCTCATGCGCAACGGTGGCGACAAGGACGGCGTGATCCTGGTCTTCACCCAGGCCGAATGGGACGCCTTCGTCGCCGGCGCGCTCGACGGCGAGTTCGACTACGACGGTCAGGACCGGTAGCGCTCGATCGCGTCCGCCAGAGCGCGCACGGGCGAGGAGTCCGCGCCTTCCAGCAGCTCCAGGACGTTCAGGAGGTCGGTCAGCCCCGTGGGATAGCCACCGCAGACGCTTGCCAGGCTCAGCAGGGCCGCGCGGGTTCGCGTGTCGCGCTTCACCAGGCCCTCGACAGGCGGGCCGAGCAGGCGCAGGACGTCGTCGCGATCCTGCGGGGTCCGCAGTGAAGGAACCCGCTCCATCGTCGTCACGAGCTCCAGGAGCGAAAGCGGGCGGTGCTCCGTACCCTCCGTGCCGGATGAAGGAGGAAGCACATCCAGCAGCGCTCGTACATAGGCGGCGGCCGCCAGCGACGCGGCGGGCTGCCACAGGTCCGACTTCGCCGCGTCGCCGTAGTCGCTCACGCCCCTGACGACCAGGCACCCCCGTCCGTCGAGCGCCGAGCCGACGGCCACACCCGCCGCCTCCATCTCGATGGCGAGCAGATCCTCCCGCCGCGCGAGCTCGTCTCTGCGGCGCGCGCTGCGCAGCAGTTCGTCGCCGCTCCCGATCCGGCCGTGGAAGACCTGCACGTCCCGCTCGGCGGGCGGACGCTCGTAGAGCGGCGAGGGCGGCGGGCTCCCACGGTCGCGCCACGGGCGCTCGCCGCGCAGCGCCGCCGCGCGCAACTCGTTGACCCCGCGCAGGAGCCGCGGCGCGGCCACCAGCGTCGCGCCTCTGGTCGAGACGCCCTCGTCGGTCACCCTGACGTGGCTGTAATGGACCACGCCGGCGGTCCCCACGACGACATCGCCGAGCCGCACGTCCCGTTCGGGATCGTCGCTCCTCGGCACGCCCAGGGCGATCCCGCACATGATCACGGTCTCGATCCGCGGGAAGCTGCGCACCAGATGCGCGCAGGCGTGGGCCGCCGCGCTGTTGCCCGTGGTGGTCAGCACCGTGGTCACCACCGGGCCACACGGCAATTCGGCCACCACGTACTGGTTGGGATCACCGCCAGGCGCCCGAACCTCCCGCATATCGCCCAGCACGTGCCGGACCGCGACGGACTCCACGGGCAGAGCGGTGATGACGCCGATCATAAGCTCCCAGCCTAGACCTGGGACGGCACAGCAGATCACGATAATTCCTGGAATTCGCCGGCAGGTGAGGGAGCAGCATGCAGGAACTGGTCATCGGAGTCGTCAGCTCGTTGATCGCCACGGCACTCACGGTCGCGGCCGGCTGGTTCGGCCTGTCCTGGCCGCGACGGATGCTCCTGCGCCTGCTGTCGCGGATGTCAGGAGTGGGCGTCCTGCGCTCCTATCCCAAACAGTCGGCGGCCAACGCGGACCTGGCGGCCGACCTGCGCGCGGCACGCTGGGTCAAGGTGCTGACCGGGCGCGGCAACGAGCTGACCCGCGACAGCTTCCAGGAAGTCTGGCGGCCCGGCAACCCGCGCCTGGAGTCGACGCGAGTCCTGCTTCCCGACCCCGCGGACGCGGGAGGGTGGCTGCGGGCCCGTGAGGACGAGATACGGCGGACGGATCCGGGGATCGAGAGCGGGCTGCTGGCCAAGCAGGTCTCGACGAACATCGACTACGTGACCGCGGTGGCCGCGAGGAACGCCTCGGTGGAGTTACGGCTGTTCGACGCGCCCCACAGCTGCCGGGTGATCGTCACCGACCGCCTGGCGTACTTCACTCCGTACCTGCAGGAGACGCACGGACGCAACTCGCCGTGCCTGGTCTTCGGGAACGGCAGCCCGATGTACGACTATCTGCTGCGGCTGTTCGACGGGCTGTGGCAGGCGGGCGCCAGGTGATCGGCCCCGCTGGGGCCGAAAGTCCCTTGTCGACGGACCCTCAGGCGCCCGCATGTCCCTCCCTGGCCGTTTTCGGACCAAGGGCCTCCCGGCCCGGGCCGTACGGCACTGCCGGCAGGACGGCGGAAGCGCTGTGATGGGCATGGGACAAGGGAGGACAGCATGGCCACGACACACAACAGGCCCGTCATGGACGCCGATCCCAGCAGGACCGTGACGCGCCCCCTCGCCTACGTCTGGGCGATCGTTCGTCTCTCCATCGGCTGGGTGTTCCTGTGGGCGTTCCTCGACAAGACCTTCGGCTGGGGCTTCGCCACCCCCGCCGGCCGTGCGTGGACCAACGGCGGCAGCCCCACCACCGGCTTCCTCAAGGGCGGCAACTTCGCGGCTCTGGCCGGGCAGCCGTGGGTGGACTGGCTGTTCATGGCCGGGCTGCTCGGCGTCGGCCTCGCGCTCGTGCTCGGCATCGGGACCCGCGTCGCCGCCGCGGCCGGCGGGCTGATGCTGGCGCTCATGTGGGCGGCGGAGCTGCCCCTGGCCACCAACCCGTTCATGGACGAGCACGTGATCTACGCCATGGTGCTGATCGGCCTGGCGATGGCCGGCGCCGGTGACACCCTCGGTCTCGGGAAGCTCGTCCGGAACCCGTACCTCAAGTAGCCGGTGACAGGCGACGCCCACCCCGCTGGGGTGGGCGTCGTCGTCGGCCAGGCTGGGTCACAGAGGCAGAATCCTCACATCGCCGACGCCGGAAGAGATCGAGATCTTGCGTGGTGCGCCGGCGTCGTCGGTCACCTTCACCTCGGCGCTGCCCACGCCGGTGTCGGTCGTCACGTGGTAGGGGCCCTGGGGGACGCGGAGCGTGGCATCGCCCGCGCCCGTCTCCACCTCGACGCTGTCCGGCGGGCTGCTGAACTTCAGGTCGAGCGCGCCCGCGCCCGTCTCGGCGAAGAGCCGCTTGCCCGCCAGCCCGTTGGCGTCGATGTCGCCCGCGCCCGTCGTCGCCTCGACCTCGCCCGTCAGCGAGCGCAGCGTGATGTCGCCGGCGCCGTTGTCGATCTTGACCTTCACGGCCTTGGGAACTTCGATCGTGTAGTCGACCCAGCAGTTGTCGAACGTCCTCTTGCAGTCGTAGGACAGTTCGAGGACGTCGCCCTTCACCTCGTGCGAAGGCTCGGGCTTGTTGTTGCGCCAGTTCATGTTCTCGGTGACCTTGATCCCGGTCCTGTCGGTCTCGTTGACCACGACATCGCCGGCCTCGCCCTTCACGGTCAGCCGGATGACCTTGTCGGTCACCTCGTAGGACTCGGTCTTCTTCTCCGTGGCCCCGCCGAACCCGACGACCCCGCAGCCTGTCAATATCGTCGCGGAGGCCGCTAGCGCGGCCACGGCGATCATGCCCCTCGTCCTCATGTCCTCCATGCTCTCGTGAGCGGCGGGAGGCGGCATCGGGGATCACCCCTACGCGTCCCGGACCAACCCTGGATCCGCCCCCGGCCTGGGATTCGATGTGGGCGCCGATGCCGTGGACGGGGACAGCCGGGCGTCACCGAGGTGCTCCGGAGAGTCGCCGTTGGCGATGACCTTGACGAGGGTCGGCGGGCCATGGATAAACCGGACGAAACCGGAAAAGGTGGACTAGTGAGCTTCCCATAGGAAGAAAAGGAGACGCCATGTCTTCTTCGCCTATGCATCGTTCCATGCAGATCGCCGAGCCTGGCGGGGACATGTCCCTGGTTCAGGTGGAAACCCGGGAGCCGGGCCCTGGCCAGGTGCGGATCACCGTCGAGGCGTGTGGGGTGTGCCACTCCGACGCGCTGATCACCGGCGGATACATCCCCGGCACCACCTTTCCCGTCACCACAGGGCACGAGATCGCGGGACGCATCGACGCGATCGGCGGCGACGTCACCGGCTGGTCCGTCGGTGATCGGGTGGCGGTCGGCTGGTACGGAGGCAGCTGCGGCCACTGCGACGCCTGCAGGGAGGGCGACGGCGTCCTGTGCCCTGAGCTCCAGGTGCCCGGCGTCGCGTACGCAGGAGGGTTCGCCGACTCCGTCGTCGTGCCGGCCGTCGCCCTGGCCGCGATCCCGGACGAGCTCACGGCGGCGGAAGCCGCGCCCCTGGCCTGTGCCGGCGTGACCGTGTACAACGCGTTGCGCCGTAGCTCCGCCCGCTCGGGTGACACCGTGGCGATCCTCGGGCTGGGCGGACTGGGGCACCTGGGCGTTCAGTTCGCCTCGAAGATGGGCTTCGACACCATCGCGATGGCCCGCGGTCCCGAGAAGGCGTCGCTGGCACACAAGCTCGGCGCGTCCCACTACATCGACAGTGCCACCTCGAGCACGGCCGACGCGCTGCAGGCCCTCGGAGGGGCCAAGGTGGTGTTGGCGACGGTGACCGACGCCGCGGCGATGTCCGCGACGATCGACGGGCTGGGACGCCGCGGCGAGCTCGTCATCGTCGGCGTCGCCATGGAGCCGGTGAACGTCACGCCGCTGCAGCTCGTGAGCAGGGCACGACGGGTGTACGGGCACGCCTCCGGCATCGCGGTCGACACCCAGAACACCATGAGGTTCGCCGTCCAGAGCGGCGTCCGGGCGTGGATCGAGGAGGTTGCGCTGGAGGAGGCGGGTGCGGCGTTCCAGAAGATGCTCTCCGGCCAGGCCCGCTTCCGCATGGTCCTGACCACCGGCAACTGAGCACCCCGTGACAGGGGGTCGCTGACCGTTTCCTGCGGCGGCCGGTCAGGTACGCCACGCGCGACCGCCGCGCCGGGCGACTGCCACGAGACCCGAGCCTGCCCCGACCCGAGGGCCCGCCTGCCACGTGACGCTGGTCCGCGCCTTTCTCCCCGAGCCCGCCTGAGTCTCCCCCGAGCCCACCTGAGTCTTCCCGAGGCCGCCTGAGCTGGACGCCTCACCTGCGCCTCAGCGGGCGCCCATTAGTGCAAGATCTGAGCTTCTTCTGCTCGTCAGCGAAACCGGTCGCAGTCGGAAATGTCCATTCTCACCCGACGTGTGCCTCCGACCGGGAATGATCAAGATCAAGCCGCGCGCCGCGTGAGCGGGCCGGCCGATCGACGATTGGAGCAACGTGCGAAGAAGATCTTCTCTGCTCGCCGCCGCCTTCGCGGTGATGGCGGCGCTGTTACCCGCTTCGACTGCCGGCGCGGACGCCGGGCCTGTCGCCGGAGACGGAGCCGCGGCGGAGGCCGGGAAGGGCGGCATCACCTGGGCGCCCTGCGAGGAGGAGCCCGCCGCCGAGTGCGGCAAGCTGGCCGTACCGATCGACTGGTCCGATCCGGACGGACCCACCATCGACCTCGCCATCGCCCGCCGTAAGGCCACCGATCCCGCGGCCCGCATCGGATCCCTGCTGGTCAACCCGGGCGGTCCGGGCGGGTCGGGCGTGGAGGCCGCCTACGGCGCCCCCGGGTTCTTCACCGAGGAGATCCAGCGGCGATTCGACATCGTCGGCTTCGATCCCCGGGGCGTGGCTCGCAGCCACCCGGTGGTCTGCTCGGCGTCCGTGTACAACCAGATGCCCTACCCCGTCATCGCGAGCCAGGCCGACTTCGACACCTGGAACGCCTACAGCAGGAAGCTGCGTCAGGACTGCCGGGCCCGCACCGGTCCCCTCTACGACCACGTCGACTCGATCAACGTCGCGCGCGACCTGGACGCCATCCGCGCCGCCCTCGGCGAGGAGAAGCTCACCTACTACGGGCTCTCGTACGGCACGCTGATCGGGCAGATGTACGCCGAGCTGTTCCCGCACCGGATCCGGGCCCTGGCCCTCGACAGCAACATGGACCACAGCCTCGGCGTCAAGGCGTTCCTCGACACCGAGAGCGCCGCCGCCGAGGACGGGTTCGACCAGTACGTCGCCTGGTGCGAGGCCGACAGCAGTTGCGCCCTGCACGGGCGTGACATCCGCGCGCTCTGGGAGGGGCTGCTCGCGAAGGTACGGCGCGGCGAGCTGTACTACCCGGGCGTCAAGGACCGCCCGATGACCGAGCTGCAGCTCATCTACCAGGGCGTGCTGGGCAACCAGGGGCCCAACTGGCACCTGCTGACCGAGATGCTCATGGCCCTGGCCGGCGGGCCGCCGCCGTCGGACCTGCCTCCGCCGCCCGGCCGGGAGCCGGTACCGGGAGAGCTCGCGCAGCTGCCGACCGCGGTCCTCTGCCAGGACTACAACCTGCGGGTGCGCACCTACAGGGAGTACGCCGCGCTCATGCGCAGCTCCGCCCGCCTCGCCCCCGACATGCGCTACAACCCGATGCCGATCGAGGACGTGCCCATCTGCCTCAACCACCCCACCACCAATCCGCAGCACCCCCTGCGCTACCGGGGAAGCGCGCCGCTGCTGCTCGGGAACTCGATGCACGATCCCTCCACGCCGTACATCTGGGCCGCCAACGCGGCTCGCCAACTCGGTCCCAAGGCGGTGCTGCTCACATACGAGGGCTGGGGGCACCGTATCTACGGCAAGGACGAGTGCAGCACGCGGCACTTCGACGAGTACCTGATCTCGCTGGTCGTGCCCGCTCTCGGCACCCGCTGCTCCGTCGCCCTGGCCGCGACCATGGCGAAGCGGCAGTCCCCGACGTGGCCGTCGAGCCGGCTCCACTGGGGCGGCCCGGTCGCGACCCTGTCCCGCCCCGAGCCGGGCCCGGCGTCCGCGGGTACGTCCAGGACGTCCCGCTGAGGCCAGACCGGCGCTGACGGGCGCTCCGGCCGTCGACCCCTCGGTAAGTGGCACTGGCCCCCAGAGCTCCTTACAGCTAAGGTTCGGATGTCAGGAGTGAAAATCGGCTGAGCACCTTACGGAGGAGTGCATGGTCGAGCAGGTCGACCGGGCGGGGTCCCCGCTGCGTCAACTACTCGCGCTCGCCGTTCCAGCGCTCGGCGTCCTGGCCGCCGAGCCGCTGTACCTGCTCGTCGACACGGCCGTGGTCGGCCACCTCGGCGCGGTGCCGCTCGCGGCCCTCTCGGTCGGCGCGATCGTGCTGGCGCAGATCGCCACCCAGATGACGTTCCTGTCCTTCGGCACCACCGCGCGCGCCGCCCGGCTGGACGGCGCGGGCCGCAGGGCCGATGCCGTGGCCGAGGGCGTGCAGGCCACCTGGCTCGGCGCGATCGTGGGGCTGGTGCTGCTCGTGGCCGGGCAGCTGCTCGCCGCGCCCGTCGCCGGCCTTCTCGCCGGTGACGACCAGGTCGCCGCCGCCGCGGAGGGCTGGCTGCGGATCGCGCTGCTCGGCGCCCCGATGATCCTGATCACCATGGCAGGCAACGGGTGGATGCGCGGTGTGCGGGACATGCGGCGCCCGCTGCGCTACGTGCTCGTCGGCAACGGGATCTCCGCGGTGCTGTGCCCGGTGCTGGTGCACGGGCTCGGCTGGGGCCTCAACGGCTCGGCGGTCGCGAACGTGGTCGCGCAGTCGATCTCCGCGAGCCTGTTCGTGCGGGCGCTGGTGGCCGAGGGCGTACCGCTCGCGCCGGTCCCTGCCGCGATGCGTGCCCAGCTCGGCCTCGCGCGCGACCTGGTGCTGCTCGGCCTGGCCTTCCAGGCGTGCTGGGTGTCCGCGACCGCGGTGGCCGCCCACACCTCCGCCGCGGTGGTCGGCGCGCACCAGGTGGTGTTCCAGCTGTGGATGTTCCTGGCCTTCGTGCTCGACGCGCTGGCCGTCGCCGCCCAGGCTCTGGTCGGGGCCGCGCTCGGCGCGCGCGACGGGGTGCGGGCGCGCCGGCTGGCCTGGCAGGTGACCGGCTGCGGGCTGGTCTTCGGGGGACTGCTCGGCGTGCTGTTCGCGGCGCTGGCCGGGATCCTGCCCCACGCCTTCACCACCGACGCGGCGGTGCTGGCCGAGATGCCCCACGCGTGGTGGTTCTTCGTCGCGCTGCAACCGATCGGCGGCGTGGTGTTCACGCTGGACGGCGTGCTGCTCGGCGCAGGGGACGCGGCCTACCTGCGCAGCGCGACGATGTGCGCGGCGGTGCTGGGGTTCCTGCCGGTGGTGTGGGCGTCGCTGAGCTTCCACTGGGGCCTGGTCGGGATCTGGTCCGGGTTGTCGGTCTTCCTGCTGGTCCGGATGATCACGGTGCTGGCCAGGCTGCGGTCCGGCCGCTGGGTGGTCCTCGGCGCCGTCCGCTAACCCCCGACCGACAGCGCAGGGCTCGGGTTTCAAGGCGGGCGGGCCGTCTAACTCGTCCGGACCGGCTTCCAGCGGTAGGCGTCCGTCCAGAAGACGCATCTGAGCTTGCGACTGTGCGGAGCGTGGTTCATCGAGTAGCCGTAGGCCCCGCGCTGCTCCTTGGAGCAGGTGAGGTGCTCGCCGACGCAGTCCCAGTGGTTCTTGTGCTTGTAGTAGTAGCGATTCTTGGGCGGATGCTTCTCGTTGCAGTAAGGCCGCGCGGTGGAACTCGCGGAGGCGGCGGGGGGAAGCGTGGCCAGCAGCAGGGAAGCGGCGGCGACGGTCACTGCGAAGACGGTTCTCATGGTTCCTTGAACACAGGGACGAGGGAGAGAGCATGATCAGCTCGTCGCAGGATTCTAGGGTCGGAACGTTCCGATCCGGAAGCGTCGTGCCGACGGTCCGGTCCCCTCTCCGGGGCCGGACCGTTCGCGGTCAGTCGGCCGACTTCATCCAGCCGAACGTCCGCTCCACCGCCCGGTGCCAGTTGTCGTACTCCGTGGCGCGGCGTTCGGGCTCCATGCTGGGCAGCCACTGGGCGGCCCGGTACCAGTTCTGGCGCAGCCCCTCCAAGTCCGCCCAGTAGCCGACCGCCAGCCCTGCCGCGTACGCCGCTCCGAGCGAGACGGTCTCGGCCACCATGGGACGCACGACGGGCACGTCCAGGACGTCGGCGACGTACTGCATGAGGAGGTTGTCGGCGGTCATGCCGCCGTCGACCTTGAGCGTGCGCAGCGCGAGCCCGGAGTCGGCGTTCATGGCGTCGACGACCTCGCGCGTCTGCCACGCCGTGGCCTCCAGTACGGCCCTGGCGAGGTGGCCCTTGGTGATGTAGGAGGTCAGGCCGACGATGACGCCGCGCGCCTCGCTGCGCCAGTGCGGCGCGAACAGCCCGGCGAACGCGGGGACGATGTAGCACCCGCCGTTGTCGTCGACGCTCCGTGCGAGCGTCTCGATCTCGGGGGCGCTGTTGATCAGGCCGAGCCCGTCGCGGAACCACTGCACGAGGGCCCCGGTGATGGCGATCGGCCCTTCCAGCGCGTACACAGCGGGCTCGTCGCCCACCTGGTAGCCGACGGTGGTGAGCAGCCCGTGGCTGGAGCGGACGGGCTCGTGGCCGGTGTTGAGCAGCAGGAAGCTGCCGGTGCCGTAGGTGCACTTGGCGTCGCCGGGCGCGAAGCAGGTCTGGCCGAACAGCGCCGCCTGCTGGTCGCCGAGCGCGGCGCCGATGCGCACGCCGGGCAGCACGCGGCTGGCCAGGCCGTACGTCTCGGTCGAGGGTCTGATCTGCGGCAGCATCGCCCGCGGGACGCCGAAGAAGTCGAGCAGGTCGGGGTCCCAGGCCAGCGAGGCGAGGTCCATGAGCAGGGTACGGCTGGCGTTGGTGACGTCGGTGACGTGCAGGCCGCCCTCGGGGCCGCCGGTGAGGTTCCAGATGAGCCAGGTCTCCATCGTCCCGAACAGCACGTCGCCCCGCTCGGCGCGCTCGCGCAGTCCAGGGGTGCGGTCGAGCAGCCAGCGGATGCGGGGGGCGGAGAAGTAGGTGGCAAGCGGAAGGCCGCAGCGTTTCTGCACCATCGACGCGTCGGGCCGGGCGGCGAACTCGTCCACCAGGGCGTCGGTGCGGGTGTCCTGCCACACGATGGCCCGCCCGATCGGCTCGCCGGTGTGCCGGTCCCACAGGAGGGTGGTCTCGCGCTGGTTGGCGATGCCGATCGCCGCCACCTGGTCCAGGCCGATACCCGCCTGGGAGAGTGCTTCGGGCGCGATGCGCTCCAGGTTGCGCCAGATCTGGACGGCGTCGTGCTCGACCCAGCCAGGGCGAGGGAAGTACTGACGATGTTCACGCTGCGCCACCGACACCAGGCGTCCTCGTTGGTCGAAAACGATGCACCGCGTCGATGTCGTGCCCTGATCGATGGACAACACATAGCGCATGACCATGGCATCCTACCTCGGCATATATGAATGATCTTGCTTACCAGCGGGATGCGCCGAGGTCCCTGGAGACCGCGCGCGCGGCGTCGCGCACGAACGTCACGAGGGAGGCGTTCGGCTGACCCTTGGTGTCGCAGACGCGTTCGACGGGCCCGGAGATCCCGATGGCGCCGACGACGAGCCCTCCGTGACCGCGGATGGGCGCGGCGATGCCGGCCTCTCCGATCGTCATCTCCTCGACCTCGACCGCCCAGCCCACCTCGCGGACCGCCGCGACGGTGCGGGCCAGCGCCTTGGGCAGGACGATCGTCCGCCGGGTGAACGCCTCCAGCGGCCCGTCGCCGAGGCCTCCTGCGGCGCTGACGTCGTAGGCCAGCAGGACCTTGCCGAGCGCCGTGCAATGCAGCGGCAGCAGCGCGCCGACGTCGAGCGTCTGGAGCGTGTCGTCGGGCCGGAAGACGTGGTGCACGATGAGGATCTGGCCGTCGAGGAGCGTGCCGATGCGGACGGCCTCCCCGCTCCTGGCGGCCAGCGCGTCGGCCCAGTTGATGGCGCGCGATCGCAGCTCGTTCACGTCGAGGTAGCTGGTGCCCAGGTGCAGCAGGGCCGCTCCGAGCTGGTACTTGCCCGACGCCTCGTCCTGCTCCACGAACCCGACCCCGTGCAGGGTGCGCAGCAGGCCGTGCGTGGTGCCCCTGGCCAGACCCAGCGCGGTGGCGATCTCGCCGACGCCGAGCCGGCCCGAACTGCGCGCGATGAGACGCAGGATGGCCGCCGCCCGCTCGATGGACTGAACTGGACCTGGCATGTGCTCAATCGTAATGCTGTCGGCATGCGTTCGACAATGTCGGCGCACACGAGGGGACAATCTTCGCATTCGCCTACAAAGCCGGACTTCCGTGGGCTGGCTCATAGTTCCCGGACTCTAACTCGGAGTGTCATCGCTGGCCAGTGTTCGACAATGTCGGCACCCTGCCGTTGACCCGTCCATTTCTCTCACCTAGCGTCCTCGGCAACCGTGAGGCCGGTCACACCACCTGGGAGAACGTCCTCATGGCGACGGTCTGCTTCCGGCCAGGGACGGACGGGAGCACGGCACTGAAGGAGAAAGACATGGCGGAACGACTCAAGGCCCACGGGCTGCTCGGCGAGCTGGCGGCCGAGTTCGCGGGCACCCTGATCCTGATCCTCTTCGGGGTGGGCGTGGTGGCCCAGGTCGCCGCCGCGGGCATTGGAGACCACGACAGCATCGCGTGGGCGTGGGGCCTGGGCGTCACGCTCGGCGTCTACGTCGCGGCCCGCGTCAGCGGCGCGCATCTCAACCCGGCCGTCACGGTCGCCCTGGCGGTCTTCAAGGGCTTCTCGTGGCGCAAGGTCCTGCCCTACTCGCTGGCGCAGACCGCGGGCGCCTTCGTGGCCGCCCTGATCGTCCGGTTCAACTACGCCGAGGTGCTGGCGAAGGTCGACCCCGGCTTCACCATCAAGACCCAGGGCGTCTTCTCGACGCTGCCCGGCAACGGGACGCTGCCCATCCACACCTGGGGCGCCTTCCGCGACCAGATCATCGGCACGGCCATCCTGCTGTTCCTCATCCTCGCCATCACCGACCTGCGCAACTCCTCACCCGCCGCGAACCTCGCGCCCTTCGTCGTCGGCCTGCTCGTCGTCGCGATCGGCATGGCCTGGGGCACGAACGCTGGCTACGCCATCAACCCCGCCCGCGACTTCGGCCCCCGCCTGGCCTCGTTCCTCACCGGCTACGAAACGGCCTTCCACGACCAGTACGGCGCGCTCTACTTCTGGGTGCCGATCGTGGCCCCCGTCATCGGCGGGCTGATCGGCGCCGGGCTCTACCAGGTCGTCGTGAGCCGCTTCCTGCCGCCGCTGGAGGAGCCCGAGCCCGTCCAGGCACCGGCGAAGGCCGCCGCCTACGAAGCCGTCTGAAAATTCCCCCCAACCCGCTCAAGGAGGCACGATCGTCATGGCCGACTTCGTCGGAGCCGTCGACCAGGGTACGACGAGCACCCGCTTCATGATCTTCGATCACGACGGGAACGAGATCGCCCGGCACCAGCTGGAGCACCAGCAGATCCTTCCGCAGGCCGGATGGGTCGAGCACAACCCGACCGAGATCTGGGAGCGCACCAGGGCGGTGATCGAGACCGCCATGAACAAGGCGAACCTCGTCGCCTCCGACCTGGCCGCGCTGGGCATCACCAACCAGCGCGAGACCACCGTGGTGTGGAACAGGGTCACGGGCCGGCCGTACTACAACGCCATCGTCTGGCAGGACACCAGGACCGACCGGATCGCGTCCGCACTGGACCAGGACGGCAGGGGCGACGTCATCCGCCGCAAGGCGGGCCTGCCCCCCGCGACCTACTTCTCCGGCGGCAAGATCCAGTGGATCCTCGAGAACGTCGACGGGGTGCGCGCGGCGGCCGAGGCCGGAGACGCCCTCTTCGGCAACACCGACACGTGGCTGCTGTGGCAGCTCACCGGCGGTCCCGACGGGGGAGTGCACGTCACGGACCCGACCAACGCCAGCCGCACCATGCTCATGGATCTCGAGACGCTGGACTGGGACGACGAGCTGCTGTCGTTCTTCGGCATCCCCCGCCGGATGCTGCCCGCGATCCGGCCCTCGTCCCACCCCGAGCTGTACGGCGTGACCAGGGCCGGCGGGCCGCTCGGCGGCGAGGTCCCGCTCTCCGGCGACCTGGGCGACCAGCAGGCGGCCACCGTCGGCCAGGTCTGCTTCTCGCCCGGCGAGGCCAAGAACACCTACGGCACCGGCAACTTCCTGCTGCTCAACACCGGCCACGAGCTGGTCAGGTCGAAGCACGGCCTGCTGACCACCGTCTGCTACCAGTTCGGGAACGAGAAGCCGGTGTACGCGCTGGAAGGCTCGATCGCCGTCACAGGCTCGGCGGTGCAGTGGCTGCGCGACCAGCTCGGCATCATCTCCGGCGCCGAGCAGAGCGAGGCCCTCGCGGCGCAGGTCGACGACAACGGCGGCGTGTACTTCGTGCCCGCCTTCTCCGGCCTGTTCGCCCCGTACTGGCGCTCCGACGCCCGCGGAGCCATCGTCGGCCTGTCCCGCTACAACAACAACGGCCACGTGGCCCGCGCCACCCTCGAGTCGATCTGCTACCAGAGCCGCGACGTCGTCGAGGCGATGCGGCAGGACTCCGGCGTCGCCCTCGACGTCCTGAGAGTGGACGGCGGCGTCACCGCCAACAGCCTGTGCATGCAGATGCAGGCCGACATCCTCGGCGTCCCGGTGTCCAAGCCGGTCGTGTCCGAGACGACCGCACTCGGCGCCGCGTACGCCGCGGGTCTGGCAGTCGGCTTCTGGCAGTCGACCGACGAGCTCAAGCGCAACTGGAACGAGGCGCGGCGCTGGTACCCCGAGTGGTCGGACGCGCAGCGATCCCGCGGCTACTCCAGCTGGAAGAAGGCCGTCTCCCGCACCCTCGACTGGGTCGAGCTGGACTGACTCGCGGATCCGCGGGGCCGCGGGCCCCGCGGATCCTCACCTCTGATCGACGCAAGGAGTTCTGCAATGACGTCTGTACCGCTTGGCCCGGCCCACCGCGCCACCACGCTGCGAAGAATGCGCGAGACCGAGTTCGACGTGCTGGTCATCGGCGGCGGGGTGGTCGGGGCCGGAGCGGCGCTCGACGCGGTCTCCCGCGGCCTCACGGTCGCGCTGGTGGAGGCCGACGACTGGGCGGCCGGCACCTCCAGCCGGTCGAGCAGGCTGGTCCACGGCGGCCTGCGATACCTCCAGCAGCTGGACTTCCGGCTGGTAAGGGAGGCGCTCAAGGAGCGCGGCCTGCTGCTGACCCGGCTCGCCCCCCACCTGGTGCGACCGGTGCCGTTCATGTTCCCGTTGCGGCACAGGGTCGCCGAGCGGCTGTACGTCGGCGCGGGTCTGGCCCTGTACGACGTCCTCGGTGGCGCCCGCACCATGCCCCGCCACCGCCACATGAGCCGGAGGAAGGCGCTCGCCGTCGCCCCGGCCCTGCGCCCGGAGTCCCTGGTCGGCGCCGTGCAGTACTTCGACGCGAAGGTGGACGACGCGCGCTTCGCCATGATGCTCGCGCGCACCGCCGCGCAGTACGGCGCGGCCGTCACGACCAGGGCGCGCGTCACCGACCTGCTCCGCGACGGCGCCCGCGTGACCGGGGCGCGCGTGCGCGACCTGGAGAGCGGCGACGAGATCCTCGTCCGTGCCCGCCAGGTGGTCAACGCGACCGGCGTCTGGACGGACGAGACGCGCCAGATGGCCGGCGCGGGCGACCGGCCCACCGTGCAGGCGTCCAAGGGCGTCCACATCCTCGTCCGGCGCGAGCGCATCCGCCTCGACACCGGACTGATCATGCCCACCGAGAAGAGCGTGCTGTTCGTCATCCCCTGGGGACGCCACTGGATCATCGGCACCACCGACACCGCGTGGCGCCTGGACAAGGCGAACCCCGCCGCCAGCGGCGCCGACATCGACTACCTGCTCGACCAGGTCAACGCGGTACTGTCCACACCGCTGAGCCGCGACGACATCGAAGGCGTGTACGCGGGACTGCGCCCCCTGCCCGCCAAGGACGCCGCCAACACCGCCGCCCTGTCACGCGAGCACGCCGTCGCCCGCCCCGCGCCTGGACTGGTGACCGTCGCCGGCGGCAAGTACACCACGTACCGGGTCATGGCCAAGGACGCCATCGACATGGCGGTGCGGGAGCTCGACGGCGCCGTGCCGGCCTCCGTCACCGACCGGCTGCCGATCCTCGGCGCCGTGGGGTTCGAGACGATGTGGAACGGCCGGCGGCACCTGGCCCACCGCTACGGCGTCGGCCTGGCCGCGACCGAGCGGCTGCTGCGCAGGTACGGCTCGCTCACCGAGGAACTGCTCGAGATGGTCGCCGCCGACCCGGCGCTCGGCGAGCGCGTGCCGGGGACCAGGGACTGTCTCAAGGTCGAGGTGGTCTACGCCGTCTCGCACGAGGGCGCCAGGCACCTCGACGACGTCCTGGGCCGCCGTACCCGCATCGCGACCGAGGAGAAGGACAGGGGGCTGGCCGCCGCCCCCGAGGTGGCCGCGCTCATGGCGCCCCTGCTCGGCTGGGACGCCGAGGACGTGTGGCGCGAGACGGAGCACCACCGGCTCCACGTCGCGGCCCAGCACGCCGCCGAACGGCAGCTGGACGACCAGGCCGCCGACACCGCCAGGCTCGACGTCCCCGACCTTTCCGCGCTCTCCCCATGACGGTCGCGGCGTGCGCGTGGTGGCGAGGCGACTCCCGCCACCACGCGCCCGACGGCCGGGGACACGTTCCTCGGCACCTGCCCGGCGGCCGCGGTACCGGCCTCGGCCCTGCTGAAGTCGCGGACGGCCCGGGACCGCTCACCGCGGCGTCCGCGAAGGAGATGAAGATGCTCACGCTCATCCTGCTGATCGACGCGGTCCTGGCCCTGGCCGGACTGCTGCTGACATGGCTGTTCACCCGGCCCCATGACCGCGCTGTGGCCGCCGTACCGCCGCGCCGCGCCATCCGGGTGGCCCGCCAGGATCGGAACAGGAGCCTGTTCGTGGCCCGGCCTCCCGCCCAATCCGTCGCCGTCGGCCTGGTCCTCGCCCGGCACCGCTCGGAACCGGGCCCCTTCGTGGTCGCGTGACGACCGGGCCCTCCTTCGGACGTCCCGGTCCACGGCCCCGGCGGCCCAGACCTACGCCCCGGAACCGGGCGCGAACCGGTGCCGCCGGAGGACGCTCCGAAGGCCCGGCGGACCGCAAGGGCGGCATCGCACGGTCGGTCTAGGGGCCGGCGAAGGGAAGCAGGCGCAGGCGGACGGTGTCGTTGTTGGGAACGACGAGGGTGCCACCGCCCCGCCAGACACGCGGCCAGCCCGCGCCCCTCGGCCAGGCCGCCGGGATGAGGTAGAGGCGGCCGGCCGACTCGGTGAGCAGGCGTAGCCCTCGGTAACGGTAGGCGAACTTGTCGCCCTTCCTGGCCGGCAGGATGGTCTCTGTCACCCCGGGGAAGCCCTGGTCGAGGTAGAGGCGTTCGGTGGTGTCCAGGATGATCTCGGCCCTGTACGGCAGGTCGTTGACGGTGTCGGCGGCTCGGCTCCTGCCGTACGTCGCCGCGTAGCTGCCGCTCGCCCAGAACAGGGCGGCGACGGCGACCGACAGGACGGCCACCGCGGCCGCCCGTTCGGCGACGCGTGGCCTGTTCGTGCGGCGCCAGGTGATCAGCCACCTTCCGTACGCGGTCACCAGCACGCCCACGGCGAGCGCGAGCGGTGTCGTGCCCGGTGCCTCGTCGTAGGCGAGCTCGACGACGACCAGGCCCGCGACGCCGCGTCCCAGGACGAGCAGCCCGGCCACGAGGAGCACGGCCCCGCTCCAGGTCAGCGCGGTGCCCTTCGTGCCAGGGTCGGTACGGCTGCGCCGGATCAGCCGGCCAAGCTCGACATGGCCCCAGATGCCCAGCAGCGTCGCAAGGAACAGGGCCACCAGCGGAAGCCACAGCGCCTCGGACCCGTACAGCAGGACGGCCTGGGTGGACAGGTCCAGCATGTCCAGGTCGATGCCGAACTGGACGAAGCGGCGGCGGCTCGCGACGTAGCCGAAGTAGAAGAGCAGGCCGACCGCGATGCTGGGCGGGACCGCGCCCAGGCCGACGACCTGGGCGAACGTGGTGATCCTGCGCTCCAGCGGGCTCGGCTCCTGCTCGCCGGGCACGGCCGGAGGTTCGGCGCCGCGCCCGGTGCCGGGTTCGGTGTCGCTCCCGGTGTTGCGCCCGGTGTCGGGCTCGGGGTCGCTTCCGGTGTCGGGCTCGGGGTCGGTGAGGGCGTCGCTTCCGGTGCCGTGCCGGGCGCCGTTCCCGCTGTCAGGAGAGCGGGGGCCTGGATCGGAGGGCGCGGGCTTCACCGCCATCTCACTCCTCCACCGTCGGGTCGGCGGTCGGCTCGGCGGTCGGCTCCACGGTCGGCTCGTCCGTGGGGGATGGGGTGGCCTCGTCCGTGGGCGGCTGGGCCGTGGGCGACTCGTCGGGATTGCCGATCCGCGGTGGGCCCTCACACTCCTTCTCCGTGACGTGCCCAGGCCCGAAGGTCGGCGGGCAGTAGCGCACGCCGAACGTGGACGGCCAGGCGACGGTGACGGGGCGGTCGGCCGAGGGCGTCACGGATCCGGGAAGCCGGCTGCAGGCGGGGGAGTCCCTGCCAGTGCACCGCTGCTCCAGATGGAGTACCACGCGTGCGCGGACCATGACGCCGCCCTGGCCCGAGATCCTGAACGCGCACGCCTTCCCGCCCGCCAGCACCGACCCCTCGCAGGGGAAGGCCGCAGGGGCGGTCGCGCAGTCCCACTCGACGAAGTCGAAGACACCGGATGCCGCGGGCTGGAAGCTCACGCGCGTCACCTTGACCTCCCCCTGCCCGCCACCGGAGACGGACAGGCACAGCGCGCCGTCGTCGTTCTGGCCGTGAGGTGCGCTGAAGTCGCTGTCGAGCGTCGGGCCGGAGTTCAGCGTGTAACGCCGTCCACCTGACTCGGGCGTGACCACGTCATCGTCGCCGCTTCCCGACCCCGACCCCGGCCCCGACCCGGACGCCGTCGTCTCGACCACCTGCCCCGGGCCGTCACCCTGCGCTCCCGCCTGCGGCCCCGTCTGCGGCAACTCCGCGCTGGAACAGCCGCCGGCCAGCACCAGGGCGAAGGCCACCGCCCGCACCCGCCACCCACCACGCCCCGCTCGCATGCCGTGATCATGACCCAGTCTGTCCGTCCGGGCAATGAGTACCCCTCTACTCAAAAGCGTGACAGCGCCGCGTTAGTGGGCTGCGAGGCCGTGCGCCGAGGATCGGACTGCCACGGAGGGAGAGCGTGATGGACGACGACATGGCCGGCACCGCGGTGCTGGACCGGACGGTCCGCGTGCGGGACCGGGGCCGGCGCGGGTGGCCTTCCGTCGCGGCACTGGCGATCGGCGCGTTCGCGATCGGCACCGACATGTTCGTCGTGGCCGGGATACTCAACGGGATCGCGCACGACCTCGGCGTCACCGCCGGCACCGCGGGGCTGACGGTGACGGCGTTCGCGCTGACGTATGCGACGGGCGCGGTGCTGCTCAGCGCCCTCCTGGGGGCGCGGCCGCTGCGACACGTGCTGCTCGGCTCAGCGGTGCTGTTCGGGACGTTCAGCGTGCTGTCGGCGGTGGCGCCGACGCTTCCGGCGCTGCTGGCCGCCCGGGTGCTGGGAGCGCTCGCCGCGTCGGTCTACGTGCCGGCCGCCGGGGCCGCGGCCGTCGCCGCCGTGCCGGAGAGCCACCGCGGTCGCGCGCTGGGCGTGATCGTGGGCGGCGCGTCAGCGGCCCTGACGCTGGGTGCTCCGCTGGGCGTGCTGCTGGCGTCGAGGCTCTCGTGGCGCGCGGCGTTCGCGCTGGTCGCCGCGCTCGCGGCGGCCACCGTCATCGGCCTGCTGCTCACCCGCGCAGGCTCGGGCCCGCCGCTGCGCGCGACGGTGCGGGAACGGCTGCGCCCGATGCGTTGCCCTGCCGTCGCCGCGGCACTCGGCGTGACCGTCCTGGTGATGACCGCCTCGTACAGCATGTACACCTACCTTCCGTCGCTGCTGGCCGCCGCGGCCGGGCCGCTCGGGCTCGGGCTCTTCATCGGGGCGTTCGGAATCGGGGGCATGGTGGGGACCTGGTGGGGCGGGACCGTGGCCGACCGGAGCGGTCCTCGCCGTGTGGTGGTCCCTGCGGTGGCCGGGCTGGCCGCCGGCTTCGCGGCGCTGCCCCACATCGCGACGACGGTGGCCGGGTCGCTGGCGGTCATGGTCGGGTGGGGGATCGCGGCCTGGGGGTTCGTTCCCGCGCAGCAGCACCGCCTGATCGGCCTGAGGGCGGGGCCTGCGCCGTTGCTGCTCGCCCTGAACAGCTCCGCGATCCACCTCGGATCGGCGGCGGGCGCGTCGTTCGGTGGCCTCGTGGTCGACGCCGCAGGGGCCGGCCGGCTGTGGATGATCGCCGTCGCCTGCTGCGGCGCGGGGCTGGCCGTACACGGGACCCTTGTCAGGGAGGTACGCCAATGATCACATCCACGTCCGGTGTCGCCGGGCTGGGCTCCATCCTGGGGATCTGGGCCCATCCGGACGACGAGGCCTACCTGTCCGGCGGTTTGATGGCGCTGGCTCGCGACCGTGGATCGCGGGTGGTGTGCGTGACCGCCACCCGCGGCGAGTGCGGCACGGCCCACCCGGCGGAGTGTCCGCCGCAGCGGCTGGCCACGGCACGCACCGGCGAGCTGGCGCGCTGCCTGGAGATCCTCGGAGTCCACGAGCATCACTGGCTCGACTACCGGGACGGGCGCTGCGCGGAGGTCCGCGTGTCCGACGCGGTGGCGAGGCTGTGCGAGGCCATCGATCGGGTACGGCCTGACACCGTGCTCACCTTCGGCCCGGACGGCATCACCGGTCACCCGGACCATCAGGCGGTCTCGGCCTGGACCACCGCGGCGTTCGACCGCGCCGCGCCGCCAGGGGCGCGGCTGCTGTACGCCACATTCGAGGAACGGCGGGCGTCGCGCTGGAGCGCGCTCCACGAGAGCCTGGGCATCTTCCCTCCGGGACACCCGATCGTGACACCCGCTCACCGGCTGGCGGTCGACCTCGCCTTGGACGCGGAGACGGCGGCCCGCAAGGTCCTCGCCCTGGCGGCGCAGGAGACGCAGACGCGCGAGCTCATCGCCGGGATGGGCGTCGACCGTTTCACGGCATGGGTCGGCGACGAGTCGTTCGTCGAGCGGCCGCGGCGTCCGGGGGCCGCCGAGCGGCCCTCACCGCCTGTCACGGCCTGGTGAGGTTCCGCGTGATCGCCTGCCTGGCCACCTCGAGGACGGCGACGCGTCCCGGGACCGGCGCCGCCGGAGCCGCGGGAGTGCCGGAGCGGCGGCCGTCGACGGCGGGCGCGTCGGGAGCCTGGGCGGCCGCGGCGTCGATCAGCGCCGCCGGCTCGTCGTCGCCGAGCGCGCGCAGCAGATCGGCGAGGTTACGCAGGGTGACCCACAGGTGAGTCCAGTTGCCGCTGCGGGCGAAGTACTCGACGACGTCGCGATATCCGCCCAGCGCCTCATGGACGCGGCCGGCGCCGGCGCGCACCGACAGCAGCCCCACGGTCGCGACGCCGACGAGAAAGGTCGCGCCCGAGGTGCGGGCCAGGTCGATGGCACGCACGTAATGCCGTTCAGCCGGCTCGCCGTTGTCGGCGCGGCTCTCGATCTCCCCGGCGACGTAGGCACAGAACGAGATCATCGAAGGTGACACCGCCCCGGTCCTTCCCCGGTCGTTCAGCCTTCGCGCCGCGTCCAGATCGCCCGCGTAGGCCCTCGCCAGGGCGGCGATGCCGAGATTCTCCCGCTGCGGCCCGGCGAGAACGGCCGCGGCGAGGGAATGCTCGACCACGTCGTCGTAGGCGCCACGCGCCAGATCGGTCACCGACAGCGCCGACAGGCAGTGCCACGACCCGGCGTCACCGGTCGCCTTCTCCAGCCCGGTACGGGCCAGCCGGTCGGCCTTGTGGAAGTCGCCGCGGTGGTAGGCGGCTTCCGCCGCGGTTCCGAGCACGGCGCTCGCGTGCGGGCAGGCGTCGAGTGCCGGGTCGTCGGCCAGTTCCTCCGCCCAGTCGCGGATCTCGATGAGGTCCCGGTAGGCGACCGCGTTGTACAGCGCGACGACCATCGCCGCGGCGTCGTCCAGCGCCCCCTGGTTGCGGGCCAGCCGCCACGCGGCGCGCAGGTTCGGCAGCTCGCGGCGCAGGACGGCGTCGGCCTCGGGCTCCCGCTCGGTGGTCATGGCGTCGCCGATCCAGGTGCTGAGCTCGACGGCCCAGCGCAGCATGCGCTCGGCCGCGGTCCTGTCCTCGCCGGTCGCCGTGAGCCGGTCCAGCCCGAACGCTCTCAGCGTCTCCAGCATGCGGTACCGGGTGGCCCCCTCGAAGGAGGCCTCGATCATGGAGGCGTCGACGAGCCGGGCCAGGGCGCTTCCTGGATCACTCGCCAGGCCGAGGCCGTCGGCGAGCCGCTCGGCGGTGTCGAGGTCGACGCCGTCGGCGAACACCGACAGCTGCCGGAACAGGCGTCGCTCGTCCTCCGTGAGGAGCCGGTACGACCATTCGATGGTCGCGCGCAGCGTCCGGTGCCGGGCGTCCACGCTCGGCGTGCCGCCGCCGAGCAGGTCGAGCGAGCGGTCCAGGCGTCCGCGCAGATCGGCGAGGGAGAACGTGGACAGCCGGCCGGCGGCGAGCTCGATGGCCAGCGGCATCCCGTCGAGGCGCTTCACGATGTCGGCGACCGTACGCAGGGCCTCCGGCGTCGGTGGGGGACCGGGGCGCACCCGGCGGGCGCGGTCCAGGAAGAGCGCCACGGACGGTGCCAGGGAGGGGTCCTGATCGGGGTGCGGCAGCGGCAGCGGCGCCAGCCGTGAGACGTGTTCGGCCGCCAGGCCGAGAGGTTCGCGGCTGGTCGCCAGCATGGAGATGCCAGGACACGAGGAGAGGATCACGTCGACCGTGTCCCGGAAACCGTCGAGCAGGTGCTCGCAGTTGTCGATCACCAACAGGCCGGGGTGGTCGGCCAGCAGGGCGACGCAGGCGGACAGAACGTCGCCGTGGTCGACCTTCAGGTTCAGGGCCGCCGCCAGCGCGTGCGGGATGGCGGCGGGATCGGTGACCGGTGCGGCCAGCAGTACCGTCGCCGTGCCTTTCTGCCGCGCGACCTCCAGGGCGACCCTGGTCTTGCCGACGCCGCCGGGCCCGACGAGCGTGACCAGGCGCTCGGCCGCCAGCAGCCCGTGCAGGGCGGAGACCTGCGACTCGCGGCCGATCAGCCGCGTGGTCGGCCGGGCAGGCACCTCGGGCCGGCCGGCCGCCGGGCCTGCGGCGCCCCCGACGATGTCGCGTTCGAGCTCGCCCAGGGCGGCTGATGGGTCCAGGCCGGTCTCGTCGACCAGCCTGCGGCGGTACTCGCGCCCGATGCGCAGCGCCTCCGGCGCCTGCCCGGTCGCCGCCAGCGCCCGCATGAGCAGGAGCACCGCGGGCTCCCGCAGGGGGTCGGCGGCTGATGACGCGGCGGCCAGGCCCAGGATCTCCTCCGCCCGCCCTGCGGCGACGGCGCCGGCGATCAGCGCGTCGGTCATCTCGCGGCGCAGTTGCGCGTACTCCTCGACCGCGGTGGCGATGGGCACGATGTCGGTGAGGTCGGCGAGAACCGGCCCTCGCCACAGCCCGTGCGCCTCGCGCAGCAGAGAGAACGCGCCGGCCGGGTCCCGCGACGCCGTCGCACGCGCCTCCGCGAGCGACGCCCGCGCCTGTGCCACGTCCAGCTCGTCGCGCTCGAGCGCGAGCCGATAGCCGTCCTGCCGCGTCTCGAGCCTGGCCGCCGCGGGTCCGAGGTGCCCGCGCAGCCGGGACACGTGGTTGTGCAGGGCCTGACGCCCCGATTCGGGCACCTCCGACGGCCACAGCGCGTCCACGAGGTGATCGACCGTCACGGTCCGGCCCTCGGCGAGCGCGAGCAGCGCCAGCACCGCACGCCGCTTCGGACCTGCCACGTCCACGGCCACGCCGTCGACAAGCAGCCGCAGCGGTCCGAGCACCTCCACCCTGACCGACGGCGGCAGGCGCCCGACTGTCATGGCACCCCCCGTGTCCAGCATGCCCCTGACGAGGAAGAACTCAGCCTGTTAGGACGACGATAGCCCGTGAGAGGGCCGTGAAAGGCGGCGCGCCGACCCTTTCTGTTGTGACCGGCACGAGCCGGTCCCGCAGGAAGGAGACCAGTGATGGACCACGAGAAGGTGAACGAGTTCCTGGGCCGGTTCGTGAGCGACCTGGCGGCGACGGACGCCGCGGGCTCGGTCGTGATCGGCCACCGGCTCGGCCTCTACCGCGCGCTGGCGAAGGGTCCCGCGACGCCCGGGCAGTTCGCCGAGCGCACCGGGTGCCACCCGCGCTACCTCACCGAGTGGCTGCGCGGACAGGCCGCCGGCGGGTACGTCACCTACGATCCGGAGACCGGCCGGTTCGCGCTGACCGAGGAGCAGGCGTTCTGCCTGGCCGATCCCAACGGCCCCAACGTGCCGGCGGCGTTCCTCATCGCCCTGGGCATGCTGCGCGCCGAACCGCGCATCACCGAGGCGTTCCGTACCGGCGCCGGTGTCGGCTGGCACGAGCACGACGAGGACGTGTTCGTCGGGTGCGACGCGTTCTTCCGGCCCGGCTACGCGGCCGAGCTGATCCCGAGCTGGATCCCGGCGCTGGACGGGGTCGAGGCCAAGCTCACCAGAGGGGCTCGGGTCGCCGATGTGGGCTGTGGTCTCGGCTCCTCGTCGACGCTCCTGGCCGAGGCGTATCCGCGTACCACGGTCCTGGGCTCCGACTACCACGGCGACTCGATCACGCTGGCACGCAAGCGGGCCGCGGAGGCCGGGCTCACCGACCGGGTCAGCTTCGAGGTGTCCACCGCGCAGACCTTCACAGGCACGGACTATGACCTGGTGACGATGTTCGACTGCCTGCACGATCTGGGCGACCCGCTCGGGGCCGCCCGGCGGGTGCGGGAAGCGCTGGCCCCTGACGGCACGTGGCTGCTGGTGGAGCCGTTCGCCTCCGACAAGGTCGAGGAGAACTTCACCCCGTTGGGGCGGCTGTACTACAGCGCCTCCACGTTCCTCTGCGTTCCCAACGGCCTGTCCCAGCCGGGCGGCCACGCGCTGGGCGCGCAGGCCGGTGAGGCGGCGATCCGCGAGGTGATCACGGGCGCGGGCTTCACCCGGTTCCGGCGGGCCGCCCAGACTCCGTTCAACGTGGTCTACGAGATCCGGCCGTGAGACGGCGGGCGGCGGCCGTGGTCTCTCCACGACCGCCGCCTTGACCGCCTCCTCGCAGGCGAGCGGCACCCGCGCGACCCGGCCGTCGGCCGTACCGGTCCCGCATGGCCGAGCGGTGCAGACTAATCAGCAGGAATGTCCGCATGAGTTCTGCCACTGTGAGGTCCATGGATCTCAGCGACGCCAGGGGGCTGGCGCGGGCTCTCGAAGGGCTCTTGAAGGACGCGCATCGTGAGATTGACCAGGCGAGGGAGACACCCGAACTGGTGGCACGGGTCACCGGCCACCTCGGGTGCGAGCTCAAGAACATCGTCAACGTGGTCGCGGGTTTTCCCGCATGGGAACACGTCAACCTCCAGCGCGGCGTGGACGCCTACCTGGAGGCGCACGGCCCGGAGGCCGAGTGGTTCGGCATCGCAGGGCAGGGCCGCGAGCACGAGGACTTCGTCAACATGCTGGCCAGCGCGGCGCGCGGCTGGGAGCGCTTCGAGCCAGGCGCGGTCGACTACGCCACGGCGGCGGTGGGGCCCGACGAGAGCACCGAGGTCATCTCGCTCGGCCTGATCCTCGCCCGCTCGCCCGAAGGCGCGCCGGTGGTGATCGGGCTGCGGGGCCCGCAGGAGCACATGTCCCCGCAGTGCACCGTCGTGGTGCTGGCCACGGACCGGTCGACCGCCACGCGCACCCGCGACGAGATCGAGCGGCGCATGCGCGAGCACGACGTCTACCGGGGGCAGGTCCTGTCGTTCGAGTGGAGCGAGCACCGCGGCAACGACCTGGTGTCGTTCCTGCCCCGGCCTGACCTGTCCGCCGACCAGGTCATCCTGCCGGACGGCGTGCTGGCGACGATCGAGCGGCACATCGTCGACATCGGGGAGCACGCCGTACGGCTGCGCGAGCACGGCCAGCACCTCAAGCGCGGCCTGCTGCTGCACGGCCCGCCCGGCACAGGAAAGACCCACACCGTCCGCTACCTGATGGGCCGGATGCGCGACTGCACCGTGATCGTGATGACCGGCTCGGCGATCAGGTACGTCTCCCAGGCGGCGGGCCTGGCCAGGCGGCTGCAACCGGCGATCGTCATCCTGGAGGACGTCGACCTCGTCGCGCGCGACCGCTCCTACACCGACGACGGCAACCCCCTGCTGTTCGCGCTGCTCGACGCGATGGACGGGGTGGGAGCCGACGCCGACGTCACGTTCGTGCTCACGACCAACCGCGCCGACGTGCTGGAGCGGGCCCTGGCCGACCGCCCAGGACGGGTGGACCTGGCCGTGCGGATCCCCAAGCCCGACGCGGCCGGCCGGGCCGCGCTGCTCCGCCTGTACGCGCGCGACATGCGGCTGGAGGCCGACCTGGAGCCGATCGTGGCCAGGACCGAGGGCGCGACCGCGTCGTTCTTCAAGGAACTGCTGCGCCGGGCGGTGCTCACCGCCCTCCACGACACCGAGTCGGTCACCGCGCTCACCGGCGAGCACCTCGGCCGGGCTCTGGACGGGATGCTCGACGAGCGGGAGGCGCTGACCAGGGCGTTGCTCGGCTCCGGAGAGCGGGTCCACGAGACGGAGGACGACGACGACCTGGCGATGTTCCCCGGACCCGTCCCCGGCATCGCGCCCGGCGGCTACGCCGGTACCGTGTCCGTCAGATTCGACGAACACTGAAAGGTCGCCCGGCAGACCCCGTGGAGCGGCATCCTCTCCTTCCGCAAGGACCTGAGGGACGTGGCGTCCGCCAGGCCGAGCGCCGCCTGGCGGTCCTGACGGCGTCGCGGAGCGCGCCCTTGATCGGGGTCCCGGCATCGTGCCCGTGCCCTTGTCGTGAAAGTGGGCTATGGTCGGCCTCATGGTGACCTGGGGCAATCGAGGCTCCGCTGCCTTGACGGCCGCGGTGGGCCTGCTCCTGCTTGCCCTGGCCATGGTCGCCTGCACCCCCACATGGGCTGGAGACGTTCACGGCCGGCAGTCATCCGCCACCGACGTGGTGACCCCCGGCTCCGAGGTCTCGATGCTGTCCACCCTGCCGCCGCCGTCGGTCAGGATCCCCGAACACCTGCACCGCCTGTGGCCGGCCGGCCACAGGAGCGAGGCCGCTCCCGAGACGCCTGATCTCGCCTGGCCGCCGGCAGGCTCAGCCGCCATCATCGGGCCCCAGCAACCCGGGCATCGCACCGCGGGCTCGCGCAGCCCGCCCCTGGTCTAGACGATCTCTCCTTTCCCCTTGCCCTGAGAGGCGGTCCCGGCGCCGAGGCGCGCCCGGACACAGGGGACTTCTCGGCCTGCCCGCCTGCCGCGGGCGACCGCTGGATTCCTCATACCAGGAGCGATGCCGTCATGGCTTCAGTGCACACGTTCATGCAGGACTACAGCCGCCACCTCGCCCAGCTCGACGAGCTGCGCGAGGTGCTGGAGGAGCGTCTGGTCGCGGCCCGCGCCGAGCTCGGCCGCGCCGCGACCGCGGGTCCGGCCGCGCGGCGGGTCGCCGCCGTCGAGGCCGCCCTCGATCGGATGGACCGCGGCGCGTACGGCACCTGCCGCCGCTGCGGCGCCCTCATCCCGTTCGCCCGCCTGCTGCGGGACCCGCAGCAGCAGTGGTGCAGCGGCTGCGAGCGCACGGGGAAGGCGGCATGACCATCAACGGCCGGGCTTCATGGCTGGAGGGGCATGCCGCCGTCGACCTCGGCACGGCCCGGATCAGGGCCGTGGCCCTCGGCCACCCCGTGATCATCGACCAGCCCGCCAGTGTGACGTCGCAGGACGAGACCCGCTGGCCGGTCAGGCACGGCATGGTGGCGGACACCGCGACCTGCGCCCGCCTGGTGCGCAGGGCGCTGCGCCCCGTGATGGTGGACGCCGAGCGGCCCCTTCGCAGGGTGCTGCTCGGCGTCCCGGTGAGCGCCTCGCCCGCGGAACGAGCCGCGGCGGCAGAGGCGGTACACCGGGCGGCAGGCTGCCCGGTGGCGGTGGTCGAGGAGCCGCTGGCCGCCGCCGTCGGCTGTGGACTGGACGTCACCGACCCGCGCCCGCAGCTCCTCCTGGACATCGGCGCGGGCATCATCGAGGTCGTGGTCATCCGCGACGCCGCGGTGGCCGACGCGGTCGCCCTGCAGGTACCCGCACAGACGCAGCCCGTCCTGCCACTGCACGTCCAGGACCGGGTCACGGCGATGACAGCCGAACTGCTGGCCAGGCTGCCGTCGGAGCAGCGGGCGAGCGCGCGAGAGCGTGGCCTGCTGCTCACCGGCGGCGGAGCCTGCCGGCCGCGGCTGGCCGCGCGACTCTGCTCCCGGCTCGGCCTCACGGTGAGCTCCGCGCCCGAACCGGCGCACGCCACGGTCAGGGGCCTGGCCCGCCTCTGCCTCTCGCCGCTCGCGGCGCTGGTGGCCCTGCCGACGGCGTGAGCGCCGTCCCACTCGACTCGTAGAAGGAACACATATGACTCAGTACGACGACGTCCGGCTCAGCGACGTCCAGGTCCAGGCCATCCATGAGGACCTCCAGGGGCAGCTCATGTGGCGCGCGTCCAGGCTCGACGAGCTCAGGGCGCTGGCGGAGAGCGTCGAGAACGGTGACGGCTCCCTGCAAGGGGTGCTCGCCGACCTGGCCGCGACCGAGCGGAGCATCACCGAGATCCACCTGTGCCTGGAGCGGCTGTCCGACCGGTCCTACGGCCGGTGCGCCGGCTGCGGTGAGGCCATCCCGTTCGAGCGACTGAAGATCCGGCCGCTGACCCGGCACTGCATGCCCTGCCGCCGCCTGCACGAGGCCCGCTGAGGCGCGTGCCCTGCCGTCGCCCGCACGAGGTCCGTTGACCGGCCGCGCCTGTGCCCGTCCCGCCGAAGGCAGGGGCACAGGCGCCGCCCTCCGCTTCTTCCGAGCCGTCGTGAGACGGTCGTCAGTGATCAGCGCAGCAGGGGGTCGGGTCCGGCACCTCGAAGGGGGCCACACGCCCCCCTGCCACCGGCACCGTGACCAGCGTCAGCAGGCCGTCCTGCCAGAGCGGGCGAACGAAGTCGCGGGTCTCGAGCTCCGTGCCCGGCTCGGGTGGCGGGCCGCCGAGCAGGGTCACACGCTGGATGGCACTCACCGCGGTCACCTCGCCGACGGTCAGGGTGCCGGTCAGCCTCTCCACGCCCGGGAAGAACACCGCCCTGCCGGACCGGCGGGCGGCGTGCTCGGCGGCTGCGTGCCCGGCCGCGTCCCGCAGCTCCGGCGCCGGGGCAGGAAGGCCGGTCGGCGACCGTCCGGCGGCGGCCAGGCTGATCGCCACGTGCGGGTACGGCTCCTGCACCAGGTGCGTGCAGGCGATCAGGCCGGGGAGACCGAGCGGCCGCACGATCTCGCGCAGCCAGTGCTCGGCGTCCCGGTCGGTGGCGTGCCCGAGGCTGAGCCCGATCAACTCGGCAGGACCCAGATCGGGTTGGCGTAGAACCACAGGTCCTGCCATGGGTCGGCGGCGCCGGCGACATCCAGCGCCGGTCCTGCAGGGTCGACGCCGGCGCCCATCAGACCGGGCGCGCTGCGCTTGCCGTCCGTGCCGCGGATCCGGAAGTAGAACGGCTCGCCGACCGGCCCGAAGGAGTAGGTGAAGGAGACGCGCCCGGTGGCGCCGCCGACCTCGAACGACTTGGCCACGCGGGCGGTCGGGGCGGTGAAGGTGTCGGGGTCGGTGACCGGCCCTGTCACCATGCCGGTGATCACGTCGACCCTGGCCAGCGTCGGCACGAACTGTGACCAGTTCGGCGTCGTGGCCAGGTCGATGTCGATGGTCACCTCCACGCTCGTGCCGCGCTTCACCCGCATGACGCCGCCCAGCGGGGTGCCGGAGCGCCTGCGCCGGTCCCCGGCCTGCCTGGCGCGGACGTCGAGCCCGCTGATCAGGCCGCCGTGGTCGACCCAGACCCGGCCGGCCCGCAGCCCGTCCATCACCGCGCGGTAGCTGAACGCGTTCGCCCCGACGTGGGTGCGGCTGTACTGGCCAGGCCAGTAGTCGCCGGCCTCGGTGAGGAGCGGCCCGTACACCGGGTCGTTGTGCTTGCCGTTGAGGTCGAAGGCGCCGCCAGGGCCGCGCTGGGAGGTGTCCAGGTAGTTGACGTGCGAGTCGGAGTTGGCGCTGATCCACCACGCCTTGCCCTCGGCGAGGAGGCTGTCCCAGAGCCCGCCCACGGTGGCGGTCATCCAGTCGAAGCCTCCCCAGGTGCGGTAGCTCTCCAGCGGGTAGCCGGGAAACGACGCGGCGGACGGGTTGTTGTCGTAGTAGCCGCGGGCCCGACCTGCGCTCGCCCGTGGCAGGCCGGCGGCCTGGTGGCCGGGGGCGCCCTCCATACCGATCGCCACGGTGGGGTCGGCGTCGCGCCAGCCGCGCACCTCGTGCGGCGAGTCGATCCCACGCCGCGCCGGGTGGTTGGCCAGGAAGAGCGCGCCGTCGATGCGGCGTTTGCGCACCTGCTCGCCGAGGAACCTGATGCCGGCGACGGCGAGCGCCTCGTTGGCCGGCGTCGAGTCGCCGGCGCCCCTGACGGAGCCGTCGTAGGCGTTCTCGAACTCCTTGAGCACCGCCACCTCGTCGCGCCCGGGGTGGACGAAGACGGTGGCGTGCTCGGCGGCCGGGATGTTCCACTCCAGGCCCTGGTAGATCAGCAGGTCCTTGAGCTGCTCGCGGGCGGCGACGATGTCCGGGTTGACCTTCTCCACCCCGATCTTCGCGTGCGCGGCGCTGCCGTGGTCGGTGACGACCATCCAGTCCAGCCCATAGGCCTGCGCGTGCCTGGCCTGGTCCACGACCCGGTACTGGCCGTCCGAGCTGTACTGGGTGTGGATGTGGTGGTCGCCGGCGAGCCACAGGAACCCGCCCTTCTCGCCGCGGTCCCTGCCGCCGTCGCCACTCGATGTCCGCGCGTGCGCCGGATCCGGGGCCGACAGGACCGTCGCCGCGGCGCCGGCGCCGAGCAGGCCGGTACGGCGGAGGAATCCGCGGCGGGAGGAGTCGGCAGGGGACAGCTCGCTGTCCGGGACGGAAAGGTCGAGTGCCGGGGGAACGTCCGTACCGGTTCCACCCTGATCGGGGCCATGGTGGTGGTGGGGGTGGCCGTGGCCCATGTGTGCTCCCTTTGAGCGATAGCCCATGTGTTGCTCCGTCTGAGAGACGGAGACGCCCGGACCAATCTCACGGAGCATGAGGAACGGCACGTTTTCGGATCGCGACGCCGCCGCGAACAGGAGATTTCGGGCGTGCGCGGGGCCGACGCGGCCGGACGGCGTGCGGGGCGGCCGCCCGTGTCAGGTGAGGAGCCCGGCCAGGTGCTCGGTCGCCATGACCACCCACTCGGGGTCACCGTGGAGGCGGCCCCAGTGAGCGGCCGTCACGGCGCGGGCCTGCGTCCAGCGGCGAGCCCGCTCGCGGTCCACCTCCGCGGCGTCGGCGAAGAGGTCCAGGCGGCGCAGTACGGCGGCCCGCAGGTCATCGGCCGCGAGCAGGTCCTCGAAGCGGCCGCGCAGCAAGGTGATGGCATCGTAGGCGGGGTCGCCGACATACCCCTTCGCGTCGATGGCCAGCCAGGGTTCGCGACCGGCCTGGAGCACGTTCGCGTAGTGCAGATCGCCGTGGACGAGGGTGTCGGGCTGGTCGCGGCCGAGGTCACGGACCGTCGCGATCGCGGCGTCCAGCACATGTGCCGGTAGGGGCCGCCCCAGCAGCTCGGCGTCCTTGCGCAGTTCCTCCTCCCATTCCCCGGCCCGCTCGCTCAACCGCGGCAGCCCGGGCGGTGCCGGTACGGCCAGCCGCCTGGCCAGCCGCCCGGCGGCGGTGACGGCCGCGTCGACGTCGTCGAGATCGGCCAGGGTTCGCCGTCCGGCCCGCTCCAGCAGCATGGCGAAGACCGCGTCGTCCCGCTCGTACAGCCGCACGGCGCCGCGCCCGCCCCATGCCGCGAACGCGGCGGGCTCGTGAACGTTGCCTGGATGCGGGAAGGAGATCTTCACGACGGCGGGCGTGCCGTCGCTCCGCCGTACCGGCAGGACGACCCCGACCTGCCCGTGCATGACGGGTCCTGCGAGTGTGCAGCCCCACCGGGCCAGCAGGCCTTCGGCCAGGTCGGCCAGGGACGCGATCCAGACCTTGCCCGGCTCTCCTTCACGGTCGACGGTGTCACGCGCGAATCCCTCAGGTATCTCGATCATCCCGGTACCCTACGGCCGCCCAGGCCCGTCGCCGTCGGCGTTTTCGCGGCGGGACCGCCGCCAACAGCCTCGTTGCGCGCCCCTGCTGGTGGTCGGCCGAGGTCCCGGCGGGTCGCGTGCGCGGTCCCGGTGAGGGGCGGGCCGAACGGCGCGCCGGCCAGGAGGGCGACGAGGGGGTGCGTATGGCAGCAAAACCTACTGATCAACTTCGGATCGCTACGAACACCGGTGAAACGGCGCCGGCGTGATGGTCCCGACGGCGTTCGGGCCGGGGCGGACGGCACGGGTGATCGGCGGTGGACCGCTCTCCGCAAGTTCCTGGAGCGCCAAGACCTCCCGGAAGATGTGAAGGCCTCTCGTAAAGCGTTCTGACGTGCGAGAGTAAGCGCACTGTGATTGCTTCCCCTCCGCTTCCTGTTGACCTCGTCGCCATGCCCAACGGCGACGTCCTCGTGCTGCCCGCCGTCTGGCCGGTACGGCTGACGCCTGAGCAGAGGAAACAGCTGGGCGTGCTGCTCCTGGCCGGTGACGTGCCGGAAGACCGGACTCCGGCCGCCGGCGGAACGTGATCACGTCGCATCACCGCTCCGCGGCCACCGGACGCTCAGGGATGAAGATCACGTCGGTCGGCGTCAGCTCTTCCAGGCGTAGCATTCGACTTCGGCCCGGCGGAAGGTCAGCCCCTTCGAGACGGAGTCCTTGACACATGCGCGCTCGGCCGGGCCCAGCCTCAGCTCGCCGCACACGGTCACGCCGGAGTAGGTGCGGCAGTCCAGTGCGGGGTCGGCCTTCCCGACGCGGTACTGCTTCCTGACCTGTGAGCGGCACTGGGCCCGGGCGCTCGGCGTGTCCGCGTACCGGCACTGACCGATCAGGATCTGGTACTGCTGCTCGCTCACCTCGTGCCGTTGGTCCGTCCCGCCTCGGGCGGAGCCTGAGAACAGTCCGAGAGCGGCCACCATCCCGAGCCCGGCGACGACGATTTTCTTCATGGTTCCCCCTACATGCGAGGTACCGCCAAGAGTCACCGCCAAACATGACTCAGAGGAGGTTTGGCTCGCCTTCGACGGGCCAGGGCGACCCGCGTGACGCTGTGACGGCCGGGGCGGCTCCTCGGCTCGCCCGCACCGGCCCTTCGTTGGCCGCGGCTGGTCCGCCGAGGTCATCTCTGTGGCCTGATTCGTGAGCGCGCGGGTTGTTCGGCGTGAGACGGTTCTCGGCGCTCACCGGCGAGGACGCGGGCCAGGGCGTGCAGGGTCTCCGGGGGAGTGCCAGGCGGCGGGGAGACCCGCAGCACGGGTTCGCGCAGGTCCAGCGGCGCCCTGCCGGTCGGCACGACGCTGACCAGAAGGGACGCCGCGGCGGCCCTGGCAGCGGCGTTCTCGGCCGTGTCGCCCGGCGGGGGCGTGAGCGTGACCAGGGCGGACGGCTCGTCGAGCGGTTCGGCCACGCGCCAGCCCCCGGCCCCGTCGAGCAGGTCGCGGGCCGTGCGGCCCAGGTCGGCCAGGTGCTCGTGGACCCCTGACGGGCCGAGCGCGTGGTGCTCGAGGACGGCCACACCGAGGCCGACCCTGGCCGCGATCGCCCCCTCCGAACTCTCGTATCGGGCGGCGCCGGGCAGCGGCACCGGCAGGGTGTGCTCACTGCCCGATGGCGACGGTCCGTTCCAGACGTGCCCGCCGAGGGTGGGCGCCGCGGCGTCCATGGCGGTCGTGGGGCCGGGCACGATCAGGAAGCCGACGCCGCGCGGCCCCGCCAGCCACTTGCGGGAGGTGCCCACGTACGCGCTCGCGCCCGCGCCGCGTACCTCCACGTGCCCGAGCGACTGGCAGACGTCCAGCACGAGCGGGACCTGCGCCGCGCGGCACAGCGTCCCGATCTCGCTCGCCGGCTGCACGACGCCGCGATGGGAGCCGATATGAGAGACGACCACCAGGTCCAGGCCCGCCACCAGACCGGCTCGCAGGCCGTCCAGGTCGAGGCGCGCGTCGCCGTCCACGGGCAGTTCGACGAGACTCCAGCCGCGCAGGACCGCGAGGTGGCGCAGCAGCATCAGCGTGCCGCCGTACTCGGTGCGCGCGTGGCCGACCCGGCTGCCCTGCGCGAGGCGCCACCCGCCCAGCAGCGCCGCCATCGCCGCCGTCCCGCTCTCCAGGAACGCCACGTCCCCGGGGCCGGCGCCGACCAGCGCGGCCAGGGCCGCCTTCGGCGTGGTGAGGTCCGGGACGGCCGCGTAGCCGCCGCGCTCCCGTTCCAGCCGCAGGTGCGCCATGACCGCGTCGAGCACCCGGTCACTGGGCACGTTGCAGCCGGCCGCGTCGAGATACCCGGGCGGGACCACGCTCCGCGCACCCCGCCACGCCCCGGCGGCCCGTGCCGCCGGCCCGGTGTGCCGCTCGGCCTGCCCGGTGTGCCGCTCCGCTCGCTCCATGCGCGAGGAACCGGCTCCGGCGCTCACGCCTCGGCCAGGACCAGCGCGAAGTCCCCCGCGGGATCGGTGTAGCGGCGGCGCACCTCGAACCCCGCGGCGGCGAGCTCCTCCCGCAACCCCTCCGGCCGGAACTTGGCGCTGATCTCGGTGCGCATCTCCTCTCCCTGAGCGAAGTCCACGGCCAGCCCGAGCCCGCCGATCCGTACGCGCATGTCCCGGTTCGCCCGCAGCCGCATCTCGATCCAGTCGTGGCGCGCGTCGTACAGCGCCACGTGCCCGAACGCCTCCGGCTCGAAGTCCGCGCCGAGCTCCCGGTTGATCACCCGCAGCACGTTCCTGTTGAAGGCGGCCGTCACCCCCGCCGCGTCGTCGTAGGCCGCCACCAGCCGCCCGGTGTCCTTCACCAGGTCCGCTCCGAGCAGGAACGTGTCGCCTGGCCGGAGCGTGGCCCGCAGCTCCTTCATGAACACCTCGCGGGCGACCGGCTCGAGGTTCCCGATCGTGCCGCCGAGGAAGGCCACCATCCGCCGCCCGGCGCGCGGCAGCAACGCCAGATGCCGCTCGAAGTCGGCGCACACCGGCGTGACGGCCAGCCCGGGGAAGCGCTCGGCGAGTCGCCGTGCGGCCGATTCGAGGGTGACCGCGTCGACGTCCACCGGCGTGTAGGTGCGCAGCGTGCCCGCCGCGGCGAGCGCCTCCAGCAGCAGGACGGTCTTCTCGCTGGTGCCCGAGCCCAGCTCGACCAGCGTGTCCGCACCGGAAGCCGCAGCCAGTTCGGCGGCACGCGCCCGCAGGATGGCCAGCTCGCGCCGGGTCGGGTAGTACTCCGGCAGACGGGTGATGCGGGAGAACAGCTCGCTGCCTGCGGCGTCGTAGAACCACTTGGGCGGCAGCCACTTGGGCGACGACGTCAGCCCGGTCCTGACGTCGTGTTCGAGCGACTGGCGCAGGTAGTCGCGGTCGAGATGGTTGATCACATGCACGGTCGGCAGGCTGACGAACACGGGGCCTCCTGAGGTGAGATCACAACGGCTGGACGCATACGTCGTCGCGGGTGGCCGTCAGCAGGCTGCGCTCGGGAACGGCCTGCCATCCGGGCCGGTCGTCGAGCGGTTCGCTGGCCACGAGCACGCCGTCGTGGAGTCGGTGGTAGAAGAGCGTGTCGCCCCAGACGGTCGCGGCGATCGACGCGCCGTCGCAGGCGAGCAGGTTCAGGCGGGCGACGGGGTCCTTCTCCCCGGCGCGGACGACGACCTCGGCCATGGCCTCGCCCAGGCCGAATCCTGCGCGCCCGCGCAGGAACACGGCGGCGGCCACCCAGGCGGCGTCGCACGCGCTCTCCGCCCGGTCGGGCAGATCGTCGGCGAGATCGCGCAGCGCGTCCCTGATGACGCGCCCGTTGTGGCTGAGCAGCCACCCGCGGTCGGTGAACGGCGCCGTGGCGCTCTCCTCGATCGGCATGCCCACGGTGGCCGAGCGCACGGCCGCCAGCAGGCAGGTCGAGCGGGCGACCTGCGCGAGCGCGGGCAGGTTGGCGTCGGTCCAGATGGGCACGGCACGGCGGTACCGCACGGGCTCGGCACGCCCGGGGGCGTACCAGCCCATGCCGTACCCGTCGGCGTTGACCAGGCCTGCGCGCTGGCGCCGTGGTGCGTACGACTGCTTGAGCAGGCCGTACTCGGGTTCGTGGATGAGCCAGGTGAGCGGGCGGGCGGCGCCCAGCCACGCGGCGTGCCTGCACACCTCAGACCAGCTCCGAACGGGCGCAGCGGAAGCCGGTGAAGATCTGCCTGCGGATCGGGTAGTCCCAGTTCCTGAACGTGGTCCGCACCGCCGCAGGGTCGGCCGCCCACGAGCCGCCGCGCAGCACCCGGTACTGCTCGCCGAAGAACACCTCGCTGTACTCCTTGTACGGGAAGCTGCGGAAGCCGTCGTAAGGCTGGAACCAGGAGCCGGTCCACTCCCACACGTCTCCCACCATCTGCTCGGCCCCGTACGCGCTGGCCCCGGCCGGGTAGGCGCCCAGCGGGGCGGGGTGGGAGGCGCGGTGGCCCAGGTTGGCCCGCTCAGCGGCCGGGGCCTCCTCGCCCCACGGGTACCGGCGCGCCGTGCCGGTCCCCGGGTCCCAGCCGCAGGCCTTCTCCCATTCGGCCTCGGTGGGCAGCCGCTTGCCCGCCCAGCGCGCGTAGGCGTCGGCCTCGTACCAGGACACGTGCTGGACCGGCTCGTCCATCGGGACGGGTTCGGTACGGCCGAAGCGGGTGCGCCACCAGGCGTCGCCGTCCCTGACCCAGAACAGGGGGGCGAAGGCGCCGCTCCGCTGCTTCCACTGCCGGCCCTCCGCGGACCACCAGCGGGCGTCGTCGTAGCCGCCGTCCTCGATGAACGCCGCGTAGGCCCGGTTGCCGACGGGGAGCCGGTCGATCCAGTACGCGGGCAGGTCCACCCGGTGGGCGGGCCGTTCGTTGTCATACGCCCAGGGCAGGGTGCCGGTGCCCATGAGGAAGGGGCCGGCGGGCACGAACACCTCTTCGGGGCCCTCGCTCCGGCCCGGCGGCAGGTCGCCGTCGCGCACCAGGCCGACCTGCCCGGACAGCTGCAGCGTGGCGAGCATGGTCTCGTCGTGCTGGTGCTCGTGCTGGATCACCAGGCCGAACACGAAGCCGTCGCGGTGCAGCGGGTCGGGACCGTCCAGCTCGATCGTGTCGAGGACGTCGAGCACGCGCCCGCGCACGCCCTCGATGTAGCGGCGGGCCTCGGCCGGGCCCAGGATGGGCAGGCTCGGGCGGTCCTTGCGCGGAGTCTTGAACGCGTCGTAGATGTCGTCGATCTCGGGGCGCAGCGGGTCGATGCCGGCCGCCTCGCGCAGCACCCAGAGCTCCTCGTAGTTGCCCACGTGCGCCAGGTCCCACACCAGCGGAGACATCAGCGGCGAGTGCTGGCGGACCAGCAGGTCGTCGTCCGCCTCCGTGTAGGCGAGCGAGCGGTCGCGCACCGCGATGAGCTCGGCCGCGATACGTTCCTTGAAGTCGTTCATCCTCATCCCTCGTCGTTCAGCCAGGTCGGAACGCGCCCTTTCGACATCGGAGCCATCAGGTCGGCCGCGGGGGAGCGGCCGGTCGTCACATGTCGGTCGGCGAACGCGGCCACCTCGGCGACCAGGCCGTTCGTCACGCCGAGGCGAGGCAGCGCCTCCAACGCGGCGCGGAAGCACGCCTCGGCGGCCCGGTGAAGGCGCGGGTCGGCCAGCCCGCACCGCGCCGCCACCTCCCACAGCTGCCGGCACAGGAGCGGCTCCATGGCGGCCAGCGCCGCGTCGGCCGCCCGGTCGTCGGTGACGAGGGCGTGGGTCACGGCCACGCAGACCGGCCAGGTCGCCGGATGCTGGGCGTCGAGGTAGCGGATCTCGAGCCAGCCCCTGGGGCGCACCGGGGGGAAGAGCGTCGTGGCGTGATAGAGAAGATCCTCGGCTGTGGGCCGCCGCTCGCCGTCGGCGTCGAGCCAGTCGCGGAACGTCGAGCCGTCGCGGATCGGGCGATAGCGTTCCTCGTCCTCCCGCACCAGCATGAGCCGGGCGTCCAGCAGGTACTCGGCCCAGTCCGCGGCAGGATCGCCCGAGGTGGGCACGAGCGAGGTCCTGGTGCGGTCGAGGTGGTCCCATACGGCCTGGCGGCCCGACATCCAGCCGCACGGCCTGCCGCCGCTCAGCGGCGAGTTGGCGAAGGCGGCCATCAGCACGGGCCCGAACGCGTGCGCCCGTTCCCAGCGGGTCGCCGGCCGCGCGCCCAGGTCCAGGTTGACCTGGATCGACGCGGTCGAGCACATCATCAGCGGCCCGTACGGCACGCCGAGGAACTCGGCCATCGCCTCGTAGCGGGGCAGGCGCAGCTGGCGGAAGGCCGGCCGTACCGGGTCGAGGCCGACCCCAGCCAGCGCCAGCCCCGCCGCGCGGAGGGCCTCGCGCACGGCGGTTACGTCGGCGGACAGGAGAGCGATCGCGTCACGCAGCGGGCCGGGCGGGCCGGACAGCTCGAGCTGGCCGCCCGGCTCGAACGTCACGCGGCTGCCGCCCGGCAGCGCGGGCAGCGCACGCTCGACGCGGGCCAGCGGCACGTGGCCGGCCGTCGCCGCACGGTCGAAAACCAGGAACTCCAGCTCGACGCCCACGCGGTCCGCCGCGGCGGGACGGAAGCAGCGGCGCGCGAACTCCGCCACCTCCGAGGCCTCCCGCAGCGGCGTGCCCTCGGCGGTCAGCCCCGTCATCGTGTCCCCTTCGCACGGCGCATAGGTCTACAGACCCGCGAACCGCGCGAGCGTTACAGACGGATTCGGGTGCGGCGGAGTTCGGCGCGGCGGTCGGCTGTGAGGCGACCCGGTTCGGGGTGCGGCGGAGTTCGGTGTGGCGGTCGGCTGTGAGGCGACCCGGTTCGGGGTGCGGCGGAGTTCGGTGTGGCGGTCGGCTGTGAGGCCACCCGAGGGGAAGGGGCCTCGCCTACGACCGCTGCCGCTCGCGGAAGGAGGACATGAGCCGGTCGCGCACGTCGGCCTGCAGCTTCTCCGGAGGCGGGTCGCCGAGCACGCCGATGGTCGCCCGGAACTGCTCGACGTAGCGCTCGCATCCCTCGCAGCGGGCCAGATGCGCCCGCATGCCGTCGCGCGCCGACCGGTCGAGGGCGTCCTCAAGGTAGGCGGTGATGACTTCCACCAGTTCGTCGCAGGTGAACCGCTTCACGACGTGACCGCCCCTTACCGCATGGAGATGAACCGTTTCACTTATTGTGGCTCCTCCACGGCAGGAAAGAGCACGCGAAATTATTCTGGCTGCTTCACGAACTCGAAATAGTCCGCCAGCCGGTCGCGCACCGTGGCACGGGCGCGATGCAGCAGGACCCGCTGGTTGGCCGCCGAGATCTCCAGGATCTCGCACACCTCGTCGGAGGTGCACCCCTCGACGTCGCGCAGGGTGATCACGATCCGCTGCCGAGGAGGCAGCCTGGTCAGGGCCTCGGCGATCAGCTCGCGCACCTCCGAGGCCAGCGCCTCGCCCTCGGGCGTCGGCCACGCCGCCGGGACCTCCTTCCAGCCGCCCGGTGGCACGGGGCCCAGGCCCGCGGACCCGCCGTCCTGCTCGAAGGCGCTCCACGGCAGCGTACGGCTCTCGCGCACGCCCCGCTTCTTCGCGGTGTTGACCAGGATCCGGTACACCCACGTCTTGACCGAGGAACGACCCTCGAAGCAGTCGATCCCGCCGATCACCGCCAGCCACGTGTCCTGGACGACCTCCTCCGCCGAGTGGTCGGTGGACACATAGGACCTGGCCACCCGAAGCAAGCCCCCTGACCAGGTGTCCAGCAGCACCGCGAACATCGCCTCATCGCCCGCGCGCAGGGCCGTGACGACGACGTCATCCGGGGGCAGCCCTCCGCCCGCGAAAGACCCCACGATCGCTTCCCCCCCGGTCGAACGCTGGGACATCCATCACCTGGGGCCGAGCCGAAGCCCGGCGTCGCCCGCGGCAGGACGACACAGCCCAGGCTAATCTCTCCCACCGACGTTCTTCCCTCCCGGGCGGGTGCGAGCACCTTGTGCGTATTCTCGGAGAGGGAGGCGTCCGCCTCGGTGCGTGGTCTTGGGAGGCGTCCGCCTCGGCGCGTGGGCTCGGAGTGGGAGGCGTCCGCCTCGGTGCGTGGTCTCGGAGAGCAGGTCCCGGCGAATCGGTGAGGAGCATCCCATGCGACGGTCGGAAAGGCTGCTCTACGCGGCCAACGGGGTCGATCTTCGCGTCGTGGACGTCGCGCTGACCGACGGCGGGCATGTCGAGCGACCCTTCGTCCGCATGCCTCGCGCCGCTGGAGCGGTGGTCCTCCATGGCGGGCGCGTCCTGCTCCTGTGGCGGCACCATCTCGTCACCGACACGTGGGGTTGGGAGATCCCGCTCGGCGAGATCGGCGAGGGCGAGGAGCCAGAGGCGGCCGCGGCCCGTCACGTGGAGGAACAGACCGGCTGGCGGCCTGGGCCGCTGCTGCCGTTGATGCGGGTCCGTCCCGCCGAGGACGTCGCCGACTGCGACCACCTGATCTTCGTCGCCCACCAGGCGTCCTCCGGCACCGCGCCGGCCGGTGGCCAGGAGGACGGGCGGGCCGAGTGGTTGCCGATGCTGGGCGTCCGGCAACTGATCGAGGAGCAGGCCATCACCTCGGCGACCACGTCGGCCGCCCTGCTGCACTTCCTGACCGACCTCCTGCAGGCCCGCGCGTCACATTAGGCAAGCCGCCGCCCGTGCCCGCTCCCCAGGCTGCCTCGCCTGGCCGGCTTCCCCAGGCCGCCTTCCCCAGGCCGCCGCCCGTGCCCGCTCCCCAGGCTGCCTCGCCTGGCCGGCTTCCCCAGGCCGCCTTCCCCAGGCCGCCGCCCGTGCCCGCTCCCCAGGCTGCCTCGCCTGGCCGGCTTCCCCAGGCTGCCTCGCGTGGCCGGCACGCCTGGCCGGCTGCCTGCGGGCGTCCTGCCGCGCTCGTGGGCAGGTCCGGCCGCACTGCCTGCCACCACCCGGTGGACGCCGCCCCGACCGTCGCCGCTGATCGGGTCGGCGCGTCAGCCGAAGCGCTCGGCCGCCCAGGCGTCCCACGCGGCCTGCTCGTCGTGATCGGCGAAGTTCTGGTGGCCGAGCACGAGGGCGTCTCCGCGGGCGGTACCGGAGTGGATGAAACGGTACAGACCCTCGTCCGTCCGGACGCCCAGGTTGACGGGCAGGTTCGCGTAGTAGACGACCCCGGAGGAGCCGTCCGGGAGCCGGACGCCGTCGCCCTCGCCGACGTCGGGCGTGACGCCCAGCGACTCCGTGACGATCTTCCAGACGGTGTCAGGGCCGCCCGCTCCCGGCCGGACGACCGTGGCGACCGACGGGGTACGGCCGGCGAAGTACGTGAGGTACTGCTTGAGGGTCTCCAGGTAGATGGGCCAGCCGGCCTTCATCGCCTCGAACTCGGTCTCCCAGTCGTCGCCGAGCATGCCGCTCTGCACGAGCCGCAGCACGGTCGTGCCGCCGCCGCGTCCCTCGATCAGATACTCGAGCGCCATGAACCGCCCGTCGGGGGCCTCCTCTCCGCGGGTGGCGAGGCGTGCGCCCGGCTCGTAGGCGGTGATCGTGGACCGCTCGGTGTGGCCCATCATCGTGAGACCTGCGGGAGCGCCGACGGACGTGCCGAGCTCGGTGCGTCCCATGAACCACGAGTCGACGCCCGGCCCGGTCGCGATCGCGTCCCAGACCTGCTCAGGAGTGGCGTCGAGTTCGATCTCCTGGCTCAGTTCGAACGGGTGAGTCATCGGGCTTCCCTCGTACTCGGATGGACGGCGACGTCGGATGGCCGCTCCCTCACGCCGGCCAGTGTCTCGATGCTCTCACCGAAACCACCCCGTAGCTCCCGGAACGCGTCAACGCGGTCGAACCCAGCGACTTGCGGCCCTGTCAAGGCTTGTGTCGTGGCGGATCCCCGCCGATCATCAGAGGCAAACGGGAGGAACCCATGGTTCGCAGCAAGCCGGCGCAGTGCGTCGTCGTGGCTCTGGCCGCGACCACCCTCATCGCGTTACCCGCCGACGCCGCCACCGGATACACCCCCGAAGGGATCTGCGGCAACGGTTTCGGCAGGGTCGACGACGGCACCCGGGCCGTGGTCGACGGCCGCGGCATCGTCTTCGGCCATGTCTACCTGCTGTACAGCGCGCGGACCGGGGAGAACTGCGCCGTCACCATCAAGACCAAGTACGTCGGAGAGCCCACCTGGACCGGCGTGAGCCTGGCCCGCCGGGGTCTCGACAAGCGGCAGGACGCCAACTACTTCACGCACTACGCCGGCCCCGTGAAGGCGTACGCGAAGGGCAGGTGCGTCGCCTACCAGGGGGTGGTCACCGGACTGAGAGCCGGCGACCGTTTCGTCAGCAGCACGCCGCGGGCCCTCGGCGAGCGTACGGCCTGGGGCAACTGCGGCTGACACCCCACCGGCCAGCGGCTGACACCCCACCGGCCAGCGGCTGACACCCCACCGGCCAGGGAAACCTCCAGCGTGCCTCTCGTGAAAGGGGCGTGCCGTTCCTTTCACGAGAGCGACCCGGGAGGCTGGGAGCCCGAGCAGACGTGGAAGACCTCCCCTGGCCTGACTTGGGGGACGGATTCATCACCGATGTGCTCACCTCGGACGGCGTGACCCGCGTCCTCCGGACGGCATGACCCGCGTCCTCCGGACGGCCGGATCGCGTCTTCCGGGCGAGGGCGAGGAGGTCATCGTGGCGGTCTTCGTCCGCCTGGCCGAGGACGCGCCGTCCACCGTCCTGTGAGTGCGCGCGAGCGTGACCGGGCCGCGCGGAGGCGGTCACCCGCGCCCAGACTTTCGTGACATAAGTCATGAATTGACCACAAAAAGGGACGTAAGGTATACAAAAGGGCAAGACTCCTCCTCAAGGAAGGGGTCTCGTCCCAGCGCGCCTTCGAGTGATCGCAAAGACCCCCTCTCGGCCCTCGCCCTGAGCCCCTTCGCGGGCCCCCCAGGAGGCGCCTCCCACGATCATGCAGATGTCGCGCCCGTCATCCCACCGGAAAGCCGCGCCATGAGCCACCACAGCAACAGCGCACACGCCGTCTTCGAGTTCGACCTCACCACGGACGAGACTCGCCGGCGGGCCGCCGTCATGACGGCGCTCGGAGCGAACTGGGATCCTCCGGCGGTGATGCGAGGTGAGGAGGAGGCCTACGACCTCCTCTACTCGGGCCTCGACGAGCGGCAGCAGGAGGCCTACGACATGCTCGTGGCGGCCGGGGTGCTCCCGCGAAGGGGGCAGGGCCATGCTGCCGATTGATCCGCACGCCGATCTGGGGCGCAGGGCATGGGTGTCGTGCCCCGGCTGCTTCGACAACAGGGAGTGCGGGGAATGCAGCGGCGGCCGGAACTGCGGGGCGCACTGGCGCTACCTGCTCGGCACCACCGGAAGCAGGCTGCACCTCCAGTGCCCCGGATGCACCCACGTGTGGGACCACGAGACCCGCTTCGGCGCGGGCGGGACCACGCCGTTCTGACGAATCTTCGTCCGCGGACCCGGTAGAGGGCTCGGCCCCGCCCCCCGCTTCCCCTGGCGTCCCGCGCCTCGCCTGACGCCGTCCTTCGCCTCGCCTCACCAGCCGCGGACACTGGCCCGTGCACGCACCATCCGCGCACGCGCCATCCGTGCACGCGCCGTCCGCGTGGGGCCGTCCGTGCACGCACCATCCGCGCACGCGCCATCCGTGCACGCGCCGTCCGCGTGGGGCCGTCCGTGCACGCGCTGTCCGTGCACGCGCTGTCCGTGCACGCGCTGTCAGCGTGGGGTCGTCCGCGTGGGGGCGTCCGCGCGGGCCGCCTGCACGAGGCCGTCTGCGTGGGGTCGTCTGCGTGGGGCGTCCGCGTGGGCTATCCGTGCGGGATCGTTCGCTCGGGGTCAATGGTGGGCGGGGATGTCTCCGACGCCGATCCTGCGGCGGAAGACCCAGTAGGTCCAGCTCTGGTAGAGCAACACCAGCGGCAAGAAGATCACCGCGACCCAGGTCATGATGCCGAGCGTCTTCGGCGTCGCGGCCGCGTTCTCGACGGTCAGGCTGTAGGCCGGGTTGACGGTCGACGGCAGGACGTTGGGGTAGAGGACCGCGAACAGGCTGATCACGGTCACGCCGATGGCGACCGCCGACAGAAGGAACGCCCAGCCCTGGCGGCCCTTGGCGATGGCGCCGAGGGCGGCCGCGAAGGACAGGACGGCGACGGCGGACAGGATCACCGTGCCGAGCGTGCCGCCCTGGATCTGCGTCCAGGTCAGGAAGGCCACCGCGAGCACGGCCGCCGCCACGCCCGTCCTCAGCGCCAGCACGGCCGCGCGGCCGCTGATCTCCCCCGTGGTCTTCAACGCCAGGAAGACCGCGCCGTGCGTGGCGCACAGCGCCAGCGTCGTCAGCCCGCCGAGCAGCGCGTAGGGGTTGAGCAGGTCCCAGAACGTGCCGACGTACTCGTGCCGGGCGTCGAGCTTCACGCCCCGCACGATGTTCGCGAACGCGATCCCCCACAGCAGGGCGGGAGCGAACGAGCCGGCCACGATGCATGCGTCCCAGCGCCGCCGCCACGTCATGGAGTCTCGCTTGGCGCGGTACTCGAAGGCCACCCCGCGCACGATCAGCGCCAGCAGTATCAGCAGCAGGGGTAGGTAGAACCCGCTGAACAGCGAGGCGTACCACTCGGGGAAGGCGGCGAACGTGGCGCCTCCCGCGGTGATCAGCCACACCTCGTTGCCGTCCCAGACGGGGCCGATCGTGTTGATCATCACCCGGCGTTCGGTCTCGTTCCTGGCCATGACGGGCAGCAGCATGCCCACGCCGAAGTCGAACCCCTCCAGGACGAAATAGCCGACCCACAGGACGGTGATCGCCACGAACCAGATGTCGGTGAGCTCCACTGCGCGATCCTCCTAGTAGGCGAACGACATCTCGCCACCGTCGCGCGGCTCCGCCTGGTCGGCGGGCGGCGGGGCCACTCGGGCGTACTTGATCATGAGGCCGACCTCCACCAGGGCCAGCACGCCGTACAGGACGGTGAAGACGATCAGCGAGGTGAGCGCGGTGCCCGCGCCGACGGTGGGGGAGACGCCGTCGACGGTCTTCATCTGGCTGAAGACGATCCACGGCTGCCGGGCCATCTCGGTGAAGATCCACCCGAAGCTGTGCGCCAGGAAGGGCAGCACCACCGACCAGACCGCGGCCTTCCAGAGCAGGCTCTTGCCGCGGACCTGCCGCCCGCGGGTCATCCAGAGCAGGACGAGTGCGACCAGGGCGGCCAGCATGCCGAAGCCGATCATCAGCCGGAAACCCCAGTAGGCGATCGGGATGTAGGGGCGGTAGTCGCCGGGGCCGAACCTCTTCTGGTACTCCGCCTGGAGGTCGTTGATGCCCTGGACCTTCCCGTCGAACGAGCCGGTGGCCAACTGCGACAGCAGGCCGGGGATCTCCAGCTGGAAGATCGGCTCCGTGCCGTCGAGCGTCCCGATGGTGAACAGGGAGAACGGCGCGGGCTGCCGGGTCTCGTAGAGCGCCTCGGCGGCGGCCATCTTCATCGGCTGGGTCTGGGTCATCGTCTTGCCGAGGAGGTCGCCGGAGACGGTAACGCCGAGCGCGCCCACCAGCACCGCGATCACGCCGAGCCGGAGGGAGGGACGGAAGACGTCGAGATCCCTCCCCCTGGCCAGATGCCAGGAGGAGACCGCCATCAGGATCACGCCTCCGGCCAGCCAGCAGCCGAAGATCGTGTGCGGGAAGGTGGCCAGCAGGACCTTGTTGGTCAGCACGGCCCCGAAGTCGACCAGCTCCGCCCGCCCGTTGATCTTGAAGCCCACCGGCCACTGCATGAACGAGTTGGCGGCCAGGATGAAGTAGGCGGACAGCATCGTGCCGATCGCGACGATCCAGATGCAGGCGAGATGCACCCGCTTCGGCAGCCGGCCCCACCCGAAGATCCACAGGCCCAGGAACGTCGACTCCAGGAAGAAGGCGAGCAGCGCCTCCAGCGCGAGCGGGGCGCCGAAGATGTCGCCGACGAACCTGGAGTAGGAGCTCCAGTTCATCCCGAACTGGAACTCCTGAACGAGCCCCGTCACCACGCCCATGGCGAAGTTGATCAGGAAGAGCGTGCCGAAGAACTTGGTGGCGCGAAGGTAGGCGGGGTTGCCGGTGCGTACCCAGGCCGTGTTCAGGATCGCCACCAACAGTGACATCCCTATCGTGACGGGCACGAACAGGAAGTGGTACACCGTCGTAACCCCGAACTGCCAGCGTGCGAGATCCAAGGCGTCCATGGCGATGACTCTAAGTGTCCGATCATGCGCGTCTTGTCATGACGCGCCGGGTGATCGCGGACCGCGCGGCCACCCTCTGCTTCGGCTGACTGACGCCCCCGGCATCCGGCCGTCCTCGGGGCGAGTTCCCTCCAGGCTACGCCTCCTTCGCCCGGCCGGCAGGGACGCCCCCTGGGCACGGCCGATCAGCGCCGCGGTGTGGAATCGTCCGGGCAGAACTCCGCCTGCAGCACGTCGGTGAAGATGCCGATGGGGTCCTTCCAGCCGTCGCCGGCCCAGTCGCCGTTGATGTTGGTCGCGACCATGCGCCGGCCGTCACGGGTGCCGTAGGCGTACGACCACGATCCATGGATGGCGCCGCCCATGCCCCAGACCGTCGTGCCGCATGGCAGCTTCACCGAGGAGACGCCGAGGCCGTAGGTGGTGTCGGGGATCCAGTTCCTGTTCTCCACCGGGATCGCGCCCCTCGGGGTGATCGGGTGGGCGCCCGAACCGGCGCCTCAAGGGCCCTGCCGCACGAGCCCGGAACGTCGCGCAACGCGGCAAGGCGGACGAATCCACGTGAAACCCCTGCCGAGTCTTTGACACGGGCAGACCCAGGTGGGCATCACGCTTACCTAGGCTTTGGCCGTCGGACGAGTCGCAACAGCGGGAGGCTGAAGTGACCACAGAAGACTTCGGGACGGCCCCGCACGCCCGGTACCTGCCCATTTCGGACCATGGTCTGATCGGAGACCTGCGCACGACGGCGCTGGTGGGCACGAACGGCACGATCGACTGGTACTGCTGTCCGAGGTTCGACGCTCCGAGCGTGTTCGCTTCGCTGCTGGACTCCGACAAGGGCGGGTCGTTCGAACTGGCCGCCAATGTGCCCGCGAGGACCAAACAGTTCTACTTTCCCGACACCAACGTACTGATCACCCGCTTCTACTCCGAGGACGGACTGGGTGAGATCCAGGACTTCATGCCCGTCGCCGACGAATCGCTCGAGCCCGATCGCCACCGGCTGATCCGCCGGGTGTCCTGCGTCCGGGGATCGCTTCCGTTCCGGGTGCGGGTGGCGCCGCGGTTCGACTACGGCGCCCAGCCGCACACGGTACGCCTGGTGAACGGCCAGGCGGTCTTCGAGTCGGCGTCCCTCTCCCTCGCGTTGACCGCCACCGTGCCGCTGGAGGTCGACGGCATGGACGTGTGGGCGGAGTTCAAGGTCGAGGAGGGTGACTGCGTCGTCTTCGCTCTCGACAGGGTCGGCGAGGGGATCGCACCCCGGTCGTGCGTGAGCACCGAGGCCGAGGAGCAGTTCACCGCCACCGTGGCCTTCTGGCGGCGATGGCTGTCCGCGTCGCGGTACCGCGGCCGGTGGCGCGAGATGGTGCACCGTTCGGCGCTGGTCCTGAAGCTCCTCACCTACGCTCCGAGCGGCGGCATCGTCGCCGCGCCGACGACCAGCCTGCCGGAGGTGGTCGGTGGCGAGCGCAACTGGGACTACCGCTATGTGTGGGTCCGCGACGCCGCGTTCTGCGTGTACGCGCTGCTCAGGCTCGGCTTCACCGAGGAGGCCGACGCGTTCATTCGGTTCCTGACCAGGAGCGCCGCCACGGGCGCGCCTGGAGAGTCGGGACCCCTGCAGGTCATGTACGGCATCGACGGGCGCTGCCAGCTGCCCGAACGTCAGCTCGACCACCTCGAGGGCTTCGAGGGCTCCTGCCCCGTACGCGTCGGGAACGCCGCCGTCGGGCAACTGCAGCTCGACATCTACGGGGCCCTCATCGACGCCATCTACCTCTACGACCACTGGGGCAAGCCCATCTCCAGCGGCAGCTGGGACTATGTCGGCACCCTCGTGGACTGGGTCTGCGACAACTGGGACCAGCCCGACGAGGGCATCTGGGAGACCCGCGGCGGGCGCAAGAACTTCCTCTACTCGCGGCTCATGTGCTGGGTGGCCATCGAACGGGCCATGCGCATGGCCACCCGTCGCGGGCTGCCCGCCGACATGGCGCGCTGGCAGCACACACGCGACACGATCTACCGGCAGATCATGACGCGCGGCTGGTCGCCCAGGCTGGAGGCGTTCGTCCAGGACCTCGCCGGCGAGGTCCTGGACGCCTCGGTGCTGATGATGCCGCTGGCCAAGTTCATCTCGCCCACCGACCCCAAGTGGCTGTCCACGCTCACGGCGCTCGGCAACCACCTGGTGTCGGACTCGCTGGTCTACCGCTACGACCCGGAGGCGAGCCCGGACGGGCTGCAGGGCGCGGAGGGCACCTTCTCGATCTGCTCCTTCTGGTACGTCGAGGCGCTCGCCCGCGCCGGCCGGGTCGACGAGGCCAGGCTGGCCTTCGAGAAGATGCTCACCTACGCCAACCACGTCGGGCTCTTCGCCGAGGAGATCGGCGTCGCGGGTGAACAGCGCGGCAACTTCCCGCAGGCGTTCACCCACCTCGCGTTGATCAGCGCGGCGTTCAACCTCGACCGCGCCCTCGGCTAGCCGGCCGTACCGGCCCTGGCAGGTCAGGGACCCGGATCCGTCACCGCACGCGGGTCCTGGAGGCCGCCGTGCCTCCTGTTCGCGCCTGCCATCCGGCGACCACCACAGGGTGGGCGCCCGTGGCACGGCTCAGCGGCACGCGCACGGTCGTGGTACCCCCGCCGGAGACGGTGACGACGCGGCTGCCCGCTGTCCCCTGGGCGTCACGGACGAACAGGTGCGCCCTGCCGGCGGAGCCGGCGCGCAGCGTCACCTTCACGGCGTCCCGCGCGCCCGCGGCGAAGGTGACCGAGCCGCTCTCGGACGGCTTGGCCGCGGGACCGCCCGCGAGCGGCAGGCCGAGGAGGACCGCCTGCTCCAGCGACTGCGGCGAGTCCAGGCTGGACAGGCCGGTGTCGGGGATCACCGGGTCGGGCGGGGTGGTCGGCCGCCCGGCCGGAGGAAGGTAGCCCGGCAGCGTCGCGATGCCCCATCGATACGGGTCGCCCTGGACGCCGCCCCACGTCGACCAGCCGATCCTGGTCTGGCCGGTCCTGTCCTGGGTGTCGGAGTCATACACCAGGACGTTCAGCCCGAGGTGCGCGGGATCGACCGCGCCCGGCAGGACCTCCATCGGCACGGCCATCTCCACGGCGTACTCCCCGGTGGAGACCTTCGAGGCCACCCTCATCCCGGGGGCGGTCTCCGCGCCCGGTCCCTGATGGTTGTCGGCGTCCCGCTCGAAGCACGGCGGACCCTCCGCCGTCACCGGCAGCACCGCGGTCTTGAACGTCGTGGCGGTGTTCTCCGACGTGCCGCGCGGGTCGAGGGTCACCTCGACGGCGTCGGTGCGCCAGTGCCGCTTGCAGTCGGAGGCCGGCAGGCGGGTGCCGATCACGTCGTCCTTCACCTGGACCAGCAGGAACAGCGTGTCGTCACGCCAGGCGACCTTGGCCGTGCCCGAGCAGTCCGCCGCCGACGAGCACGCCGAGCCCTCCCAGAGGCGGGAGACGTCGAGGGAGGGGCCGGTGTACTCGCCCTCGCCCGCGACGCCGTCGACGACGGGCGCCGACGTGGCCCGCGGGATGGACGTCGCCGGGACGAGTTCGAGCGCGGGCCTGCTCAGGCTGGATCCGTCCCGGCCGGTGGTCGTGATGGTGTAGAAGTAGTCGCCGCCGTCGTTGGAGGTCTTCAGCGAGGTGTCGGTGTTGGTGACGGTGAACGGCACCGTCGTCGAGGCCCCGGCCCTCAGGCCGCTGTAGGGCGCTTCGGCGCGGTCGGCGGTGAAGCCCGCGGGCAGGTCCAGCCGTACGGATCCGGACTGGGTGGTGTCGCTCACGTTCGTGACCACGACGCCCACCTGGCGGGAGCCGCCGGACGGGAGGGTGAGCACGGGGGTGACCAGGCCGCGAAGCTGCGGCGCGTCGAGTTCCGCGGCCCACTTCTCGTACTGCTCGACCTGGGGAAGCAGCCGCTGCCCCCCGCGTACGGCCGGGCTCACCTCGACCTGCCGGTCGGTGTAGCCGCGGCCCCGTTCGGTGGTGAGCGCCGCCGCGAGGCGCGCCCGCTCGCCTGGTGCCGCGCCCTGGGGCGGCGTCACCGTGAACGTCGCCGATCCCGTGCGCCCGGGGGCGAGCCTGCCTAGCTCGCCGGACCCGCTGACCTGCCAGCCTTCGGGGACGCGCAGCGCCACGGCCGAGCGGCCGAGCGGCTCACGGGAAGGAGCGGCCGCGGTGACCTTGACGGTGAACGCCGTGCCTGGGCGGACGTCGAACGTGCTGGGACGCAGGTCGAGCATGGTGCCGAGCGGGACGGCACCCGCCGTCCTGACCAGCGCGCCGTCGAAGACCGCCGTCGGCGCCGCCGCGGCCGCGGTGCCGGGTCCGGGGAACGGCACGCGCGAGTCCACCAGGGTGAAGAAGTCGCAGCCGAGCTGGGCGGGGTCGGACGGCACGTCGGGGAAGACGGCCCAGCCCTGGGAGGCGTACACGCGCTGGGCGTCGCGCTCGATGGCGGCCCATGTCCTGCCCTGGCTCGGCGAGACGCGGCCGCTCCACACGCCGAACACGTTCTGCGCCGGGTTGGCGGGGCGGAACGTCGAGGCGCAGTCGGGGCCGTTCTGGGAGGTGCCGCGCGCCCTGCCGAGGAACAGGCGAGCGGGCGCGAAGGGGCGCAGCCCCTCGCGGGTGATCTGCTCGGGAAAGGCCAGGGGATCGGCTGCGGCGTAGAACGCCTCGGCGGCCAGCCGCGCCGCCTGCTGGTGGTTTCCGTGGTTGCCGGGGGACGGGGCCGGATCCATGGTCAGCAGGATCTCGGGCCGGGTCTGGCGGACGACCCGCACGACCTTCTCCAGTGTGTCCTCGCCCCAGATCCGGTGCGTCAGCGGGGCGCTCACCGTGTAGTAGAAGTCGACCTCGTCGAGGTTGAACACCTCGCGCACGCCGGCCTTGGCGACCGCCGCGCGCTCCTCGGCCTCTCTCAGCAGGCCGAGGGCGGGGCCCTCCTCCGGCCCGACGGCGTTGCCGCCGCCCTCACCCCTGGTGACCGTGAGGACGCCGGTGCGCAGGTCGTGGTCCTCGCTCCACTGCCCGAGCGTCGACAGCGTGAAGGCCTCGTCGTCGGGATGGGCGCCCACGAACAGCGCGTCGAGATCGGCGGGCGGGCCGGAGGAGGCCGCGAAGGAGGCGGGCGGGCCGGAGGAGCCCGAAAGGGTGGCGGAGGCGGCCGGGCCGGGCGGAGGAACGACCCCTGTCGGCGCGGGGGCGGAGGGCGCGAGGACGAGTACGGCCGCGGCGGCGAGCGACACCAGGCGTCCAGGAGGACCCGACGCAGGCGAGCCCGACAGAAGCGAACCCGGCACAGGCGAACCCGACAGAAGCATGGAACCTCCGGGAGTTATTCGCGCACCGCCCCTTGGAGCAGCCCGCGGATGAAGTGACGCTGGAGGAACAAGTAGAAGATCACGACCGGGGTCGCGACGATGACCGACCCGGCCGCGAGCAGGGTGAAGCCGGAGGTGTACTGGCCCTGGAAGAAGGCCAGCCCCAGCGGCGCGGTCCGCAGCGACTCGCTGGTCACCATGATCAGCGGGATGAGGAACTCGTTCCACGTCCACATGAAGACCAGGACGGTCAGGGTGACGACCGCGGGACGGGCGGGGGGCACCAGCACCTGCCACAGGATGCGCCACGTCGAGGCGCCGTCGATGCGGGCGGCCTCGACGATCGCGCGGCTGCTGGTGCGGAAGTAGGCCCGCATCCAGAAGGTGCCGAACGCCACCGACAGGGCGACCTGCGGCAGCGCGACCGCCCAGAACGTGTCGATCAGGCCGAGGGAACGCAGATCGAAGTAGAGGGGGACCGCGATCGCCTCGCTCGGCATCATGATCCCGAGCAGGAACAGGTAGAACAGCACTCCCTGGCCGCGGAAGCGCATGGTGCCGAACGCGTAGCCGCTCATGATCGACAGCACGACGCTGACCACCACGACGAACGACGACACCGCCAGGCTGGTTCGCAAGTACGTGCCGAACCGCCCGACCTCCCAGGCCTCGGCGAAGTTGCCGACGTGCAGCCCCGCGATGCTGAGCCCCTGCCCCGCCGAGCCTGCGGCGTCGTCGGGGCCGAGCGCGGCCGACAGGATCGTCAGGACGGGGAACAGCGCGAACGCGGCGAACACCGACAGGATGACGTAGTTGGCGAGCCGCTCACCACGAGAGATCACGAGAAACCCCTGTCGGCGAAGCGGTTGATCACGAACGAGATCGCGAAGATGACGACGGTGAGGGTGACGCCGATCGCCGCCGCCGAGCCGACCTGCCCGAGCTCGAAGGCCCGATGGTAGACCTCGTACGACGGAACCGACGTCGAGTCGCCCGGGCCGCCCCGCGTGGTGACGTACACCAGGTCGAACGTCCGCAACGCGGCGATCACGGTCAGCGTCAGCGCGACCGCGATCTCCCCTCGCACCGAGGGCAGGGTGACCGAGAAGAACTCTCTGAGGGCGCCCGCCCCGTCGAGCCGGGCCGCCTCGTACAGCTCCGCGGGGACGCGGCTCATGCCCGCCAGCAGCAGCACGGTCACCAGACCGGTCTCGAACCAGGTGCCGACCACGCCGACCGCCGGCAGCGCGAACGTGTAGTCGCCCAGCCACCCCCTGGTGAGCGAGTCGAGCCCGAGCGCGCCGAGCAGGCCGTTGAGCGTGCCGTCGGGCGAGTACACGCGCCGCCAGGCGACGGCCACCACGACCATCGCGACGACCTGCGGCAGGAACACCACCGTCCGGAAGAATCCGAGCCCGCGCACCTTGGCGTGGTTGAGTATCGCGGCCAGCGTCAGCCCGATGACCAGCGGCGCCAGGGCGTAGAACACGACGAGGACCAGGGCGTGGGCGAAGGCGGCCCTCAGCCTCTCGTCCGCGACGATCGCGGCGTAGTTGGCCGCGCCTGCCCACCGGCCGAGGCTCAGCCCGTCCCAGTCGTACAGCGAGAGCTGCACCGCGCGGCCGATGGGGTAAAGCAGGAACGCCGCGTAGACGGCGAACGCCGGCAACAGGTAGAGGTAGGCGACGCGGCTGGGCTCGCCTGGCGGGCGGCCCGCTCGGGCCCTCCCTGATGGGGTCACCTCTGCCTCCGCCCGCGGCCCGCGCGCCTGGGCCGTGCGCCCGTGCTCACTCGTTGCTTTCGACGAAGGTCTTGTAGTCCTTCTCCAGCGTGGCCAGGAACTCCTGCGGCGTCGACTTCTTCGCCAGCAGGTCCTGTACCGCCGCGCCGAGCGTGTCGGCGAAGGTGGGGGTGGCGTAGTCGAGGTAGGGAACCAGGCCGTCCTTCTTGGTGACGGTGCCGAAGGCGGTGAACATGTCCTGCTGCGAGCCTGCCTTCACGCTCTGCCGGTCGGTGTCGGCGATCGGCAGGAGGCCGTTGGCGGTGAGGACCTTCATGGCGTCGGCGTCGGTGATGAAGTCGATGTAGGCCGCCGCGGCGTCGGGGTTGGGGCTCTTGGCCGTGATGGCGAACGGCAGGCCCGTGCCGCCGGTCGCGAGGGGTGTGGCGCCTGGCGGGAGGAGGAAGCGCAGGTCCTCGTGCATGACCTTCTCCAGGTCGGCGATCAGCCACGTGCCTCCGATCAGGAAGACACCTTCGCCCTTGCCGAACGCCTGCCAGGCCGCGTCGTACCCCTGCCCGTTGAAGCCCTGGTTGAAGTAGCCCTTGTCCACCCAGTCGACGAGCTGCTGGGCGGCCTCGGCGTTGTCCGGCGTGGTCCACGAGGCGCCCTTGCGGCCGAATCCCAGCGTGGTGATCTGGTCGGCGGGGACGTGCCGTCCCTGTACGGTGCCGAACACGTGGACGCCCGGCCACTTGTCGAGGTTGCCCAGCTGGATCGGCACCTCACCGGCGGCCTTGGCCTTGGCCAGCGCGACCTCGAACTCCTCCCAGGTCGTCGGCGGACGCAGGCCGAGCTTGGTCAGCTTGGCGGCGTTGTAGAGGATGCCGACGACCTCGCCGACCTGGGGCAGGCCGTACACGTTGCCCTCGCCGAAGATCTTGCCGTCGGCGCTGTAGCTCACGTACTGCAGGACCGACTGCGGATAGCGCTCCTTCCACCCGTACGCGTCGGCGTAGGCGTTCAGCGGGCGGAGATAGCCGGCCTTCACGTAGGCGCCCATCTGGGGCCGGCCGTTGTTGGCCTGCACCACGTCCGGCGGCTCGTTGCCACTCAGCGCGAGGCGCAGGGTGGTGTTGAGGTCGTCGAAGGAACGGGACACCCGCTTGAGCTCGATGTTGGGGTACTTCGCCTCGAACGCGGCGTTGAGCTGCTTCATCTGGGCGGCCTGGCCGCCGCGCACCTCCTGGTCCCAGATGGTGAGGGTCACGTCGCCGAGGGCGGCGGCGTCGGTTCTCACCGCCGAGCCGCTCGGCTGCGCGGAGGATCCCGCGGGCGGAGCCGACGACCCCGGCGCGCACGCGGCGGCGGCGAGGGCCACGACACCGGCGGCGAGGACGGCGCGCACCCTGGCGCCGCGCGGGTTGCGCTTCTGGAGCTCGCTCGTCGAGGCGATCATGGTGTTACTCCTTCTGGGCAGGCACGCGAGGGGTCTCCGGGTCCTCGGGTTCGCCGTTCCCGCCCGGCGGGGCGGCGGCCTCGGACGCGGCGCGTGGCTCGTGCTTCCCTGGCTCTTCGTGCCCCCCGTACGGCTCGGTGGAGCGGGCCGGCGCGGCCTGTGTCTCCCCGGCGGAACGGGTGGTGGCGGCCGGGGACTCCGGGGCGGCCGTCGAAGCCATGCCCAGGTCGGCGTGCCGGGCGATGGTCGCGGCGGCCCGCCGTACCGCGCCGACGGGAGAGGTGGGCACCAGCCTGTCGAGGAAGGCGTACCTGCGCGCCAGCGAGTCGGCGTAGGCGCCGCTGTGACCGGCCGCCGCCCGCACGTCGTGCCACCAGTCGGCGATGTCCCCCCACCCGGGCGCGGCCAGCGATCCGCCGAACTGCTGCACGGCCAGCGCCGCGCAGACCCCCGCGAACGCGAGCCTGTCGGCCAGCGGCCAGTGGCACAGCGTGCCGAGCACGATGCCCGCGCCGAAGACGTCCCCCGCGCCGGTCGGATCGAGCGCGGTGACCCGCGGCGCGGGAACGTAGGCCTCCTCGCCGGTGATGGAGTCGATGGCCATGGCGCCGTTGGCCCCGTCGGTGACCACGGCGAGGGGAACCCGGTCGGCCAGCTCGTACAGCGCGTCGCGCGGGGTGTCGGCGCCGGTGTAGGCCATCGCCTCGACCGCGTTGGGCATGAACGCGTGGCAGGCGGAGAGCTGGTCCAGCAGGGCCGGCGACCAGTTGCCCGAGGGGTCCCAGCCCACGTCGGCGAAGATGAGCGCCCCGTTGCGGTGCGCCAGCTCGGCCCACGAGCACTTGTCGGGCACGCCGAGCGGCTCCTCGGCCGACAGCGCCACGATGACGGCCCTGGAGCGCAGCGGGGAGCCGATCATCTCCGACGCCGACATGGGGGCAGGGTGGCCGTGGGTGACCATGCTGCGGTCACGGTCGACGGCCATGGAGACCGTCACCGGTGAGTGCCAGTGCTCGAAGCGTCGTGACCTGGACAGGTCTACCGATTCCTGCTCCGCGAGGATGCGCCAGCAGAAGTCGCCGTAGTCGTCGTCGCCGAACGCGGCGGCCAGCGAGGTGCGCAGGCCCAGCCGGCTGGTCGCGATGGCGAGGTTGGCGATGCCGCCGGGGCACGATCCCATGCCCTCGGCCCACATCTCGGTGCCCGCTGCGGGCATCGCGGGCAGTCCGGTGAAGACGATGTCGAGGAACACGGTGCCCGCTAAGAAGACGTCGAACTGCGGCCCCTCCGGGGTTCGCTGATCGGCGAGAGGGTCGTACGCCTGGACAGACACGGGAAGAGTCCTCCTCGACAGACCGAGTTGTGCGCAATCTTGCACGTTTAATCGCGCATATCAAGTGCTTTGCGCGAATCTTTGACGCATCATGCTCGCTTCTGCACAGAAATGACTGATAGGATCCCAGCGTGCTCCAGCACCTCAGGCATGCGGAGATCATGCGGCGTGTCCGCCTCTCGGGGGCCACCAGTGTTCGCGACCTCGCCAGCCAGCTCGGTGTGAGCCCATCCACCATTCGCCGGGACCTTGAGGTGCTCGACCGCGACGGCACGCTGAAACGCGTGCGCGGGGGCGCGCTCGCCGACATGGACACCGACGACGGCCTGACCTTCGCCGAGGTGGCGGCGCTCGACGAGCAGGACAAGGAGGCCGTGGCCGCCCGCGCCGCCCGGATCGTGCGCGACGGCGACGTGGTCCTGCTCGACATCGGCACCACGACGATGCGCCTGGCCCGCCACCTTCGAGGCCGCCGCATCACCGTGGTCACCTCCAGCCTCGCCGTCCTCGACGTGCTCCGCGCCGACCCCGAGGTCGAGCTCCTGCTGCTCGGCGGCATGGTCCGCCGTACCTACCACTCGCTGGTCGGGGTCCTGACCGAGGAGGCGCTGAGCCAGGTGGTCGCCGACCGCGTGTTCCTGGGCGCGAGCGGCGTGCGGCCGGACGGCCAGCTCGTGGACACCACGCTGGCCGAGGTGCCGGTGAAGCGCGCCATGATCGCGGCGGCGGGCCAGGTGGTGCTGCTGGTCGACCGGCACAAGTTCCCCGGCACCGGAGCCCTGCGCGTGTGCGGCCCCGACGACATCGACGTGATCGTCACGAACGAGGGCGCCGACGAGAGGACCCTGCGCAACTGCGCCGCCGCGGGCGCGGAGGTGCTGCTCGCGTGATCGCCCGGATCCCGGCAGGTCCGATGAGTCATGTGGCAGGTGAGGAGTCGCGATGAAACTGGCCGTTCTCGGCGGCGGAGGCTTCAGGGTCCCGCTCGTGTACGGCGCGCTGCTGCGTGACACGGCCAAGCCCCGTGTCGAGGAGGTGGTGCTGTACGACGTGTCGGCGGAGCGGCTGGCGGCCGTGCGGCACGTCCTGGACGGGCTCGCCGCCGAGCACGACCACCCGCCGCTGGTGCGGACCACCACCGACCTGGACACCGCGCTGCGCGAGGCGGCCTTCGTCTTCTCCGCGATCCGCGTCGGCGGGCTGGCGGGCCGTACGGCGGACGAGCGGGTCGCGCTGGAGCTGGGCCTGCTCGGCCAGGAGACGACCGGGCCGGGTGGCGTCGCCTTCGGGTTGCGCACCGTCCCGGTGGCCGTGCGCATGGCCGAGCGGGTGGCCGCGCTCGCGCCCCACGCCTGGGTCATCAACTTCACCAACCCGGCAGGCATGATCACCGAGGCCATGCGGGCCGTGCTCGGCGACCGGGTGGTCGGCATCTGCGATTCGCCGATCGGGTTGGTCCGGCGGGCCGCCGCCGCCCTCGGGCTCGACCCGGCGCGCGTGTCACCGGACTACGTGGGGCTCAACCACCTCGGCTGGCTGCGCGGGCTCGTCCATGAGGGCCGCGACATGCTGCCGGGTCTGCTCGCCGACGACGCCGCGTTGCGGCAGGTGGAGGAGGCGCGGATCTTCGGCGGCGACTGGGTGCGGACCCTGGGCGCGCTGCCCAACGAGTACCTGTACTACTACTACTTCACCCGCGAATCCGTCGCGGCGCTCGACGGCGCCGGACACACGCGCGGTGAGTCCCTGGTCACGCAGCAGGACCGGTTCTACGCGGCGGTGCGGGAGCGGCCCGAGCACGCACTCACCGCATGGGTCAGGGCACGCAGGGAGCGTGACGCGACGTACATGGCCGAGACCCGCGACATCGCCGCCGCCGGCGAGCGGGACGCCGCCGACCTGGAGGCCGGAGGGTACGAAGGCATCGCGCTCGCCCTCATGGCCGCCCTCTCGCGCGGTGAGTCCTCCACCATGATCCTCAATGTCCGCAACGGCAGCGCGGTACCAGGACTGCCCGAGGAGGCGGTCGTCGAGATCCCCTGCGTCGTGGACGGGGCGGGGATCAGGCCTCTCGCCACCCGCCCGCTCCCCGGCCGGTTCCTGGGTCTCATGCAGCAGGTCAAGGCGGTCGAGCAGACGGCCATCGAGGCCGCCATGACGGGTTCGTCCCGCCTGGCGGTCGAGGCGTTCGCCCTGCATCCCCTCGTCGACTCGGTCGGCACGGCGCGTCGGCTGCTCGACGGCTACCGCGCCCGTATCCCCGAGCTGGCCGCCGTTCTGCCGGGCACCCCGTAGCCCCCGGCACGCACTACGTAGGTACCTAGCTCTACCTAATAGGTACTCATACGGGGGTTTATCCCGTCTCGCTTGTGCCCCCCCTCGGGGCAGGCTGACTGCTTAGACATGAGCTCAGCCGAACCACGGTCATGGGCAGAAGGGTAACGAGCCATGTGTCAGCACCAACCACCGTGTCCGCCGGCGGACGCTCCGCATCACGATTCGGCCCGTCTGGTGGCCTTTCACCCGGAACAGGGGTGGGGGCTGCTGTGCAACGGTGTCGTCATCTTCGATGACTCCGGTGAACTGCTGCCGGACGGCCGGAGCGTCTTCACCGGACCTGAGCGTGTGGGGAACGCGGCATGAAACTCCTGGCCCCCAACCGGCTCCTGGCCTTCGCCGACGGCCTGCTCGCCCGCGCGGTACCGGGCGGCGGCGACCGGACGGCGTCCTGGGTGCTCTCGTCCGCCCCCTCCGCCCTGCCGAGCGCGCGGCGGATGACCCGCACCCGTCTGGTGCAGTGGGGACTGCAGGACCAGGCCGATGTCGCGGACCTGCTGGTCAGCGAGCTGGTGAACAGCGCCCTACGCCACAGCAGCGACAGGATCAGGCTCACGCTCAGCGCCGAGGACGGGCTGTTGCGCTGCGAGGTGGAGCACGCGGAGCCGGTGTGGCCCCGGCGTCGCGGAGGGCGCGAACACCTCCTGCTCGCCGATCTGGCCTGCTGCTGGGGCACCGCCCATACCTGTGAGGGGAAGGTCGTCTGGTTCGAGCTTCCCGCGCCCGGACTCGTCTAAGTCCGGGACCCGTCCCGCCCGGGCCCACCAGGCCCGGGCTCATTCGAAGGAAACCGTCACCGTGCGAAAGATCCGGATCCGTAAGACGAGGACGCCGACCGGCCGCCCCGCCCCGGACCTGCGGACGCCGTCGGGGCGGCAGCTTCCCTATTGACGGCTTCCCTCCTGGCGGCCTCCCTCAGGCGGGAGGCTCATCGTCGGCCGTCCTGGCCTGCTCGCCGATCCATACCGCGACCTGGGCGCGCGAGTGGTAGCCGAGCTTGCTCAGGATGTGCTCGATATGCCCCTCGGCGGTCCGCTGCGAGATCACCAGGGTGGCGGCGATCTCCTTGTTGGTCATGCCCTGGGCGACCAGATGCGCGATCTCCGTCTCCCGTGGTGTCAGCGGCGCCGCCTTGGGCTCGGCCGGCTGCTCGTCGAGCTGCTTGTCGTCGCGGAGGGCGTAGGAGAGCGCCTCGTCGTAGGAGAGCTCGGTGCCCTGCTTGAACGCGGTGTCGAAGGCCGCGTCGCCGAGCGCCTGGCGAGTGTGCCGCACGCATTCGTCGTGATAGTGCGAAAGATGTCCGAATCCCGACAGCGGTGCTCCGATCGCCTGCCACAGCGTCTCCAGGATGCCCAGCAGCCGGCCGGCGCGCCGGTACTGCTTCTCGGTGGTGGCGATCCAGGCCAGCACCTCCAGGTTGATCCCGACCCCCAGCGGGTCGTCGAGCTCGCGATTGAAGGTCAGGCTTCTGGTCTCGAGCTCGGTCGCGCGCGCGAGGTCGCCCTGCCGCCAGACGGCCACGCCGACCGCCATCATCATGTACGCCTTGTGCCAGCCCTCCCCGTGGGCATCCGACAGGGCGAGGCAGTCGTCGCCCAGCGAGATGGCCAGCGGAGAGTCGCCGCTGAAGGAGTAGGCCATGGACAGCCGGATGAGGGTCAGCGCCGTGCCCACGGGGTCGCCGATGGCGCGGTGCCGGGTCAGAGCCTCCTTGTAGAGGGTGATGGCCGACTCGGCGTCGCCCTCGCACATGGCGATCATCCCGGAGTAGAGCGTGACGTAGGCGATGACCGGTTCCAGCCCCAGCCGCTCTCCGATGGACCGGCTCTCCTCGAGCATCGTCGTGGCGGAGGCGATGTCGCCCTGGATGATGGCGAGCCAGCTGGCGGACCACAGCGCCCTGGCACGGGCCTCGCTCGGTCCTGTGTCGGCGGCGAGCCCGCGGTCCAGCCAGCGGCGGCCCTCACCCACGTATCCACCGATCCAGTGGTAGAGCAGGTCGGCGGCCATGTCGAGGCCTCCGGTGACGTCCGAGGGATCGGCGAAGCTGTGCTCGAGAGCCGTGTGCAGGTTGCCGTGCTCGAGTCGCAGCCTGGCGAACCAGGCCATCTGCGACGGCCCGAACAAGTCCTCTCGCGCCTGCGCCGCCAGCGCGCGGTAGTAGTCGCGGTGCCGCCGTTGCAGCTCGGCCGACCGGCCTGTGGCGAGGAGTCTCTCCATGCCGTACTGACGGATGATCTCCAGCAACCGGTAGCGAACCTGCGGCCCGTGTTCCTCCCGGATCAGGATGGACTTGTCCACCAGGGCGCTGACCAGGTCGATGATCTCCTCGCGGGCGATGCCGTCGCCCGAGCAGACGGCCTCGGCCGCCTCCAGATCCAGGCCGCCGGCGAAGACCGACACGCGGGCCCACAGCAACTGCTCCTTCTCGGAGCAGAGGGCGTGGCTCCAGTCGATCAGCGCGCGGAGCGTCTGGTGACGCGGAAGTACGGCCCGCGAGCCGGCGGTCAGCAGCCGGAACCGGTCGTCCAGGCGCTCGTGCAACTGCTGGACGGACAGCGCGCGCAACCTGACGGCGGCCAGCTCGATGCCGAGCGGCAGGCCGTCCAGCCGCCGGCAGATCCGGACGACGACGTCCCTGTTGTCCTCGGTGACGGCGAACGAGGGAAGGACGGCCCTGGCCCGTTCGGTGAACAGGCACACGGCGTCGCACTTGGCGAGCGACTCGATCGGCACCCGCGCGCTGTCGCGGTCGGGCAACGGGAGGGTGGGCACGGTCAGCGTCTGCTCGCCCGCGAAGCCGAGCGCCTCGCGGCTGGTGGCCAGGATGCGCAGCTCGGGGGCGGCGCGCAGCAACGCCTCGGCCAGGACGGCGCACTCGTGCACCAGATGCTCGCAGTTGTCGAGGATCACCAGGGCCTGCTTGTCCCGCAGGTACTCGGTGAGCACCTCCACGGGCGAGCCGCGGCCGTGGTCGCGGATTCCCAGCGCCTCGACCACGACCTGGGCGAGCATGTCCGAGCTCTCCACCGCCGCCAGCTCGACGAACCACACCCCGCCGCGGAAGTCTCTGGCCACGTCGAGCGCGACCCTGAGGGCCAGCCGCGTCTTGCCGACGCCGCCGACGCCGGTCAGGGTCACCGCACGAGAGAGGGGCAGGCATCGTTTGACCTCCGCCACTTCGTGCCGGCGGCCTACGAAACTGGTCACCTCTGCCGGCAGCCTCGCCGTCCTCTGCCGTCTGGAGCCGCTCGTCAGCGCTGTCATCGATCGCCTTGCCTGCCTGGTCCCCGATGGAGCGGAGCCGAGCCGTCATCGTTCAGGTTTGCGCGAGTCCCCACACGCATCCAACCTCAGCATCCTTGTGACAATTCCTTACAAAACGGTAAAACCCATCAGAAACCACCCGGGCGTACTGTGGGTGTCATCGGCTCAGCCCCGGCGGCAGGGGGTGCCGGGAGGGGCTGCGCGGGTGGAGCAGTCATGGAGGTGGCGGCGAAGAGAGCGCAGATCTGTGGGCTGTCGGCCGAGCTGACCAGCTTCGTAGGCCGTCGGCGTGAGATAGCCGAGGTCAAGCGGATGCTGGCAGGTTCCAGGCTGGTGACCCTCGTCGGCGTGGGCGGTGTCGGCAAGACCCGCCTCGCCCAGCGGGTCGCGGCCGACGTGCGGCGCGCGTTCCGCGACGGCGTGTGCCTGGTCCAGCTCGCTGGGCTGGAGCGCCCCGACCTGCTCGTCCAGACGGTGATCGAGGCCCTGGAGATCGCGGACCTCTCCACCAGGCCCCCGCTCCAGGTGCTCACCGAGCACATGCGCGGCAAGCAGATGCTGGTGGTCCTCGACAACTGCGAGCACCTGCTGCAGGACTGCGCCATCGTGGCGGAGGCGCTGGTGCGCTCCGCCCCCGACCTGCGGATCCTCGCGACGAGCAGGCAGGCGCTCGGTGTCGCGGGCGAGCAGACGACGGTGGTGCCGCCGCTGCCGCTGCCGGACGGCGACCTGTCGCGGCTGTCCAGGGAGGCGTCGGAGGAGTCCGACGCCGTGCGGCTGTTCACCGAGCGGGCCATGGCCGTGCTGCCGGGTTTCCAGGTCACCGACGACAACAGGGAGGCCGTGGTCCGGATCTGCCGCAGCCTGGACGGCATTCCACTGGCGATCGAGCTGGCGGCCGTCCGGCTGCGCGCGATCTCCGTTCACCAGCTGCTGACCCGGCTGGAGGACCGGTTCCGGCTGCTCACGGGGGGATCACGGGTGGTGCTGCCCCGCCAGCGGACGCTGCGGGCCCTGATCGACTGGAGCTACACCCTGTGCACCGAGCACGAGCAGCTCCTCTGGGCGCGCGTGTCGGTGTTCTCCGGCAGCCTCGACCTCGAGGCGGTCGAGCACGTGTGCTCCGGCGACGGCATCGCCGCCGAGGAGACCGTCGACCTGGTGATCGGCCTCGTCGACAAGTCCATCCTCATCAGGGAGGAGCATCGCTCGGGGGTGCGATACCGGCTGCTGGAGACCATCCGCCAGTACGGCAGAGAGCGGCTGCGCGAGGCGGGCCAAGAGGAGAAGCTGAGGCGCCGGCATCGCGACTGGTATCTGGACCTGGTGCTGCGCATGCAGAAGGGCTGGTTCGGGCCGGAGCAGGTGGCCTGGTACGCGCGCCTGCGCACCGAGCACGGCAATCTCAGAACCGCCCTCGGCTTCTGTCTCGAGGTGCAGGGAGAGGCGGAACCTGGCCTGATCATCGCCTCGGCGCTGCGGTACTACTGGATCGCGTCCGACTCGCCGCACGAGGGCAGGAGCTGGTTCAACCGCCTGCTCGCAGGAGACGGCGAGCCGACGCCCGTGCGCGCCGTGGCCCTCTGTGTCAAGGCGCGGCTCGCCGTCCTGCAGAGCGACTTCACGATGGCCGCGACCCTGCTCGAGGAATGCGTGGAACTGGCCCGCCGGCTCGGCGACCCGGCGATCACCGGGGCTGCCCTGTACGTCGCCGGCTTCGCGGCCCTGCTCCAGCAGGACCTTCCCAGGTCGCGGGCCCTCCTCGGCGAGGCGCTGGAGCACAGCCGCACGGCGGGCGACCAGATCGGCGTGGTCAACTCGATGATCTATCTCGCCGCCACGCTCTCGGCCCTCGGCGAGTCCGCCCAGGCGGTGGAGACGTTCGAGGAGTGCCTGACGATCTGCGAGCCGCGCCGCGAGAACTGGTTCCGGTCGTACGCGCTGTGGACGTACGGGATCGAGGTGTGGAAGCAGGGCGACACCCAGCGGGCGCTCGAGATGGAACGCGAGGCCGTACGGCTCAAGGAGCCCTTCGACGACCACTTGGGCAACGCCCTGTGCATCGAGGTCCTGGCCTGGATGAGCTGCGGCGACGGTGACGGCGAGCGCGCGGCCACGCTTCTCGGCGCGCTGCGGGAGATCTGGCGCTCCTTCGGCGGCCCCCTGTTCGGCTACCTCGCCGGACATCATGAGGCCTGCGAGCAGTCTGCCAGGCAGAAGCTGGGCGACAGGGGGTTCGAGGCGGCCTTCCGCAAGGGCATGGAGCTCACCCCCGCCCAGGCTCTGGAGTACGCCATGCGGGAGGCCACGCCCGAGCCCGAGTCGTCGCCGAGATCTTCGCCGCTGACCCGCAGGGAGATGGAGATCGCCCGCCTGGTCGCCGAGGGCATGAGCAACAAGGCGATCGCGGCCGCGCTGGTGATCGCGCAGCGGACCGCCGAGGGACACGTCGAGCACATCCTCGGCAAGCTCGGGTTCAGCTCGCGCGTCCAGATCGCCGCCTGGGTCAGCCGGCAGGAGGAGCCGGGGAACGGCCAGAGCCTTTCCGGAGGTGCGCCGTGAGCAGGACCGAGCGAGGTCCCGCCGTAAGGACCGATCCGCCGGTGGAGGTGTCCAGGTTCGTCGGGCGTCGGCACGAGGTGTCGGAGGCCAGGCGGATGCTGTCCCGAACGCGGCTGCTGACCCTGACGGGAACGGGTGGTGTCGGCAAGACGCGGCTGGCGGCGAAGGTCGCCGAGACGGTCGCGCGCGCGTACAAGGGCAGGGTGGAGGTGGTCGAGCTGGCCACCCTGGAGGCCGGTGATCTGCTGGCGCCGACCGTCGCGGCGGCGCTGGGCCTGCGGGACGCGGGAAGCGACCCCATGACCGTGCTGGTGGACTACCTGTCGGACAAGCGGATGCTGCTCGTGCTGGACAACTGCGAGCACCTGCTCGACGACTGCGCCCGCCTCGTGGACCGGCTGCTGCGGGGCGCTCCCCGGCTGCGGATCCTCACGACCAGCCGGCAGATCCTGGGGGTGAGCGGCGAGCAGGTGCTGGCGGTCCCGTCGCTGTCCGTGCCGGACCAATGCCACCCGCCACGCGACATCGCCAGGCACGATTCGGTGCGGCTGTTCGTGGAACGCGCGGCGAGCGTGTGGCCCGGCTTCTCCCTCGACAGAGGCAACGCCGCGAGCGTGGCGCGGCTGGCCCAGCGCCTGGAGGGGATTCCCCTGGCGATCGAGCTGGCCGCGGTGCGGCTGCGCACGGTGCCGTTGGAGCAGCTCACCCGCGAGCTTGAGGAGCAGTTCGACGTGCCGGCCGGTGAGAGCCCCGCCGCGCTTCCACGCCACAGGACCCTGCGCGCGACCATGGACTGGAGCTTCGATCTCTGCTCGCCCGCCGAGCAGCGGCTGTGGGCTCGGCTGTCGCTGTTCCCTGGCGGGGTCGACCTCGACACCGCCGAGGCCGTGTGCGCGGGCGACGAGATCGACCACGGCGACGTCATCGACCTGCTGTCCGGGCTGGTGGACAAGTCGGTCCTGGTGGGCGAGCAGGCCGAGGCAGGCGTCAGGTACCGCATGCTGGAGAGCATCCGCGCGTACGGGTGCGAACGGCTCGGCTCCGCGGAGGCGACGGCACTACGCGGACGGTACGTCGACCACTTCAAGGACGTCGTCGAGGGGCACAGGATCGACCGGCTCGTACCGGATCAGCTCGAGCGCTACCGGTTCCTGCGGCAGGAGTTGCCCAACGTGCGGGCGGCGCTCGAGATGTGCCTGGCCGAGCCTGGCACCGCCGGCAAGGGGCTGGAGACCGCAACCGCGATGTGGTTGTACTGGCTCCTCGCCGGCTCGCTCACCGAGGGCAGGTACTGGCTGGAGCGCGGCCTGGACCTGGTGCCGGGAGCGGACGGCGCCCGGGCGATGGCGCTCTGGGTGGTCAGCATGCTCGCCCTCCGCCAGGGCGACCTGGCCGTGGCGATGCCGAAGCTGGAGGAGTGCCACACCATGGCGCGGCGACCGGGGAACGAGGGTGTCCTGCCGTTCGCCATCAGGACCGCAGGTGTCGCCGCGTTCTCCACGGGCGACCCCCAACGCGGCCTCGCGCTCCTGGAGGAGTCGCTCGCCCTCCACCGCGCCGCCGGCGACGTCGACAGCGTGGCCTTCAACCTCTACTACGCGGCTGCCTACGGCTCCATGCAGGACCCCGCGCGAGCGGTCGGGTTCGGCGAGGAACTGCTGGCGCTGTGCGAGAGCCATGACGCGCCGATGTCCCGCGGTCATGCCCAGCTCTCGCTCGGCATCGCCGTGTGGAACCTGGGCGACTGCCGCCGAGCCGAGGAGCTGGTGAGCGAGGCCGCCGAGTTCACCATGGAGATCAACGACCGCTGGTGTCTCACGCAGTGCATGGAGGTGCTGGCGTGGACGGCCTGCGACCGGGGGGACCACGAGAGGGCCGCATGGATGCTGGGAGCCGCCCACGCGTTGTGGCAGGCGGTGGAGGCCTCGCCCACCCGGCTGTGGTACCACGCGAGGTGGCATCAGCGCTGCGCGGAGAAGTCCCGCGAGGCGCTGGGAGATCGGGCGTTCACAGCGGCCTTCCGCGCCGGGGCGAAGTACGGCCTGGAACGCCGGATGTTCTCCACGGTCGGCGCATGACGGTTCCGCCCGGCAGGCCAGGGTCAGGCGCACTTGCCTGCGAGCCAGGCCCGGTAGTCCTTGGTGTAGTTGGTCATCACGCTCTTGGGAGACCGGTTCAGCACCGCCTGCCATCGGGCCGTGTTGCCGCTCCAGGCCGGTGGCGGCTCGTTCCATCCGACGCTGTCGGTCCACTGGGCCTGCGATCCCTTGAGGAGCCCCGGGTGCCTCCTGGCGAGCTCTCCCTGGATCCAGGAGTCCGTCGAGTAGACCATGATCCGCTGTGTGGCCTGCCGCTCGAGGATGGGGTCCGAGATCTCCTTCCACGCCTTCGCCGCGTGGCTGGAGCCGAGCACCCTCCTCGTCTCGGGTTTGACCTCCACCAGGGCGACCAGGCCCTTGGAACGCACGTAGTCCAGCCACTCGCGCAGCGTGTACACCCGCTCGCCGCTGTAGGGGCCGCGGAGGATGCGACGGTCCTGCAGGTTGTCGCTCCCGTAGGCCCACCAGATGTCGGTGATGTTCTGCCTGGGCCCGGTCAGCCCGTTGGTGGAGGTGTTGTGCCACATCACCGCCTTGGTGCCTTCCTTGGTGAGCTGGACGTCGCCCTCGACGCCCCCGGCGCCCCAGGACTTCTGGTCGTCGACGCCACGGCGGTTGTTGGGCTGGCGGACCTGGTCCTTCGCCATGTCGCTCGGGTCCTGCGGGTAGCCGCCGTGTCCGAAGACCAGCGGGCACGCCGGCGCGCCGGAGGCGGCGGTGGCCGGCGCGAGGCCGGCGAGCGAGCCTGCCGCGAAGGCGACGGCCGTCAACGTGACCCTGGTCCTGCGTGTCGTCATCGTGCGCCACCCCGGGGAGATTGCCGAACGGAAACGGATGATCTACCGGGGTGGAGCCTAGCCTGCGCAGCCGCGGGGGATGGCGGCCTCGCCGGGTCCGGCATCGGGGCCGGGGTCGGGGACGGGGCAGCGGGCTCGCGCAGTGCTCATCCGCGCGGCCGGCTCATGCGGAAGTCGTAGGCCGCGGGGAGCTCGGAGTCCCTGCCGTGATAGGCGAACCACAGGTCGTCCAGGGCGTCCTCGCCCTCTCGCAGATCGGGTACGACCAGGCCCTCCTCCAGGATCCGGCCGGTTCTGGCACGCTCGCCCGCGGCCAGGGCGGCCTGGGCCTCCAGCAGACGGGTGCGGCCGTGCGCGCGGTCATCCGGATCGAGGCCGTCGACGAGCGCCAGAGCGTCGGCGGGGCGGCCGGCGGCGATCAGGGCGGAGAGGGTCTCGACGGTGAGCGGGCGTACGGCGGGCGCCAGCGTGTGCGCCTCCAGGAGCAGGACGGCCGCGGCCGCGTCGTCGCCGCCGATCCGGTGGGACTCGGCGAGCGCACGCAGGACCAGCGGATGGCGCCGTTCGGCCAGCGCCCTGCCCCAGGCGGCCTGGGCGCCGGACCTGTCGCCCGTGGCCCACAGGTTGAGTCCCAGGTGGTAGAGGCCGTGCCAGTCCGCCGCCCCGCGCAGCAGGCTCAGCCAGCGGGGCCCGACCACGCACACCGCCTCGCCCGGCAGCCCGCCCTCTTCCAGCAGGGCCAGCCAGGGCGTCTGTTCCTCCCCGAGCGTGTCGTCGGGGAACGGGGTGGCCGACGATTCCGGCAGCCCTCCGGCCCTGCGCTCCAGCGCCCCCCATCCGGATCCGCGGTGGACCGCCTCGGCGACGGGGCGGTCGGTCCACGCGCCGGCCGCGTGCTCAGAAAGGGAGGGATGGGCCAGGGCGAGCGTTCCCGCCGCCGCTTCGACCGCCGCGCGGGCCCGGTCGTAGGGGGCGTCGGGGTGGGGGAGGGCCAGCGGGCTGTAGGTCTCCGTCCAGGTCCAGGTGGTGCCGCCAGGGAGGGGGAGATGCTGCAGCTGGGTGCGCGCCAGGCCTGCCTGGATCTCCAGGTAGGGGGCGCCGGGTCCGGACAGCCACTGCTGCCAGCGGGCGCCGCCGGGGGAGGTGCCCCAGCCGAACAGCTTGCGGCCCTTCAGGCGGGAGGTGGAGGTGTGCAGCAGGCCGTGGCCCTCGGCGTCGACGGCGGCTATCCAGGGGGTGTCCGAGGTGATGTGGAAGAAGTAGTCGGCGGCCTCGGACCAGGTGGCGGGGTAGCTGGAGTCCGGCTCGCCCGGATAGGCGACGGTGGTCAGGCGCTGGGCGTAGCCGAAGTGATCGGCCTGGGCGGCGGGGGCGAGGACGCGGGTGCCCGGCGTCTGCGGGACGGCGATGTTGGACCACCAGTAGACGGGTACGGTCTCCGGGCGCGGGTTGTGGACGGCGACGGACACGACCAGGGCGGGAGAGCCGGGCGGGAGGCTGGCGTCGATCTGGACCACCAGGCCCCGCAGCCGCTCGTACTCGTACAGCCGCAACACGGGGTACGGCGCGTCCACCCAGGCCGCGTGCAGCGGATCGCAGGTCAACGCCCAGTGGCCGGTCGTGCCGAGGTTCCACTCCACGCCGCCGGCGAACCACGCGTCGCGCAGGGCGAGGTTGGCCGGCTGGATCACCGGGTTGCGGTGCAGCAGCTCCCGGCCGGTGGCGAGGTCGACCAGCGACCACAGCCGGCCGCCGAGCCCCGGCAGGAACACCGCCCGCAGCCGCTCGTTCTCCAGCGTGACCGCAGGCACCTCCCGCTCGACGGGGTCGCGCCCGTAGGAGTCGCGCCTGCCGTAGGGGAGCATCGAGGGCGGGTGCCCGAAGTCGGCGATCGGCACGGCCGGGGGCCGCAGGATCGGGAGCGGGCTGACCGGCCCGGCGTCGGCGATGGTGAGCTTCATCCGGTGGTGACCCCTTCGCGCGGAACGTTTTAAGGAGATCCGGTGCGAACGCTAGGGACCTCCTGGCGCGTCTGTCAATGAGGCGACCGGTGCGTATAACAGTCCGAATACAAGTCATTGACGACAGCTCTGTGCACATCTACCGTCCAGTCCAGCAATTTGAAACGTTTTAGTGCATGCTCGGGGATCTCGTGAGGAGCCGTCCATGGCAATCAGATCCGCCCCGCTCGCCGCGTTATCCGTCCTGATCCTCTCCATGCTCGTGGCCGTGCCCGCCCATGCGGCGGCCCCCCTCTCCGCCTGGGTGCAGAGCGCGGCCGACCGCGCGTTCTCCTCCAGCACCCGCCCGTCCGGCGCCCCCGCGTCGATCGCGCTGCGGGCCGCCCGCGGCGAGACCGAGGCCGCCCAGATCCTGGTCAGGTCGACCACCCCGGTGACCGGCGTCCAGGTCGCCGCCGGCGCGCTGAGCAGCCAGTCGGGCGCGGTGATCCCCGCGTCGGCGATCACCGTCAGACGCGAGTACAACCACCCGCACATCTCCAAGATCGGCGTCCACCAGAACCCGCCCGACGGCGGCACCGCCTACTACGACGCGCTGGTGGAGAACACCCCGCAGTCCCTGGCCGCCGACCTCACCCTGCCCTACCACTACAGCGTCCGCGTCCCCGCGGCCCAGGCCCCCGGCACCTACACCGGGACCGCCACCGTCAGGAGCGACGCAGGCGATGTCGCGGTGAACGTCGCGGTCACCGTCTACGACGTCACGATCCCGCCCGCCGACCGGTCCACCTTCAAGATGAACAACTGGTTCACCTCCGCGGGCTGGGACTACAACGGCACGATCAGGTCCATACCCGCCCAGTACGGCGTGCAGATGTTCGACGCGAACTGGTGGCGGGTCATCGAGAACATCGCGGCCAACCACGCCAGGCACCGCAACAACGTGATCTTCGCCGACTTTCAGGCCCTGCTCATCCCCGACACGACCGTGGACGCCGCGGGCAACTACACCTTCGGCTGGGGGACCTTCGACAGGTTCGTCCAGACCTTCGTCGACGCCGGGGCGATGCAGTACATCTACACCCCCCACCTGCTGGAGGGCCTGCCGAACGACGTCGTCAAGCTGGACATGATCAAGAAGGTGAACGGCGTCGTCCAGCGAGTCCTGGCCGACCCCGACACCGCCGAGACCAACGCCTACCTCACCCGCCTCTTCCCCGCGCTCAAGGCCCACCTGGACGCCAAGGGCTGGACGAACCTCTTCTACATGAGCGCGCTGGACGAGCCGTCCACCGCCAACCAGGTCAACGCGGCCCGATGGCTCTACGCCAAGTACCGCCAGTACTTCCCCAACCCGCTGACCAACGAGGCGCACCTGGCCGTGCTGCCCGCGATGGAGGGCGACCTCACCACAGCGACGCCGTACACCGGCCTCTACGACGGGAACGTCGGCTACTACCAGCGCCGCCGTCTGAGCGGTGCGGATCTGTGGCTCTACAACTGCATCGTCCCGCAGGACAAGCGGATGAACCGATTCATCTCCTACCACCTGGCCTCCACCCGGCTCACTCCGTGGCTCACCTGGAAGATCGGCGGGACCGGCTACCTGCACTGGGGCTGGAACTTCTGGTGGGACTTCAGCGACCTCAACCGGCCGTCCGACACCTTCGACGACTGGCAGACCGGCGACAACTGGCTGGTCCGGCCGAACAAGGCCGCCTACGACATCTACGACAGCGTGCGCAGCGAGGCCCAACTGGACGGCCTGGAGGACGTGGAGCTGCTCAACCTGCTGGCGCGGACCAAGCCGGTCACCGCACGGGCCATCGCCAACACGCTCATCACCGACTCGGTCTCCTACGAGCAGAGCGGCCTTGAGGTCGACAACCGTCACCGGCAGATCCTCGACGCGCTCGTCACCCCCGGGCCCGACCTGAGCTTCCCCTACGCCGACGACTTCGCCGCGGGCGAGACCAGCTGGCGGCACAGCGCGGGCACCTGGTCGGTCAGCGGCGGCGAGTACGTCCAGTCCGACTCCTCCGCCAACTGGGGCGTCACGGCCGCGCTCGAGGGCCGGGCCTACCGCGACGTGGTGGCCGGTGTCGACCTGCGCATCACCGGGGTGAACGCGAGCGGCGGCAACACCAACTGGGCCGGGCTCATGGTGCGCAACCTCAACGCCACCGACATGGACACCGGCTACCTGGTCGCGCTGCGCGACAACGGTCAGGTCTTCGTCTACCGCAGCGGCGTGGCGCTCGGTTCCGCCTCCGTGCCCGGCTACGTCTCCGGCCAGTGGACCAGGCTGCGGGTGGCCGCGCGCGGCGGCACCATCACGGTGTACGCGGGGGCCAGGAAGGTCCTCACCGTCACCGACGACGCCTACCCGGTGGGCGGCCTGGCCCTGGTGACCGGCGGCGCGAGCGCCCGCTTCGACAACGTGCGGATCAACCCGGAGACCAACCCGGCCGAGGGCCGCACCGTGACCGCGTCCAGCTCCTACGAGGGCGACGGCTGGTCCGCCCCCGCCGCCGTGGACGGCACCCGCACCGGCGTCGGCTGGAGCAGCTCAGCGGCGAACATGGGCACCAACCACACCGAGTGGATCCAGGTCGACCTCGGCGGCTCCAGGCCGCTGAGCAGGATCGACCTCCACCCCCGCGCCGACGGCTCGAACACCGGCCTCGGCTTCCCCGTGGACTTCACGGTCCAGGTCTCGGCGGACGGCTCGTCCTGGACGACGGTCGCGACCAGGACGGGCTTCCCCCGGCCCGGCGCGGGCGCGCAGACGTTCCCGTTCCCCACCACCGGCGTCCGGTACATCAAGGTGACCGGCACGAACCTCAGCACCGACCAGCTCGGGCACTACCACATGCAGCTGGCCGAGATCGAGGCCGTCGGTGGCAACCTGGCCGCCGGACGGCCGGTGACCGCGTCCAGTTCGGTGGAGTACCTCAACGAGGGCTGGCTGCGGGCCGACCTCACCGACGGCTCGCGCTCGGCGCTCTGGCACTCGATGGGCTGGAGCAGCCTGCCCGGTGCGGCGAGCCGTACCGAATGGGCGGCCGTCGACCTCGGCGGCCCGAGCCTGGTCTCCCGCGTGGACCTCTACGCCAGGTCGGACGGCGAGAACACGGGCAACGGCTTCCCCGTGGACTTCACGATCCAGGTCTCGGCCGACGGCTCCTCCTGGACGTCGGTCGCCGCCAGGACCGGATATCCGCGGCCCGGTGCGACGGCGCAGAGCTTCTCCTTCGCGCCCATCACGGCGCGGCACGTCCGGGTCGTCGGCACCGCCCACCGCAACGACCCGTACCACATGCAGCTCGCCGAGCTGGAAGTTCACTAGGAGAAGCATGAAAAGGACATGTATGGCGGTCCTCGCGTTAGCCCTGACCGCCTGCGGCGCTCCGGCAGCCCCCGCCGAGGACGAATTCTCGCTCCCCACCGCAGCCGCGTACTTCACCACCGCCTGCCCCGAGGCCGGGACCAAACCCGCCGCGGACAAGGAGCTCACCTACTGGTCGATGTGGACCAAGGACGAGCCGCAGGGCAAGGTCCTGCGCCACGCCGCCGACTGCTTCACCAAGAAGACCGGCGTCAAGGTCACCATCCAGTGGCTGGGCCGCGCCTACCTGCGGCAGAACCTGCTGCCCGCGCTCAACACCGGCACCGTCCCCGACCTGTTCGACCAGGATCTCACCAACATCAGGGCCGCGATCGTCTCGGCCCGCGGCACCCGGCCCATGGACGACGTGCTGGACATGAAGACCGGCGACGGCACGGTGCGCGACGTGCTGCCCGCCGCCTACCGCGACACCCCGGCGATCAAGGACGACGCGGGGAAGCTGTTCGCGGTGCCGTACATCGTCATGGGCAACGCCTGGTGGTACGACAAGAAGAAGGTTCCCGGGTTCAAGGCGCCGCGGACCATGGACGAGCTGTACGCGCTGCTCGGAGACAGGTCCGTCGCGCTCGACGGGGACATCGGCTACTACGCCGCCTGGTACTTCGACCAGCTCGCCGCCCGGTACGTCGGCCCCGGCGGGCTGGCGAAGGCGGCGCAGGACCCGACCGGGCAGCTGTGGAAGAGCGAGCCTGGCTTCCTCAAGGCGGCCGAGCACACCGCCAGGATCGCGACGCACCTGGTCGACGGCTGGGACGCCGGCAAGTTCCCGCAGATCCAGCAGCGCTGGGCCGACGGTGACGCCGCCTACCTGTTCATGGGCAGCTGGGGCCCGACGGAGACCCGCGAGTACCTCGCCAAGCAGGGCGGCGGCCAGAGCATCGACTACGGCTCCTTCCAGTTCCCCCTGCCGGACGGCGCCGCCCACGACGTCATCGAGGTGCAGCAGATCGCGTTCGGCGTCACGGCCAAGGCGAAACACCCCGAGGCGGCCAAGGCGTTCATCGCCTACTTCCTCACCCGCGACCTGCTCGCCGGCATGCCCGCGGTCGCCGACAGCCTCACCCCGCGCAGCGACCTGCCGGTCCCGTCCGACCTGGCCGATCTCAAGGCGGCCCTGGAGGACCCGGCGAAGAAGCACACCCTCTTCATGGACGGGCTGGACGGCGTCGCCGACGGCAAGTTCGCCGAGCAGGTGTTCTTCCCGGCCGACAACGACCTGCTCAGGGGCAGGCTGACTCCCGCCGCGTTCGTGGACAGGCTCGCCACGGCGACCGCGGCGTTCTGGAAGACGCAGGGCTGATGGCACAGGCCGTGATGGCGGGCAGGCGCGCCCTGCCCGCCGCTGTCACCCCCCACCTGCGCAACCGGCGGCGGCTGTTCTGGCCGTTCACGCTGCCCGCGATCGCGCTCTACGTCGTCTTCCTCGTCGGCCCCGCCGTCGCGACCGTGGTGCTCGGCTTCACTCGCTGGTCGGGCGCGGGCCCGGTCACCTTCGTCGGCCTGGAGCAGTACGGCAGGCTGCTGGGCAGCGAGTCGTTCCGCGACGCCTTCGTCAACACGCTGGGCTACATCGTGGTGGGAGGGGCGGGCACGTTCGTGTTCGCCTTCCTGTTCACGATGGTGCTGAGGGGCATGCGGGCCTCGAAGACGGTCAGAGCGATCCTGTTCTTCCCCAACATCGTCGCGCCGGTGGCGCTGGGCATGTTCTTCGGGTTCGTCTTCAAGTACAACCCCGGACGGCAGGGCCTGGCCAACTTCCTGCTGGAGTCGCTCGGCCTGCCCGCGGCCGGATTCCTGCGCCCCGAGAACGTCACCTGGGTCGTGATCGGCGCGCTGGTCTGGTCCAGCGCGGGCTTCTACATCACCATCATGATGGCGGCGGTCGACCGCATCCCGCCCTACCTGTACGAGGACGCCGAGTTGTGCGGGGCCTCGCCCTGGCAGCAGTTCCGCGCCGTCACACTGCCGCTGACCTGGGACGTGGTGGGCATCGCAGGGGTGCTCTGGACGATCGGCGCCGTCAAGATCTTCGAGATGGTGTTCGTGCTCGCGGGACCCGGCACCTACCTGCCGCCCAGCAGGACCTGGACGCTGGCCATCTACGTCTACGACCGGTCCTTCGGCGCGCAGGGCACCCCGGAGTACGGCACGGCCTGCGCCTGCGCGGTCGTGATGATCGTCCTGGTGACCGTGCTCGTGACCGCGCTACGCCGGGTGATGCGCAGAGAGAGGCTCGAATACTGATGCTCAGACTCACGGGGAGGACGGCCGTCTGGCTGTTCACCGCGCTCAACGTGCTCCTGCTGTACTGGCTGGTCGCGGCGTCGTTCAAGACCCCGCTGGAGATCTTCCGTGACCCGTTCGGCCTGCCGTACACGTGGTTCGCCCGCGGCAATCCGTTCCGCAACTACCTGTACGCATGGAACCAGGCCGAGTTCGGCCACGCGTTCATGGTCACCGTGGTCCTGGTGGCGGCGGCCTCGGCCTCGATCGTGCTGGTCTCTGCTCCCGCCGCCTACGCGCTCAGCCGGTTCGGCGTGCGCGGGTCGGGGGCCCTGACCGGCTTCCTCGCGATCGGCATGGGCGTCCCCATGCAGACCGTGATCATTCCGCTGTTCGTCGGCCTGGCCGCGTTCGGGCTGACCAACAGCCTGTTCGGCCTCTACGTGCTCTACGTGGCCCTGTCGGTGCCCTTCACGGTGTTCCTCCTGACCGGCTTCTTCCGCACCCTTCCCGAGGAGACCGAGGAGGCCGCCGCCCTCGACGGCGCCTCACCCCTGCGCACGTTCGTCTCGATCACGCTGCCGCTGGCCCGCGGCGGCATGGTCACCGCGCTGATACTCAACGCGATCGGCCTGTGGAACGAGACCCTGCTGGCCATCGTGTTCATCCAGGAGAACTCGGGCTTCACCCTGGCCCGCGCGCTGTTCACCTTCTACGGCGCGGCGACCTACCAGTCGGAGTACGGCGGGCTGATCGCGGGCGTCGCGATCGTGGTGCTGCCCATGCTGGCCCTGTACCTCCTGCTGGCCCGCCGCATCATCACCGGCCTGACCCTGGGCGCGGGCAAGTAGGGACCGTCCCGCTCGGCTCCGGGCGGCCCACGCGACGTCCGCCTGGATCCTGGCGGGCGGGAGGCCGGTCTTCGCAGCGTGGGATGTCAACCGGCGGGCCGGGGTCGTACCGTGGGAGATGTCCGCATACGGCTCAGGCCGTGGCAACGCGCGATCGAGTAGAGACCATGTCCGACGACCCCGTCACTCCTCCCGAGGAGGAGCTCGCGACGCTCCGGATGCGCCGTGCCCATCTGCGTCGCGCGTGCGACGAGCTCGAACAAGCACTGGCCGCGCTGTCGGCGGGCCCTGCCGACGACAGGGCTCGGCGACTGGCGCCTGCCGTGGCCCAGGTGCGGGAGGCGTTCGCCGCGCACATCTCGATCGTCGAGGGCCCTGACGGCCTCTTCGACGAGATCCGGGCGGAGGCGCCGCGGCTGGAGGGCATGCTGCGGCGGCTGCATCGGGAGCACGACGACATCGCTGCCGGGCTCGCCGCCGCGGAGGAGGATCTCTCAGCGCCCGACGAGGCCGCCATGGCGCGCGTGAGAGAGCGGTTGACCGCGGTCCTGGTCGCGCTGGGCCGCCACCGGCAGCGAGGGACGGACCTGCTGTACCAGGCCTACGAGATCGACATCGGCGGGGAGTGACCGATCCCGCGGGTCTCCGGCGCTGCGTGCCGTACCCCAAGAAGCGAGGTACGGCACGCGGCCAGGCGCCGCCGGCATGGTCATCGGCATGGTCATCGGCTGGGTCGACGGGATGGTCGACGGCACTATCGTCGGCATGGCCGGGCATGGCGGGCGGCGTGAACCGGCTCAGCCGAGCCAGGTGGTGATCTGGTTCATGGCGTTCGTGGCCCAGCCGAGCTTGAGGTGGTTGAGTGCGAGCGTCGCGGCGGCGGACCGGTTGGCGACGCCGTCGGCGGCGGTGCAGCTGGCGACGAACACCGCGCCGTCGGAGGGGCCGGTGTGCTCGTTGTGCAGCAGCGCCATGTCGGGGGAGTTGCCGCAGAGCTGGTAGACCGGCACGCTCGCGGGGGTGCCCGCGGTGATGAGCGACCTGACCAGCGAGCCCCTGTCGATGGCGTACTGGATGCCGCGGCCGGCGGTGTAGAAGCCGGTGCCCCCGTAGTAGGTGGTGTACCAGTCCTGCTCGGCGGCGGGCAGCGGGTAGACGTCGTCCCAGCGGTAGAGCATGTCGTCAGAGCCCGGATAGGCGTCGCCCTCATAGCTCAGCTCGGGGTGGTCGCGCCAGAGGCCATAGCAGACCATCCGGGTGTGCGGGGCGGGAGCGTTCAACGAGCCCCCGCATTCAGGAAATATCGCGAAATCGTGGGTCCAGCCGTGCCGGTAGCCCCAGTCGAAGCCCTTGTTCGGCCCGCCGACGAGGACCAGTTTCCTGACGTCGCCCGCGTACGCCGTTCCCCAGGACCTGCGCAGGGACGAGACGTACATGCGGGCGTTGAACGCGCCCTTGGACCAGCCGATCACGTCCACCTGGGCCGCGCCGGTCTTGGCCCTGATCTGGGCGACGGCGTCGTGGATCTGCTCCGACCAGTAGTAGCCGTCCCCCGTGACGTGCGGGAAACCGATCGCGAACACCTTGTAGCCCTGCGCGTCGAGGTGCTGCATGAGCCCAGTCGTCGGGCAGCTCGCCTGGCCGCAGCCGTACGAGCCGCGCGCGTTGGGGTTCGCCCATGCCAGGTCCGCCGTCTGGTTGGCGCCGTGCACCAACAACACGGGGGTGGCCTTGGCGCCGGTCTGCCAGCCCGGCGCGTGATACAGCAGGAATCTCGACGAGTGCGGGCGGGCGACATCGCCGAACAGGCGTTTCGTCTGTCCCGTGTGGTCGCCGCGCCCGTCCGGGGGATAGGTCTCTGCCTGGAATCCGCTGGAGCCGTCCCTGTAGCGCTCGACCCGCGCCCAGCCGTTCTCGAGTCCCGTCGTGTAGGTGGCCTCCAGCGTGACCGGCCCCGCCGCGGCGGCGGGCGCGGCAGGCGTCGTGAACAGTGCACAGGCCGCCAGCGTTAAGGCGGCAGCCGCTCGTCCCCAAGGGCGTCGTCGCATCACATCTCCCAGAACCTGTTGCGCCGAGACAGATGTGTTCAGTTCGCCGGATCAGGGGCGCGGGGTCAATGTGGGCGGACGCCATGTCCGCGCCCGCGTGCGTGTCGACCGCGCGATCGGTGGCACCCGCCGGAGCGGAGCCGGGTATGGGCCATTCACAACGGACAAAATCCAGCGCTCTTCCTGCTCGGGTCGTGGTCCGACGCCCTCATGGCGGGCGCCGGATTCGCCCTCGGAAGGGCGGTGATGGTGCTCACCTTCCTGCTCGCGCGGGACAAGATGAGAGCCGACACCGCGTTCGACGTCGTTTCGAGGCCTTCCGCGGCAGCCTGGGCAGGCGCCGGTGTCCGCCACCTCCCTGGCGCGCGCGGCCGTGGTGCTGCTCGCCGGGCTGGTCCTGCTGCTGGCGGCGTGAGCCTGCCCGTCCTGAGCCCTTCGGGGGTGCGCGCGGACTACGGCAGGTCCAGCTCGAAGGCCTGGGCGATCAGCTCGTAGGAGCGCAGGCGGTTGGCGCCGCCGTACACGCCTGTGGTGATCATCAGCTCGTCCGCCTCCGTGCGGTCGCGCAGGGCGGTCAGGCCCGCGCGGACCTCGGCGCCCGTGCCCTTGACGACGTTGCGGAGATAGCCGTCGACGAAGGTCTGCTCGACCTCGGCGTAGGGGTGGGCCTCGGCCTCCTCGGGGGAGGGGATGGGGCTCGGCCGGCCGCGGCGCAGGCGCAGCATCGCCAGAGCGGTCGTGCGGGCCAGGCGCAGGGCCTGCTCGGAGGTGTCGGCGGCGACCGCATTGACGCCGATCATGGCGTACGGCTTGTCGAGCCACTGCGACGGCTGGAACCGCGTGCGGTAGAGCTCGAGCGCCGGCTCGGTGTTCTCGGCGCTGAAGTGGTGGGCGAAGGCGAAGGGAAGCCCGAGCATGCCCGCGAGCTGGGCACTGAAGCCGCTGGAGCCGAGCAGCCAGATGGGCGGCCGGTCGGCGTTGAGCGGGTAGGACTGCAGGCCTCCTGGCGCTTCGCCGTCCAGGAAGGCGGCCAGCGCGGCCACCTCCTCGGGGAAGGCGTCGGCGTCGCCCCTGCGCATCGCACTGGCCGTGGCGGGGTCGGTGCCAGGGGCGCGGCCCAGGCCGAGGTCGATGCGGCCGGGGTGGAGCGCGTGCAGGGTGGCGAACTGCTCGGCGACGATCAGCGGAGGATGGTTGGGCAGCATGACACCGCCCGAGCCGAGCCTGATCGTCTCGGAGTGGGCGGCGAGGTGGGCGATCAGTACCGCAGGGGAGGAACTGGCGACGCTCGGCATGCCGTGGTGCTCGGCGACCCAGTAGCGGTGGTAGCCCCAGCGCTCGGCCCGCCGTACGAGATCGGTGCTGGTCCTGAGCGCGTCGGTGGCGCTGCCGCCGGTGCTGACGGTGGCCAGGTCGAGGATGGAGAGCGGCACGTCGGCCCGGCCGCGCGCGACGCCCCTGATCTGATCGGTCATCTTTGGGCCAACCCGCGCGCACACGGGTCTATTCCAGGGCGCGGACCTGCGGGTTCTCCCTCCCCGTACGGCACGCATGGGTCGAGCCCACCCCCTGCGCGGGGTGGGCTCTGTCCAGGGGGACAGCCGGCGGGAGCGCGGCCGCGGGTGCGTGACGACGAAGGCGGTGCGGCGGCCACCAGGAGGCCGGTGGCCGCCGCACGGCTCACGGCCTGTTCACGCCCAGCGTGTAGGAGCCCGAACCGGAGTAGGAGTTGACGCGGTACCTGTAGTAGCCGGCGGTGCCGTTGTAGCTGATCGACTCGTCCGGGTTGGCGCTGTCGCTCTTGGCGACCTGCGCCCACGAGGAGCCGTTCCACTTCTCCAGGTAGAGGTCGAAGTCGACGCCGCTGGGCCCGTCGAGGCAGCCGGCGTGGGTTCCGGACACGGTCGACTGGTAGTAGGAGTTGTTCGGCTGGTACTGGTTCTGGCCGTTGCTCAGCGAGCCGTTGTAGATCTCGCGGTAGTTCTGGCAGCCGGTGGGCGGGTTGCTGCCGCCGGTGACCAGGGTGAGCCCGTAGACGGAGAGGATCTCGTTGACCGGCTGGAAGTAGGTGGTGCCGCCGGAACTGCAGTTGCCCGACCCGCCGGAGGTCACGCCCTGCGCCTGGTTGCCGGAGATGTAGGAGCCGCCGGAGTCGCCGGGCTCGGCGCAGACGCTCGTCCTGGTCACCTCGTAGACGGTGCCCTGGGAGTAGGTGACGCTGGTGTTGAGCTGCTGGACGGTGCCGCAGTGCCATCCGGTGGTGGAGCCGGCGCGGCAGATGGAGGAGCCGACGGGGGCGACGGTCGAGCCGTTGACCGGGATGATGCCCGCGCTGTAGCCGTTGACGACGCCGACGGGGGTCCAGCTGCTGTTGACCTCGACCCACGCGTAGTCGTTGCCGGGGAAGGAGGAGCCGCGGAAGGTGCCCTGGGCCTGCTGGTTGGCGCCGCGGGTGGTGGCGCCGGTGCTTCCGCAGTGTCCCGCGGTGACGAATCCGCCGTTGGTGCCCGGCTTGGTCACGGAGAAGCCGACCGAGCACCGGGAGCCGCTGCCGATGTAGTAGGCGTCGCCGCCGCGGACGTCGGCGTACGGCACGGGCTGCTCGCCCGACTGCTCGACCCTGACGAGCGCCTTGTCGGCGCCGCTGGCCGCGACGAACGCCTCGGCCTCGGCGGGGTTGGAGGAGAGGACCACGACGCTGTTGGTCCGCACGTCGACGTACCAGACGGGGGCGGTCTTGGGGGCGTTGGACGCGGTCTTGTCGAGGGCCTGCTTGGCCGCTTCGAGCTGGGCGAGGGAGTGCGCGACGACCTTGACCTGGGCGCCGGCCACGCGGCGCCTGGAGGCGTTGGTCGTGGCCACGATCAGCGTGCTCTCCGGGCCTTCGACCCAGCTGCCGGCGAACTCGCCACCGAGGTTCTTGGCGAGTCCCGGAGCGGTCTGCGCGGCCCGCTGCTCGTTGGCCAGGCGCTTGACGGCCTGTTCCTGGGTGAGGCCGAGGTCGCGCTGCATGGCCTCGAGGAGCCCCTTGGGCGGGTTGGTCTCGGCGGGAGCCGATGCGATGGCGGGGGTCGAGGACAGGGCTAACGCGCCGATCGCGATCGCGATCAGCGCTCGGGTGCGGCGAAGCATGGGAACTCCTTCGCTTGCTGGGGGTGCCGTCACCGTAACGGTGGGTCCACCAGCCGAGGAGCTACCACTTGCCCCCTATCACGGTGTTATGGGGAGGTGCCGAAACCTGGGTTGCGGATCAGCCAGTCGTGGTAGACGGGGCTGCGCCGTACGGCGTCGGCGTGGGCGGCCTTGGCGTGGGCGGCCACCCATGACGCGCCTGGGGCGCCCGGATGGTGGCCGAGCATCTGGCGCCAGCGCAGCGGCGCGCCCGCGACGGGCACCATGACGAGTCCGGGGGCGAAGGGATGGGTGGCCTGGCACAGGACCACCGCCCTGCCGACCTGGGCGAGGTGCACGCACGTGGCCACGTCCGTCTCGTACATCGTGCAGGGTGTGAATCCCGCGCGCGTGCAGGCGGCGGCGAAGCAGTCACCGAAGCAGCCGTCGCCCGGCGTGACGGCCCACTGCTCGTCGGCCAGGTCGGACAGCGCCACCTCCTTCTCGCCCGAGAGGCTGTGCGTCTCTGCGACCATGATGAAGACGGGGTCGATGCCGATGGTGTGCCACGCGATGTCGCCCTCGGGCACGCCGTCGCCGCACGCGCCCGCGAGCACGTAGTCGAGCCTGCCCTGGGCGACCATCAGGGCGAGCTCGCGCGACGACCACGAGGTGTAGGTGGAGACGGGGGCGGCGGCGGCCAGCCGGTCGACCAGCCCGCCGAGGACGGGTCCGTTGGTCGCGCCGATGCGGTAGCCGCCGGCGGTGGCGTTGGCGAAGCGGAGGGCTTCGTCCTGCAGCTCCTGCGCGGCGGGCAGGAGCACACGGGCGCGGGAGAGCACCAGTTCCCCGAGGGGAGTGGGTCTGGCGCCGTAGCGGTCGCGCTGGAAGAGGGCGCCGCCTAACGCGCGTTCGATGCGTTTGAGCTGGGCGGTCAGCGCCGGCTGGGCCACCCCTAGCCGGGTCGCTGCCTTGCTGACGCTGCCCGACTCCGCGACCGCTCGAACGATCTTGAGGTGCCGGAGCTCGAGGTCCATACGGGGAAGGTAAAACCGACACAACATCCCCGCAATCCCTATTGTCAGGAAAATTGACGGATGTTGTGGGGGCCAGGTAACGGGTAGCTGACGTCTTATGGGAATCGATCCAAGGGACCTGTCGGAAGAAGACCTGATCCGCGAACTGCGGCAGCTCTACCAGACACGCCTGGAGACGCTGCTGCACGGGCCCGACGACGCGCTCGCCCGCCACACCTCGCGCACCAACGAGCTGGAGAGCGAGTACCTGCGCCGCCATCCCGTGCGGGACATCGACCCCGGCCGGTTGCGTGAAGGAGCGAGGCAGCGCTGATGGAACCACACGACGTGCAGGCGCTGTCCGACGTCGATCTGGCCGTGTACGAGGCCGTCGCCGCCATCGCGGTCGGAGGCGACGAGGCGCGGGTGGCCGACGTGTCGAGGATGGCAGGGATGAGCGAGGACGAGACGAGGCGGAGCATCGCCACCCTCGTCGCGATGGGCCAGGTGGTGCCCAAAGGCGAGGGCTACACGCTGGGCCGCCACGACTTCGGCCTCGAATACTGAGACATCACCTACTGAGACATCACCCGTTCAGGGCTCGCAGCACCGCGGCCTGCTCGGCCGTCACCCCCCGGGCCCGCTGCGCCGCAGCCTCAGCCGGGGTCAGGCCCGCCGCGCACCAGGCGGCGACCTCGCCGACGGGCACCGCTCCCCACCAGTCCATGACGAGCGCCACCGCCTCCCTGCCGAGTGCCGCGGCCTCCGCGGCGGTGAAGCCCAGCGCGGCGAACAGCCGTGCGTCCCCCGGGTCGACCCGCCGCGCCGCCCACTGCTCGCCGGCCGCGCCGTCCCAGCCCGCGTCGGCGTAGGCGCGTGCCACGTCCGCGGGGACGCCCGCCCGCAGCAGGTGCCTGATCGGCCCCTCGGGCATGTCAGGCGCCTTGGCGAACCACGACACCCTCCTCGGCCGCTCGCCGCACAGATGCCGCCTGGCCGCGTCGTGCGGGGCGACGCCGAGCTCGTGCCAGCGGACCGCCTCGCCGGGCGTCATCCCCGCGCGCTGCCAGACGACGACCGTGCGGGGAGCGGCACCCGCCGTACGCCAGAGGCGGGCGTCGCCGGGGTCGAGCACGCCCGCCTCCCGCCACGCGGACGCCTCCACCCGGTCGAACCCCGCGTGCCGCCAGCGCCGCGTCTCGCCCAGGCTGAACCCCTCCCAGCCGCTCACGCCGCCACCCGCACCACGCTCGCCCACGGCGGGACGTCGGGCGTCCCCCGCGCGTCCACCAGGCAGACGATCACGTGCGCCCGCCGGCGGCGCTCGGGCCACGGCGTGTCGCCGTCGGTCAGCGCGACGACCACGTCAGGGCGGGGCGCGTCCGCCGCCTCGAAGCCCTTCCGCAGGTCGGTGCCCCCGCCGCCGACGAGCTCGACCTCGGCGGCCCTGGTGACCCGCTGTACAGGACGGGCGGCCGCGTCACAACAGATCACCTCGACGCCGCGGTGCCCGCAGGCGCGCAGCACCCCCTCGATCTCCCCCAGCACCCGCCGCAACGCGGGCTCGCCGAGGCTGCCGGAGGTGTCTGCCAGCACGACGACGCGCGGGCTCGGCCTGACCATGGCGGGCAGCACCACGTGCGGAAGGCCGCGCCTGGACGGGCGCCGGTAGCTGTAGTCGACCTGGCCGCGCGACAGGCCCCGCCGGACGAGGAAGGCGAGCGCGCGCCGCCAGTCCACTGATGGGCGCAGGACGGACTCGGCCCAGCGCCGCCAGCCGTACGGGGCCTCTCCTCTGATGCGTGAGGCCACCGCCCTGGCCAGCAGGTCGCGCTCCAGCGCCGACATGACGGCGGGCCCGGTGAACGGCGCGCCGCCGCAGGGCGTGAGCTCGGACGGCACGTCGATGAGATCGAGCAGCCGGTGGTAGTCCGCCGCCATCAGGCCGGACGGCAGCCCGAGCCGGTCGGGGGTGACCGCGGTGGCGGGGGCGGCGCCGAGGTCGTCGTTGATCTCCGCGTCGTTCGCCGTGTTCCATGTGACGCCGTCACGGCCGCTGACCAGATGGTCGCGCAGCAGGTGGCCGACCTGGTGCAGGAGCGACCACGCCAGCTCCTCCACGGGGATGGCCTGCGCGGTGGCGGGGGAGAGGTGGAGGTTCCAGTTGGCGTCGGCGCACGCCCCCACGGCGTCCTCGTGGACCAGCGGGGTGAGCGCGAACAGCGCCGAGGCCAGGTACGGCGCACGCGCCGCGGCCAGGAGCCTGGCCGCCGCGAAGCGGTCCATGACGCTCATCGCAGCAGTCCTGCCGCGCGCAGGATCGGTGCCAGCTCCATCATCGCGGTGGGCAGGTGCGCGCCGTAGGGACGGGCGGCCGCCAGCGAGCGCGCGGCGCCCGCCGCCACGTCGGGCGTGCGCCTGGCGACCCTGGCGATCAGCGGCCACGCCCGCTGCCAGGTCTCCGCGCTGCCGTCGGCCGACACGTGCGCCACGACAGAGCCGAGGACCGCGTGCACCCTGTCGATCCGGTCGGGCAGCGGCGCCCCCGGATCGGCCAGCAGCGTCTCCGGGTCGGGCAGATCGAGGTCACGCAGCCACGACAGCAGCTCGAAGCCCGCCGCGTCGCCCACCGCCCCTCGCACCAGCTCGGCGGCGACCTCGCCCTGCGCGCAGGCCACCGCTCGGGCCGCCAGCTCCCACGTGCGCGGGCTGGGCCACGCCCGCGCGGGCCCGTCTGGTACGGCGAGCACCAGCTCGGGCCGCACCCGCAGGAACGCCCCCACGAGCGCTTTGGCCCTCGCCACCGCCGCGGGGGAGGGCGGGGGCCCGCCCAGCGCGTCCGGTACGGCGAAGCCGCCGGTGAACCCCTCGGCCACCACGGCGGCGCTCGCCCGCCAGTCGAGGTGGATCAGCCGGTTGGCCAGCGGCGCCGACAGGTCCCAGCCGTCGGCCGCCTGCTCGGGCGGGTTGGCGGCGGCCACGATCCGCACCTCGTCCGGCAGCACCAGATCGCCGACGGTCCTCTCGAGCACCACGCGGAGCATCGCGGCCTGGACGGCGGGCGGCGCGGTGGTCAGCTCGTCGAGGAACAGGATGCCGCGCCCCGCCCTGGCCAGCCGTTCGGCCCAGCGGGGCGGGGCGAACCAGGTGCCGCCTTCGCGCAGGACCGGCAGCCCGGCGAAGTCGCTCGGCTCCCTGATCGAGCCGACGACGGCTTCGACGGGCAGGCCCAGGCCTGCGCCGAGCGCGAGGACGGCCGAGGTCTTGCCCGTCCCAGGCGCGCCCCACAGGATCACGGGGAGGTTCGCGGTCACGGCGACGGCGAGCGCTTCCATGCGGTAGCCCCTTCGTGCGTCAACTAATGTTGACGTCAACTCTGGTTGACGCGCCCGTGATTTGTCAACACCGGCCCGGCGGCGGGTGGGCCCGCACGGCCGCCTCTTGATCAGCAAGGAGAAGTGGAGGATCGTGTCGGTTGACATCGCTCCAGGGACGGAGACGACGACACATGCACCCTCCCTACGGGGACGACGAGCACCGTTACCTCCCCCGTCCGGCCACGGCGCCGACGTCGGGCGCCGCGGTGGCCAGCCTCATCTTCGGGATCTTCGGGTTGTTCGGCAGCTGGTGCCTGTTCGGCATCCCGTCGATCATCGCCGTGATCCTCGGCCACGTGGCCACCTCGCAGACCAGGCGCGGGCTGAGACCCGGTCACGGCATGGCGGTCGCCGGGCTCATCCTCGGCTACGCCGTCGTCATCCCCGCGCTGGTCGTCACGGTGTTCGTCTTCACCCACCCCACCGCGCTCGCCGAATGGGTCAACACCGTCTTCTCATGGGTCGACTCGTCCTGAATCCGTAGACTCCACGAAAAATCAGAACATCGCCTGGCAAAGCTGTGACAAGGCAGTCGCCATGTCGGATCCGCGAGGGTAAGGCCCCACCCGAGGGATCCGATCGGGGGACGCGGTGAGAGCACAAGTCATCGGCGGAGTTCTGGTAGTTCTCGGGCTGGCCGTCGCATGCGGTACGGCAGGGCAGTCGGGCCAGGCGGGAAACACTCAGGGCGGCACCGCCAGCGCGAGCGCCATCGGCACGGTCGAGCAGGGCTTCAAGATCGGCCTGCTGCTTCCCGAGTCGAAGACGGCCAGATACGAGAAGTTCGACCGGCCGTACATCACCAACGACATCAAGGCCCTGTGTCCCAAGTGCGAGGTCGTCTACAACAACGCCAACCAGGACCCCAACCAGCAGCAGCAACAGGTCGACTCCATGCTGACCAACGGGGTGAAGGTGCTGATCCTGGACGCGGTGGACGCCAAGGCCGTGGCCTCCTCCGTCGCCAAGGCCAAGAGCCAGGGCGCCATGGTGATCGCCTACGACCGGCTGGCAGGCGGACCGGTCGACGGCTACACCTCCTTCGACAACCTGCAGGTCGGCAAGGCGCAGGGACAGGCGCTCCTGGACGCGATCAAGGCGGGCGGCGACCCCAAGCGAGGGCCGATCGTCATGGTCAACGGCTCGCCGACCGACCCGAACGCGGCCGACTTCAAGAAGGGCGCGCACTCGGTGCTCGACGGCCAGGTCACGATCGGCAAGGAGTACGACACCCCTGACTGGAGCCCCGACCAGGCCAACACCGAGGCGGCCGGCGCGTTCACCGCGCTCGGCGCGAGCAACGTGATCGGCGTCTACGCGGCCAACGACGGCATGGCGGGCGGCATCGCCAGGGCCATGCAGAACGCGGGCGTCAAGCCCGGCACCCCGCTGACCGGCCAGGACGCCGAGCTGGCGGCCATCCAGCGGATCCTGCTCGGCACCCAGACGATGACGATCTACAAGCCGATCCAGCCCGAGGCCAAGAACGCCGCCCAGATGGCGATCGACGTCGGCACGGGTAAGTCGATCAAGGGTACGACCACCGTGGACAACGGATCGGGCAAGCCCGTCCCCGCGCAGATCATCGCGCCCATCGTCGTCACCAAGGACAACATCAAGGACACCGTGGTCAAGGACGGCTTCTGGAAGGCCGCCGAGATCTGCACCCCCGCCGTGAAGGCGGCGTGTGACGCGGCAGGGATCTCCTGAGATGGCCACCGTCCTCGCCCTCGAGGGCATCTCCAAGCGGTTCGGCGCCGTCCAGGCGCTGACGGACGTCGACCTCGAGGTCAACGAGGGCGAGGTCGTCGCGCTGGTCGGCGACAACGGCGCAGGCAAGTCCACGATGATCAAGGTGATCGCCGGCGTGGGCCCGCCCGACGAGGGGACGATCACGTGGGAGGGCAGGCGCGTCTCGATCACCAGCCCCTCCGACGCGCAGGCGCTCGGCATCGCGACCGTCTACCAGGACCTCGCGCTCTGCGACAACCTCGACGTGGTCGGGAACCTCTTCCTCGGCAACGAGCTCACGTCGACGGCCGTCCTCGACGAGGTCTCCATGGAGAAGCGCTCGCGCGACCTCCTCCACACGCTGTCGATCAAGATTCCCAGCGTGCGGATCCCCGTGGCCTCGCTGTCGGGAGGCCAGCGGCAGACGGTGGCGATCTCCCGCTCGCTGCTGGGCGAGCCGAAGGTCGTGCTGCTGGACGAGCCGACCGCCGCGCTCGGCGTCGAGCAGACCGCCCAGGTCCTCGACCTGGTCGAGCGGCTGCGCGCCCAGGGGCACGGCGTGATCCTGATCAGCCACAACATGGTCGACGTCATGGCGGTGGCCGACCGCATCGCGGTGCTCAGGCTCGGGCGTAACAACGGCTTCTTCGACGCCAAGGCGACCACCAGAGAAGAGATCATCGCGGCGATCACCGGGGCGACCGACAACGCCGCGTCACGCAGGGACAGGAGGCTCAGTGACTGAAACCCCGGTCGACCCGCGGCTGGTGGTCCGCGAACAGGGCCTCACCGGCTATCTGGAGGAGTTCAAGCAGAAGGTGAGGGGCGGCGAGCTCGGCCCGCTGCCGGTCATCGTCGGCCTCGTCGTCATCTGGCTCGTCTTCCAGAGCCTGAACAGCCAGTTCCTGTCCGCGCAGAACCTGTCCAACCTGAGTGTCGACATCGTCCCGACCGGGATGATCTCGGTGGGCATCGTGTTCGTGCTCCTGCTGGGCGAGATCGATCTGGCGGCGGGCGCGGTCAGCGGCGCCTGCGCGGCGGTGCTGGCCGTGCTCAACGTCAACCTGGGCATGAACCCGATCCTGGCCATCCTGCTCGCCGTCGTGGTCGGCGCCGTGCTCGGCCTCATCCACGGCTTCTTCTTCGCCAAGATCGGGGTGCCCTCCTTCGTGGTCACGCTGGCGGGCTTTCTCGCCTGGACCGGCTTCCAGCTGTGGGTGCTCGGGCCCAACGGCACCATCAACCTGCCGAGCGAAGGTTTCGTCGCCGGACTGACCAGCACCTACTTCGTCTACGTGATCGCCGCGTACGGCCTGGCGGCCCTGGCCGTCGCCGGCTTCTTCGTGGTGTCGGTCATGGGCAACAACCAGCGCCGCGAGGCGGGCATCCCGTCCAGGACGACGGGCGACATCGTCTTCCGGACGGTCGTGCTCGCGGTGGTGGCCTTCGGCGCGGCCTACATCCTCAACCTGTACAAGGGGCTCCCGCTCGCGCTGCTGATCTTCCTGGTGATCGTCGTCGGAACGGACTTCGTGCTGCGCCGCACCAAGTACGGGCGCAGCATCTTCGCCGTCGGCGGCAACATCGAGGCGGCCAGGCGCGCGGGCATCAGCGTGCCGTTCATCAGGATCTCCGTCTTCGTCATCTCGGGCTCGTTCGCCGCGATCGGCGGCATCTTCGCCGCCTCCCGCATCTCCAGCGCCAGCCAGGCGACGGGGCAGAGCAACGTGCTGCTCATGGCGATCGCGGCGGCGGTGATCGGCGGCACCTCGCTGTTCGGCGGGCGCGGCACCACGTACTCGGCGTTGCTGGGCATGCTCGTCATCCAGTCGATCGCCTCGGGAATGGCGTTGCAGGGCGTCAGCAACTCCATCCAGTTCATGGTGACCGGCGCGGTGCTGCTGGCAGCGGTCGTCATCGACTCGGTCTCGCGCAGGAGCCAGAAGGCGGCCGGCCGGGCGTAGCGTGGGTCCATGGAGGACGCCGCAGCACCTCTTCGCGAGAGAACCCTGACCCCTGCCCAGGCTCGGGCCCGCTTCAGGGCGGGGGAGCGCACCCCCACGGCCGGCTGGTGCGAGGGCTGGATCCAGGCCAACCTCATCGCCGTCCCCGAGCGGCTCGCAGGGGACCTGCGCCTCTTCGCCGAGCGCAACCCCCAGGCCTGTCCCGTGCTCGACGTCGGGGAGCCTGGCGCGACCAGCACCCGGATCTTCCCCGGCGACCTGCGCACCGACCTGCCCGGCTACCGGATCTACCGTGAGGGCGAACCGGTAGCCGACGCCGGCGATGTCGTCGAGCACTGGCGGCCCGACCTCGTCGCCTTCCTCATCGGCTGCAGCTTCACCTTCGAGGCCGCCCTCATCCGGGCAGGCGTACCCGTCAGGCACGTCGAGCTCGGCACCAACGTCCCGATGTACCGCACCGCCGTGGCGTGCGAGCCCGCGGGCGTGTTGCGGGGGCCGCTCGTGGTCTCCATGCGCCCGGTGCCCGAGCGTCTGGTGGCCACCGCCGTCGAGGTCAGCGGCCGCTACCCGGACGTGCACGGCGCCCCGGTGCACATCGGCGATCCCGCGGTGCTGGGCATCGCGGACCTGTCCCACCCCGACCACGGCGACTCCGTCCCCGTACGACCCGGCGAGGTTCCGGTCTTCTGGGCGTGCGGCGTCACCCCGCAGGAGGCCGTGATGGCAAGCGGCGTCGACTACGCCATCGGCCACCTGCCGGGCCACATGGCGATCACCGACCTCCGCGAGACCTAGCCAGGTGCCCGCCGCGGCGCCTTCACCCGGTCGGCCCCGCGGCGCCCGGCCGGGCTCGCGGCGGCATGCCCGCCGCGCTGAGCTGGTCTCCCAGGTCGGGCGCCCCCCGCCGGTTGTCGATCTCCAGATGCGGTACGGCGGGCGGCTCGTCCACCATGATCGCCTTCAGGTAGGCGTCGAAGGCCGCCAGCTTGCCCTCGTCCCTCGCCAGCCCTCTGGCGAGAAGCCGCTCGCGCAGGGTGGGCCCGTCGGAGCGGACCCACACCAGCCGGACCGGCGGCCCGCCGAGCCGCTCCACCCAGTCCTCCCACAGCGCCGCCGCATGCACCTGCGAGGTGAAGGGGCCGTCGAGCATCACCGGGCACCCGTGCGCGCGGATCTGCCGTGCCAGCCTGGTCAAACCGCCGTACTCGTGGTGTTTGACGTGCTCGTCGTACCAGGGGCCCTCGCGCTCGCCCCGCGGCCTGCCGTGCGCGGACAGCAGCTCGGCGACGAAGTCGCCGTAGACGGCGTCCTTGTCGAGCAGCGCGGGGACGGGGTCCAGGCGCGCCAGCAACGCGGCGGCGACGGTCGACTTGCCCGCGCCAGGCGGGCCGCTGATCACCCAGGCAGGAACCACAAGGTCAGAGCGTACGCGGATCTGCGTACGCCGATGCCGCCCGCCTGCGGACGCCCTTCCGCGCGATCATGGACAGACTCGGCGCATGCTCACCTTGGTCCTGCGCGCCTTCAAGATCCCCGACCTGCGCAAGAAGATCCTTTTCACGCTGGGCGTCATCGTGCTGTTCAGGCTGGGGCAGATCCTGCCCGCGCCCGGCGTCGACATGCTGGCGGTACGCCAGTGCCTCGGGGGAGCGCGCGGCGGGATCGTCGACATGGTGCAGCTGTTCAGCGGCGGGGCGATGCTGAAGCTGTCGGTGTTCGCGCTCGGTGTCATGCCGTACATCACGGCGAGCATCGTCATCCAGCTGATGGCGGTCCTGATCCCGCGCCTGGACCAGCTCCGCAAGGAGGGGCAGAACGGGCAAGCCAAGATCACGCAGTACACGAGGTACCTGACGGTGGGGCTGGCCGTGCTCAACGCCACCACCGTCGTCGCACTGGCCCGCTCGGGCCGGCTGCTGCCCGGCTGCACGCGTCCCGTGCTCTACGACACCGGCCTGCTCGCGGTCGTCGTGCTGGTGGCCGTGCTGGTCGCCGGCACGTGCGTGGTGATGTGGCTGGGAGAGCAGATCAGCGGCAAGGGGATCGGCACCGGCATGTCGATCCTCATGTTCACCCAGGTCATCGCGGTCTTCCCGTCCTACATGTCGACGATGTTCGTGATGAGCCCCTTCGCGGCGGTGACGATCCTCGTCGCAGGTCTGTTCCTGGTCGCGGCGGTGATCTTCATGGAGCAGGCGCAGCGGCGGGTTCCCGTGCAGTACACCAAGCGGATGGTCGGGCGGCGGATGTACGGCGGCAGCAGCACCTACATCCCGCTCAAGGTCAACCAGGCCAGCATCGTTCCGGTGATCTTCGCCTCGTCGCTGCTCTACATCCCCACGCTGCTCGGCGACGCCGTGCCGTGGATCAGCCGGTACATGGCAGGCGACCACCCGCTCTACATGCTGGTCTACTTCCTGCTGATCGTCGGCTTCGCCTACTTCTACGTCTCGATCACCTTCAACCCCGTCGAGGTGGCCGACAACATGAGGCGCTTCGGGGGATTCGTGCCGGGCATCAGGCCCGGCAGACCGACCGCCGAGTACCTGGGGTTCGTGCTGTCGCGGCTGACCGCGTCGGGCGCCGTCTACCTGGGCGTGCTCGCGCTGCTGCCGCTGGTGGCCTTCGCCCTGCTGCGCGACCCTTCCTCGGCGCAGAACTTCCCCTTCGGCGGCACGAGCGTGCTCATCATGGTCGGCGTCGGGCTGGAGACCGTGAAGCAGATCGAGGCCCAGCTCCAGCAGCGCAACTACGAGGGGCTGCTGAGGTAGCGCACGGGGGCGGCACGAGCCGTGCCCCAAGGGCCGCGACACGGCTCACGACGGCAGGGCGAGGCCCGCGCGCATGGCGAAGACCACGAGCTGCGCCCTGTCCCGGGCGCGCAGCTTCACCATGGCCCTGCTCACGTGCGTGCGCACGGTGTCAGGACTGATCACCAGCTCCCTGGCGATCTCGTCGTTCGACCTGCCGGTCGCCACCCAGGCGACCATCTCCCTCTCGCGCGGCGTCAGCGTCTCGACGCCGGCGACCGGCTCGGCGCCGCCCGTCCTGCCGAACAGGCCGATGACCTTGCGGGTGATGGCGGGCGACAGCAGAGCCTCGCCCGCCGCCACCACCCTGATCGCGCTGACCAGCTCGTCGGGGGCGCTGTCCTTGAGCAGGAACCCGCTCGCGCCCGCCTGCAGCGCGGCGAACACGTACTCGTCCACGGCGAACGTGGTCACCACGACGATCCTGGTGCCGTGGAGGGCGGGGTCGGCCGCGATGGCCCTCAGCACCTGCAGGCCGTCCATGCCGGGCATCCTGATGTCGAGCAGCAGCACATCGGGACGTCGTTCCCTGACCAGCGCCAGCGCCTGTCCGCCGTCGGCCGCCTCGCCCACCAACGCCATGCCGGACTCCCTGGCGATGAGCGCCTTGAGTCCCATCCGCACGACCGCCTGGTCATCGGCGATCCCGACTCTGATCACGGCTTCCCGCGTCGCGTCGCCCTCGGCCGGGATCACGCGCTGTCCAGGGGGAAGCGGGCCACCACCTGGAAGCCGCCGCCGTCCCTCGGACCGGCGCGGAACTCGCCTCCCGCGGCCAGCACCCGTTCCCGCATGCCCGACAGTCCCCGCCCCTCACCCGCGGCGGCGGGCCCGCGGCCTCTGTCGGCCACTTCGAGCACGAGCGCGTCCCGCTCGCCCGTCACCTTCACCAGCGCCCTGGTCGGACCCGCGTGCCTGATCACGTTCGTGAGCGACTCGCGCACCACCCCGTAGACGGCGCCGCGCAGGTGGGCGGGGACGTCGGGGTCGGCCGGCTCCATGTCGACGGGCAGACCCGCGGCGCGGACCCCGCCGACCAGGCCCGGAAGCCGGTCATCGGCGCCGCGTGGGTCCATCAGGTCGAGCGCGCCGCGCAGCCTGGCCAGCGCCTCCATGCTCGTCTCCCTGATCGCCCGCAGCGACTCCCTCGCCTGCTCGGGGTCCTCCTCCAGCACCAGCAGCGCGAGCCCCGCCTGCATCGCGATGGTCGAGAAGCCGTGGCCCGCCGCGTCGTGCACCTCGCCGGCGATCCTGGACCGCTCCCGCGCCAGCAGTTCCTCGGCCAGAGCGCTCGCGGCGGCACCGGAGTCGGCCGGTACGGCACCCGCCTGGAGCGAGGACTGCCACAGAGCCGCGGCCGGCGCCGCGCCCTTGGCCGCCCACTCGCCGACCGATCCTGCCCAGGGGTGGTACCGCGCAGGACGCGGGGCCGCGTCGGGACCCGTGAACGCGTCGGGGCCGGTGGGCATGTCGTGGCGGCCGGCGGCGGGCGCCGGCGGCGGGGTGTCGTGCTCGTAGGCGGCGGCCGCCGCGGCGCGGGCCTGGGCCAGACCGCTCAGCGACAGCGGGACCGCCAGCCAGCCCGCCCACACCAGCATGAGGACGGCGGGCATGTCGCCCATGCGGGCAGCACGTGACGCCGCCGCGGACATGGACTCCCACAGGCGGCGGACAGGGCGTCGTTCCCGTGTCACCATTCCGCCCAGATCCTAGCCAGTTTCAGACGTTGCGGTTCGACGCCCCGTCGCCCAGGCCCCAGGAAATGATCTTTCGCGGGACGATCCTGATGAGTTCGCCGCTGTAGCCGGGAAGGGGCGGCTCCTGCTCGGTGAGAGCCTCGGCCGTCCCTCTGATCTCGATGCCGCGCACGGTCCACGGCCGTGTCGATACCAGGTCGTCGACCACGAAGCCCACCGTGCTGCCCGCGGCCACGTTCCTGAACTTCTTGGAGCCGCCCATGCCGTGCCCCCCGATGTCGAGGGTGCCGTCGGCGTTGACGAAGAAACCGACAGGGCTGTTCTGCACCTGGCCGTCGGGCGCCACGGTGGCCAGCCTGCCGAGCCGCTGCGTGCCCAGGTAGTCGAGCTCCGCTTGGGTGAATGTCATGCGGTCAAGCCTGTGACGTCAAGCGTGGTTGAGGTCAAGCGTATTCGTCGTTGAGCCGCCACCACTGGTAGGGCTCGGTCTGCGGCCGGCCCTGGGGGGAGTCCTCCCAGGTCTCCTGCCTGCCGTACGGGGTCAGGTCGAGCAGGTTGAAGTCCATGCGCAGCCGGTCGGCGCCGCGCGCGGTGGTGAAGTAGGTGCGGAAGGCGCGCTCGCCTTCGCGCAGGAACACGCTGAGGCCGAAGCCGTCGCCCGCGCCGCAGTCGGTGTTGAACTCGGGGCCCGAGTAGAGCGGCAGGCGCCACCCAAGGCGCTGCCGTACCGGCTCCAGGTCGGCGTACGGCGAGCGGGAGATCACCGCCATCGTCGTGTCGCGGGCGCGCAGGTGCGCCAGGTTGGGGATGTTGTCGGTGAACGACGCGCATCCGGTGCAGGGCAGGCCGTCGTCGTGCAGCGGCATGAAGTGGTAGACCACGAGCTGGCGGCGGCCGTCGAACAGGTCGAGCAGCCCGAGCTTGCCCTCAGGCCCCTCGAAGACGTAGTCGGTGGCGAACTCCACCATCGGCAGGCGGCGGCGCTTGGCGGCCAGCGCGTCGAGCTGCCTGGTGGCCGCCTTCTCCTCGACAAGCAGCTCGTCTCGAGCAGCCTGCCATTCCTCGGCGGAGACGATCTTCGGTAGGTTCATACTCCTAATTTAGGAGTGCTCAGTTAGAAAACACAAGAGAGGCCGGTATGATGATCGCGTGCGTAGCTATCAGGACCCGTGCGGCGTGGCCCGCGCGCTCGATCTCGTCGGCGACAGGTGGGCGCTCCTGGTGGTCCGCGAGCTGATGCTCGGACCCAAACGCTTCACCGACCTCCACCGCGATCTGCCGGGCAGCAGCCAGAACGTGCTGTCACAGCGGCTGCGGGAGCTGGAGGAGGCGGGTGTGGTACGGCGGCGCAAGCTCCCTCCGCCCGCCGTGGTCTGGGTGTACGAGCTGACCGCATGGGGGCTCGGCCTCGAACCCGTCCTGCTGCACCTCGGGCGGTGGGGGAGCAGGGCACCCATCACGACCGCGAACAGGCTCGGGGTGACCTCGCTGGTGCTGGCGCTGAAGGCGATGTACCTGCCCGGCTTCGAGGGGAGCCTCGAGCTGCGGATGGGAGAGGAGGTCTTCTTCGTGGAGACCTCGCGGGAGGACATCGCGGTGGGGCGGGGGCCCGCGGCGCGCCCCGACGCGGTGCTGAAGGGCGAGGCGGGAGCCCTCGCCTCGGTCCTCTTCCAGGGCGCGGACCCGCGGGAGGCGGTGGCCGCGGGCGAACTGGAGATCGAGGGCGACGAGGCGGCCGTGAAGCGCCTGATCGGCCACCTCGCGTCCTCGGCGACCTGACCCCGAGGGGCGGTCGCAGGGACTCAGCGGAGGACGGTGCGGTCCACGGTGCCGGGATCCAGGACGTGCTCGATCACCATGACGGCCGCCCCCACGACGCCCGCCCGATCCCCCAGCTCGCTGGTACGGATGCTCAGGTGCTGGGTGGCCAGGGGGAGCGACCTGCTGTAGATGACCTCGCGCACGCCCGCCAGGACGTGCTCACCCGCCTCCGCGATGTCGCCGCCGATCACGATCACCGCGGGGTTGAAGAAGTTCACGATCGAGGCCAGTACGTCGCCGACCTCCCTGCCCGCCTGCCTGATCAGCTGGACGGCCTGCGTGTTGCCCTGCCGTACCAGGTTGACGACGTCGCGGCTGTGGGCCGCGGGCACGCCCGCCGCGGCCAGCTTGGCCGCCACGGCCGCGCCGCCCGCGACCGCCTCCAGGCAACCGGTGTTGCCGCACCTGCAGACCACGTCGGCCGCCGAGGAGACGCGCACGTGCCCGATGTCGCCCGCCGCGCCCTGGGCGCCCCTGTGCAGGCGGCGGTCGGAGATGATGCCGCACCCTATACCGGTGCCGATCTTGACGAACACGAGCTGGTCGGCCTCGGGCCTGGCCGCCCAGTGCTCGCCGAGCGCCATGATGTTCACGTCGTTGTCGACCAGCACGGCGGTGCCGAGCCGTTCGCCCAGCCACTCGGGGACGGGGAAGCCGTCCCAGCCCGGCATTATCGGTGGGTTGATCGGGCGTCCTGACGCGTGCTCGACGGGGCCCGGGAGGCCGACGCCGACGCCGCACACCTGCTCGACGCTGTGACCCGTCTCCGCGAGGAGTTCGAGGAAGGTCTCGAGGAGCCACTCGAGCGTCGGCTCGGGGCCGCGGTCGATCGCGAGGTCGGCGGTGCGTTCGGCCAGGACGGTGGTGGCGAGGTCGGTCACGGCGACCCTGGCGTGGGTGGCTCCGAGGTCCGCTGACAGGACGACGCGGGCCGAGCTGTTGAACGCGAACGCCACGGCCGGCCTGCCGCCCGAGGAGATGGCGTCCTCGGTGGGGACGATCCACTGGTGGGTCAGCAGCGCGTCGAGCCGCTGTGACACCGTGGACCTGGCCAGGCCGGTGAGCTGGACGAGCTCCGCCCTGGTGCGGGCCTGGCCGTCCCTCAGGATCGCCAGCAACGCGCCTGCTCCGGCGACCGTGCCGCCCGGTTCGTTCAGCATGTCCGGAGACAACACCGCTCCTCCCTGTCCCCCATCAAGCGATATGTCGAATTGAATCACACTTCTGCTTGACCATCGGCGGAAGAATCATGTCATCTTCGGGCGCCGAGATGGGCAGGTATTGCCACGCGCCTGACCGGCCGCCGGGGTCGCGCATGGGGAGGACGGCGTGCTCGGCCAGGATCCGGTGCGGCTATCCGTTGGTCAGCCAGCGGACGGGGTTGCCGTGCGTGATCGAGCGGATCGTCTCCTCGTCCACCCCCGCCTCCCGCAGGCGCGGGAGCAGCGTGCGGAACATGTGGGAGTACCCGGATCCGCCGTACCGCTGGAGCTGGGCCACGCGGGACACCCCGCTGCCGAGCAGCAGCCGGCCGGCGTGCCCCTCGGAGATCAACTCCAGTGCGACGGCGGCCGCGCGCTGGGCGCCGAGCACCACGGAGGAGAGGTTGACGTAGGCGCCCGCCTCGGCGACCTTGCGTGCCACGGCGGGGTCGTGTCCGGTGCAGGCGACGCTCACCCGGGAGGCGGGCAGCCCCTGCCCGAGCAGGATCTCCAGCGGTGCGAGCGGGTTCTGGCCGTGGACGGCGACGGGCAGGCGGGTGGAGAGCGAGGCGCGAGCGGCGGCGACCAGGCAGCGCTCCTCCGTGGGCGTGGGCTCGGCGCCCCACGCGCCGACCTCGCCGATGACGCCGGGCAGGACGCCCGTGCCGTCGATGCCGGAGGTGATCTCGTCCATCAGCCGTGCGGTGAGGGTGTCGACGTCGTCCTGCCGCACCTGGGTGAACGGCTCGGCGTACAGGCCGGTCGAGGCGACGACGGGCACCCTGCTGCCCGCGGCGACGCGGGCCAGGGAGGCGGCGTCCCTGCCCATGCCGATGCAGGAGAGTTCGACGGTGAGCCCGAGGCCGTCCGACTGGCGCAGCTCGCGGAGCTCCTCGGTGACGGTGCGCTCCTCGTCGAGCCAGCGGTGCGGGTCGGAGTCGATGCCCACCGCCCAGCGCAGGTCGCAGCGCAGGTGCTCGTGGGGGAGGACGGCACCGGTGACCGCGTCGGCGCGGATTTGACCGGTGACGGTGCGTATCAGAACCTCGGGCATGCACGACATTAACCGATATTTGGCGGTAAACGCCTAATGTCTGCCGAAAGCTTTACCTGACGAATGTTTCATGGCTGACCTGCGACGACGCGCGGACCCCGGCATGGCCCGCGTCACCGCGTTGACACGTCGCCGCGCATCCTGGCCCTCTCCCCGCGCGCGCGCGCCGAGAGGGGCCGGAGATGGAGTGGCGATCTACCGGGGAGCCTCATTCCGCCCATTACGCTGGATGCGTGGCAAACTCCGAAACCGGTGACGCCGACCAGCTCAAGGGCGAGGCGGCACGCCGCGCCGGCATACACGGCTGGCTCGACGGCATCAGGTCCACCAGGACCGGCGCCCTGACCCTCAAGATCGTCATTGGCGTGATCGGCGCGGTGATGGTCGTGGGGGGCCTCATCATGGTGCCCTTCCCCGGCCCTGGGTGGCTGGTCGTCTTCGCGGGCCTCGCCGTGCTGGCCACCGAGTTCCACTGGGCGCACAAGCTGCTCGAGTTCGGCAAGCACGTCCTGCACGCCTGGACCGAGTGGTACAAGCGGCAGGGCTGGCCCGTGCGGATCATCGTGCTGCTCGTCACGCTCGCCACCATGGGTGTGATCATCTGGGGCGTCACGAAGCTGAGCCTCGGCATCGATCTCATCGTGGAAGGCCGCAAGCTCCTCGGTATCTGACATTCATGCTCGTTCGGTCTGCCAGGCGGACGAAAGGGTGATCGCTGCCTAGGCTGCCGCCGTGCTCACCGTCCTCGTGGCTCTCGCCCTCATCCCGCTTCCCGGGACCTCCGTGGTGCTCCAGGAGAAACCAGGAGATCCCGTCCGGCTGACCGCCTACGGCCTGGGCACCAGGCAGGCCTACCTGCGCGGCGCTTCCACCTTCGTCAGGCAGCGCGGCGCCGCCGAGGTCGTCGTCTCGCCCGACGGCCGGATGGCGGCCGCCGTACCGGCCGCCTACCGGGGCGGGCGCGACGCGCTCGTCGTCACCGACCGCGCGACCGGCCGGGTGAAGCGCATCCCCACGGTCGCCCGGCCCCTGCTGGCCTCCTACGCCTCGTGGTCGCGCGACGGCAAGAAGGTTCTGCTCACGATGGAGCGGAAGACCTCCGGCAAGTGGGTCACGAGCGGCTACGTCACGGTCGACGTCGCCGCGGGCACCGCGCACCCCACCACCGTCGCGGGCGTGGACCCCGCGGCCACCTTCTGGTGGACCCCCGACGGCGGGGTGATCTCGCAGCACAAGGGGGACGCGATCGTCTACAAGGAGGGCAGAAGGCCCAGGATCCTCCAGGGCGTCGGCACCCTGACCGGGCCCGACCTCTTCTCGCCCTCCGGGGGGCGCATGACGACGTGGTGTCCCTCGAAGTTCGCCGAGCACGTGTGCCTCGACCCCGCGACGGGAAAGATCGTCTCGCGGTCCGGGCTGAGGCCCGAGACGGTGGTCGGCTGGTGGAACGACAGCAGGCTGATCGCCGTCGTGCCCCATCGCAAGGCCTACAGGCTGGTCGTGGCCGACACCTCGGGCACGGTCAGGCGGGTGCTGGCGGCGATTCCGTCGGGCACCTGGCAGGCCGAACTCTGGCTGAGCTTCACCCGTAAGTGAGAGGGTGCCTCCCGTGAGCTTAAGCACCCTCCTTCTCGCCGCCACGCTCGCCCTCACAGGGGCGGACGTGAGGCTGCCCGGACTCGACGTGACCCTGCACGAGCAGCCGGGCGACCCGAAAAGGGTCACCGCCTACACCACGGCCGGCTCGGCCTACCTGCGGACCAGGGGCGGCTTCGCGGGGCAGCGCTCCTACAACGACCTCGCCGTCTCGCCCGGAGGGGGATTCGTCGCCGCGATCCCCAGGAAGTTCGCCAAGGGCTACGACCGGATCGCGATCACCAACCGCGCGACCGGGAGGACCACCAAGATCCGCACCGTGAAGGCGCCCATGGTGGCGGGCACGCCGTACTGGTCGCCGGACGGGCGCAAGGTCGTGCTGACCGTCTCGAAGGGCGACGACGGAGGCGGCGGCTGGCGCAGCATCGGGTTCGTCGTCGTCGACGTGGCCGCCAAGCGCGCCCGGCTGGTCAAGGTGCGCGGCGCCTACCCCGACGCGCTGTTCCAGTGGTCGCCCGACGGCAGGCGTGTCGTCTCCGACTACTGGGACGGCGTGCGCTTCTACGTGCCGGACGGCAGGGTCGCCTGGACCCTCTGGCGTACTGGAGGGCTGGTCGGCGGCGAGAGCGCCTTCTCACCCGACGGCCGCAGGATGGCGACCTGGTGCCCGAAGCGGTACAAGGCCGCCCTGTGCACCTGGAACCCGTACAACGGCAAGCTGGACAAGAAGGTGAAGGTCCCCGCCGTCGCCTCCTATGGCTGGTGGGACCGCGAGCACCTGATCGCGGTCGGCAGGCACGGCAAGGGCTACCTCAGCGTCGTGGTCGACCTGAAGGGCAGGGCGGTGCGCCCGTTGGCCGACATCAGCCGCACCGCGTGGCGCGACTACGACCTCTATCTGAGCTACACGCGCAACTGAGAAGGCTAGAGGTAGAGCCCCGTGCCGTGGTCGGTTTCGTGTGTCGCCACGGCATGCAGGTCACGCTCGCGCATGACGAGGTAGACCTTGGTGTGGAGCTCGACCTCGTACTGGTCCTCGGGGTTGAGCAGCACCTTGTCGCCGACCTTCACCGAGCGCACGTTGGCCCCCACGCCGCAGACCTCGCCCCAGGCCAGCCTGTTGGCCATCTTGACCGTCGCGGGGATCACGATGCCGGCGCCGCTGCGCCGCTCCTCGCCGTCCTTCTCCAGCCGGATCATCACCCGGTCGTGAAGCATCTGGATCTCGAACTTGGGGTCTGCCACGAATGCCAGTCTACGCGGGCCCGTGAGGCCGAATTCCCTGACAGTGAGGTGGGCGGCCGATAACGTTCCCGGAGCCAGGGGGCGCGAGACGGCGGGGGAGGCGGCGCGCGGTGACCCGGTTGTGCGGCGGGGGGCCGCCCGGTGGGGCCGGGACCGGGCCCTTCACGCTCGTGCCCGCCTACTTCCACCCCGGCACCGCCGTCCACACCTGGCGGCGCCTGCTGGCCGATCCGCCGCGCATGGCGGTGGTGACGGTCGATCACGGCCCGGGTCAGGCCAGGGATCCAGGCTGCGCGGCCGCGGTGGCCGCGCTGCGGGCCGCGGGCACCGAGGTGCTCGGCTACGCCGAGACCGACTTCGGCCTGCGCCCCGCCACCGAGGTCCGCGCCGACCTGCGCCGCTATCTGGTCTGGTACGGCGTGCGGGGCGCTTTCCTCGACCAGGTCGCCGCCTGCGCCGACCGCGTGGCTCACTACAGGGCGCTGGTGGAGGAGGTGCGCGGGCCCGTCGTGCTCAATCCCGGCGTCTACCCCGACCCCGCCTACGCCTCGCTGGCCGACCTCCTGGTCACCTTCGAGGGGTCGCTGGCCGCCTACCGCTCCATGCGCGAACCGGCGTGGGCGCGGAGGCTGGCGAGGGGCAGGTTCTGCCACCTGGTCCACGGCGTGCCGTACGAGCAGGTGGAGCCGACCCTGCGCAGGGCGGTTCGGCACGCGGGAACCGTCCACGTGACGGACCGGACAGGCGCGGCCCCATGGCGGGATCTACCCACATATTTCGGGTGAGCATGGCAGGATGACCGCCATGATCATGGCCTTTGGCTCCTCCGACTGGCAATGGATCAACCCTCCCCGCGAGTGGACCGCCGACGACGGCCTGAGCCTGGTCTGCGATCCCGGTACGGATCTGTGGCGGAAGACCCATTACGGCTACACCTACGACACCGCCCACCTGTTCGGCCGGATCGTCTCCGGTGACTTCGCGCTCACGGTGACGTTCACGGGCGACTACGCCGAGCAGTACGACCAGGCGGGCGCCGTCCTGCGGATCGACGAGGAGAACTGGGTCAAGGCGGGCGTGGAGTACGTCGACGGCGCCTTCCACCTCAGCACCGTCGTGACGCGCGAGGTGTCGGACTGGTCGGTCCTGCCGCTGCCCCAGACCTCGGGCAGCGTCACGTTCGCGCTGGAGCGCAAGGGCGACGCGGTGACCGTCCGCTACGGCCTGGACGGTGCGGCGCCCGAGTCGATGCTGCGGCTGGCCTACTTTCCCGCGGCCGTTCCCACACTGGCGGGCGCGATGGCCGCCGCCCCTGTCGGCAAGGGCTTCCCCGTCCGCGTCGACGACCTGAGCATCACCGAGGACTGACGGGCGGCAGGCTCACGGCAGGGCTCACGGCAGGGCTCACGGGAGGGTGAGCTCGGCGAAGACGGGCCTGTGGTCGGTGCCGGCCAGCGGGTGGACGCTGAACGACCGCACCCCCATCCGCCGGTCGGCCAGCACGTGGTCGATCGTCACCCCCGGCAGGGGCCGCCATCCCTGCTGCGGCCAGGTCGCCGTGAACCCCTGTCCCCTCATGTCGGCCGCGTCCCTGTAGCCGGAGTCGAGCAGCTCCCGCACCGGCCAGTGGTCCAGCGTGGCGTTGAAGTCGCCCGCCAGCACCTTGAGCTGCCCTCCCGCCCTGGGCAGGGCCGCCAGCCCGGCTCTCCAGCAGCCCATCTTCGCGGCGTGACTCGGCGCGCACGGGTGCACGGAGACCACCTCGATCTCCGGCCCGCCCTTGACCTTGACCACCGCCCTGGCCTGCCGGAAGTTGCCGAGCGCGAGCAGCGGCTTCTCGGACAGCGGGTGCAGGGAGTAGATCCCCGAGCCCCAGACACCCGTGTGGGACCTGTCGACCGTGTACGGCATGCGCTCACGCAGGCCGAGCCCGTCGAGCCGCTCCCTGGCGACGGGGGTGAGCTCCTGGATGGTGAGGACGTCCGGCTTGAGCTGTTCGACCAGCTTCACCAGCTCCCCTGCGTCTCCCGCGCCGACGGCCAGGTTCGCCGCCAGGACCCTGAACGTCCTGCCGCCCGCCTGCGGGTCCCCGTCGGCGAAGTACCTCGGCAGGACGGACAGCGCCAGCGCGCCCGCCGTCACCACGGCCACCACCGTGGGGACCCAGCGCCTGAGCAGGCCGGCCGCCAGCAGCGGCACCACGGAGGCGGCGGCGACGTAGGGGGTGAACGCGACCAGCTGGATCCACCGGTCGGCGATGTCCACGCCCGTCACCCTGAGGGTCGCCCATGCGGCGAACGGCACGACGAGCAGCCAGGCGAGCACGGTCCGGATCATGGAGGGCAACCTATCCGGTGCGTGTGCAGAAACAGTGAAGGTCCCTGCCGCGCTTCGTGCAGCCCGGCCCTCGCCGGGTGGGCGAGCGGATGCGGCGGGTCAGACGGTGACCGAGGTCTCCACCGGCAGGCCCGCCTCCACCCAGTCCTGGATGCCTTCGCGGTACTTGCGCACGTTGGTGTACCCGAGGGCCGCCAGCCGGTTGGCGACGGCCTGGCTGTTGGGGCAGGCGGGGTTGGAGCAGTAGGTGACGATCGCCGCGTCCCTGTCGGGCAGCAGGGCCGCCGCGCGCGCGTCGACCTCGCTCTCGATCAGGGCGACGGCGCCGGGCAGGTGCTGCTGCGCGTAGTAGTCGCCGCCGAGCGCGTCGACCACGGTGACCTCTCCTGCGTCGATGGCGGCCTTGAGCTCGTCGCGGGTGATGAGGGCGGTCATTGCGACCTCCAGAGTAAATGGACTACAGTCCGGTTTGTGGATGGCATGGAAATTACCGGACCGCAGTCCGGTTCGTCAAGCGAGCTTCTGGAGATCCTGCGCGGCCGCCCGCCCCAGGAACGGGCGGACGCGGCCCGCAACCGTGAGAAGGTGCTGGCCGCGGCGGCGAGGCTGTTCGCCGAGAAGGGCGTGGAGTCGGTCTCCATGGACGCGATCGCCGCCGAGGCGGGCGTCGGCAAGGGGACGCTGTTCAGGAGGTTCGGCGACAAGTCGGGGCTGGCGGTGGCCCTGCTCGACGCCAGGGAGCGCGACCTGCAGGGGCGCATCCTGTCAGGACCGCCCCCACTGGGCCCGCCGGCCGCGGGCCAGGACGGCGCGCCTCATGACACCGCGCCACCTGGCGCCGGGGCTCATGGCGCCGGCGCTCATGACGTCGCGCCAGGCGAACGGCTCGCGGCCTTCGTCGAGGCCTATCTCGACTATCTGTTCGCCCACCTCGACCTGGTGCGGATGTCGGAGACCGCCAGTCCCGGGGCGCGTTACAGGATCGGCGCCTACCGGTTCTGGCATCGGCACGTGGCGATCCTGCTCGGCCAGGCGCTGCCGGACGCCGACGCCGAGGTGCTGTCGCATGCCGTCCTCGCGGGGCTGGCGGGCGAGCCGGCCGCCGCCCTCAAGGACAGGTACGGCGAGCAGCGCGCCCGCGCCGCGCTCACGCGGGCGGCGCTGGCGCTCTGCCAGGGCCGATGAGGCGTCAGCCGCGAGCGAGGCCCGGCGTGACGGGGTTGCGCGCCCTCCGCGCCTCGGGGACGATCAGCGGCGTCCCCGACTGGGGGTCGGCGATGATCTCGCACCGCAGGTCGAAGACCTGCTCGACCAGCGTGGGCGTCATCACGGAGGCGGGATCCCCCTCGGCCACGACCGCCCCGTCGCGCATGACGATCAGGTGGGTGGCGTACCTGCAGGCCTGGTTCAGGTCGTGCAGCACGGCCACCAGGGTCCGCCCCGCCTCGTGCAGGTCGGCGCAGAGGTCGAGCACCTCGATCTGGTGGGAGATGTCGAGATAGGTGGTCGGCTCGTCGAGGAGCAGGATGGGCGTCTCCTGCGCCAGCGCCATGGCCAGCCACACGCGCTGGCGCTGGCCGCCCGACAGCTCGTCCACGATCCGCTCCGACAGCGAGCCGACGTCGGTGGCCGCCATCGCCGCCGCCACGGCCACCTCGTCGGCCTTCGACCACTGCCGCATCAGCCGCTGGTGCGGGTAGCGCCCCCTGGCCACGAGATCCGCCACCGTGATCCCGTCGGGGACGACCGACGTCTGGGGAAGCAGCCCGAGCCGCCGTGCCACCTCCTTGGACGGCAGTGAGGTGATCACGCTCCCGTCCAGGCGCACCGCGCCCGCGCGCGGCTTGAGCATCCTGGCCAGCGCGCGCAGCAACGTCGATTTGCCGCAGGCGTTCGGGCCGATGATCACGGTGAACGACCCGTCGGGGATCTCCACGTTCAGCGACGTCGCCACCACCCGCTGTTCGTAGGCGAGGGTGAGGTCGGAGCCGGTCAGCCGAGCCATCAGCGGCGTTCCTTTCTCAGCAACAGGGCCAGGTAGGTGCCGCCGATGGCGGCGGTCAGCACGCCGACCGGGAGCTGGGTGGGGGCGAGCAGGCGCTGGGCCGCCAGGTCGGCCGCGGTCAGCAGGACGGCGCCGGTCAGGGCGGAGGCGGTCAGCGTCACGCCGGGGGACCGGGTCATCCTTCTGGCCAGCTGCGGCGCCGCCATCGCGACGAAGATCACCGGGCCCGCGGCGGCGGTGGCGGCCCCGCACAGCAGGACACCCGCGACGATCGCGGCCGCTCGCACGGGCTCCACCCTGATGCCGACGGCCCTGGCCGCGTCGTCGCCCATCTCCATCATCCGTAGCGGCCTGGAGACGTAGCAGCAGACGGGGACGAGCACGACGAGCGCGAGGGCGACGGGGATCGCGTGCTCCCAGCCCCGACCGCCGAGGCTGCCGGTGAGCCACGCGCCCGCGTTGGCCGCGTCGTTGATGTTCGCCTTGGTGAGGAGGTAGGAGTCGGCCGACAGCAGCAGGGCGTTGACGCCGATGCCGACCAGGACCAGCCGGTAGCCCTGCACGCCCCCGCGGAAGGCCAGCGCGTAGACCAGCGCCGCGGAGATCACGCAGCCGAGCATCGAGCCCGCGGCGATCTGCGCCGCCGTCCCGCCCATGACCACGGCGACGACGCCGCCGGTCGACGCGCCCGCGGTGAAGCCGATGAAGTCGGGGCTGCCCAGCGGATTGCGCGTGAGGGACTGGAAGATCGCCCCGCTCAGGCCGAAGGCGGCGCCCACGGCCAGGCCCGTGACCACGCGGGGCGCGCGCAGCTCGCTGACGATCAGCTCGGCCACCGGCGAGCCCTCGCCGAACAGGGCGGCGACGATGTCGCCGACAGGCACGGTGAACTCGCCCGTGCAGACCGCGACCAGCGCGAGCACGACCGCGGTCACCAGCAGCGCGAGGCTCACCAGGAAGGCGCGCGGCGCCAGCCGTACCGAGTAGGGGCCGACGCGAACGGGGGTGGTCATAGCGCGGCCACCCTCCTGCGCCTGGCCAGCAGGATGAAGACCGGAGCGCCGATCACCGCGCACATGATGCCGACCTGCACCTCTCCCGGCCGCGCGATGACCCGCCCGGCGATGTCGGCGACGAGCAGCACCACCGGCGCGAGGACCGCCGCGTACGGCAGCAGCCAGCGCTGGTCCGGCCCCACGACCGCGCGTACGGCATGCGGCACCGCGAGGCCGACGAACCAGAGCGGGCCCGCGCCCGCCGTGGCCGCGCCGCACAGCAGCGTGACCGCGACCGCGGTCAGCACCCTGGTGCGCCCGACGGCCACGCCGAGCGCCCTGCCCGCCTCCTCGCCCAGCGCCAGCGCGTTGAGCGGCCCGGCCAGCAGCAGCCCGAGCACGACGCCGGCCACCATGAACGGCACCAGTCGCACGGTCACGTCGGCGGTCTGGGCGGCAAGCGAGCCGGTCAGCCAGAACCGCATGCGGTCGAACGCCTGGGAGTCCATGCGCAGGATCGCCTGGGAGACGGCGGTGAACACCATGCCGAGCGCCACGCCCGCCAGCGCCAGCCGTACGGGGGAGGCGCCCGAGCGCGCGGCCGAGCCGAGCGCGTAGACCAGCGCCGAGGCCAGCGCGGCGCCGCCGAAGGCGAACCACACGTAGGCGGCGGGGTCGGTGAGCCCGAACACGCCGATCGCGACGGTCGCGCCGAGCGCCGCGCCCTGGTTGATGCCGAGCAGCCCCGGATCGGCAAGCGGGTTGCGGGTCAGGCTCTGCATGAGGGCTCCCGCCAGCCCGAGCGCCGCACCGACGCCGAGGCCGAGGATCGTGCGCGGCACTCTCAGCTCGCGGATGACGGTGTGGTCGCTGGAGCCGTCCGGCGCCACGAAGGCGCTGATGACCGTCGACAGCGGCACCGAGCGCGCGCCGAGGGCGACACTCAGCAAGGCCACCAGCACGAGCAGTCCGAACGCGGCCAGCAGCCCCGCCGCCAGTACGGCGGGGCGGCCTCGTCCGGCCGTACTGGCGGCGGCCGGTTCCGACTTGGCCGGGCCGGACAGTGGAGGCGCGGTCACGTTTCCCTCTCGTCGTAGCTGAGTTAGGCGAGGCTAATCTAACAACGCCTTTGTGGCGTTCGGTCACCCCCCGTGTGCTTCGTGAGGTAAGGCTAAGCTAATCTCCTTGTCCGGTTTAGGTAAGCCTCACCTTAGGAGTAGCACGATGTCGGTATCCCGCAGGGGTTTCGTCGCGGCGGCCACCGGCCTGGGCGCGGTGCTGGCCCTCGCCGCGTGCGGCGGGCAGTCGGCGCCCGCGCCTGCCACGCAGGCGGCGCAGGCCAGTGCCGCTGCCACCCCCTTCTCCTACACCGACGACCGAGGCAAGAAGATCGAGCTTCCCGGGACCCCGGGCAGGATCGTGGCTCAGGTCGGCTCGGCCGCCGCGCTCTGGGACTTCGGCGTCAAGCCGATCGCCGTCTTCGGCCCGCACAAGCTCGAAAGCGGCGAGCGCGACCCCCAGGTGGGCAACGTCGACATCACCCAGGTCAAGAGCCTGGGCAACGTCTGGGACGAGTTCAACGTCGAGCAGTACATCGGCCTGCAGCCCGAGCTGCTGGTCAGCAGCATGTACCTGAAGGACACGCTCTGGTACGTGCCGGAGAAGTCCAAGGACACGATCGAGAAGGTCGCTCCGAGCGCGGGCGTCATGCTCACCGGCAGGAACGCCACCGAGGTGATCGCCAAGTACGGTGACCTGGCGGCCAAGCTCGGAGCCGACATCAACGCACCAGAGATCACCCAGGCCAAGACCCGCTACGAGGCCGCGCTCCAGGAGCTGGAGAAGCTCTCCGCCAAGGGCCTGAAGATCGAGCTGGTCTCCGGCAGCCCCGACGCGATGTACGTATCGACGCCCGAGATGGTGCCCGACTTCAAGCTGCTGAGCGACGCCGGTCTCGACATCGTCAGGCCGAAGGTCGACGCCCAGGGCTACTTCGAGCCGCTGAGCTGGGAGAACGCCGACAAGTACGAGGCGGACGTCATCCTGTTCGACAGCAGGACCCAGGCTCTCGGCCTGGAGGAGATGAAGAAGAAGCCGACCTTCGCCAAGCTCCCGGCCGTCGCCAAGGGCCAGGTCTACCCGATGTGGGTCGAGACCCCCTACAGCTACCAGAAGTGGGCCGAGCTGCTCGAAGGCCTGGTGGCCGACCTGGGGAAGGCTAGTAAGCTCCCCTGACCTCGACGATCTCCGCCAGCGGGAACTCCAGGTAGTCGCCCGCCTCCTCGCACCAGGCGTCGAGCGCCCCTCCGCGCAGCTCGCCGTGGCTGATCGTCGCGGTCAGCCCGTCGGTCAGCGTGATGCCCGCCCGTACTCCCCGGTCGACGACGAAGCCCAGCAGCGACTGCTGGGCCGTCGGCAGCCTGGTCGCGTTCCGCCCGATGATCGCCCAGGTGCGGCCGCTCTGCTCGACGTCGTCCTGCGCCCCGAGCAGGCGGCGGGCGTGCTCGTGGGGGTCGGGCGGGGGCTCGGCGAGGACGTGCGCGGGCACCTCCACCTCGGCCACCTGGCCGCCGGGCAGCAGGATCAGCTTGCCGTTCTGCGGATCCTCGTTGCTCGCGATCCTGGTGCGCCTGATGGAGATCTCTCCCGTGTCGGCGATCGGCACGGGCGCGTAGCCGTTCTCCCTCAGCGCGGCCAGCGTGCGCTCGGTCGGCGTGGAGCTGACCAGCACGGTCGGGGCCAGCAGCCGCAGGCCCAGCCTGGCCAGGCGCCGGTGCTGGGAGATCTCGGCCAGCAGGGCGGGGTCGGAGGCCTGCACGATGCACGCCACCGTCGTCACCGTCACCTCACCGTGCCTGCGCGCCACGTCACGGATGAGGTACTCCAGCGGCTGAGGGATCGCGCCGACCTCGCCCAGCTCGCCCAGCAGTTCGTCGGCGTCATAGCCCTGGTCGAGCGCGCCGCGCACGCTCTCGGTGGTGAAGCGCCACACCGAGGCGGCGCCGCGGGTCTCCCGTTCGGCCACCCTGTCGAGCAGTTCGGCCAGCTCGGTGCTGGGCGGCCCGGTGACCACCGCGGTCAGGTCGGGGCCGAACAGCGCGCTCCTGCGCACGCTCGCCAGCGCCCTGGTCGAGGCCTCCGCCAGGACGGGGTCGTGCTCGACGAGCGGGACGGTGTCGTCGTTCTCGTCCCCCGCGTGGGCGCTCAGCCCGGCCAGCGCCCTGCCGAGATCGGTGAGCGCGCAGTTGGCCAGCAGGCCGAGCAGCCTGGCCTCCTCCAGCACGGCCGAGGCGCAGTCGGCGAGCAGGGCCTGGTCGAGCAGGGGTGCCTGCCAGTGGGCGCTGCGCACGAGGCTGCCCCTGTCGGCGAAGGCCGTACCCGAGGGCAGGTGGGACAGGACGCCCATCACCGCCCTGCGCACGCGGGCGATGGCCGCACCGCTCTGGTCGTCGCCGAGCACGGTGAGGTACTTGCCCTCGACCTTGCGCAGCGACGAACGCTCCATCCGCCACCAGGCCGACAGCAGCACGCGCAGCCTGGCCGAGCCCTCGTCGAGCCGCCACCGGTCGAAGCGGTCGGTGGGCACCATGCCCGCCGACTTCTCATCCCAGGCGAGCAGCCGGGCGACGGCGCAGATCTCCAGCAGCAGCCTGGTCTCGTCCTCGTCGCAGCCGGTCTCCTTGGCCACCCTGCGCACCTCACGCACGCCCACCCCGCCGGTCTTCAGCAACGGCAGCGGGGTCTTGGCGGTGTTGTCGAGCAGTGCCGCGCAGCGCTCGACCACGTGGGGAGCGGCCAGTGTCATCAGGTGGTCGACCTCTTCGGGATCGACGGGGATGGTCGGCACCTCGGGCGGCTCGGGGGTGAAGGGCGGGTGATAGCCGTCGCCGCGCAACGACAGCGCCACCTCCCGCGGCATCTCGGCCAGCTCCCAGCGGGGGCGGTAGAGCAGGCCGTGGTCGGCCGCCCACTTCTCCGGCGTGCCGAGCGTCACGAACCTGCCACCGTCGACGTCGCGGACCGGCCCGTCCCACGCGAAGTCGGCCAGCAGCCGTTCGGTGCCCTCGGGCGCGTTGCGCAGCAGCGCGGTCAGGCGGCCCCCGTCCGACAGCACCTCCGTCACCCTGACGATGGTGCGGCGCTTGTTGCCGTGGGGCGGCAACCCGAGATTGCGGGCCAGCGCGCGCAACGTGTCGTTGCTGATGGTCCAGGAGTTGAGGTAGTGGTCGAGCGGCTCGCCGAGGCCGAGCGGCGCCGCCCACCAGCGCGAGACCGCCGTGGCCAGATGCACGCCGCCGTCCTCGTCGGGCCAGGCGAGCGCGTGGTCGTAGACGACGTCGAGCCAGGGGACGACCCGTGCCACGGGCGCGTCGAGGAAACCGGCCAGCCGCTCGGGGCTGACGCCGTCACCGAGCACCAGGCAGGTCTGCGTGATCTCCAGACACGGCAGCGGCAGCGTCCGCATCGCCTCCATGACGGCGAAACCGTTGCCCAGCCGCTGGGCGAGCGTGTCGAGCCGGCGCGGCCACGGGGCCGCGATGGCATCCGGTCGGTTGGACAGGACGCGGGCGAGCCTCGCTTCGTCCAGTGTTCGCAGCCAGCCGAGCAGGTGATCATCCATCTGTCAGCACTCTCAGTGGGTCGCGCGCGGGGACTCGCCGTGAGCCTTGATCATCCACGTGGGCCTCACTACGAGGCAGACCTCAGCATACGCGCTCGGTGCCCGGGTGTCCGGGCCTTCGCGCGCACGGCGGACCGCCTGGAGTCAGGAGAGAACAGCCCAGACGATCTTCCCGTACGGCGACAGCGCGGACCAACCCCATCGATGGCTCAGCGACTCCACGATGTGCAGCCCGAGCCCGCCCACGTCGAGCGGTCCCGGATAGCGCAGCACGGGCACGGCGGCGGCGGGGTCGGTGAAGGCGCAGGTGACCAGCGAGCCCCTGCGCACCAGCGACATGCGCACGGGCTCGTGGTGCCGGACCTCGTCCAGCGTCAGGCCGTGGCGCAGCGCGTTGGTGGCGAGCTCCGACACCACCAGCTCCATGCTGTCGACCAGCTCGCCCATGCCCCAGCCGGCGAGTGTGCCGGAGGTGAAGCTGCGGGCGGAGTGAACGGATGAGGCCGCGGGGGGCAGGACGAACGTCGCGCTGGCGCCGATCGCCGTGCCGGGCACGAGGAGGTCGCGCGCCGCCTCAGGCCACCAGCCGACCGGGGGCCACCAGTCGAGCGTGGTCCACATGCCGAGGGGTTTGGTGGACTGCACGTTGATCATTCTGCGGCAGAGTCTCGTGCAGGTGCAAGAGCGAATGCACGTGCAGAAGCGATTGTCAGCCGCTACGGTTTGCCCTGTATCGGTGAATCAGGTGGCAAAGGGGGATCTTGCCGCGACCCATGATCTTTGGGGCGCGAAGTGACAGACTGTGTGGTACGGAAACGACCAAGGAGCAGCACGTGTCCATGGATCCGCCGGGTTCTGGCTCAACCGTTCGGCGCATCATGCTCGGCGCCAGCCTGCGTCGCCTGCGCGAGCAGCGCGGACTCACCCGCGATGTGGCCGGATTCCACATCAGGGCCTCCGAGTCCAAGATCAGCCGCATGGAGCTCGGCCGCGTCGGCTTCAAGACACGTGATGTGGAAGACCTGCTCACGCTGTACGGCGTCGTCGACGACGCCGAGCGGCGTGCCCTGCTGGAAATGGTCCGCGAGGCCAACACCCCCGGGTGGTGGCACAAGTACTCAGCCGTCCTGCCTCAGTGGTTCTCCACCTACGTGGGGTTGGAGGAGGCCGCCAGCCTGATCCGCACCTACGAGGTGCAGTTCGTGCCAGGCCTGTTGCAGACGGCGAACTACGCGAGGGCGGTCTACCAGCTCGGCAACCCCGACGCGACCTCTCAGGACATCGACCAGCGCGTGCATCTGCGCATGCAGCGACAGGAACGCTTCACCAGAAAGGACGGCCCTCGCCTGTGGGCCGTCATCGACGAGGCGACTCTGAGAAGGACCATCGGCGGGAGAGCGGTCATGTCCGAACAGCTTCAGCATCTGCTGCACGTGGCGACCTTCCCCAACATCACCATCCAGGTGATGCCCTTCAGGTACGGCATGCACGCCGCCGAAGGGGGCGCGTTCAGCATCATGCGGTTTCCCGAGTCCGACCTGTCGGACGTCGTCTACGTCGAACAGCTCTGGGGTGCCCTGTACCTGGACAAGCGTGAGGACATCGACCCGTACCTCACCGCCATGGAGCAGCTGTGCGTGGAGAGCACCACGCCGGGCGGCACCGTTGAGCTCATCGACGGTCTTCTCAGAAAGATGTAGATGGAGCACACCTACAACGGCATGCCCGCCACCGACCTGACCGAGGTCGCCTGGCGGAAGAGCCGCTACAGCAACTCGCAGGGCAACTGCGTGGAGCTCGCGGAGCTCCCCGACGGCGCGATCGCGGTACGCAACTCGCGCTTCCCCGAGGGCCCCGCGCTGATCTACACCCGCGACGAGATCCGGGCGCTGGTGCTCGGTGTGAAAGACGGGGAGTTCGACGGCCTCCTCGTTTAACACGGTGTTCACCTCCGGCGCACCCGCGTAACCCGGGTGCGCCGGAAGGGAAATCGCCAGGATTCATGCCTCAAGCAGGATCTGTGCATGCTCGACCAGATGACGCTCTACCCGATCGCCGACGACGTGCTCATCGCACCGGGCGGCAGGGTCGTGATCCGTACGTATGGTGTCTCCTCCGCCGTGCCCGACGGGGAGGTCTCCTACCGCACCTGGGTGACAGGGGTGCGCGACCAGCCGCGCTACTGGCACTGGGGCCACTTCGAGGACGCCGCCTCCGGACACCGGCGCGTCCTGGAGTGGCTGACGGGGCGCGGACCTCAGCCGGTTCCCGCCGTGGCCTGATATCATCCCGAGCAATCGCTTGGTTCGATCTCGGGAGGCCGTGGTGCGGCGAGGGATCCACCTGCTCGAGGAAGTCGACTTCCGGCCCATGAACTCCCGGCGGCCGCTGGAGTACCTCACCTGGCTGACGCGCTACAAGGAGGAGGACGCCACCCGCGACGCGCCCGAACTGACCGAGGGGATGTCCATCCGCTCCCGCGAGATCGACCTCGTCGGCGCCTTCTACGCCGTCGGCATCACCGGACACCCGCAGTTCAAGGCCGTCACGCTGTGGGACTGCCACGGCGGATGGGAGGGCGGCTGGCGGCAGATGATGGAGATCTACTCCGGCGTCGACTCGCGGCTGTTCCTGTCCGACATCGACGACCTGCGCTTCTCGGCGTTCTCCCGGCCGCTCGGCGCGGTCCACGGCAGCCCGCCGCTCGCCTCGGCGGCGCCCGCGCCGCTGTTCCTGTTCGAGAGCGCCACGGTACGGCCGGGCGCCGCCCTCGACTACCTGGAGGCCGTCCGCGCCGAACGCCTGCCCATCCTGCGCGACCACGGGCACACGCTCGTCGGGCTGTACGAGGTGCTGATGTGCGACACGGAGGTCGTCACCGTCTGGGGCGCCACACTCGACGCGCACCTGGCCCTCCAGCGGGCCAGGGACGCCGCCCTCGGGCTCGACGACGAGGTCTCACCCGACGAGCGGCTGCTGACCTGGGGCAAGAGGGCCCGCGACTACCTGTCGGGGCCCTGGAGGGAGACCATGCTGGTGCCCTTCCCCGGCAGCAGGCTCGCGCCTTAGGCGGCAGGCTCGCGCCTTGAAGGGTGGGGATCGCGGGCACGTGCCCTACTCGGAGGCGTTCCGGTGGGGATCGCGGGCGCGTGCCCTGCTTGGAGGCGTTCCGGTGGGGATCGCGGGCGCGTGCCTCAGGCCGGGGCGTTCCAGGTGAGGATCACCGGCTCGGCGTGCTCGAACCCGAGCCGCGAGTAGGTCCCCGTGTCCAGCCTGAAGAACCTTCCGTCCTGCGGTGACAGACCCAGCCACCTGGCCGTCAGCACCCGCAGGAAGTGGCCGTGAGCGACCAGGGCCACCTGGCCGGGCACGCCCTTCGCCCGCGCGATCACCCTGTCGGCCCTCGCCGCCACCTGCTCGGCGCTCTCGCCCGGATGCTCGGCGTCACCGGGGGGCACGCCGTCACGCCACAGGTACCAGCCGGGACGGCTCTCCCGGATCGTCGGCGTGGTGATGCCCTCGTAGCCGCCGTAGTCCCACTCCCACAGGTCGGGATCCACCTCGTAGTCGGACAGTCCGGCGAGCTCGGCCGTACGGCGCGCCCTGGCCGCGGGGCTGACCAGCACCAGGTCGAACGAGCGCGCCTTCACCAGCGGGGCCAGCGCCCTGGCCTGGTCCTCGCCGGCGGGGGTCAGGGGCAGGTCGGTACGGCCCGTGTGCCGCCCCGCCCTGCTCCACTCGGTCTCGCCGTGTCTCAAGAGCAACATTTCATCCATAGCAGGACCATCATCGCCGACCGGCGGCTTCCGGACCTCGCCGGGTCGCGCCTGCCCGGGACGGCGCCCCCACGGGCCACCCGTCCTGCTGCTCCGGAACCGCCCGGCCCGCCGATCCGCCCCGCCGTTCGGCCGCCCGGTTCGTTCCGTCCGGGCTGCGGTCCGGGCCGCGCCCGGTTGACCTCAACTCGACTTGAGGTTGCATCGTGGCGGTGAAGCCACCGAACGAACGGAGAACCTCATGCGCGCCGTCGTCCTGCACGCCTACGGGCCCGCGGAGAACCTGACCTACGAGACGGTCGACGACCCCGTCCCCGCCGCGGGCGAGGTGCGCATCGGGGTGAAGGCCGCGGGCGTGCACCTCATCGAGACCCTGTTGCGTACCGGCGTCACCATCGGACCGCCGGTCCCTGAGCTGCCGGCCGTCTTCGGCGGCGAGGTGGCGGGAGTGGTGGACGCCGTCGGCCCCGGCGTCGACGAGTCGTGGATCGGGCGCGGGGTGGTGACGGGCACGAGCAGACCCGGCGGGTACGCCGAGCTCAGCGTCGCCTCGGTGGACGCGCTGCACGTCGTACCCGAGGGGCTCGGGTTCGAGGAGGCGGTGGCCATGATCGTGACCGGCACCACCACCATGGCCCTGATCGACCTCGGCGCGCCCACCGCCGACGACGTCGTCCTGGTCAACTCGGCGGCCGGCGGCATCGGCCGGCTGCTGGTGCGGCACGCGCGCGACATCGGGGCCGAGGTCGTCGGCGCGGCGGGCGGCCCCGCGAAGGTGGCGACCGTCCAGGGCCGAGCGGTCGACTACGACGTGCCCGGCTGGAGCTCCCAGGTCGGCGAGGTGACGCTCGTCTTCGACGGTGTCGGCGGCACCCGTGGGCGTGAGGCGTTCTCGCTGCTGGCCCCCGGCGGGCGGCACATCGTGTACGGCAACGCCTCCCGCGAGGAGACGGACGGGCCCACGCCGGAGGAGGTGAAGGCCAAGGACATCACGTCGATCTACGCGATCGAGCGGATCCTCGCCTGGCCGGGCGGGCGGCGAGAGCTGGAGGAGCGGGCGCTCGCGCAGGCGGCGTCGGGCCGCCTGACGCCCGAGGTGCAGACGTTCCCGCTGGCGGAGGCGGCCGCGGCGCACGCGGCGCTGGAGAGCCGCGCCACGACAGGCAAGGTCGTCCTCATCCCCTGACCGTCTGGATCCCCTGACCGCCCCTTGGAGAGTCCCTGGCCGCCCGGGCCCGGGTGGCCGCCTCAAGGGGCGCCATCCGCCGTCCGTGGCGTGAGGTCAGCGGCCGGAGAGTTCCTCGACGACGGGGGTGAACGCGTCCAGGTCCCGTTCGTGGTGGAGGACGTAGTAGGAGACGTCGTGGGTGTCACGCCAGTGGCGGAGCTTGTCGACGACGTCCCGTCTGGTCCCGAGGAGCACCTGGGGTGTCTCGCGCTGCGGGGAGGAGTCGGCGGCGCTCCACGACTCCCTCGACCGTTCGGTCCCGAGTTGCTGGATGCTCGTCCCGAGCTCCACGTCGGAGTAGCGGCCGGCCGCCGACGTACGGACGAGGTCGATCTTGTCGAGGAACGCGGACAGCCCGCCGTCGGCGCCGTCGGGGCCGGTGCCGTCGGCGCGGACCCGCATGCCGAGGTTGATCACGTTCGCCTCGCGGGCGGCCAGGCCGAGCATGCGCGGGCCGCCGCCGCCGAGGAGCAGCCGAGGGTGGGGCCGCTGGACCGGCTTGGGCTGCTGGTCGAGCGCGTCGACGCGGTAGTGCGCGCCGCTGAAGGAGAACGGCGCGTCACCCCAGAGCCCCTTCAGCACGGTCACGGCCTCGGCCAGCCGGGAGACGCGCACGCCCGGTGGGTCGAGTCGCAGGCCGGCGGCGATGTAGTCCGCGGCCATCCAGCCGGTGCCGAGTCCGAGCTCCAGGCGTCCGTCGGACAGCAGGTCGAGGGTGGCCGACTCCTTGGCCAGCACGGCGGGGTGCCGGAAGTCGTTGGCGGCCACGAGGGTGCCCACCCTGAGCCGCGTGGTGGCGCACGCGGCCGCCGTCATCGCGGCGAAGGGGGCCAGGCGGGGGCCGACGAGGTGGTCGGGGACCAGGAGCACGTCGAATCCGGTGGCTTCCAGGCGCCTGGCCTTCTCCGCCCAGGCCTTGCCCGACTCGGCCTGCCGTACGACCGCCGCGAACCTGAACCGCCGCATCCCGCCTCCCGACCAAGCGTTTGGTCAGAACCCTAGATCGGGCGGGCCCCTTCCGCTAGGGCCGGGCCGTGCGGACGGCCCGGCCGGTGCCGTTCAGCGCTGGTTCAGCAGCCCGAGGGCGACGCCGCCCATCCCGGCGGTCATGATCAGCCAGGCGATTCCGGCGGCCGCGCTCCCCAGTCCGGCGAACCACGGGATCGGGATCGCCACCGGCCCGACGATCAGCGCGATGGCCGCCCACGGGGGCGCGGTCTTGCCGAGCAGCGCGGCGACGCCCAGCAGGAGGAAGCCCACCAGGCCGAGCAGGAACGCCATCCCGAAGATCGAGGTGGGCAGGCCCTCGTTGTAGGCGGTGTAGAGCGCGGTCAGCTTGGCGGGGTCCAGGCCGGCCTTGACGCCCGCGTACAGCACGTCGTCCGAGTTGCCGCTGACCGGGACGATCATGATGAAGGCGAGGATCGTGGCGACGAGGCCGAGCGTGGGCTTGCCGAGGCGCGCGACCCTGGACACGCCGAGCGCCGCGGGGATGATCGTGATGGCGCTGATCGCCGACAGCCAGGCGAGCACGGGGTAGGAGGAGGCGTTGGCGGCGAACTGCCGGACGTACGCCTCGCCCTCCGCGGTGATGTCGCCCGGCGCCAGCATGATGGACACGCCGATGGCCAGCGGTGCGATCACCGCAGCGGCGATCATGGCGTAGCGGGCGAAGGTGTCGGCTCCCGACCGGGGAGTCGTGTCGAGACTGGTCATGGCCCGAGCGTCCGCCCGGAGCGGATTCCGCGCATGAGTAGGTCCCTACTCATCTTGTTTTACCAAGCGCTTGCTCAGACACTGTGGGCATGGACGTGCGCGCGACGACCGACGACGAGGTCGCCTTCTTCCAAGCCAACGGGTGGGTGAGGCTGGCCCGCCTCGTCGATCCGGCCACCGTGGCCGACCTGCGCGAACGCGCTCTCGCCCGGCTCGGCGAGCGGTCGAGGGCCCGCGCCACCCTGGTCGACCGGGCCTTCGGCCAGTCGCGCGACATCGCGCGCGAGGACGAGCGGTTCGGCGAGCTGACCGCACGCCTGGCTCCCGCCGCCGTGCGGTTGCTGACCGGCGTCGCCGCGGTCCGGATGCAGGTCACCAACCTGCTGGTGAAGGAGGCGGGCCACGCGGGGGAGCACGGCGCGACGCCCTTCCACCAGGACTTCCCCTGGATGCCCATGGACCGCTCGGCCATGCTGACCGTCTGGCTCGCCCTGGCCCACGTGCCCGCCGACATGGGCGCGCTGCGCTTCTACAACGGCTCGCACCGCCACGGCCTGCTCGGCAGGAGCTTCACCACGGCGGGCGACGACCAGCTCACCCAGCATCCGTGGCTCAAGGAGCTGGAGCTGTCGCCGCCGCTCGACCTGGCGGCGGGCGACGCGACCGTCCACCACGCCCTGACCGTGCACGGCGCGCCCGCCAACCGGCACGACTCGCCGCGGCTGTCGTTCACCGTGACCTACTTCGACGCCGACACGCTCTACACCGGCATGCCGTACGGCCAGACGGACGGCCTCGGTCTGGAAGTGAACAAGCCCTTCGACCACCCGAGGTTCCCGTGCCTTGGACAGTGAGCGGCTTCAAGGACGACCTCGGCGCGACGCTCATGCACGAGCACGTCTTCGGGCTGAGCCCGGAGATCCTGTGGAACTGGCCCGACATCCCCGAGGGCTGGGACCTGGAGACACGCGCCAGGGAGGCGGCGGACAAGCTGGACGCGCTCAAGGCGGCGGGCATCGACACGATCGTCGACCTGACCGTGGTCGGCCTCGGCCGCTACGTGCCCGCCGTCCAGCGGGTGGCCGAGCTGACCGAGCTGACCATCGTCGCCGCCACGGGCCTCTACACCTATGACGCGCTGCCGCCGTACTTCGGCAACCGGGGGCCCGGCAGCCTGTTCGGCGGCCGGGACCGGCTGGCGGAGTTCTTCGTCAGGGACATCACCGAAGGCATCGGCAGGACGGGTGTGAAGGCGGCGATGCTCAAGTGCGCCTCCGACCATCTCGGCATGACGCCCAACTGCGAGCGGGTGTTCAGGGCGGTCGCCGAGGCGCACGTGGCCACGGGAGCGCCCATCACCACCCACAGCGCCCAGCCTGGCGGGCTGGAGCAGCAGCGGGTCCTGGCCAAGGCGGGCGTGGACCTGAGCAGGGTGGTCATCGGTCACGCGGGCGACTCCACCGACCTGGCCTACCTGGAGGAGCTCATCGCCAACGGCTCCTACCTCGGGATGGACCGCTTCGGGATCGAGTCGATCAGCTCCTTCGACGACCGGGTCGACGTGGTCGCCAGGCTGTGCGCGCGCGGCCACGCAGGACGGCTCGTCCTGTCGCACGACTCGTACTGCTTCAACGACAGGTTCGACCCCGACGTCGTACGGCGACGCCACCCCAACTACCACCTGCTCCACATCCCCACCGACGTCCTGCCGGAGCTGCGGAGACGAGGCGTCACCGAGGAGCAGATCCACCAGATGCTCGTCGACAACCCGCGGAGGATCTTCGGATGGACTTCGACGTCACCCAGGACTGGCACGTCGCCTCGCCGTACGACTTCCTGAGACGGCTGCGGCACGAGCGGCCGGTCTTCCGCAGCGAGCACCTCGGCGCCTACGTCCTGACCAGGTACGCCGACGTGCGAGCCGCCTACGGCGACGCCCGCAGGTTCTCCTCCAAGGGCTCGCTCACGATCTCGCGCAGCCTCACGGAGGAGACCAGGGCCAGGCTCGGCGAGCACGGCTCGTTCCTGTCGAGCTTCGTGGCCAACGTGGATCCGCCCGACCACACCCGCCTGCGCCGCTCGGTCTCGCGTGCCTTCACCCCCCGGGCGGTGGCGGCGCTGGAGCGGCGCTTCCGCGAGCTCAACGAGGACGTGCTCGACCGCGTGGCGGGTCGCGGCCGCGCCGACTTCGTCGAGGAGATCGCGCACGAGCCCTCGGTCAAGCTCACCGCCGCCTTCATCGGCGTGCCCGCCGCCGACGAGGAGTTCGTCCAGCGGAGGGTGAAGGAATGGTTCCAGCTGTTCCTGTCGCCGCAGCCGCCCGGCAGGCAGCTCGAGCTGGCCGACGGCTTCCTGACCTACCTCGACTACGTGGACCGGCTGGTCGTGGCCAGGGCCAAGGACCCGCAGGACGACTTCACCTCGCTCATGACCTCGCTCATCGGCGAGGAACTGTCCCACCGCGAGGTGGTGGAGCTGATCTCCACGATCCTGCTCGGCGGCAACGACACCGTGCCCAACCAGCTGGGCAACAGCGTCCTGCGCCTGCTCAGGGAGGGCCAGTGGCCGGTGCCGCCCGAGCGGGTGGCGAACGCGGTCGAGGAGTGCATGCGCATCGACGGCGCCGCGCTCGGCTCCTTCAGGTTCGCCACCACGGACGTCGAACTGCACGGCGTGACGATCCCCGCAGGGGAGCTCGTGCTGCTGTCCACCGACTCCGCCGCCCATGACGAAACCGTCTTCCCCGACCCCGAGAGGTTCGTGATCGACCGGCCCAACGCCGACGCGCACATGGTCTTCGGATACGGCATCCACTTCTGCGTCGGCGCCGCCCTCGGCCGCCTCCAGCTCCGCACCGCCCTCGACGTGCTCGGCGCCCGCCTGCCCGGACTGCGCCTGGCCGAGGGAGCCTCCGTCGCCTACCGCAGGTCGATCGTCGGCCGCGGCCTGCCGTCCCTGATGGTCGAATGGTGAGCCGCTTCGACGGCAGGGTGGCGCTGGTCACCGGAGCGGGTTCGGGCATCGGCGCGGCCTGCGCGACCAGGCTCGCCGCCGAGGGGGCCTGCGTCGGCGTCGCCGACCTGCGCTCGGCCTCGGCCAAGCGCACGGCGGCGGCCATCAGGGGGAGGGGCGGCACCGCCATGGCCATCACCTGCGACGTCTCGGACGAGAAACAGGTCGCCGCGGCCGTGGCCGACCTGGTGGCCGCCTTCGGCCGCCTGGACGTGCTGCACTCCAACGCCGCCTGCCTCGACCGCGACGTCTACGGCCGCGACGGCGACCTGGCCGACCTCGACGTCGCCGTGTGGGACAGGACGATGGCGGTCAACCTGCGCGGCGCCATGCTCATGGTCAAGTCCCCGCGATGGGGAGCGGCGCCGCGATCGTGATCACCTCCTCCCTGTCGGGCCTTCTCGGCGACGTCGACCACGCCGCCTACGGCACCTCCAAGGCGGCCATCGGCGGCTTCGTCCGCTACGTCGCCACCATGTACGGCGGGCGCGGCGTCCGCTGCAACGCCGTCGCCCCCGCGCTCGTCATGACCGAGGCCGCCAGGCTCGCGCTCGGCCCCGGCCGTCTGGCCGACAAGGCCGCCGAACGGCTGCTGCCGTGGCCGTGCGAGGTGGAGGACGTGGCCGCGCTGGTCGCCTTCCTCGCCTCCGACGAGGCGCGCTGCGTCACCGGCCAGACGCTGGTGATCGACTCGGGCACCTCGGCGCATCGGCCCGAGCACGCCATCCATACGTGGCAGGGCCTAGAGTGACGATCTATGGAGCCTTTGGCGGTAGGACTGGTGGGCGCGGGGCCGTGGGCGGAGATGGCGCACGCGCCGATGCTGGCCAGGGGGCCGCACACGAGGCTCGCGGGCGTGTGGGCCCGCCGTCCCGAGGCGGCGGCCAGGCTGGGCGCCCCGGTCTACGAGCGGATCGAGGAGCTGTTCGACGCGGTCGAGGCGGTGGCCTTCTGCGTGCCGCCGGCCGTCCAGGCCGAGCTCGGCGTGCTGGCCGCCAAGGCGGGCAAGGCGCTGCTGCTGGAGAAGCCGCTGGCGGCCGATCTCGACGGCGCGCGCAGGCTCGCCGCCGCGGTGGCGGAGGCGGGCGTGCCGTCCCAGATGCTGCTCACGCTGCGCTACTCGCCGCAGGCGCGGGAGTTCCTGTCCAGGTGCGCCGAGGTCGAGGCGTTCGGCGGCCATGCGGCGGCCATCTCGGGCACGCTCTCCGGCGGCGGCCCCTTCGCGACCCCGTGGCGGCTGGAGCGCGGCGCCCTCCTCGACGTGGGGCCGCACGTGATCGACCTGCTCGACGCGGCCCTCGGCAGGGTGGTCGGCGTCCGGGCCCACGGCGACCCGCTCACGTGGATGGGCCTGCTGCTCGACCACGAGGGCGGCGCCGTGAGCGAGGTGTCCCTGTCCATGTCCGCCGTGGGCGACGTGCCGCCCATGCGCGTCGAGGTGTACGGCGCCGCGGGCGGCGTCCAGCTGCCCGCCTTCGACGACGACCCGCTGGACGTCGTGGCCGAGGAGTTCGCGGCCACCGTACGGCGGGGCGGCGGTCACCCGCTCGACGCGGCGCGCGGCCTGCACCTTCAGGAGATCATCGCCGAGGCCGAGTCCCAGCTCACCACCCCTTGACTTCGGCCCCACGGGGAGAATTGATAGCGTTTGTCCGACGCGCAGCGTTGCAGCGAAGTCCGGTGTGAATCCGGCGCTGTCCCGCAACTGTCATAGCCAGGTCGCCTGCCGCCGCGCCGACGTCATCAACCCTCGTGGAAAAGGGTGATCCGTCGCGTATTCGCGGGTCTCTCGGTTCCGACAGTGTGAAAGGACTACTCGTGAGGCCCGTACGCACGGCCTTCGCGGGCGCGCTGCTGGGAACGGTCGTCCTGGCCGGCTGCGGCCAGACTCCCGCCCCCGCCGCCCCCTCGTCGAGCGCCCCCTCCTCCGCCCCTTCGTCGTCCGGCGCCGCCGCGCAGGACGCCGCCTTCCCCGCCACCGTCCAGGCGGGCAACGGCGCGGTCACCATCGCCGCCAAGCCCCAGCGCATCGTCTCGATCTCGCCGACCGCCACCGAGACGCTCTTCGCGATCGGCGCGGGACCCCAGGTCGTCGCGGTCGACGACATGTCGACCTACCCCGCCGAGGCCCCCAAGACGGACCTGTCGGGCTTCAACCCGAACGTCGAGGCGATCATCGCGCACAAGCCCGACCTCGTCGTCGCCTCCGACGACAAGGTCGCCGCCCAGCTCGCCAAGGTGAACGTGCCCGTCCTGGTGGAGCCGGCCGCCACCAAGATCGACGAGGCATATGACGAGATCATCGACCTCGGCACGGCCACGGGCAACAAGGCCAAGGCCGACGAGGTGGTCGCCGGCATGAAGGACAAGCTGGGCGCGCTCTCCTCGGCCGCGCCGCAGGCCAAGAAGCTCTCCTACTACCACGAGCTCGACACCACGCCCTACGCCGCGACGTCCACGACTTTCATCGGCCAGATCTACGGCATGTTCGGCCTGGTCAACGTGGCCGACAAGGCGCCCGAGGCGGCCGGCGGCTATCCCAAGCTCTCGGCGGAGTTCGTCGCCAGGGCCGACCCCGACCTGATCTTCCTTGCCGATGTGAAGTGCTGTCAGCAGAGCAGGGAGACGCTGGCCAAGCGGCCCGGATGGCAGAACCTCAAGGCCGTCAAAAACGACCGCGTCATCCAGCTCGACGACGACATCGCCTCCCGGTGGGGTCCGCGCATCGTGGACCTGGCCACCGCGATCGGCGAGGCCGTGCGCAAGGCCGACGCGAGCCAGTGAAGCCGCGCGTGCCCGCCAGGGCCAGACCGCTGTGGGTCGCCGCCGCCCTCGCCGTCCTCGCCATCTCGATGATCGCGGGACTGCTGGGCGGCGCGGCCGGCATCTCGCCCTGGCAGGTCGTGCTCCAGGCCGTCGACTGGCTGCCCGGCGTCCACGTCGATTCGGGTCTCGCTCCCATCGAGCGGGACCTGCTGTGGCAGATCAGGCTGCCCGGCGTGCTGGTGGCCGCCACCGTCGGTGGGCTGCTGGCCATCGCGGGCGGCGGCTACCAGGGCGTCTTCCGCAACCCGCTGGCCGACCCCTACCTGCTCGGCGCGGCCTCCGGCGCGGGCCTCACGGTCACGATGGTGATCGTGTTCCTGCCCGGCAGCGCCGCGAGCGTCCCCGTTGCCGCCTTCGTGGGCGCGGTCGGCGGCGTGTTCCTCGCCTACGCCCTCGGCAACACCGCGGGCCGCTCGGGCGGCACCGCGACCCTGGTGCTGGCGGGCGTGGCCGTCACGTCCTTCCTGACCGCCATCCAGACCTTCGTCCAGCAGCTCAAGGTGGAGGAGCTGCGGCGCATCTACTCGTGGATCCTCGGCGACGTCAGCGGCGGGTGGGACCAGCTCGCGCTGGTCGCGCCGTACGCGCTCGTCTCCACCGTCCTGCTCCTGCTGCACGGGCGCATGCTGGACGTGCTGTCCGTCGGCGACGAGGAGGCCACGGCCCTGGGCGTCAGGGCGGCGAGGGTACGGCTCGCCGTGCTCTTCGGCGCGTCCCTGGCCACCGCGGCGGCCGTCGCCGTCAGCGGGCTCATCGCCTTCGTCGGCATCGTCGTCCCGCACGTGGTGCGCCGGCTGGCGGGCGGCTCCTATCGCATCGTGCTGCCGCTCTCGCTGATCGGCGGGGGCGCGTTCCTCGTCCTGGCCGACCTCATCGCCCGCACCGTCATGGCCCCCGCCGAGCTGCCCATCGGCGTCGTCACCGCCTTCGTCGGCGCGCCCTTCTTCGTGGGCGTCCTGCGCATGACCAGGAGGGCGGAGATGTGATCGAGACCCGGGAGCTCTCGGTGGTCCTCGGCCGGAGGCAGGTGCTGTCCGAGGTCTCGCTGACGGTAGCGCGGGGCGAGTGGCTGGCGGTGATCGGGCCCAACGGCGCGGGCAAGTCCACGCTGCTGCGCGCGATCATGGGGCTGGTGCCCCGCGCAGGCTCGGTCCTGTTCGACGGCGCGCCGCTCGACCGGCCGAGAGAGCGGGCCAGGCGGGTGGCCTTCGCCCCCCAGACGCCCGCGCTCCCCGCCGACATGACCGTCTTCGACTACGCGCTGCTGGGCCGCACGCCGTACATCCCCTACCTCGGGCGGGAGAGCAGGCGGGACAGGGACGTGATCGCCTCGGTGCTCGACAGGCTCGACCTGACCGAGCTGGCAGGGCGGCGGGTGGAGAACCTGTCGGGCGGCGAGCGGCAGCGGGTGGTGCTGGCCAGGGCCCTGGCCCAGGAGGCCCCCGTCCTGCTGCTGGACGAGCCCACCACCGCCCTCGACCTCGGTCACCAGCAGCAGGTCCTCGAACTGCTGGACCGGCTCAGGCTCGGAGACGGGCTGACCGTCGTCACGACCCTGCACGACCTGAGCCTGGCAGGGCAGTACGCCGACAGGCTGCTCCTCGTCGCCGACGGCCGCGCGGTGGCCTCGGGCAAACCGGTCCAGGTGCTGACCGAGGAACTGGTGGGCAGGCACTTCGAGGCGCACGTCAAGATCGAGCCGGGCCCCGACGGGCGGCCCGTCGTCCACCTGGTGAGGGGCCGTTGAAGCTGTCGTACCGCGTGGAGGAGGGGGCCAGACTCGGCTCGCTGCTGTGGGAGTTCGGGCCCCGCTGGAGGATGATCTCCTCGGCGATGCTCGGCGGCGGCATCGGCCCGCGCTCGTGGGTGCTGAACGCGCAGGTCGTCGCCGGATACTCGCGCATGGACCCGGTCGACCACCTGACCTCGCTGGGGCCCGAGGGGGAGGGCGTCGGCATGATGACCGCGGCCTCCGTCGACCGCTACACGACCGGCTCGGACGGCGGCGTGCAGGCGGTCGCGACCGTCGGTCTGCGCGTGCCCACGTGGGCCGCCGCCCCTCCCGGCCACGTCGACCCCGAACTGGCGCCGCTGCGGGTCGGCACCATCAACCTCATGATCACCGTCCCTGTGGCGATGACCGACGCGGCCCTGGTCAACGCCGTCATGACCGCCACGGAGGCCAAGACCCAGGCGCTCATCGAGGCGGGCTTCCCCTGCACGGGCACCGCCTCCGACGCCGTCTGCGTCGCCGTGCCCTCGTCGGGGCCCGAGGAGGTGTTCGGCGGCCCGCGCTCCCTCTACGGCTCCAGGCTCGCCCGCGCCGTCCACGCGGCGGTACGGCGGGGCGCCACCGGGTGGCGCCCGCGCGGCACCGGCTGAACGCCCGCGGCGGCCCTCACAGGGACAGGCCGTAGTCCTCCGCGGCCGAACGCGCGCTCACCCGGCCCGCCCGGAGGTCGGCCTCGACCAGGGCTCTGTCCCTCAGCATCGGCGAGCCGAGCCCGCCGCCTCCCGTCGTCTCGACGACGAACGCCTCTCCGGCCTGGAACAGCACGTTGTTCGCCTTGTCGGGGAGCCGCTCGAGCGAACCGTCCGCGTGCCGTTTGAAGAAGCCGCCCAGCCTGCCGGGCAGCCCGCCGTCCCGCCCGGGAGGGGCGTTGCGCAGCCGGTCGCCGCGCGTCGTGACGTGGCACGGGGCGAGGAATCGCAGGACCGTGCGCGAGCCGAGGCCGCCCCTGAACGCGCCTGGTCCGCCAGAGTCGGGAACGGTCTCGATCGACTCCACCACCAGCGGGCAGCGGGTCTCCACCGGCTCGGCCTGGGGCACGGAGTTCCGGCCGATCCCGAAGTGCACGCCCGTCGCGTCGGGCCCGTCCAGCCCGCGCCGCGCGCCCACGCCGCCGAAGTCGTAGGAGAGGTGAATCCAGTAGGGCGCTCCGACGGCGGCGATCGAGAACGGCTGGAGGATGCCGCTGGCGGCGATCGCCCGCTCCGGCATCGCGTCGGACAGCGCCTGGAAGATCGCCTCCATGGCCGCGTAGATCGGCACGAATCTGCCTCCGCACGGGTGCGGGGGGCCGGCGTTCACCAGCGACCCCTCGGGCAGGCGCACGTCGATGGCGCGCAGGCAGCCGTCGTTCATGGGGATCGTCGGGTCGAGGAAGCAGCGCACGGCGAAGACGGCGGCGGCCAGCGACTGCGAGGAGGAGGAGTTGATCGCGGCCGGCACCTGCGGGTCGGTCCCCTCGAAGTCCACGACCACGTCGGCGGCGCCGGTCGTGACCGCGACCCTGACGGTGTGCGTCCTGCCGGGGTGGACGCCGTCGCCGTCGATCGGATAGGAGGCGGTGAAGCGGCCGTGCGGGAGGTCGGCCAGGGCGGCGCGGGTGCGGGACTCGGTGTGGTCGAGGTAGGCGTCGATCCCGCGCGCCAGGCCCTCGGCGCCGTACTCGCCGGCGAGGGAGGACATGCGCGAGGCGGCGACGGCGGTGCCCGCGACGAGCGCGCGCACGTCGCCCATCACCTTGTCGGGAGTGCGCGAGTTGGCGCGCAGGATGGCCTCGACGGCCGGTTCGAGACCCGCCGCGGTGGCGAGGCGCACGGGAGGGAGCTGGAGGCCTTCGAGGAAGATGTCGGTCGCCAGGGGCGCCATGCCGCCCGCCGACAGGCCGCCCAGGTCAGAGACGTGGATCATCGCCGCGGTGAAGTAGGCGGGGACTCCGGAGACGAAGACCGGCCGGTAGACGAGCAGGTCGTTGGTGTGCACCCCGCCGCGGTAGGCGTCGTTCAGGACGTAGACGTCGCCCTGCTCCATGGCGTCGAGGGGATGGTCGGCCAGCAGCGAGGGCAGGGCCACCTTGAGCGCCATGCTGTTCATGAGCGTGGTGGCCATGGACTGGGAGACCAGCCGGCCCCCCGCGTCCAGGACGGCGGCGGAGGCGTCGGAGCCCTCGACGATGAACGTGGAGTAGGCCGAGCGGACGACGACGATGCTCGCCTCCTCCGCCGCGACGACCAGGGCGTTGCGCAGGACCTCGGCGGTCAGGTCGTCGTTCACGCCTGGTCCTCCTCGCGCAGGGTCCTGGTGAGGACCACGGCGCCGTCGGGCGCGAGGGCGGCGCTCCAGCCAGGGGGGACGACGATGGTGGACTCGGGGTCCTCGACGACGGCGGGGCCCTCCACGCGGGTCAGGGCGGCGCGGGCGAGCACGGGCACCTCGACGTGGCCGCCGCGTTCGGGAAAGTAGGCGGTCCTGGTTCCCGCGCTCGCGGACGGCTCGCGGGCGAACCGGCGCGCCGGACCTTTCGCGGAGGCGACGCTCAGCCGGAGGCGGAAGCTGACCAGCTCGATCTCGCCCTCCTGCGCTATGCCGTACACCTGCCGGTACTTCGCGAAGAAGGCGCCGGCGACGGACGGTCCCCACGGAACGGTGAGCTCGTGCGCCTGGCCGCGGAAGCGGACGTCCACCGAGCGCTCGACGCGCACCCCGGTGGAGCCGGGCGCGATCGCGAGGTCCTCGCGGGCCGCGGCCTCCAGGGAGTCGAAGACGGCCGCGGGATCGGGGGCCGACGGCGCGGACAGCACGCGCTCGGTCGACAGCTCGCCCGCGAGCAGCCCGGCGGCCGAGGCGACGCCGCACAGGGCGGGCACGACGACCGTGCCGATGCCGAAGCGCTCGGCGACCCTGGCGGCGTGCATCGGGCCCGCGCCGCCGAAGGCGACCATGACGAAGCCTCTGGGGTCGATCCCGCGCTGCACGGTCACCACGTGCACCGCCGACCCCATGGCCGCGCACACGATCTCGTGGACGGCGTGGGCCGCCGCCTCGCGTGACACCCCCAGCGGCCCCGCCACCCTGTCCAGCGCCTTCTCCGCCAGCTCGGCGGAGAGCGGGAAGGCAGTGAAGGAGCCGGGGGAGAGGTAGCCGAGGACCAGGTTCGCGTCCGTGACGGTGGGGGCGGAGCCGCCCACCCCGTAGCAGGCGGGCCCGGGGGAGGATCCGGCCGAGCGGGGGCCCACTCGTAGGGCGCCCGCCGTGTCCACCCACGCGATGCTGCCGCCGCCCGCCCCCACCTCGGCCAGGTCGATGGCGGGCGTCTTGACCGGCACGCCGGTACCCGCCCTGCGGCCGCCGAAGCTGCCCTTGCCGCCCACGTGGAACTCGTGGGTGATCTCGGGCCTGCCGTCCCTGATGACGCACGTCTTGGCCGTGGTGCCGCCCATGTCGAAGGAGATCACCTCGGGATGGCCGGTGAGCGCGGCGGCCAGGACGCCCGCGGCGGGGCCCGACTCGATCGTCGCCACCGCCCTGCGCGCGGCCTGCGCGGCCGACATGACGCCGCCGCCCGACTCCATGACGTGCACGGGGGCGGTGATGCCGAGCGAGGCGAGCCCCTCGCGCAGCCGCGAGAGGTAGGACGACATGAGCGGCCCGACGTAGGCGGACATGATGGTGGTCGTGGCGCGTTCGTACTCCCTGAGCTCGGGCCACACCTCCGACGAGACCACCACGTCGGGCACGTGCTCCCTGAGGACGGCGGCCACCTGCCGCTCGTGCGCGGGGGCGGCGTAGGAGTGCAGGAGGCACACCGCGACCGAGGTGATGCCGCGGGCGGCGATCTCGCGGGCGGCCTGCCGTACGGACTCCAGGCGGAGCGGCACCAGCACCGAGCCGTCGGCGGCGACGCGCTCGTCGACCTCGAAGCAGTCCTCGGCGGCCACGGGCGGGAGCGGCGGGGTGAAGCGGAGGTCGTAGCGGTCCTCCTCCACCCGCGCGTAGCGGCCGAGCGGGATCACCGAACGGAATCCGCGCGTGGTCACGAAGGCGACGCGAGCGCCCGTGCGCTCCAGGACGGCGTTCGTGGCCAGGGTGGTGGCGTGCACCACCCTCGTGACCAGGGAGGGGGTGGCATCCGTGAGCAACTGAGAGATACTGAGCATGATGCCCGTGAGGGGGTCGTCGGGCGTGCTCAGGCATTTGGCGACCGACACCTCGCCGTGCGGACCGCGCAGCACGGCGTCCGTGAACGTGCCGCCGACGTCGACCCCGATCTGGTACTCCACGTCGATACGGTAGGACTCAAGCAAGCGCTTGTCACGATTGACTTTCGGTGGGCGGTTGGGACTCTGGTTCTGTCGTAGGGGAGGGAGCTCGTTATGAGGCGTCTCGCATTGCCTGGAGTAGCGGTCGGCCTCGTGCTGATGAGCATGCCCGCCGCGCTGGCCCACGAGCATCCCAGCGGCATCACCGACCTGGTCACTCCCGCGGTGACCAGGGTCGAGGCCAAGGCCCTGATCCACATCACCCTGCTCGACCACGTCGGCGAGCTGCTGCACATCGAGCGCAGTTACGAGGTGCCGATCGGCACCGGCACCGGCACCGTGGTCAATCCCGACGGCACGCTTGTCACACTCACCCAGGTGATCAGGACTGACAAGAACCTGGCGGTCTACGCGGCGAACAGGGTGTTCGCCGACTATCACAAGGCCGATATTCCCACCGACTTCAGCAAGCACAAGGTCGACGACGAGACGCTCAACCATCATCTGCAGCTTTGCTACGACCTCACGAGCAAGATGTCGACCTGCATCGTCGACATCAAGCAGGACATCACCGTCTTCCCGCACATCGCGCCCGCTGACGGGCGCGGGTTCAAGGCCGAGGTCGTGAAGTTCGGCGACGGCCCCGCGACCCCGGCCGTCCTGCGGCCGACGTCGAGGGCCGACGGCGGCGTCGGGCTGCCCACCGCGCCGCTGGCCGAGAAGGTGCCCGACAAGCCGGGTTCGCCCACCGCGGTCGCAGGGTTCCTCGGCAGGCCCGCTCCCAACCAGCCGATCAAGGTCGACATCGCCCACCTGGGGCCCGGCGGCGCGGCCGAGGGCGGCCGCACCTTCAGCGACCCGCAGAAGAAGGCGGACGAGCCCGTCAAGCTCGGCAAGCTGATCGACCAGGGCCTGCTCGGTGCGCCCGTCATCGGCGACAAGGACGGCCACGTCATCGGCCTGCTGGTCGGAGGCGGCAAGACGGCGAAGATGATCGGCGTCCGTGAGATCACCTCCGCGCTCGCCGTCGCCAAGACGCCCGCGCGCAGAGGTCAGCTCGACGCGGCCTTCGAGGCGGCGCTGACCCGCTTCCACACCAAGAACTACACCGACGCCGCGCCCGCCTTCCAGCGCGTGCTCGACCTCTACCCCGGCCAGCCCGTGGCCGCGGCGCACCTGAAGGAGTCGCTGGCCAAGAAGGGCACCGCGGCCGATCTGGGAGTCCGCAAGGCCGCGCCGCCGAAGGCCACCACGATCCCGTTGTGGCCGTTCATCGCCGGAGCGGCGCTCGTCCTGGCCCTGACCACGGGGCTCGGGCTGCTGCTGTGGCGGCGACGGCGAGGCGCGCGCGACGAAGAGGACAGAGAGGAGATGCCGCCGCAGGAGATGAACCTCGCCGCTCGTTCCCCCGATGACGGCGCCGACCCGACCGTGATGGTCAGGCGATCCCAGGCCTTCCCCATGATTCCGACGCAACAACCGCAACCGCAACCGCCGCAACCTGTGCTGACCGCACAGCAACAGGTCAAGTTCTGCACGTCATGCGGTATGAAACTGGGCCCCGCGCACCGGTTCTGTGGCTACTGCGGCCACCCGATCGAAACGTGATGCACTTGAACGAGAGATCCCTGATCGGCCAGGAGGTCGCGGGGTATTACATCGAGGACGTCATCGGCAAAGGCGGCATGGCGGTGGTCTACCTTGCCCTGGACCCCCGCCTGAGCCGCAAGGTGGCGCTGAAGATCCTCAATCCCATCCTGAGCGTGGACGACCGCTTCCGTCAGCGCTTCATCCTGGAATCGAGGACCGTCGCCAGCATCGAGCATCCCAACATCATCCCGATCTACGAGGCCAACTCCGACGAGCAGGGCGTGCTGTACATCTCGATGCGCTATGTGGACGGCCTCGACCTGCGCAGGTTCATCTACGACAGGGGCCCGATCGCCGTCGGGCAGGTCAACAGCATCGCCGCGCAGGTGGCCGCGGCCCTCGACGCCGCCCACGCGCACGACCTGATCCACCGCGACGTGAAGCCCGCCAACATCCTGCTCGCCGGCGACCACGTCTACCTGACGGACTTCGGCATCACCAAGCACCGGACCTCGATCTCCGGGCTGACACAGACCGACCAGTTCATCGGCACCCCTCGTTACATGTCGCCCGAGCAGATCAACAAGGAGCACATCGACGGCCGCGCCGACCAGTACGCGCTGGCCTGCGTCGTCTACGAGGCGCTCGCCGGCCGGATGCCCTTCGAACGTGACAACGACGTGGCTCTGCTGTGGGCCCATCTGGCCGAGTCACCGACGCCGCTGTCGCACCTGCGTCCCGAGCTGCCGCTCGAGGTCGACGGCGTGATGATGAAGGCGCTGGCGAAGTCGCCCGACCAGCGCTACCCCACCTGCACGGCGTTCGTGGGCGCGCTGCGCGACGCCATCAGCGGCGAGATCGCGCCCACCCGACCGCAGCAGCCGGTCCAGCCCAAGACCAAGCCGAAGGCCAAGCCCAAGACCAGAGCGAAGGCCCAGACCACCACGGCCAGGCCCGCGACCGCCAAGCCCCGCATGAGCGGGAGGCTGCCACTCATCCTGACGGGAGTGGTGGCCGCCATCGCCGCGATCGCCCTCGTGGTGGCGCTCATGCTGTCCAACAGGGGCGACGGCATGCTCGTCTACAAGCCGACCCCGGCCGTGCCGATGACCTTCGACTACCCGGACTCCTGGACGGCGCTGACGCACGTGGACCTGTTCGCGATCGCCTCACCGAGCGCCCCGCAGTTCGAGTCGCTGTTCCTCGCGGGGTCGGCCGCCGACTGGAGCGAGGTCAACAACCTGGAGCCGGGCGACGCCACCGGCCTGTACGTCCAGTTGGCCGACACCCTCGACCCCAAGGCGGACCTGCAGAGCATGCAGGAGACGCTCAGCACGATGCTCCCCGGCAAGATCACCTTCACCACCGACCCCAGCAGGGCGTTGATCGCGGGCCGGGAGGGGACCATGTTCGTGGGCATCATGCACGGCTCCGGCAACTCCGGCGAGCTCAACGTGACGGGCTACCTCGTCGACACCCCCACCAGGCCCGCGCTCGTCCTCTACTTCTGCGCGTCGAGCGCGTGCGACCCCTCGCTGCTGTCGAAGATCAGGACCAGCGTCGCGCTCACTTGAGCCTGACTTGGAGCCCGCTGTACCCCTATGGGCAACGGCGTCCTGAACGTCTACTCTCCGCGTGTGGGTATTCGAATCGTCATCGCGGACGACCAGGCGATGGTCAGAGTCGGCCTTCGCATGGTCGTCGACAGCGAGGAAGGCATGGAGGTCGTCGGCGAGGCCTCCGACGGCCACGAGGCGCTCGCCGTGGTCAGGCGGACCCGTCCCGACATCGTGCTGATGGACATCTCCATGCCCCGCATGGACGGCCTCACCGCGGCCAGGCAGATCTTCGAGGAGCCCTCGCCGCCGAAGGTCGTCATGCTGACGACGTTCGACACCGACGAGAACCTCTACGCGGCCCTGCGGGCGGGCACCAGCGGCTTCCTGCTCAAGGTGTCGCCGCCCGAGCAGCTGGTGGAGGCGATCAGGGTCGTCCACGCCGGTGACGCCCTGCTCGATCCCGCGGTGACGAGCCGGGTCATCGCCTCCTTCGCCGGGCGGCACGATCCCACGCCGCCGCCCCAGCTGGCCGACCTGACCCCGCGCGAGCTCGAGGTGCTGCGCCTGCTTGCCAGGGGGCTGACCAATGCCGAGATCGCCCGCGAGCTGTTCGTCGGCGAGGCCACGGTCAAGACGCACGTGGCCCGCGTGCTGATGAAGCTGCGGCTGCGCGACCGGGCTCAGGCCGTCGTGTTCGCGTACGAGTCGGGCGTGGTCAGGCCGGGCGCCGCCATCGGGTAGTAGGCGGCCCACGCGGCGTCGCCCATGCGCAGCACCTTCAGGCCCGTCCAGCCGAGGGCGAGCACGGGGGCGCTCCAGAAAGGCACGGTCAGCGGGCCGTACGGCACGGCGAACGAGCCCAGGTAGCCGACGGCGACCACCAGCGGCACCCACCAGCCGACGAATCCCGACCGCCACACCGCCACGGTCAGGAGCGGCAGCCCGATCATGCCCAGGAACATCCATGGCAGCTGGAACGCGCCGACCGTGATCGGCAGGTCGAGCATCTCGTCCATGATCTGCTGCGCGCGCTCCGGCGAGTAGTGCCTGCCCAGCCACCATTCGACCGGGTCGATGATCAGCATGCCGGACAGCGAGCTGTAGCCGACCACCGACATGGCGGCGGCCACGTGACCGAGCCTGGTGCCGGCCCTGCGGGTCAGGTGGGCCAGGCCGAGGGCGGCCACGGCCATCAGCAGCCAGCTCCAGTGGTAGAGGGCGGACTGGACCTGGGCGAGTGTGGGGTTGACCCCGAAGCTGACCGCCTCGCGGTCATCGCCCCACGTACCGGGATCGACGACGACGGCGACCGCCTGGAGCAGCGGTGCGGTGATGAGGAGCGTGCCCGCGGCGATCCTGCGGAAGGCGACCTGGTTGTTCAGCATGCCAGGGACGGTAGGTCGGGCCCGGAGGCCGGGTCGTCCGCCTGCTGACCGATCCGCCCTCACCCGGCCGGGGGACGGGACGCCCCCCTGTCTCGCGATTCGGGAGGGTCTGGCGTTGCATGCCCAGGTTGTGTGTATATTTTCCGTAAGAAGGCGTCCGAAACAGGAGATTTTTATGCGAGCGTTCCCCAGGGTGCTGTTCGACGAGGCGCACAGCGAGTCATGGACGATCCGGCGCGACGTCGCCGAGACCATCAACCCCGCGCACCCCGACGACAACAGTTACGCGCGCGCGGCCGACCTGCTGCGCCGCCTGGGGCATCAGGTGACCTCCGGCGGCCTGGAGAAGCTCGCCGAGCAGGACGTCCTGGTGATCGCCCACCCGTCACAGGAGCGCTGGGAGCGGACCACCGGCCAGGGCAGCCCGATCTTCACCGCCGACGAGCTGAACGCGATCGAGTCGTTCGTCGCCGACGGCGGCGGGCTGATCGTCCTGGCCGAGGAGGAGCAGGACAAGTACGGCAACAACCTCGCCGAACTGCTCGGCCGCTTCGGCATCGGCATCACCCACGCCACCGTCCGCGACCCCGGCAACGCCCACCGCGGCGTCGCCACCTGGGTGCTCGGCGCCCCGGCCAAGGGCGGCGTGCTCGCGGGCGTCGACAGCGCGTGCTTCTACCGCTCCGGCGTGCTCACCGCCCGCGACGACGCCACGGTCCTGTTCGCCACCTCCGCCACCGCCGACCCGGCGGGCGCGCCGCTGGCCGTCTCCGTCGAGTACGGCAAGGGCAAGGTCGTGGCCTTCGCCGACTCCGACCTGTTCGGCGACGACTCCATCGACGACTACGACCACCGCACCCTGTGGGGCAACGTGGTGACGTGGGCGGCCAGGGTACCCGCCGCCACCCGCTCGGCAGGCGCGCAGGACGACGCGAAGGCCCAGCTGTTCGCTCAGCTCAAGGCCGTCGTCGAGGAGCTGCGTCCGCTCCAGGTCAAGGACGGCTCCGTCCCCGAGGACAAGCCGCACGCCGCGGCGCTCGTCGGCTACGTCTCCGACCTCGTGGGCAGGCTGTCCGGCTGCTTCCCGCACGACGCGGCCTACCTCGCCGCGGTGCAGGCGGACCTGGCCAAGTGGATCAAGCAGGACCTGGGCGTGCCCGACTTCCTCGACTCGCTCAACCTCTTCCACCCCGACACCCAGCGCGTCGACGGCCTGGAGCACCTCGTGGTGTTCCCCATGTACACCCAGAACGGCAACCCCAACCGCAACCTCGAAGCGGTCTGGATCCGCACGATCTGGCCCGAGTGGCTGGCCGCGCTCGAGTCGGGCGGCTACGACAACCCGCTGTTCGTGCCCATCGCCTTCGAGGACTTCACCTCCGGCTACGACACGTTCTCGGCCGTCCTGTTCCCCGAGACCGTCGCCGTACGGCAGGCGCCCGAGCGCTTCACCTGGGGCGGCATCTTCGCCGACCGGGAGGCCGCGCGCTTCCGCAGGGTCAGCGCCGCCGCCGCCCAGACGCTCAAGCTCGACCTGCCGCCGGACGCGGGCAGGCTGCTGGAGTCGCAGGAACTGGCCCAGGACACCTTCGTCATGTGGGACCTCATCCACGACCGCACGCACAGCCACGGCGACCTGCCGTTCGACCCCTTCATGATCAAGCAGCGCATGCCGTACTGGCTGTACTCGCTGGAGGAGCTGCGCTGCGACCTGACCGCGTTCGGCGAGGCCGTCAAGCTGGAGGCGGCCGGCGTTCCGCACGCCAGGTACGTACAGCTGGCCATCCTGTTCGACCGGCTCTTCCGCTTCCCGATCACCGGTGAGCGGGTGCGCAACTACGACGGGCTCGGCGGGCAGCTGCTGTTCGCCTACCTGCACCGCAACGACATCATCAGGTGGACCGACAACCGCCTGTCCGTCGACTGGAACCGCGTCGCCGACGGCGTGGCCGACCTGCGCGGCGAGGTGGAGAAGCTCTACCGCGACAGCATCGACCGCTCCAAGCTGGCGCACTGGCTCGCCGCCTACGAGCTGGTCACCGCCTACGTCGAGCCGCACCCGCGCTCGGCGTGGAAGCGCGGCGACCTGCCCGAGGAGCAGAAGGCCATGGTCGACGCCGTCCTGCCCGACGAGTTCCCCCTGAGCATGTTCTACGAGGCCCTTCGCCGTAAGCTCGGTGACGTCGTCGAGTCCACGAAGGGAATCACGGGAGTGAGCCCGACGCAGTGAGCGGAGTGGAGAGGAAGCGGAGCGAGCTCTCCGCGGAGGGAATGAGGAGGGCGCACGACCAATGGAGCGCAGCATGATCATTCTGATTACGGGAGCGGCGGGGCCCACGGGGCAGGCCGTCGCCCGTCACTTCACCGAGAATGGTCACACGGTCATCGGCGTGGACAAGGACGACGTCGACCTGCTCGACCGCGCCGCCGTCCAGGAGCTGGTCGCGAGCATCGACAAGGAGCACGGCCGCCTCGACGGCGTCGTGCACCTGGTCGGCGGGTGGCGCGGCGGCAAGACCTTCGCCGACACCGACCTGGAGGACTGGAACGTCCTGCACGACCTGCTCGTCCGCACCCTTCAGCACGTGTCGCTCGCCGTCGAGCCGCTGCTCAGGAAGTCCGACAACGGCAGGTTCGTGATCGTGTCGGCCAAGGCGGCCGAGCGGCCCAGCGCCGGCGGCGCCTGCTACGCCGCGGCCAAGGCCGCAGCCGAGGCGTGGACGCTCTCGCTGGCCGACGCGCTGAAGGACACCGGCTCGGCGGCGACCATCCTCGTGGTCAAGGCCCTGCTGAACGAGGACATGAAGGCCGCCAAGCCGGACGCGAAGTTCGCCGGGTTCACCCACGTCGACGCCCTCGCCGAGGCGGTCGCGGGGCTCTACGAGCGGCCCGCCCACGAGATCAACGGCACGCGATTGGACCTCACCCAGTGATTCCCCGCCACGACCCCGCCCTCAAGGCGTTCGCCAGCGACAACTACGCCGGCGTGCACCCGGAGATCCTTCAGGCCATCGTCACGGCCAACGAGGGACACCAGATCTCCTACGGCGAGGACGTCTACACCGAGGCGCTGCAGGACCTGTTCAAGCGCCACTTCGGCGACAGCGCCCAGACCTATCCGGTCTTCAACGGCACCGCCGCCAACGTCGTCTCGCTGCGCGCCATGACCCGGCAGTGGGAGGCCGTGGTCTGCGCCGACACCGCGCACATCCACACCGACGAGGGCGGCGCGCCCGAGGTCGTGGGCGGCATCAAGCTGTTCACCGTCCCCACCCCCGACGGCAAGCTCACCCCCGCGCTGATCGACACCCAGGCGTGGGGCTTCGGCGACGTCCACCGGGCCCAGCCCAAGGTCGTCTCCATCTCCAACACCACCGAACTCGGCACGCTCTACACGCCCGACGAGATCGCGGCCATCTGCGACCACGCCCACGCCCTCGGCATGGCCGTCCACCTCGACGGCTCCAGGCTCACCAACGCCGCCGCCGCGCTGGACGTGCCGCTGCGCGCGCTGACCACCGACGCGGGCGTCGACGTGCTGTCCTTCGGCGGCACCAAGATCGGTCTCCTGTACGGCGAGGCCGTCGTCGTCCTCAACCCCGACGCGGCCACCGGCGTCGACTACCTGCGCAAGACGTTCATGCAACTGTCGTCCAAGATGCGCTTCGTCTCCGCGCAGTTCGAGGCGCTGCTGTCCGGCGACCTGTGGCTGCGCAACGCCAGGCAGGCCAACGCGATGGGCCGCAGGCTCGCCGCCGCCGTACGAGACATCCCGGGCGTCGAACTGTCGAGGGAGGCGCAGGCCAACGCGGTCTTCGTCCGCCTGCCCAAGGACGTCACCGAGCGCCTGCAGAAGCGCTTCCGGTTCTACACCTGGAACGCCGCCATCGGCGAGGTGCGCTGGATGTGCTCCTTCGACACCACCGAAGCCGACGTCGACGCCTTCGCCGCCGCCGTGGCGGAGGAACTTCAGGGAGAGCCGCCCGTCTCCTTCTCGTAGGCGCTCAACTGCTGCTCCAGCGCCTTCATCAACTCGAAGACCTGGCTCGGCGGAATTCTGATACGGCTGACGATCCTGGTCGGGACATGCACCACGGGCTGTCCCGACTCGGGCTCCTCCGCCAGTTGCGGCGGCCGCGTGATCACCGCGAAGTCGAGCACGAACCCGTCGCGGGTATGCCAGACCGAGGCGAAGTTGGCGTACTGTCCCGCCTCGACCTCCGGCGAGATGCTGACCTCCAGGCGGCTTTCGGGCTCTTCCATGCCGCCATCGTGCCCTAAATCACGATCAACAGGCATGCCCATCGCGCCGCGCCCGCCTCACCCGGCCTCGCCGTCGGTCCTTCGGGCGCGCGACCCACCCCGAAACCGAACCTTACTCGTTGAGGATCGAGGCGAGCGGTGTCGCCCCGCGCTGCTTCAGCAGGTCTGCCATCAGGTTGATCTCGCTGGTCTGGCTGTTGACGATCTGCTGGGCCATCCCCTTCACCTCGGCCCTGTCCGTCAGCTCCAGCAGTCCCTTGGACATGTCGACGCCGCCTTCGTGGTGGCGGATCATCAGCTGCAGGTAGAAGACCTCGGCCTCCTTGCCCTGCAGGCTCCTCAGCTTGGCCATCTCCGCATCCGTGGCCACACCCGGCATCGGCTCAGGCTTCTCCTGCGTGCCGCCGTGCCCCGCGTGCCCGACCATCCACGCCATCTCGGGGCGGTCCGTGGCCTGGCCGAGCCCCCACTGCTGCAGCCACCCCATGAACATGCCGCGCTGCGCGGTCTGGGTGACGATGATGTCCTCGCTCAGGTTCCTGACGTCGGGCGAGGTCGACCTGTCGCGCACGATGAACGACATCTCAGCCGCCTGCGCGTGGTGTTTGCCCATGTCGCGGGCGAACCCGGCCTCAGGGGACGAGTCGGTGGGCGTGCCGCTCCCGCCCACCACGAAGAACAGGACGGCGGCGACGGCGAGCACCACGAGGCCCGCGATCTGAAGAGGCTTTTTCGTCATCGTTTTCCAGAGTACTGACCGGTCCTTCCTTATTCGCCTCATACGCCCCGAGGGCATAAGGTGACCCGCAGTTGGTGAGCCCATGGAGGAGACTGATGACGAAGGAGAAGGCGCAGGCGCGGCGCGAGCATCTGGCGAAGATGCGCGCCGAGCAGCAGGCCAAGGAGCGCCGGACCGCCATGGTGATGTGGGGCATCGGTGGCCTCGTCATCCTCCTCGTGATCGGCGGAGTGGGCTTCTACATCGTCAAGGATCGGCAGGCGACCTCGCTCGACGCCGTGACCAGCGTGTCCTACGCGGGTGGCGAGCACGTCTGGACGCCGGTGACGTACAAGGAGGCCCCGCCGGTCGGCGGCAAGCACAACAACTACTGGCAGCAGTGCGCCATCTACGACAAGCCCATTCACAGCGAGCACGCGGTCCACTCGCTCGAGCACGGCGCGGTCTGGATCACCTACCGTCCCGACCTGCCCAAGGCCCAGATCGAGAAGCTGAAGTCGATCGCCGAGTCGACGGGCGACTCCGCCTACATGCTGGTCAGCCCGTACCCGAACCTGCCCGCGCCGATCGTGGCCAGCTCGTGGGGCCACCAGCTCACCTTCCAGAACGCGGACGACGCCAAGCTGCCCAAGTTCATCACCAAGTACCAGAACGGCGCCGGCACCCCTGAGCTCGGCGCCACCTGCGGCGGCGAGTACGCGATCACCACGACCGCCGACCAGCAGCCGCTGCCGCCCGAGCCCAAGGGCCAGGCGACGCCGGCGCCGAGCGAGTCGCTCGCCCCCTCGGCCACGCCGTCGCCCTCGAAGTCCTAGGCCAGCACCTCCGCGAGGGATGTCGACACGAGCCCGTGCGCTTCGGCCACGGGCTCGCTGGTCAGGCGCCCCTCGTGCGTGCTCAGGCCTCGGGCGAGCATGGGATCGGCCCTCAGCGCGGCCAGCCAGCCGCTGTGGGCGATGGCCAGCGCGTACGGCAGGGTGACATTGGTCAGCGCGAACGTCGAGGTGTGCGGCACCGCCCCTGGCATGTTGGCCACGCAGTAGAAGATCGACTCGTGAACCTTGTAGGTCGGCTCCGCATGGGTGGTGGGCCTGGAGTCCTCGAAGCAGCCGCCCTGGTCGATGGAGATGTCCACCAGGACGGATCCCGGCTTCATCCTGCTGACCAGCTCGTTGGTGACGAGCGTCGGCGCCTTCGCACCGGGCACCAGCACGGCGCCGATCACCAGGTCGGCCTCCATCACCGCCTTCTCGATCTCCAGCGTGTTCGACGCGATCGTCTGGCAGTGGCCCTGATAGATCACGTCGGCCTGCCGCAGCTTGTCGATGTTGCGGTCGAGCAGCAGCACCTCGGCCTGCATGCCCAACGCGATCGCCGCCGCGTTCATCCCCGACACACCCGCGCCGATCACGACGACGGTCGCCGCGCGCACTCCCGAGACGCCGCCCATCAGGACGCCCCTGCCGCCTTCAGGGCGCATCAGGTGGTAGGCGCCCACTTGCGGGGCGAGCCGCCCCGCAACCTCCGACATCGGGGCGAGCAGAGGCAGTGCGCCGTTGTCCGCCTGGACGGTCTCGTAGGCGATGCCGGTCACGCCCGAGTCGAGCATCGCTCGCGTGCACGGCTCGGAGGCGGCCAGGTGGAGGTAGGTGAACAGCACCTGCCCCTTGCGCATCCTGTGGTACTCCTCGGCGACCGGCTCCTTGACCTTCAGGATGAGGTCGCCCGTGCCCCACACCTCGTCGGGACCTTCGAGGACCACCGCGCCGACGGCGGCGAAGTCCTCGTCGGGGATCGCCGACCCCCTTCCGGCATCACGCTCGACGAAGACCTGATGCCCATGCCTGATCAGTTCGTGCGCGCCCGCGGGTGTGAGGGCCACGCGATACTCATGGTTCTTGACCTCGCGAGGAACTCCGACCTTCATAAGAGCAATGTTCCCCGGGCAGGGGGTGACACTGTGTATGGACCGTGCCAAGGTTCTTGGCAGTCTGTCGATGATTTCCGGGTTCTTGCCGTCCTCGCTAGGCTCTGCGGAAGCACCAGTCAGGATGGGGTTCACGGATGGAGAAACCGCCGCCGCCGGGGCAACCGCCCGGGGCGCAGCCCTCAACGGTCCCGGACGGGCCGAGGGCGAGCAGGCTCACCACCATCGTGCTCATCGTCTCCCTTGTCCTGGTCGTGCTGACCGCGGGCGTGCTCGGCACCGTCGCCGTGCTCATGACGAGGAACCCCGACTCGCCGCTGTTCGGGGGCAAGCCGCCGATCAGGCTCGGCCAGCCGATCTACTTCGCCCCCGTCGAGGATCAGAAGGCCTCGCCCTGTCCCGGCGAGAAGGTGGCGCTCTCGCTCGACGGGAAGATCTGCTACTTCCTGTCCGAGGCGGTGCCCGTCTCGGCCGTGCAGACGATCGAGACGGTCAAGGAGAAGGACAGCTACGGCGTCAGGATCGCCGTTGCCCCCGCCTTCCGCGACGCGCTCGCCGCGTTGATGAAGGAGCGCGTCGACGAGCAGATCGCCATCCTGGTCGGTCAGAACGAGACCGCCACCGTGCTGGCCGCGCCCACGGTCGCGCAGCAGATGAGCGGCGACAGCGTGAGCATCGCGGGCTTCACCAAGGAGAAGGCGGACGAGCTGGTGAAGGCGATGCTCGGAGCCGTGGCGCCGCCCGCCACTCCGAACGCGCCTGGAACGCCTGGCACGGGCACCACTCAGCCGGGGACGACGCCGGGGACGACGCCTGGGACGACGCCTGGGACGACGCCTGGGGCGACGCCTGGGGCGACCCAGCCCGGCTCCACTCAGCCCGGCACCGGGGCGGTGACGCCCGGGACGACGCAGCAGGGCGTCCCTAGCCCGGGAGCCACCCAGCCCGGTGCCACCCAGCCGGGCGCCCGTACGACCGCCACCACGCCGCCAGGCTCGGGCACCGCCGCGACCACCGGCGGCACGCAGAGCACGGGTTCCACGCTCAGCGCCGGCAGCGAGAAGCGCTACCCCAGCTGCAAGGAGGCCAGGGCGGCCGGGTACGGCGGGCCGTACCAGAAGGGCAGGCACCCGCAGTACTACTGGTACACGGACAAGGACGCCGACGGGTTCGCCTGCGACCCCCAGGACGGCTGACGGCAGCTCTCACCCGATAGGTTCACGGCCGTGGAAGGGATCGCGGGGACCGTCGCCACGGCGGTGGGGATGTTCGCCGGCACGAACCTGGACGACATCATCGTGCTGACGGTGTTGTTCCTGTCGTCGAGAGCCGGCGGGGCGCCCAGGGCATGGCAGATCTGGGGCGGGCAGTACGCCGGGATCGCGGTCCTGGTCGCCGTGTCGGTGGTCGCCGCCCTCGGCCTGACGATCGTTCCCGACGACTGGGTCGGCCTCCTCGGCCTGATCCCCTTCGCGCTCGGCGTCCGCGGCCTCGTCTCCGCGATCCGTGCCCGCGGCGACGACGACACTCCGCCGCCCGGCGCCTCGAGCCTTGCCGCCGTCGCGGGAGTGACGATCGCCAACGGCGCCGACAACATCTCGGTCTACACCCCGGTGTTCCGTACCATCGGCGCGGGGCCCACCCTCGTCACGATCGCCGTGTTCGCCGCAGGCGTCGCCGTGTGGTGCCTGGCGGGCTTCTGGCTCGGCTCGCACAAGAAGGTCATCGAGATCGTCGAGCGGTACGGCCGATGGCTCGTCCCCGTCGTGTTCATGATCATCGGTGGTGTCATCGTCGTCGAGTCGGGCGTCCTGGCGCAGCTCTTCTGAGCGCGTCCGGCCAGAGCCACCACGCGTCATGGCCGGTAGGGGCCCGAGGTGACCGCGTAGATGTAGATGACCATGTTGGAGTACCCGGGTGTCTCGATGAGAAGCGCGAACCACGTGCGCGGTCGCGTCGGCACGTAGGGGCCGCTCCCCGGCGTCCGCGTCAGAAGAAGCCGCTGATCGCGAAGTACACCAGGAAGATGAGCGAGACCACCCACAGCAGCCAGGGGATCTCGGCGAACTTCCCCCTGGCCGCCTTGACGACCGTGTAGGCGATCACCCCGGCCCCCACCCCGTTGGTGATGCTGTACGTGAACGGCATCAGCGCGATCGTCAGGAACGCGGGGATCGCCAGCTCCAGATCCTCCCAGGGCACGTTGCGGCTCTGCGTCATCATCAGCGCGCCCACCAGCACGAGCGCGGGAGCGGCCGCCGCGGCGGGCACGACCTCGGCCAGCGGGGTGAACAGCATGGTCAGCCCCAGCAGCGCCCCGGTCGCGACGCTGGCCAGTCCGGTGCGCGCGCCCTCGCCCACGCCCGCCGCCGACTCCACGAACACGGTGTTGGACGAGGCGCTGCAGAAGCCGCCGACCACGCCGGCGACGCCGTCCACGGTCAGGATGGCGCCGAGCCGCGGCACCCTGCCTTGGGCGTCGACCAGTGAAGCCTCGTCGGCGACGCCGATGATGGTGCCCATCGCGTCGAAGAAGCCCGACAGGACCAGCGTGAACAGCACGATGGAGGCGGTGACCACGCCCGCGGTGGCGAATCCGCCGAACAGGTCGACGGCGCCGATCAGCGCGAAGTCGGGCGGTGAGATCACCGCTTCGGGCACGTCGGGTACGACGACGCCCCACTGTTTGGGGTCGATCGTGGCGACGGCGTTCACGATGATCGCGACGATCGCGGTGATCACGATGGAGAGCAGGATGGCGCCCGGCGTCTTGCGGACGAACAGCACGATCATCAGCAGCAGCCCGAAGCAGAACACCGTGACGGGCCAGCCCGCCAGATGACCGGTCGCGCCGAGCTGCAGGGGAGTGGCGCCCGCGCCCGAGACGAAGCCCGCGTCGACCAGGCCGATCAGCGTGATGAACATGCCGATGCCCACGCTGATGGCGTGCTTGAGCGCCAGCGGGATCGAGTCCATGATCAGCCGGCGGACGCCGGAGACCGCCAGCAGGATGATCACCAGGCCCTCGAGCACGACCAGGCCCATCGCCTGGGCCCAGGTCATGTGCGGGGCCGCCTGGTAGGCGACGACCGCGTTCAGCCCGAGCCCCGCGGCCACCCCGAAGGGGGCGTTGCCGATGAACGCCATCAGCAGCGTGCTGACGGCCGCCGCCAGCGCTGTCGCCGTGGTCAGCTGGCCGATGTCGAGCCGCGCCCCGGTGATGTCCGTCGCGCCGGCCAGGATGATCGGGTTGAGCAGGATGATGTAGGCCATCGCCATGAAGGTCGTGACCCCGCCACGCACCTCACGCCCGACCGTCGTGTCGCGTGCGGAAAGCTCGAACAGCCGGTCGAGCACGATCATCCCCCCTACGGTCGAAGGGGGATGATCGTTTTTCTACCCCGGTTTGCCCTGCGGCTACCGCTGCTCGTGCTTCCCGCCGCCGACCAGTGCGACGAACTCGTCCAGCGTGATGCTGCCGTCACCGTCACGGTCGGCCGACGCGACGAACGCCTCGATCTCCTCGTCGGTGACCCCGTGACCGCCCAGCGCCTGATTCACCTGCCGGATCTCGCCCGCCGTGAGCACGCCGTCGTGGTCGGTGTCGAACTTCTCGAACTCGGCCTTGGCCGCCTCGCGCGCTTCGGACATGAGGGCACTTTCCTCCGTGATTAGTCGAGCCTGTCGAGCACCCAACCTAGCGCGGCCACGCGATTCTCATGAAAGGACCCCGACGATGTGCTCGGGCCGTACCGGCACCCTGGTCAGCGCGACGCCGGTGGCGTCGCGGACGGCGGCAACGATGGCGGGCGTCGAGGAGAGCGTGGGCGGCTCGCCCGCGCCCCTCAGCCCGTACGGCGCGGCGGGGTCGGGGTTCTCCAGGATCGACAGCTGCATGGGAGGCATGTCGAGCGCGGTCGGGATGAGGTAGTCGGTGAAGGACGGGTTCAGCACCTGCCCGTCGCGCACCTGGATCTCCTCCATGAGCGCCAGGCCGAGCCCCTGCGCCGAGCCGCCGTGGATCTGCCCCTCCAGCGCGACCGGGTTGAGTATCCTGCCGACGTCCTGCACCGCGGCCAGCTCCACGACCTTGACCAGGCCGAGCTCCACGTCGACGTCCACGACCGCCCTGTGCACGCACAGCGCGAGCTGGGTGTGGGAGTCGGCCTGTCCCGTGACGGGGTCCATGGGGTAGGTGGGCCGGTGCCTGAACTCCCGCGTCTCCTCGATCGGCCCGTGCTTCTCCAGCGCCTCGGCGACCGGCAGCCCCTCGAACCGCTCCCGCACGGCCTCGCAGGCCGCCTTGACCGCGCCGCCCGTGACATAGGACTGGCGGGAGGCGGAGGACGAGCCCGCAGAGCCGACCCGGGTGTCGGCGGTGGCGACCGTGACCCTGTCGACGCCCAGCTCGGTGCGGGCGATCTGGGCCTGGATCGTCACCAGGCCCTGCCCGACCTCGGCGGCCGCGGTGTGCACGGTGGCGTGGGGCTCGCCGCCGATCATCTCCACCCGGACCCTGGCGGTGGAGTAGTCGTCGAAGCCCTCGGAGAAGCAGATGTTCTTGATGCCGACGCCGTAGCCGACGCCTCGCCGTACGCCCTCGCCGTGGGTGGTCTGGGAGACGCCGCCCGGCAGGTCGCGCAGGTCCTGGGTGGCGGGGCCTGGCATGGGCATGGCGGCCAGCTCGCGCAGCATCTCGGCCAGCGGCGCGGGCGAGTCGATGATCTGGCCCGTGGCCAGCGCGGAGCCCTGGGAGACGGCGTTGCGGACGCGGATCTCGACGGGGTCGAGGCCGCAGGCGGCGGCGAGCCTGTCCATCTGCGACTCGTAGGCGTAGCAGGCCTGCACCGCGCCGAACCCACGCATCGCGCCGCACGGCGGATTGTTGGTGTAGACGCCCGTGGCCACGATGTCGACGTTGGGCACCTCGTACGGCCCGACGCCGAGGGAGGCGGCGTTGCCGACGACGGCGGGGGAGGAGGAGCAGTACGCGCCCCCGTCGAGCAGGATCTCCGCCTTGACGTAGACGAGTTCGCCGTCGCGGGTGGCGCCGTGCTCGTAGCGCATCCACGCGGGATGGCGATGCACGTGCCCGTAGAACGACTCCTCCCGGCCGTAGACGATCTTGACGGGCCGGTCGAGCCGGAGCGCGAGCATGCAGGCGTGCACCTGCATCGAGAGATCCTCGCGGGCGCCGAACGCGCCGCCCACGCCCGCCAGCGACAGCCGTACCTTCTCCGGGGGCAGGCCCAGGCAGGGCGCGAGCTGGTCGCGGTCCACGTGCAGCCACTGCGTGGCGATGTAGAGATCGACCCCGCCGTCCTCGGCGGGTACGGCCAGACCGGACTCGGGGCCGAGGAAGGCCTGGTCCTGCATGCCGACCTCGTACTCGCCGGTGACGACGACCTCCGCCTCGAAGGTGTCGCCGACCCTGACGGGCTGCCTCCTGACGAACTCCGTGGCCAGCCGTGGGTCGGTGACCGCCTCCCTGACCTCGTAGTCGACGACGATGGCGGCCGCGGCCCTGCGAGCGGTCTCCGGGTGCTCGGCCGCCACGAGCGCCACCGGTTCGCCCTGGTAGCGGACCTGGTCGATGGCCAGCACGGGCTGGTCCTTGTGCTCCAGGCCGTAGAACTTCTCGCCGGGCACGTCCTCGTGCGTCAGCACGGCCAGCACGCCGGGCATGGCCAGCGCGGGACCGATGTCGATCGACCTGATCCACGCCGAGGCGTGCGGGCTGCGCAGCGTCACGCCCCACACCATGCCGTCGAGCCACAGGTCGGAGGAGTAGGCGAACTCGCCCGTCACCTTGAGGGTGGCGTCAGGTCGCCTGACGCTCTCGCCCACGCCCTGCCGCGTGGTGCTGGCCGTCTCCGTCATCTTCCGAGTACAGCACTCGGCATCGGGACGGCCTATGTCTGTGATGTGAAATCGCGGTAAGCCGTCCTTGGGTCCACTTGTATATTCCTCCAAGTGCGCATCAGGGACCTGCTCGCCGTCTCGGAGCTCGGCCTCATCCTGCTGACAGGGGACGAGGACACCGAGTTCACCGCCGTGCACGTCACCGACCTGCCCGACCCCGGCCGCTACCTCACCGGCGGAGAGCTGGTGCTCAGCGGGCTCATGTGGCGCCACGAGCCGGCCGACTCCGCCCGTTTCGTCGCCGCGCTGCGGGCCGCGGGCGTCGCGGCGCTCGGCGCGGGCCAGGCGTGGCTCGGTCACGTCCCCGACGACCTGGTGACCGCCTGCGCGCAGGCGGGCATGCCGCTGCTGGAGATCCCGACCGCCGTCTCCTTCCGCGCTGTCGGGGAGGTGGCGGCCCCGCGCCTGTCGGGTGAGGTCAGGGCCGCGCTCGGCCGCCAGCGCAGGATCGTCGACGCCGTCGCGGAGGGCGCGGACCTGGCCGAGCTGTTCTCCCTCACCGCCGCCGAGCTGGGTGTCGGAGGGGCTGTGCTTTCCTCCATAGGCGAGGTCGTCGTCGGCTCCTGCGCCGATCCCGAACGGCTCGCCATGGCCTATCTGGCGGCGCCCAGGCTTCCCTGCGTGTCCGAGGGCCACACGCTCTTCGGCGTCGGAAGGGGTCACAGGGCCGCGGGGTGGGTGCTGGCGTGCGAAGGGGACCTGCTCGGCCGTGCCGACCTCGGCTTCGAGCTGGCCGCCTGCGTCGCGCTCGAGCGCACCAGGATGGAGGAGGGCAGGCGGGTCGAGCGCCGCCTCGTCGAACAGCTCGTCGGTGCCGCGCTCGCCGACGAGTCCGATCCCGCCGAGCTCAACGCCCGGCTGCGGACGTGCGGGCTGGAGCCGGGCGAGCCGTACGCGGTGGTGACCGCGTCGGTCCGGCGGCCGGGGGCCGCCCGCGGCCCCGACCCGGCGACGCTGGGAGGGCAGGTGCTGGAGGAACTGCTCGGGCGCGGCGTGGTCGCCGCGGCGGGCACGGACGGAGCGGTGGCCCTGGTCCCGCTGACCGGTCCCGTCTCCTTCCTCGCCGACCGGCTGCGAGCGGGCCTCGGCGTGCTGTCGGCCCTGCGCGACACCAGCGTCTCGATCGGCGTGAGCGGTGCGCTGACCGGCGCCTCCTCGATCAGAGGAGGGATCGAGGAGGCGGGCCACGCCCTCCGCATGGCCGAGGCCCGCTCCGGCGGCGTCGTCACCAGCGACGAGATCTACACCCACGCCCTTCTGCTGGCCACGGTGCCGGGCGATGTGCGGCGCTCGTTCACCCAACGGCTGCTGGAGCCGCTGTTCGACTACGACGCCAAGCACCAGTCGGAGCTGGTGCGGACCCTCGGCGCCTTCCTCGACACCGCCGGGTCGTGGAACGCGTGCGCCGAGCGGATGCACGTGCACGTGAACACGGTGCGCTACCGGATCAGGCGCGTCGAGGAGCTGACGGGCAGGGACCTGTCGACGATGGCCGACCGCGTGGACTTCTTCCTGGCCCTGCGGGCCCGCTGACCCCGGATCCGCGGAGCCGGTGGCCGGGCCCCGCGGTGGCGCGGAGGCCCGCCCGTCAGACCAGTCCGGCCAGGGGTAGCGCGTCGCCCGCCCCCTGGGCCTGCCGCTCCTCGGCCACCTGGCGGCTGAACTCGGCCGACTGCATCGCCCTGGACAGCGACGCGGCCTCGCTCAGGAACGCGCGCGCCTGCCGCGGCCTGCCGAGCAGCCGATGCGCCCTGGCCAGGGTGATGAGGCAGTTCATCTCGGTGTTCAGCGACTTCACCGTGCGGGCGACGGCCAGCCCCGCCGTCAGTGCCTCCACACCGGCGTCGAGGTCACCCTCGTCGATCTTGACCAGGCCCAGCACGCCGAGGATGGCGCCCTCGTGGCCGAGGTCGCCGACCTTCCGCGCCATCGCCAGCGCGCTGGTCAGGCACTCCTCCGCCTCGGCGAACCTGCGCAGGCGGCCGTTGGCGTGCCCCGCCATGAGCAGCGCGTAGCGCTGACCTACCTGGGATCCGATCTCGGTCGCGATCTTCAGCTGCGCCATCGCATGGCGCAGTGTCAGGTCGTGGCGGCCCACGTCGACGTAGGAGTTGGCCAGGTTGCCGAGCGCGCGCTGCTCGGCGAACCTGTCGCCGAGCCGCCTGGCCAGCTTGAGCTCCTCGTTGAGATGGCGGACCGCCGTGTCGACCTGGCCCTGATGACCGAAGCCGCTGGCGATCCCGCCGTGGGCCTCCAGCGCCATGGCGTCGTCGCTGAGCCGTCTGGCCACCGCGAGCGCCCGCTGGCACAGCGAGATCATGTCCACCAGGCTGTAGGAGTGGCGCTGGAACCAGCGCAGGGCGATGCTGAGCGCGGCTCCCAGGCGCGCGATCCGCTCGTCGGGGTCGTCCATCGCCTGGGCGGCCGCGGCCACCAGGTTGGGCTCCTCGGCGTTGAGCCAGTCGTGGGCCTCGTCGCGGTCGGTCACCGGGTGCGGGCGCATCTGGACGGCGGGGCTGTCGGCCTGCACCCTGTGCGGGTCCATCAGGCGGGTGGCGTGCTCGACGGAGACGAGGTAGTAGCCGAGCACCCTGTCGAGGCACGCGACGCGGTCGGCCACGACGTGTTCGCTGGCGAACAGCCTGACCAGGTCGTGCATCTGGTAGTGCCACGCGCGTCCCCGCTCGACGAGGTTGGCGTCGACCAGCCGGTCGAGAGCGCGCTCGGCCTCGGCGGCGGGCGCGTTCAGCAGCGCCGCGGCGACCTCCGTGCTCACGTCGGGCACCCTGATGAGCGCGAGCAGCAGGAGCAGCCTGGCCGCCGTTCTGTCGGTGGGGTGGTCGCTGTCGTGCAGGGCCTGCCAGCTGGCCGTCAGACCCGACCTGACGGCCAGATCACCCGACTCCAGCTCGTGGAGCCTGCGCTGCTCGTCGGCCAGGCGGTCCACCAGCATGCCGACGGTCCAGTCCGGGCGGCTGGCCAGCCGCGCGCCCGCGATGCGCAGGGCGAGAGGCAGCCCGTCGCACAGCCTGACCAGCCTGGTCGTCGCCGCGGGGTCGGCGGAGGTACGGCTGGCCTCTGTCAGCCTGGCCAGCATGGTGACCGCCTCGGCGTCCTGCAGCGTCCCCAGGCGCACCTGCACGCAGTCGTCGGCGGGCGCCAGCGTCTCCCTGCTGGTCACCAGCACCGCGCAGCCGGCGGGAAGCGACAGCAGCGGCCGTACCTGGGCGAGGTTGGCCGCGTCGTCGAGCAGCACGAGGACCCGGCGGTCGCTGAGCAGGTCGCGCCACAGCGCGGCGGCCTCGTCGAGGTCGACGGGCACCCGCTCGGGCACGGTGCCGAGCGCTCGCAGCAGCCTGCCGAGCGCCTGGGCCTGGGTGAGCCGCTTGACGCCCGGGGTGCCGCCGCGCAGGTTCACGTAGAGCTGCCCGTCGGGGAAGCGGCGGGCGACGGCGTGGGCCACGTGGACGGCCAGCGCGGACTTGCCCGCGCCCGGTGGACCCGAGATCGCCACCACGGGCGTGGGCGGCGCCTCGTCCCATGGCGCGAGATGCGAGCGGATCCTGAGCTGCTCGGTGGTGCGCCCGACGAAGCCGAGCAGGTCGCGGGGAAGCTGGCGGGGGACGGTGATGATGGGGGGCGCCGGTGCGGGGGTCTCGCCGCGCAGGATCACGTCGCGGTAGGCGCGCAGCCGTTCGCCGGGGTCGACGCCGAGTTCCTCCGCCAGCAGGTGCTCGCCGTCCCTGAACACCTCGAGCGCCTCCGCCTGACGTCCGCTCAGGTGCAGGGCTCGCATCAGCGACTCGCGCAGCCCCTCGCGCAGCGGCTGCTCGTTCACCAGCTTCATCAGCGAGGGCAGGATCTCCTGGTACCTGCCGAGCTCGACCATGACCTCGGCCCTGCGCTCCATCGCGGTGACGCGCAACTCGTCCAGGTGGAGCCTGCGCGCCTCGGCGAACGGCCCCGGCACCCCTGGGAGCGCGGGTCCCCGCCACAATTCCAACGCCAGATCGAGTTGGTCAAGGCACCCTTCGAGATCGCCTTCCGCGCGCCGGCGCGCGGCGTCCTCGAGGCGGGCGGAGAAGGCGACGCAGTCGACGTGGAGAGGGTCCACGTGTAAGGAATAGCCACCGGGGACACCGACGAGTATCCTCGGCTCTCCACGCGATCCTCTGCCGGGTTCGAGGACGTTTCTCAATCCGGCCACATACGTGTAGACGCTCTGCTCGGCGCTCTTCGGGGGATCTTCGCCCCACAGGCCGTCGATGAGGTGTTCCTTCAGGACCACCTTGCCGGCCGAACAGGCGAGGATCGCCGCGATCGCCTGTTGGCGGGGTGCGCCGAGCGAGACCTCGCGTCCATGGAGCCGTCCGAGCACAGGGCCCAGAAGAGCGATGAACACACAAGCCTCCGGAATTCGCCGCAGAGGGATGGTGAGACGGCAAGCCTAATCATGAACGCAGACGATCGAAGATCAATATCGCCTGTAGTTGAAATATAGACGGGCTGGTTACGCTGTTAATCCCCCGTGGGAATGCCGAAGCCCCCGAATTGTGGCGATTCGAGGGCTTGACAGCGGCATCTTCCAGCAAGCACTGGCGCGCACTAGCAGCAGAGGTAGTCGAAGCTCGGCTGACTAGGAGACACTTCGGCACCGGCAGTCGTAACATGTCCTCCAATCGTGGCAATAGCCGCGATGAGGACAGTGAGTGCGGACATGACAAGTCGCTTGCGCATGGGGGGTTCTCCCTCGCTCAGGTGGTGCTTGAAGTACATCATCCCAGGGAGACGTTGCCGTGACCACATCTGATCTGGTCGGACTCCGTATCAAGACGGTCCGCCGCCAGCGTGGCCTGTCACAGGCCCAGCTCGCTCACCCTGAGTTGTCTGACAGTTATGTCTCGCTCATCGAGAGCGGTAAGCGCACGCCAACCCCTGCGGTGCTTGAGCTCCTGGCCCAGAAGCTCGACTGTTCACTCAGCTACCTCGTCAACGGCGTGACCGCCGAGCAGATGAACGATCTCGAGCTCGGGTTGGGCTACGCGCGGCTCGCGCTGGAGAACGGCGAGGTTCACGAGGCTCGGACCAGGTTCGCCGAGCTGGTTGCGGACAATAACCTGACGGGTCTGACCGCTCTTCGTCAAGAGGCGGAGTACGGCCTGGCGCTCGCGACGGAGGCCACGGGCGACATCGCCGAGGCCATCAGGATCCTCAGGCGGCTCGACGGCGAGGACCTCAGCGCGGAGCGCCACGTGGAGATCGCGCTGGCGCTGTGCAGGTGCTACCGCGACAAGGGCGAGCTGGTCGCCGCCGTGCAGGTCGGCGAGCGGATCCTGTCCGGGGCGGTGCGCCCCGCCTGGACCGACGGCCTGGTCGAGCTGGGCGCGACGCTGCTGTCGGTCTACTGGGTGCGCGGCGACCTGCTGCGCGCCCGCCAGTTCTCCGCCGAGCTGCTGGCCGCCGCCGAGCTGCTCGGCACCCCGCGCTCGGCCGTCGCCGCCAGCTGGAACGCCGCCAGGGTCGCCGAGTCCATCGGACGGGCGGAGGAGGCGCTCAGCCTGGTCGAGCGCGCCTACGCCATCCAGTCGGAGACCGCGACGGCGCCGCGCAACCTGGCCAGGCTCCGCGGCGCCGTGGCAGGGCACCGCGCCAGGCTCCAGCCGCACGACACCGACAAGCTCAGGGAGCTGTTCAGCCAGACGGCCAAGGACATCGCCGAGACCTCGGCCGGCGTGACCGACCAGGCCATCGCGGAGCTTCAGCTCGCCACGGTGGAGCTGACCGCGGGCAACCCCGAGCGCGCGGCCGAGCACGCGAGGTCGGCCGAGGACCTGCTGGCCGACCAGACGCCCGAGATGGACGCGCACATGCGGATGGTCCTCGCCAGGGCGCAGGGCGCCATGGGCGGCAGGGAGGAGGCGCTGGCCAACGCCCGCGACGCGGTGCGGTTCATGGAGCGGGCCTCCACCTCGCGCCAGGCGGCCACCAAGTGGTACGCGTTGGCCGAGACGCTGGAGGGCCTCGGCGACGAGGAGGCCACCGTCGAGGCCTACCACCGGGCGCTCGCCTGCGTGGGCCTGTAGCGACGTCACCACCGGGCGGGGCGGTAGGTAGCCTTGGGGATGCCATGAAGAGATCTCCGCTGGCGGCCTTCACCGCCCTGCTCGCTGTCCTGGTCGCCGCCGTCCTGCCGGCGTCGCCCGCGCTCGCCCACGACGCGCTGAAGGGCAGCACCCCGAAGAAGGACTCCACCGTCTCGACGCTGGAGAAGGTGGAGCTGGAGTTCAACGCCACTCCCAAGCTTCCGTTCGTGATCGTGCGCTCCGCCGACGGGGCGCAGGTGCAGGAGGGCAAGCCGGAGATCGACGGCAAGGTCGTGACGCAGAAGCTCAAGGGCGTCCTGCCCGACGGCGGCTACACGATCGCCTTCAGAGTGGTCTCCTCCGACGGGCATCCCATCGAGGGCGAGATCCCGTTCAAGGTCAAGGGCGCGCCGCAGCCGACGCCTGCCGAGGAGCCCGCCTCCACGGCCGCCGCGAGCGCGCCGCCCGCCGCGACCTCGTCAGCGGCCCCTGCGGCCCCTGCCACGCCCCAGCCGGCCGCGCAGCAGCAGGCGGCCCAGGCGTCCACCGGCTTCCCCGTCTGGTTGGTCATCGTGATCGGCGGGCTCGTCGGCGTCGGCATCGGCTTCCTGCTGAGCGCCAGGAAGAAGAAGCCGTGACCAGGACCGCGCGTCTCGCGCTCGCGCTGGCAGGGGCGGCGCTCGTCGCCCTCGTCATCGGCATGATCGCCGGAGGCGCCGCGTTCCCTCGGATCATCCCCGGACTGCCCGACGAGGGCACGCTGACCCGGTGGGGCCTGCCGATCGCGAAGATGGCGATGGACTTCGCGGGGGTGGCCACCGTCGGCCTCCTGCTGGCCGCCACCGTCTTCCTGCCCAGCGACAAGGGCATGCTCGGCAGGTCGGCGCTGCGCTACGTCACGGCGGCGTCATGGACGGCGCTGGTCTGGGCCGGCGCCGCCGCCCTCACCATGATCTTCTCGCTGTCGGAGCAGCTGGGCCTGCCCGTCGCCGAGGTGCTCGGCGGCAACGAGCTGACCAGTTTCGCCAGCCAGGTCGGCCAGGGCATCGCGCTCACCCTCGTGGTGCTGTTCGGCGTCGCCATCGCGCTGTTCTCCCGCGGAGTGATCACCGCGGGAGCCTCGGCGGGCCTGCTCGCGCTGGCGCTGGTGACGATGCTGCCGCCCGCGCTGACCAGCCATGTCTCCTCCTCGCCCAACCACGGTCTGGCCACCACAGGCGTCGGTGTCCACCTGGTGTCGCTGGCGCTGTGGGTGGGCGGGCTGATCGTGCTGATCATCCACGGGCTGCGCAAGCAGCCGCAGCTGGAGGTGGCGGCCAACCGCTTCTCCAGGATGGCCGTGTGGTGCTACATCGGCGTCGGCCTGTCGGGCTTGTTCAGCGTCCTGGCCAGGCTGACCGCGGTCAGCGACCTGTGGACCTCCGCGTACGGCGTGCTCCTCGTGGCCAAGACCGTCGCGTTCGTCGTGCTCGGCTACATCGGCTGGTGGCACCGCCAGCGCACGATCGGGCAGCTCGACAAGGGCAAGCCCGGCGCCTTCACCCGCCTCGCGGTCGGCGAGCTCGTGCTGATGTCGGCCACCATGGGCCTGGCCGTCGCGCTGTCGCGCACCAAGCCACCGGTCACGGCGCTGCCCGCCGACCGCGCCTTCGAACTGCTCGGCTTCACGATGCCGCCGGAGATCTCGCTCGGCAACGTGGTCTCGCTGTGGTGGCTCGACCTGTTCTTCGCGCTGCTCGCCGCCGGGCTCGCCGGCCTCTACGCCGCCGGTGTCGTGCGGCTGCGCCGCCGCGGCGACGCGTGGCCGTGGGGGCGCACGATCGCCTGGTTCGTCGGCGTCGCGATCCTCGTCATCGCCACGCAGAGCGGCCTGGCCCGCTACGCCAAGGTGCTGTTCAGCGTCCACATGATCGAGCACATGACGCTCGCGATGCTGGTGCCGATCTTCCTGGTCCTCGGCGCGCCCGTCACGCTGGCGCTGCGCGCGCTCAAGCCCGCCGCCCGCCGCGGCGACAGGGGTCCGCGCGAGTGGCTGAACGTCATCCTGCACAGCCGGTTCGTCCGCGTCCTGGCCCACCCGGCGATGGCCACGGCCATCTTCATCGCCTCGACCTACGCGCTCTACTTCACGCCGCTGTTCGCCGCGGCGATGGAGGAGCACCTCGGCCACATCGCGATGACGCTCCACTTCCTGCTGAGCGGGTCGCTGTTCTTCTGGGTGATCATCGGTGTCGACCCGGCGCCGCACAAGCTCCCGCACGTCGGCCGGCTGCTGACGCTGTTCGTCACCATGCCCTTCCACGCCTTCTTCGGCATCGCGCTGATGATGATGGGCACCGTCGTCGCAGCCGAGTGGTACGAACAGCTCGGCCGTACGTGGGGGGTGTCCTCGCTGGTGGACCAGCAGGACGGCGGGGCGATCGCCTGGGGCTTCGGCGAGATCCCGACCCTGATCGTGCTGCTCGCGCTGGCCTTCCAGTGGTACCGCGACGACGACAGGCAGGCCCGCAGGGCCGACAGGAGGGCCGACGCGGTGGCCGCCCGCACCGGCGGCACGGGCGACGCGGAGCTCGATTCCTACAACGACTACCTGGCCAGGCTGAACCGCCGCGACCAGGTCGAGTAGCCCTGCGGCTACGGCCTTCTATCTTCGGCCACGCGCTTCCGAACCGCCCGGTAACCTTGCGGGCGGGGGAGACGGGCATCACATTCATGAGCTGCCGGTCCTGGCCATCGTGGGGGCGCCAGGGAACGGCCTCGGTGATCGCCCGCCATGTGCTCAGGAAGGTGAGTGCAGAGTTGGTGGATGAGACGCGCATGCGCGGGGGGCAGGGCCTGGCCGAGGCCCTCGACGGATGTCTGACGGAGTGGTCGCAGCGCACGGGCATCGCCGTGGAGGTCTGGGCCCTTCCGCAGAGCGACGTCCCCGCGGCGATCGCCGGAGGCGTCCTCGCCGTGGTCGAGGAGGCGCTGCTCAACGTCGAGCTGCACAGCGGCGCCGCCACGGTCTCCGTGGCCGTCACCGTGGGCAGGCGGGGGCTGAGGCTGACGGTGAGCGACGACGGCGACGGGTTCTCGATGCCGCACGAGCGAAGGGGGATCGCTCGCATGCGCGCGCTGATGGCCGAGCTCGGCGGCACCCTGTCGGTCAGCAGCGTTCAGGGCGAGGGCACGACCGTGTCGGGCGCCGTACCGCGCAGGCGTTGATCCGGTACGGCAGGCCCGTGGCCGCGGACGACCTCGCCCGCGGCGCTCACGGGAGTGTGAGGATCTCACTGCCGCCGTCGGTCACCAGGATCGTGTGCTCGAACTGCGCGGTGCGCTTGCGGTCCTTGGTGACGGCGGTCCACTTGTCGGGCCAGATGTCGTAGTCGATCGTGCCGAGCGTCAGCATCGGCTCGATCGTGAACGTCATCCCCGGCACCAGCTCCACCTGGTGCGACGGGTCGTCGTAGTGCGGGACCATCAGCCCGGAGTGGAACGTCGTGCCGATGCCGTGCCCGGTGAAGTCGCGCACGACGCCGTAGCCGAACCGCTTGGCGTACGCCTCGATGACGCGGCCCACGACGTTGAGCTGCCGGCCGGGAGCGACCGCCTTGATCGCGCGCATCATCGCCTCGCGGGTGCGCTCGACCAGCAGGCGCGACTCCTCGTCCACGTCGCCGACCAGGTAGGTGGCGTCGGTGTCGCCGTGGACGCCGCCGATGAAGGCGGTGATGTCGATGTTGACGATGTCGCCGTCGCGCAGGACCGTGTCGTCCGGGATGCCGTGGCAGATCACCTCGTTGATCGAGGTGCACAGCGACTTCGGATAGCCGCGGTAGCCGAGGGTGCTCGGGTAGGCGCCGTGGTCGAGCAGGAACTCGTGGCCGATCCGGTCGAGCTCGTCGGTGGTGACGCCGGGGGCGATGTGCTTGCCGACCTCCTCGAGGGCCTGCGCGGCGATCCTGCCCGCGACGCGCATCCGCTCGATGATCTCCGGGGTCTTGACGTCGGCCTCGCCGGTCTTCGGTTGCTTCTTGCCGACGTACTCCGGCCGCTGGATGTGGGCGGGAACCTTGCGCATGGGCGAGATCCGCCCGGGCTGGAGCAGTGTGGTCATGAAACCGAGTTTACGGGGCACAATTCACCCCGTGAGCGAAGGTCAATGGTGGTTCTGCCTCAAGCACATGCGCGTCGAGCCCGACCAGGGCTGCCCGAACAAGGACCGCATGGGCCCTTACGCCTCCGAGGAGGAGGCGGCAGGCGCGTTGCAGCGCGCCGCCGACCGCAACAAGGCATGGGACGAGCAGGATCAGGATGACGACGACTAGAGCACCGCGTACGCCCTGACGGGGAAGGTGCCGAGACCGGCGACCATCGGCGGCGCGGCGTGGAAGCGGAACCCGCTGTCGGGCAGCCCGGCCAGCCCGGTCAGGTGCTCGACCAGCGGGATGCCCGCGGCGAGGAGCAGGGTGTGGGCGGGGCGCTCGCCTCGCGGCGGGGTCGCGTCGATGTTCAGCGAGTCGATGCCGACGAGCGCCGCGCCCTGTTCGGCCAGCCACGCCGCGGCCTCGGCCTCCAGGTAGGGGTGTGCGTGCCGGTACTCGTCCGTGCCGAAGTGCCTGTCCCACCCGGTGTGCAGGAGGACGGCCATGCCGCGCACGTCGAGGCCGTCCAGCAGGTCCATGCCGACGCTCGGGCGGCCCTCGGCGCGCACGACCATGCCCGGCAGGTCGGCCAGCCGCTCCACCGGCACCTGTGACAGGTCGGGGCCGTCGGCGTAGCGGTGGTGCGGCGTGTCCACGTACGTTCCCGTGTTGCAGGCCATGGAGATGGTCCCGAGGTGGAACTCGGTGCCGGGCGCGTAGACCTCGCGGGAGTCCTCTCTGGTCAGGTGGGATCCGAGGACGGGCCCCGGGACGCCGGGATAGGTCACCATGCCTTCGGTGATCCGGTGACTCAGTTCGACGATCAACGGGCGGCCTCCCTGTGGTTCATGCCGCTCATTGTCGTGAACGCCTTTGGTGCAGAGCAAATAACGAAATCTTCAGCTCCGGTTAAGCTGAGCTAATGGAGATCGATCCCAGGCGGCTGCGGGTCCTGCACGAGGTCGCCAGGCGCGGCGGGGTCATGCGGGCGGCCGAGGCCCTGCATCTCACCGCCTCGGCGGTCTCCCAGCAACTGGCCCAGCTCGAACGCGAGGTCGGGCTGGCGCTGATCGACCGTTCGCAGCGCAGGGTGTCCCTCACTCCCGCCGGGCGCGTGCTGGCCGGATACGCCGACCGGATCGAGGACGAGCTCGCCGAGGCCAGGCGGGAGCTGACGCTCTTCACCGAACGGCTCGCGGGGCCCGTGACCATCGCCGCCTTCCCCACGGTGATCACCCACCTGCTGGTGCCCGCGCTGCGGGCGCTGGCCGTACGGCATCCGCGGATCACGCCGGTGATCCGCGAGCTGGTCGGGCCGCCCGCGCTGGAGGAGTTGCGGTTGGGCGGGGCCGACCTGGTGATCACGGAGCGGGACGCGAGCCTCCCGGCGCCGGTCCAGCCCTCGCTGGTCTCGCGAACGCTCCACGTGGACGAGTTTCGCGTCGTGGTGCCGCCCGGCTGGCCCTCGGCGCCCACGACCGTCGCCGAGCTCGCCGCGGCGCCATGGGTGGCGGGGCCGCGCGACCAGGCCTGCGGGCAGGCGCTCGAACGGCTGGCGTCGCTGCACGGGTTCGCGCCCAGGAGGGTGCACGTCATCGAGGAGTTCCCGCCGACGCTCGCGCTGGTGGCGGCGGGACACGGGGTGGCCATCGTGCCCGAGCTCGCGCTCCTCGACGTGCCCGAGGGGTTCGTCAGGGTCAGCGAGATCGCCGACGTGGGCGCCCGCAGGCTCGACGCGGTCACCCGCCTGAGCCGCACCAGGTCGGGCGAGCCCGACCCCGTGCACGCCGTGGTGATCGCGGCGATCGAGGAGGCGCTAGTCGACCACCTGAGGGCCGCTGACGCGCTCCAGGAGCCTGGCGAGCCGGTCTCGTAGCCCCGGACGCTGCGGCAGTTCGCCCGCCGCGGCGCTCACCAGATGCTGCGCGCCGTCGAAGCTGACGGGCCCGCCGGCGGGGATCGCCAGCGCGTCGTGCGCCAGGCCCGCCAGGTCGGGATCGCCGCCTTCCAACGCCAGGATCGTCGCGCCGGTGCGCCTGGCGTCGTCGACCCGCTCCAGCAGCGGCGTCGGCGCCTGCCGTTCGGCGACCACGAACAGCGTCTCACCCTTGCCCGCCCGCTCGATGCGCTCAAGGCCCACCCGCAGGTGGGCGGGAGCCTGCCGCGGCGGACGCCATCGCACCAGGGTGGGCGCCAGCTGCGGCAACCCGGCCAGCCGCGCCTCGTCGCCGAGGTGCGCGGTGAGGTGCCACGGCTCGTCGTCGGGTGTGCCGACCAGGAGCAGGCCGCCGGGGGAACGGGTGGCTCTCAGCGCCATGCCCAGCTCGCGCGTGCGTTCCAGCCAGCCGGTCTCGGCCAGAACCTCGCGAAGGAAAGCCACCGAGCCTGCGTCCATCCGTCTATGGTGCCTGACCTGTGACACTGCCGCCGCCGCTTTCCGCCGTTACGGCGTTCGGGTCCATGGGGGACCTGGGTTCGGGACGCGAACTCCGGTGCTGGCATGATCTGCCCTATGACTGACCTTCCTGAAGTGAGCGGGTTGACGATCGGCATCCTGGGCGGCACCGGCGACCAGGGGAAGGGTCTCGCCCGCCGGTTCGCCCTGGCCGGACACCCCGTGCTCATCGGCTCGCGCAACGCGGGCCGCGCCCACGAGGCGGCCGAGTCCATCGGCGACGGCGCCAGGGGAGCGGAGAACGCCGAGGTGGCCGCCGAGGCCGACATCGTGATCGTCGCCGTCCCGTGGGACGGGCACAAGGCGACGCTGGAATCCCTCCGCACCCCCTTGTCCGGAAAGATCGTGATCGACTGCGTCAACCCGCTGGGCTTCGACAAGCAGGGCGCCTACGCGCTGCCGGTCGAGGAGGGCTCGGCCGCCCAGCAGGCCGCCGCCGTCCTGCCCGACAGCCGGGTCGTCGCCGCCTTCCACCACGTGTCGGCCGTGCTCCTGCTCGACCCGGCGGTGGACAAGATCGACCTCGACGTGCTGGTGCTCGGCGACGACCGCGAGGCCACCGACGTCGTGCGGGCCCTCGCGTTCCAGATCCCCGGGGCACGCGGCGTGTACGGCGGGCGGCTGCGCAACGCCCACCAGGTCGAGGCGCTCACGGCGAACCTGATCTCGATCAACCGCCGGTACAAGGCGCACGCCGGCATCCGCATCACCGACGTCTGACGTCGTGCTCTCCCGGGCGGCCGCCGGATGGCCGCGCCGCCCGGATCAGAGCCAGCCGGCGTCCTCCGCGATCCTGATGGCGTCGATCTTGTTCCTGGCGCCCGTCTTGGTGATCGCCCCCGTGAGGTAGTTGCGCACGGTGCCCGCCGACAGGTGCAGCCGGGAGGCGATCTCCTCCGCCGTCGCCCCCCGGGCCGACTCCGCCAGCACCGTGCGCTCGCGCTGCGTGAGCGGGCTCTCGCCGTACTCCATCGCCGAGGCCACCAGGTCGGTGTCGAGCACCCTGAGCCCCGCCGCCGTCCTGCGGATGGCGTCTGCGAGCCGATCCCCCGGGGCGTCCTTCACCAGGAACGCCTCGATGCCCGACTCCAGCGCCCGCCGTACCTGGCCGGGCTGGCCCATCGCGGTCAGCACCAGGATCCGGCAGGACGGCAGCAGCGTGCGCAGGCCGGCGGCGGCGGTGATGCCGTCGACCACCGGCAGGTCGATGTCGACGATCGCGACGTCGGGCCGCACGTCCAGCGCCGCAGGGACGATCTCGTCGCCCCTGGTCACCTCCGCGACGACCTCGATGTCGGGTTCGAGGCGGAGAAGCGCGGTCAGCGCCGCTCTGATCATGTGCATGTCCTCGGCGAGCAGCACTCTGATCACGTGGGGACCTCCATCGTGAGGCGGAACCCGTTCGCTCCGGAGGGCTCGGCGGTGACGGCGCCGCCCGCCTGGCTCGCGCGCTCTTCGAGGCCGGTCAGGCCGTTGCCCGCGGACACCGGCGAGACGGCGGAGGCGCCGTCGTTGACGATCTCCAGGCGCGCCCTGCCCGCTCTGACCGAGGTGCTGATGGAGCAGGTCGTCGCGCGGCTGTGGCGCAGGACGTTCGTGACGGCCTCGCGCACGCCCCACGCCATCGCCTCCTCGGACAGTCGCGGCAGCGTGGCCGCGGCCAGGTTGACCTGGCAGGCCACGCCTGAGGCCTCCAGCAGGGACACCGCCCTGTCGACCTCTCCGGCCAGCGACATCTGCCGGTAGCCGCGCGCGACCTGCCGTACGTCCTGGACGGCCTCGCGGGCGACCTGCACCAGCTCGCCGACCTCGGTCTTGGCGGAGACGGGGTCGCGCTCGACGAGCCTGGCGGCCAGATCGCCCTTCAGCGCGATGGCGGTGAGGCTGCGGCCCAGCCCGTCGTGCAGGTCGCGGGAGATCCTCAGGCGCTCCTTGAGCACCGCCGCCTCCGCCAGCTCCGCCTTCGCCTGGTCCAGTTCCTTGGCCATCAGGGCGCTCCTGACCAGCGCGTAGATCATCACGCCGGTGCTGAACACGGTGACGGCGTAGAAGAGCGTGAGCGCCATGTGCCCGCCGGTCGCCCCGTAGATCTGCCAGCCCTGGTACACCGTGGCCAGCCCCACCAGCGGCCACGCGAGACGTGCCGGCAGCAGGATCAGCAGCGACCCGGCGAAGAGGGGCGAGACGACGGCGGACCAGCCGTACGGGAGGACGAGGTTGGTCAGGTAGGTGGCCACCGCCTGCACGATGAGGGTCGTCGGGAACAGCGGAGGCCGCTCGCCCCGCAGGCCCGCCCGCACGTGCAGGTAGTGGGGGACGCCGGTGCAGACGCCGGCCGCGATCGCCCAGAGGCTCATCGAGAACGGGACGTAGACCAGGTAGGTGGAGATGAGATAGAGCACGACGGCCATCACCGTGTAGCAGGCGGAGATGGTCGCGATCACCGTGATCGCGAGGCGGCGGGCGGCATCGGAGGTCATAGTGCGACCAATTATGACTTTCGAGGTTCCCAGCGGAACCTGAGGCGGATCGCGGCGAGCGCGACGGCCGCCCAGACCGCCAGGTTCAGCAGCGGGACGAGCAGATCACCCTGCCCCGTGTAGGCCGCGCGCGCGCCCGCCACGAAGCCGCTGGTGGGCAGCAGGTTCAGCAGGGTCCCCACCCACGAAGGGAGCAACTGGACGACGGGTCCGAAACCACCCGCCCCCACACCCGCCAGGAGGAACCACGGCATGGTCATGACCGCGGCCACCTCGGCCCTGGAGATCGCCGCCGTCCACGCCGCGCCGAGCAGCGACAACACGCCCGCGGCCGCCACCACGAACAGCACCAGCACCACAGGGTCGCGCGGGATCCGCAGGCCCGCGGCGGCGTAGAGGACCACACACACGGTCAGGGCCAGCAGCACGGCCTGCGCGGCGACGTTGAGCAGCTCGCCGCCGATGATCTCGCGATCGTGCAGGCCGGTGGCCCGCATCCGCTTGAGGATCAGCTGGTCCCTGCGCGCCGTCAACGTCACCGCCGTCTGCATGAGCGCGGCGACCGTCAGGCCCATGGCGAGCACGCCGAGGTGGGTGTCCAGCAGCACCCCGGCCTCCGCCGGCCGTACCTTCGCCATCATGAACGGCAGGCCGAGCCGAGCCCGAGCGACAACGCCACCGAGGTCGACAGAGCGACCTTGTCCCGCCAGTACAGCCGCCCGCCGAACCTGGCCACGGCCACGAACTCACGCATGGTCGACCCCTTCCAGAAACAGGTCTTCGAGCGAGGCCGTCCGCACCTCGAGGCCGCGCAGCCGCAGGCCCTTCTCCGCCGCCCAGCTCAGCAACTCCTGCGCGGCCAGGTCGGGATCCTCCGTCCTGCACGTGGCCACGCGCCCCGCCACGGTCACCGCCAGAGGCACGTCCCCGGGCGAGAGGCCGGTGGGCAACTCGAACGACACCCTGCCTGCCTGCGCGGCGAGCGTGTCCGCCATGCCGCCACCGGCGACGATCTCCCCGTGGTCCATGATCGCCATACGGTCCGCGAGGCGCTGCGCCTCGTCCAGATAGTGCGTGGTCAGCAGGATGGTGGCGCCCGAGGCGGCGATCCCGCGGACGACGTCCCAGGTGTTGCGCCGCGCCTCCGGATCCATCCCGGTGGTCGGCTCGTCAAGGAACAGCACCTCGGGACGGCCGAGCAGGGCCAGCGCCAGGTCGAGCCTGCGCTTCTCGCCGCCCGACAGCTGCCGCACCTTCGTCGGCGCCCTGTCCAGCAGGCCCGCAAGCTCCAGCGCCTCACCCGTCGGCCTGGCCGCGGAGGTGAAGTCCCGCCACGAGTCGACGGTCTGGGCCACCGTGAGATCGGGGAAGAATCCCGCCTCCTGCAGCATGATGCCGGTGCGCCGCCGTACGCCTCTGCGGTCCCTGGCCGGGTCGAGGCCGAGCACGCGCACCTCGCCCGCGTCGGCGCGCTGGAACCCGGCCAGCACCTCGATCGTGGTCGTCTTCCCCGCGCCGTTCCTGCCGAGGAGCGCGAAGACCTCCCCTGGGGCGGCCTCGAACGAGATGCCCTTCACCGCCGGGAAATCCCCGTAGCTCTTGGTGAGTCCGTTCACCTGGATCATGTGTCTGATTCTTCGGGGTGCCACTCGCGGTGGGCAGTGAAGAATTCATGACTTGCCGCGCTTTCCCCGGATCGATGAGGTGATGGGGTCGCAGCGGGTAGCCACGTGAACGCCCGTCGGGCGTCGCATCGGGCAGGCCACGCGCGGGTGCGGGGTGCCGGCGCGTCAGACGATCAGGGTGTGCCGGGTGGCGGTGTGGTGGGCGCCGTCGTAGGCGTCCCACGCGGCCGCCAGCGCGTCGACCGCCGCCGTCAGCTCCGCCGGCGGGAAGAGGAAGTGCAACCGCATGTGGTCGGCGTGGCCTCCCGCAGGGTCGAACGAACGGCCCGGCGGAATCGCCACCCCGTGCCGCAGCGCCACCTGCGCGAAGGCGTCGGCCTCGCCGCGAGGCAGCCGGACCCAGATCGTCTGACCGCCGAGCGCCGGAGCGAACTCCCACGACGGCAGCTTGGCCCGCAGCTCGCCCAGCAAATGGTCGTGGCCGGCGCGAAGCACCTTGAGCCGTGCCCGCCGTACGTCGTCGAGTCTGGACAGCACCGAGACCGCCGCCAGCTGGGACAGCACATCGCCCCCGAGGTCGTGGATGGCGCGCAGCCTGGCCAGCCGGGCGGTCAGCGGGGCGGCGGCGCGGATCCAGCCCACGCGCAGGCCACCCCACACGAGCTTGCTCAGCGAGGCGATGGTGATGACCTGCTCGCCGGAGGTGAAGGAGGCCAGCGGCGGCGGGGTGTCGCCCGAGAAGCACAGCTCGGCGCAGACCTCGTCGTCGATGAGCGGCACGTCGTGCGCGACCGCCGAAGCGGCCAGCCGCCTGCGCTCGGCCGTATCCATGATCGCGCCTGTGGGGTTGCTCGCCGTGGGCGTGACGTAGATCAGGGCAGGCCGCTGGGCGGCGTCGACGCCGGACCGCACCACCGCCGCGGCGTGGCGGAAGACCTCCAGCGCGCCGGGGTAGGTGGGCGTCTCGGTCTGGACGGTGTCGCCAGGGCTGACCAGCAGGCCGGTGAGCAGGGTGAGCGCCTGTTGCGCGCCGGTGGTGACGATGATCTCGGCGGCGTGGGTCGCCAGCCCGCGCCGCGTGTAGTAGTCGGCGATCGCCGAGCGGAGCGCGGGATGACCGGCCGGGTGGTAGCCGAGATCGCGGCGGGGCAGCAGCGTGACCGCCTCGCTGAAGGCGTCGGCCAGCAGCGGCGGCGGCTCGTCGGGCGCGGCGCAGGTGAGGAGCGTGACCCCGTCGGGTGGGTGCAGGATGTGCGACAGCAGCGGGTTGCTGCTCACCTCGTTCGTCGTACGGGTGGCCGGCAGGTCGGCGGAGGAGACGCGGGTGCCGCTGCCCCTGCGCCTGACCACGCGCCCCTCCTGCTGGAGCAGGTCGTAGGCGGCCACGACGGTGCCCCTCGCCACCGCCAGCCGCCTGGCGAGAACCCGATCGGGCGGCAGGGAGGCGCCCGGCGACAGCAGCCCGTCGTCGATCAGGTCGCGCAGCCGGGCGGCGAGCAGCAGGTAGAGCGGGCCGCGTCCGGACGCCCACCGGCCGAGAAGATCCGCAAGATTGGCCTCATCCATGGACCAATTATCGGCGATTGGATCTGACATCCAACCGTCAAACGGGACATCCTTATCGGTATGACCGAACTGCGTCCCGAGACCCGCGCCGTCCACATCCCCAAGCCCGTGATCAGCGGAAGCGTGCCGATCTCTGTGCCGATCTACCAGACCTCCGGCTTCGTCTTCGACGACCCCGAGGTCTTCGCGGACGGCATGGGCAGGCCCGACGGGGCCTTCGTGTACGGCAGGCTCTCGAACCCCACGGTGCGCTCGCTCGAGGAGGCCGTGGCCGGCCTGGAGGGCGGCGTCGCGGCCGTCGCGACCGCCTCCGGAATGGGTGCGATCAACTCGGTCCTGCTCGGCCTGCTCAAGCCAGGCGACCACCTGATCGCCCAGAAGGCGCTGTACGGCGGGACCGCCGCGATGATCAACGACCTCGTGTCGCGCTTCGGCATCACCGTCAGCCACGTCCCGGAGGACGATCCCGCCGCCCTGCGCGCGGCTGTCCGCCCCGAGACGAAGCTCGTCTACCTCGAGACCATCGCCAACCCCGTGTGCCAGGTCGCCGACCTGCCCGCGATGTGCGCGGCCGCCAAGGACCTCGGCCTGCTGTCGGTCGTCGACAACACCTTCGCCTCGCCCCTGCTCTGCCGCCCGCTCGAACACGGCGCGGACATCGTCGTCCACTCGACCACGAAGTATCTGTCGGGGCACACCGACGTGCTCGGCGGCATCGCGGTCTTCGCCGACGAGGAGCTCTATCGCAAGGTGTGGCACTTCGCGATCGAGCTCGGCTCGACCCCCGACCCCTTCGCCGCGTGGCTGACCCTGCGAGGGATGCAGACGCTGCCGCTCAGGATGGAGCGCCACTGCGCGAACACCCGCGTGCTGGCCACCAGGCTCGCCGAGCACCCCGCGGTCAGCGCCGTGCACTGGCCCGGACTGCCTTCGCATCCCTCGCACGACGTGGCGGTCAAGCTGCTGCCGGAGTTCGGTGGCGTGTTCTCCTTCGACCTCATCGGTGGCCGCGCGGCAGGCGAGAAGTTCATGGCCTCGTTGAAGCTCGCGCTCCTCGCCCCCTCGCTGGGCGGGGTGGAGACGCTGGTGTTGCACCCCGCCACGACCTCGCACAGGTCGCTGAGCGCCGAGGAGCTGGGACGGCATGGCATCTCCGAGGGGACGGTGCGGGTGGCGGTCGGCATCGAGCACGCGGAGGACCTGTGGGCCGACTTCACCCAGGCCCTGGAAGGAACCCTCTAGAACCCTGGCCCTGAACGGCGCCGCCCAAGCTCCTTGGCCCTGGGCATGACCCACCACAGAACGCGGCCGGCCAACCACCCGGGTCCTGGGCGGGGGCAGGCCGGCCAGGTCCTGGGCACTGCCTGACAAGGTCTCCAGATCCCGGGCGAACCGGCTCTTGTGCGGTTGGCAGGCCGAACCCTGCCGGCTGCCAGGCACAGCTCCGGATCCCGGACGGGCCCGCTCGTACACGGCGCGCAGGCCAAGCCCTGGCCGCAACCGGGGACAGCTCCGGACCCTGGGCCCGCAGGACAGACCCACCGCACCCCGGCAAGGTCGCGGATCCTGGACGGACCCGCTCGCGTACGGTCGCACCGGCCCGGCCTTGGTCGCAGCCGGGTGCAGTTCCGAACTTTGGGTGGGCCTGTAGAGCGGCGCCACCCCCGCCGGGTGCAGCTCCGCGCTTTGGGCGGGGTGGGGCGGCGGCCTCACCTCAGCCGGGCGCGGCTGCGACTCCGGGCGGACCCGCAGGGCAGGGTTGCGGGCGAGGTAGGGCACGACTCCGGCTCTTGCGCGGGCCGGACCTCGAGGCTCTGGGCGCAGCCGGGCACGGCTCCGGACCTTGGGCGGACCCGGAGGCCGGGCTCTGGCGGATCGGGGTATGGCCAGGCCTTAGGAGGAGCCCACTAAGTAGGCCTCGCGGACCCATCCCGCGAACTCCTCGTCGAGTTCCTCGCACCCCCGCAGGTGGAAGCGGTGCACGAACAGCCGGTCGGTGTAGCGTGTGGCCCCGCCGAAGCGGTGGTCGTGGACGACGCGGCGCAGGCCGAGGTAGCCGGTCAGCCCGAGAGGGGTACGGCGGGCTCCGGCGAAGTCGCGGCGGGGCCCGCGGAAGGTCATCGAGGTGGCGGACCTGACACAGGTCACGGGACCACAGGACTCCACCAGTTCGACGAAGCGTTCGCACAGGTTCGATTCCATGTTCGGAAAGCTACTCGACGGCACCGACGGTTTGACGTGACGCTTAGTTATTTAGGAAACTTCCTAAGTGCTAGCGATTCTCCGCGCGCTCGCGAGCGAGCCGAGGCTGCTGATCCTCGACTGGCTCAAGGATCCCGTGGCCCACTTCCCTCCGCAGGTCGACGGCGACCTGGTGGAGGACGGAGTCTGTTCGATCTTCATCGCGACCAAGCTCGGCATGACCCAGCCGAGCGCCACGGCGCACCTGAAAATCCTGGAAAGAGCCGGGCTGATCCACGGTACGAAGATCAAGCAGTGGGTCTTCTACCGGCGGGACGAGGCGCGGATAGCCGACCTGAAGCAGACGATCGAGCGGGAGCTGTGATGACGGTTTCGTATGACGACGTGCTGGCGGCGGCGCGCAGGATCGAGGGCCGCGTGCTGCGGACACCGGTCATCGAGATCGCCGAAGGGCTGTTCCTCAAGCTGGAGGGTCTGCAGCATTCAGGCTCGTTCAAGGTGCGCGGGGCGTTCAACAGGATGCTGTCGGCCGCCGTGCCCGCCGCGGGCGTGATCGCCGCCAGCGGGGGCAACCACGGGCTCGCTGTCGCCTACGCGGCGCGGGCGCTCGGGCTGCGGGCCGAGATCTTCGTGCCCGTGGTCTCCAGCCCCGTGAAGGTGGCGGGGCTGCGGGCGCTCGGCGCCGAGGTCACCCAGACCGGGGCGATCTACTCCGAGGCCGCGGAGGCGGCGGCCAAGCGCGCGGCCGAGACGGGTGCGCTGGAGGTGCACGCCTACAACCATCCCGACGTGGTGGCGGGGCAGGGCACGCTCGGGCTCGAGCTGGTGGACCAGACGGGCGGCGTCGACACGATCCTGATCGCGGTCGGTGGCGGCGGCTTCGTGGCCGGCGTCACCGTGGGCGCCGGCGCCGGTGCCGGTGCTGGAGTTGGAGCTGGGGTGAGATCTGATGCCGGTGTCGGAGCTGGAGCCGGGATGGGATCTGATACCGGCGCCGGAGCTGGAGCCGGGATGGGATCTGAAGCCAGTGCTGGGGTGGGATCTGATACCGGTGCCGGAGTTGGAGCCGGGATGGGATCTGAAGCCGGTGCTGGAGCGGGAGCCGGAGCTGCGGTGGGATCTGAAGCCGGTGCCGGAACTGGCGGCGCGCGTGAAGGCGGCCGCCGTGGAGTGCGTGAAGCGGAGCGGGATGGCGGGCGCGATGGCGCGTATGAAGGTGAGCGGGACGGCGGGCCTAACGGTGGGCAACGAGGCTGGCGCGATGGCGTGCGTGAGGACGGGCGGAGGCCGACGATCGTCGCGGTCGAGCCCGAGCTGATCCCCACGCTCCACGAGGCGCTGAAGGCGGGCGGGCCGGTCCCGGTGGCCGTGAGCGGGGTCGCCGCCGACGCGCTCGGGGCCACCCGGCTCGGAGACGTGGCCTACGACATCGTCTCCAAGGCGGGTGTCAGGAGCCTGCTGGTGTCCGATGACGCGATCGAGGCGGCACGCCGTACCCTCTGGGCCGAGTACAGGATCGCCGCCGAGCACGCCGGTGCGACCGCCTACGCGGCGCTGCTGTCGGGCGGCTACGTCCCGGCCCGCGGCGAGCGGGTCGCGGTGGTGGTGTGCGGCTCCAACACCGACCCCGCCACGCTGCTCTGAGCCGCGCCCCCCGTCGTCGACGGTCGCCCCGCTCTGAGCCGCCGGTGCACCGATCCGCCGCCTCTCATGTGAGCTGCTGCGTGGGTGCGAACCTTCCCGCTGTGGTGCGGATCGCGGGTGGGGCTGGTCGGCTGCTCCGGTGTGAGCCGGGGGGTGACGCCGGCGTGATGACCCCTGGCTCGCCGCCCGCCGCGAGGGGTGTGCCTGCCGCTCGGGTGTGGCCGACCCCACCACCTTCGTGGAGTCGCGGGTTCGGCGGGTCTGGGATGAGGTGCCAGGGCCGCCGAACACTCAGGTGCCGCGGGACTCGGGGTGCCGCGGGGCCGGAGCCGGCCCCGCGGCGGGTGTCAGCCGGCAGTGGGGTGTCAGCCGACGGCGGCGTGTCAGCTGTAGGCGTGCTCCGGCGCGGGGAAGGCGCCGGAGGTGACCTCGGCGGCGAAGGAGCGGACCGCCCTGCCCATCTCCGCCCCCAGGTCCGAGTACGCCTTGACGAACTTGGCGGGCTTCGGCGTGAGGCCCATCAGGTCCTGCCAGACGAGTACCTGGGCATCGGTGCCCGCGCCCGCCCCGATGCCGATCGTCGGGATGGCCAGCGACGTGGTGACCCGCTCGGCCAGGTCGGCGGGCACGCACTCCAGCACGACCGCGAAGGCCCCGGCCTGCTGCAGGTCCTTGGCGTCGGCCATGAGCTCGTCGCCGGCCTGGCCACGCCCCTGTACCCGATACCCGCCGAAGGCGTTGACCGACTGCGGTGTGAGGCCGAGGTGCGCCATGACCGGCACACCCGCCGAGACCAGTGCTTCGACCTGGGGCAGGACCCTGCGGCCTCCTTCCAGCTTGACCGCGTGCGCTCCCGCCTCCTTCATGAACCTCGCGGCCGACTCCAGCGCCTGCGCGGGGGAGGCCTGGTAGGAGCCGAACGGCAGGTCGGCCACCACCAGTGCCCGTGAGGAGCCGCGCACCACGGCCGCGGTCAGCGGCAGCAGGTCGTCGACGGAGACGGGGAGCGTGGAGTCGTAGCCGTAGACGACCATCGCCGCCGAGTCACCGACGAGCAGGACGGGGATGCCCGCCTCGTCGAACACGCGGGCCGTCATCGCGTCGTAGGCGGTCAGCATCGGCCACTTCTCGCCGCGCTCCTTGGCCGCCGCGAGGTCGCGGACGGTGACCCTGCGCCCGGAGGCGCCGCCGTACAGGGAAGAGGACATGGGTGTAACCCTCCAGAGGCGTCTCGAGTCGCCCCAGTGGCGTACCCGGACCCCTCCGATGATGACATGCGGCGAAAAGTGTCGGTGCCTAACGAGACAATGGTGGCGGAGGTAAGCAATAAAAATGGGTATCGAACCTTACCGTCGTCTGCTCAAACTCCCCGGTGTCCGCACGTTGCTGCTGGTCGGGCTACTCGCCAGGATTCCCGCCACGGCAACGGCCATGGCCTTGACGCTGCATGTCGTGAACGGCCTGAAACTGGGCTTCGCCGAAGCGGGCGTGGTCGCCATGGCCAGCACCATCGGCATGGCCGTCGGCTCGCCGCTGTCGGGAAGGTTCGTTGACAAGCACGGCCTTCGCCCCGTGCTGGCCGTCACGACGGTCGCGCAGGCGGTGTTCTGGGCGACGGCGTGGCTGCTGCCGTTCGCCGTACTGGTGCCGGCGGCGGGCGTGGCGGGGCTGCTGGCGCTGCCGATCTTCAGCGTGATCCGCCAGTGTCTGGCCGCGATGGTGCCGGTCGAGCAGCGCAGGATGGGCTTCTCGCTCGACTCGATGATGGTCGAGCTGTCCTACATGGCGGGTCCCGCGCTGGCCGTCGCGGGGATCACCACGCTGGGAAGCGCCTGGACGATGACCGTGATCGCGATCGGGCTCGCGGGGTCGGGGTCGGCGCTTCTGATCCTCAACCCGCCGATCAGGTCCGAGGCGGAGATGGAGGAGAAGGCGGAGAAGGTCTCACGCCGCCAGTGGCTCACCCCCTCGCTCATCGCGCTGTTCGGCACGGTGACGGCGGCCACGTTCGTCCTGACCGCCACCGAGCTGTCGCTGGTGGCCACGCTCGAGCACGCCGGTCAGACCGAGTGGATCGGCCTGGCCGTCGGCATCTGGTGCGTCTACTCGCTCGTCGGCGGATTCGTGTACGGCGGGCTGCCGCGCGGCTTCCCCACCCTCCTGCTGACCGGACTGATGGGCGCGCTCACGATCCCCGTGGGCCTGGTCGGCGGCGACTGGCGGTGGCTGGTGGTGGCGCTGGTGCCCGCCGGGGTGCTGTGCGCGCCCGCCCTGTCGTCCTCCATCGACACCCTCAGCAGGTGGACGCCGGCGGCCGCGCGCGGCGAGGCCATGGGCCTGCACGGCACCGCCCTGCTGATCGGCGGAGCCATGTCGGCGCCGATCGCGGGAGCGGTGATCGACGCGCACGGGCCCAGCTGGGCTTTCGCCGTCGCGGGGCTGGTGGCCGTCGTGATGGTGCTGCTCGCGCTGCCGTTCTGGAAGCGGACGCCGCGGCAGGAGGTCGCGCCAGAGCCGGAGACCGTGAACGCCTGAGTTCGCAGGGGATTCCATTTATGAAACGACACCGTTGCGTATCGTATTAAGTTGCGCTACGGTGTCGTTGCGAAACTAAGTCGTATCGAAATTTGGAGTCCCTGATGGAACCACAGACGGGCCATCCCCGCCGCTGGGCGATCCTCGGCGTCCTCGTCTTCAGCCTTCTGGCAGTCGTGCTGGACAACACCATCCTGAACGTCGCGATGAAGACCATCGCCGACCCGGTCCACGGTCTGGGGGCGACGCAGAGCGAGCTGGAGTGGGCGATCAACTCCTACACGCTCGTCTTCGCGGGACTGCTCTTCACCTTCGGCGTGATCGGTGACCGTACCGGCCGCAAGAGGATGTTGTTCATCGGCATGTTGCTGTTCGGCCTGGCCTCGCTGGCCAGTGCCTACTCACAGGATCCGATGCAGCTCATCATGGCGCGCGCCGCGATGGGCATCGGCGGCGCGGCGATCATGCCCGCCACCCTGGCGATCATCTCCAACGTCTTCCCGCCGCAGGAGCGTGGCAAGGCCATCGGCATCTGGGCCGGCGGCGTCGGCCTGGCGGTGGCGATCGGCCCCATCACCGGCGGCTTCCTGATCGAGCACTTCTGGTGGGGTTCGGTCTTCCTGATCAACGTGCCGATCGTGCTGATCAGCATGGTCCTCATCGGCACCGTCGTCCCCGAGTCGCGCGACCCCAGGCCGTCCAGGCTCGACCCCGTCGGCGTGGTGCTGTCGATCATCGGGCTGGTCGCCGTCGTCTACGGCATCATCCGCATGGGCGAACTGGCCACCGTCGCCAGCGCGGAGGTGCTCATCCCGACCGTCTTCGGCGTGCTGGTGCTGGCCGCGTTCGTCTGGTGGGAGCGGCGCATCGACCACCCCGCCTTCGACGTGCGCAACTTCTCCAACGTCCGCTTCAGCTCGGCCATCGGCATGATGGGCATCACGTTCTTCGCGATGATGGGCGGGATGTTCTTCCTGACGTTCTACATCCAGATCGTCAAGGGCTACAGCCCGATCGTGGCGGGCGCGCTGATGATCCCCTTCGCGGCCGCCCAGCTGATCTTCGCCCCGCTCAGCCAGCGGGTGAACCAGCGCTTCGGCGCGAAGGCCGCCTCCACGGCCAGCATGCTCGTGGTCACCGCCGCCCTCGCCGGCTACGCCCTGTTCGACAGGAACACCCCGATCTGGCTGATGGAGGCCGTCTTCTTCATCCAGGGCGCCGCGATGGCCAACATCATGCCGCCCGCGACAACCGCGATCATGGAGGCGCTGCCCAGGGAGAAGGCGGGCGTCGGCTCGGCCATGAGCAACACCGTCCGTCAGGTGGCGGGCGCGCTGGGCGTGGCCGTCCTCGGCTCGGTGCTGTCGTCGTCCTACCGGGGGGAGATCGCCCCCGCGCTGACCGCCCTGCCCGAGGGCATACGGCACGCGGCCGGCGAGTCCATCATGGCGACGGTCGGCGTGGCGCAGGGCAACCCCGCCATCCTCAACCCCGCCTTCGACGCCTTCATCGACGGCATGCACACCACGGCCCTGGTCTCCGCGGTCATCGCCCTGGTCGGCGTGGTCGTCGTGGCGATCTGGATGCCGGGTAAGGCACGGGCCGTCGTCAATGTCGAAGAGAAGGAACCAGCGGTAGTCTGAGGCGGCGATGACGACGACAGAGACCGGCACGGCCCGCCCCGCGGGCCGTCCGCGCAGCGAGAAGGCCGAGAAGGCGATCATCGAGGCGACGCTCGATCTGATCGGCGAGGGGATGGGGATCTCCGAGCTGTCCATCGAGGCGATCGCCTCACGGGCCGGGGTCGGCAAGACGACCATCTACCGGCGCTGGTCGAACAAAGAGGACCTGGTCGCCGACGCGCTCGCCTCGCTGAAGGCGCCGGTGCCCCCGCTCGCGGGGGTCTCGGCGCGCGACGACTTGGTCGCCCTGCTCGACACGATGATGCGCGAGTCGGGTCACGCCCGCACGCGCTGCGTCATGAACATCGCGATGAGCGAGTCCGACCGCTACCCGGAGCTGTTCGCGAAGTTCATGAAGGTGGCCGTCGAGCCGCGCACGGCTGCGATGACGGCGGTCATCGAACGGGGCGTGCGGACCGGCGAACTGCGGGCCGACCTGGACACCCGGCTGGCGCTCGGCACGCTGTCCGGCGCCATGATGTGGCACATCAAGCGGGCCAGGGGCGACGACGACCTGCCCGACGACCTGCCCGCCCGCATCGTCGACAGCGTCCTGCGCGGCCTGGCGGGCTGAGCCCGCCTGTTCAGGTGGGGCTGCCGGCCTGGGAGTCTGAGCCGGTCGGACTGCTGCCCGGCGGTCTGCGCCTATTCAGGCCGGACTGCGGCCTGGCGGTTTGAGCCTGTCTAGGCCGGGCGCAGGCCGCTCGATCGCGGCATGCGGTCGAGCAGTCTGGACAGCGGCCAGCGGGGATGGGCCGCCGCTCTCGCCGCCACCAGCCGTACGGCGAGCGGCAGCCCGCCGCAGCGCCGGACGATCTCTCGCGCGACGGCGGGCTCGGCGGCCGCGCGGGAGTCGCCGATGGCGCTCTCCAGCAGGCTGATCGCCTCGTCCTCGGCCATGGGCTCCAAACGCACGTGCGCCGCGCCGTCGAGCAGGGTGAGCGGCCGCCGCGAGGTCACGACGACCATGCACCCGGCCCCCGAAGGCAGCAGCGGTGTCACCTGTGCCGCGTTCGCCGCGTCGTCGAGCAGGACGAGGATCCGCCTGCGCGCGGTCACCGACCTGAACCTGCCCGTCGCCTCGTCCGCCCCGGCGGGCACGTCGGGTCTGCCGAGCGAGCGCAGGAACCTGCCGAGGACCTCCGCTGGTTCCAACGGGTGGGGGGTGGAGCCCCGCAGGTCGGCGTAGAGCTGGCCGTCGTCGAACCGGCCCACCAGCCGGCGCGCCGCCTCCACCGCCAGCACCGACTTGCCCACGCCCGCGCGGCCGCTGATCGCGGCGATCGGCAGATCCTCCCCGGCCAGCTTGTGCACGTGCCTGAGCTCCGCCGCGCGGCCGACGAACGCCGACGCGGCTCCACGCGGCAGCTCGGCGGGCCGTTCCGCGGGACCTGTCTCCCCGGGCGCCGGTCCGGGCCGTCCGGCGGGTGCCGCCTCTGGCGTCGAGCCAGGTCGTTCGGTGGGTGCCGTCACTTCTGGTGCCGGGCCGGGCCGTTCGCTGGGCGCCGCCGTCCCGGGCGTCGCGGGTCGTTGGGCGGGGGCCGCCTCGGGTATCGCGACAGGCCGCGCGAGCGTTGCCGGGGCGGGCTCCAAGAACAGCGAGGGATCGTCGGCCAGGACGGCGCGCTCCATCCGCCGCAGCTCGGGCCCCGGTGTGAGGCCGAGCTCGACATCGAGCAGTTCGCGGCCCTCCCTGTACGTCTCCAGCGCCTCGGCTCTGCGCCCCATCCGATAGAGCGCGAGCATGAGCTGCGCGCGGGAGCGCTCGCGCAACGGATGCTCGGCCACGAAGGCCGCCACGCTCGCCACCAGCTCCCCGTGCCTGCCCAGGGCCAGCTCCAGCTCCACGCACTCCTCGGTGACGGCCAGGCGCAGTTCGTCCCAAAGACCGACGCCCTGGACCTGCCTTCCCATCCCGACCAGCGTGGGGCCGCGCCACAGTGCCAGCGCCCTCCGCATGCCGGCGGCCGCTTCCGTGGATCGCCCGGCCGCCGCTGCCGCCCGGGCTGCGGCGATCCCGTTCTTCGCCTCCGCCGCGTCCAGCGGTACGGCGGGCCGTACCCGGTAGCCCGCGCCGACCGTCTCGATCACGTGGGGATCGCCTCCCGCCTCGCGCAGGACCCGGCGCAGCCTGGAGATCGCGATGGCCACCTGGGACCGTGCCGAGCCGGGCGGGTTCTCGCCCCACACCAGGTCGACCAGCCGGTCGACGGCCACGACACGGCCCAGCCCGAGCAGCAGGGCGGCCAGCGCGGCCTGCGGTTTCGGGCCGCCCACGTGGACGGGCACGCCGCCCACGAGGACCTCGAGGGGGCCCAGGATCCTGAACTGAACCTCGGCGAACGACATGGCAGGCCACCGTACGCGCGGGGCGTTGGGCCCGCGTTGGGTCGCTCCGGTCGGTCGGGTGTGACCCCGCGCGAGCCGGCGAACGTTCCGGTCGGGTGTGACTCCGCGCGAGCCGGCGAACGTTTCGGTCGGGTGTGACTCCGCGCGAGCCGGCGAACGTTTCGGTCGGGTGTGACCCCGCGCGAGCCGGCGAACACGGTGCGACCGCCTGCCGCCACGAAAGGGCGGAGAGAAGGCCCTAGGCAGAACGTGAGCAATGTTCTAGTCTCGCCGCCATGCCCCTCATCGCCCGAAGGACACTGACGCTCTTAGGCGTGGTCCTCGCCCTGCTCCTGCCCGCCGGCGCCGCACTGGCCCACGAGGAGCGGGAGGTGAAGCTGCCGGACGGCTCGGGAAGCGTCCCCGTCTACCGGCAGGGGGAGCCCGACCTCCTGGTCTGCAAGACGGATAAATCCGATTTCGAGCGGCGAATCTCGAAATTTCCGGAGGATCTCAAGCGGCGGAACCTCGCCCTCTTCGCCCGCTGCCAGAAGGAGGGCGTGCGCCACCTCCAGGACGCGGTCGACCGTGTCGACAAGCCTGGCATGAACATCGCCATCCTGCCGGGCCTCTACCACGAGGAACCCGGCCAGCCGCAGCCCGAGGGCGCGTGTTCCAAGCTCGAGGCCCGCTGGTCGAGCTGGGGCTACCAGATCCTCTCGTACGAGCAGCAGGTCCAGTGCCCGCACAACCAGAACCTGGTGGCCATCCTCGGCAAGAAGGACCTCCAGATCGAGGGCACCGGCGCCGGCCCCCTCGACGTCGTCATCGACGCGCAGTACCGCAAGCTCAACGCCATCCGCGCCGACATGACCGACGGCGTCTACTTCAGGAACTTCACCGCCCAGCGCACCACCTTCAACTCCCTCTACATCCTCGCCACCGACGGCTTCGTCATCGACAACATGCTGACCAGGTGGAACGACGAGTACGGCTTCCTGACCTTCGCCAGCGACCACGGCCTGTACACCGACTGCGAGTCCTACGGGAACGGCGACTCAGGCCTCTACCCCGGCAGTGCCTCCAACATCAACGACGGCCGCGGCCACGAGGTCCCGCGCTACTCCATCGAGATCAGGCGCTGCAAGAGCCACCACAACATGGTCGGCTACTCGGGTACGGCGGGCGACTCCGTGTACGTGCACGACAGCGAGTTCTGGGGCAACCTCGCGGGCGCCACGATGGACAGCGCCTTCCCCGGGCACCCCGGGCTCCCGCAGAACCACGCCAGGTTCGAGAACAACAAGATCTACGACAACAACGCCACCTACTACGAGTACGTCAGGGACGGCACCTGCGCCAAGCCGCCCGCCGAACGCGGCTACGAGAAGGGCGTGGTCTGCCCGCAGATCGGCCTGCCACCCGGCAGCGGCATCATCACCGGCGGCGGCAACTGGAACGTCTTCAAGGACAACTGGATCTGGGGCCACGACAACGCCGCCTTCAACCTGCTGGCGGTGCCGGCCTTCATCCGGGGCGAGGAGTCGTGGGACAAGCAGTTCGACACCTCGCACAACAACCTCTACACCGGCAACCACCTGGGCGTCTCCCCTTCGGGTGAGAACAGGCCCAACGGCGCCGACGTCTACTGGGACGGCCAGGGCGGCGGCAACTGCTGGGAGGGTGTGCGCGTCAGCAGCCCAGGAGCGCTTCCCTCCTGCGGAGGGAGCGGTCCCGCGAGAGTGGTGGCCGAGCCGGTGAAGCTCGTGCAGATGTACCTCTGCAACGACTACAGCATCGGCGACCGCCGCCTGCCCGGCGGGTGCTGGTGGTTCGGCTCCAGCGGCCTTTCCAGGGTGGAGGTGCAGCTCGCGCTGGGCGGCTCGCTCGTGCTGGCGCTGATGGCCGTCCTGCTGTGGCGGCGCCGCCTGCGCTCGCGCTGGGCGCTGCCGCTGACGCTCGTCGGCCTGGCAGGGCTGGCGCTGGACGTGTTCGGGGCGCTCGACTCCTACACGGTGCTGCCCGCCGTCGCGCTGGCGCTGACGGGAGTGTGGCTGATCGGGTCAGGGCTGATCATGCGAGGGGCCTTCGGCTGGTTCGGTGTCGTGCTCGGCGCGCTCTACCTGGTCGACGCCTTCGACAAGGCGGTGTGGATGCTGCCCGTCCTGCCGATCGGGCCCGGCTGGATCCGGGGGCTGCTCACAGGGGTGTGGGTGCTGTGCGCGGTGGTCGCGGTCGCGCCACGCCGTACGGCGAGGGCCGCGGAGGTGCCGGCGTGAGGCGGGTGGCGGCGCTGGCCGCGTTCGTGCTGGTCGCGGTCGTCCCGGTCACGGGGTGCGCTTCGCTGCCGGAGACGCACCACAGGCCGGGAACGGGACACGAGGTCGCGACGGGGGCGCCCGCGGCGGGCGCCCCGCACGCGGAGATCACGATCGCGGGAGGGAAGGTGACGCCGCCCTCCGGCTGGCTGGAGGTGAAGCGCGGCCAGACCGTGACCCTCACCGTGACCAGCGACGTCGCCGACGAGCTGCATGTGCACGGATACGACCTCGCCAAGGAGCTCCTTCCTGGCAAGCCCGCCGGCGTCAGCTTCGTGGCGGACATGACAGGCGTGTTCGAGGTGGAGACGCACGAGAGCAAGCTGGTGCTCATCCAGCTGGCGGTCACGTGACGGGCGTGCTCGCGCACGGGATCGGCAGCCGCAGCGACCTGCCGATCCCGCTCTTCTACGCCTACGCCGGGGCGTTCGCGGCGCTTGTCGTGTCCTTCCTCGCGCTGGGGCTGCTGTGGGCGGACTCCCGCTTCAGCGGTGACAGGGCGGGCAGAGTGCTGCCGTGGCGGCCGGCCGGCAGGACGCCACGCGTCATCACCGCGCTCATGGCGCTGTACACGCTGGGATGGCTGGTCCTGGGCCCGGCCGAGGACAACGCCGCGCCGTACCTGATCTATGTGGTCTTCTGGGTGGGGCTGGTGCCCGCCTCGCTGCTGTTCGGGCCGGTGTGGCGGCTGGTCAACCCGTTCAGGCTGCTGCCCGACAGGCCGCGCCGCCCGCTTCCAGGGCGGCTCGGCTACTGGCCCGCCGCCGCGGGCCTGACCGCCTTCACCTGGATGGAGCTGGTCTCGCCCGAGCCCGCGGCGACGGCGACCCTGCTGGTCTTCCTCCTTCTGTACGGCACGGCGACGGTCGCGGGCACCCTCACGTACGGCCACGCGTGGCTCGACAGGGGCGACCCGTTCGAGGTCTACTCCACGCTCGTCGGCCACCTGTCACCGCTGGGCAGGAGGGCCGACGGGACGCTGGTCGTGCGCAGCCCCTTCAACGGCCTGGACGCGATCGTCCCCGCGCCCGGCCTCGTCGCGACCGTGTGCGTGCTGCTCGGCAGCACCGGTTACGACGGGTTCGCCGGCGCGCCCTTCTGGGTCGACGCGTTGCAGACCGGCCCGCTCGGCAGGGTGGGGCTCGGCACGGTCGGCCTGCTGACGGCCATCGGGGGAGTGGCGCTGCTCTACGTCGCCTGCCTGGGCGCGGCGGGACTGATCGGCGGGACCCGCGGGCTGGCGCCCCGCTTCGCGCACTCGCTGGTGCCGATCGCGATCGGCTACCTGGTGGCGCACTACTTCTCGCTCTTCGTGATCGAGGGGCAGCGCGCGGTCGTCCTCGCCCTCGGCCTGGACGCCGAGGTGAACGCGGACGTGGTCGGCGCGGGCACCATCGCCACGGTCCAGGTGCTGGCCATCGTGCTCGGCCACGTGCTCGGCGTGGTCGCCGCCCACGACAGGTCGGTACGGCTGCTCGAACCCGCCAGGGCCGTCGCGGGGCAGATCCCGCTGTTCGTGCTCATGGTCTGCTACACCATCGGCGGGCTGACCCTACTCTTTGCGGCATGAGACGCATCCCGGTCCAGAGGCGCAGCGCGGAGAAGGTCGACCGGATGCTCGACGCGGCGGCCGCCCTGCTGGACGAGGGCGGCTACGACGCGCTGAGCACCAGGACGGTGGCCGCCCGCACCGGGATGCCGATCGGCTCCATCTACCGTTTCTTCAGTGACAAGCGATCGCTGGCGGCCGCGCTCACCAGGCGCAACCTGGAGCAGTTCGTCGCCCGCATCGAGCCGAAGCTGGTCGGGGCCCGCGCGTGGGACCCCGTCATCGACATCGTCGTGGACGAGTACCTCGACATGAAGTCGTCGGTCCCCGGCTTCGCCGTCCTCGACTTCGGCGACAACTCCGAGGTCGCGCGGGCCCTCGCCGACCTGCTCGGCATCGAGGGGCTCAACCCGATGCTGGTGGCCGTCGAGGCGGCCGACACCCTGCTCAGGGCCCACCACGGCGACCCCGAGCTGGTCGAGGAAACCAAGCGGCTGCTGCGCGCCTACCTAGGCCGTCGGCTCCCTCCACCTGTTGGTGATCGGTAGCCTGCGGTCCCTGCCGAAGTTCTTCGGCGTGATCTTCGGGCCAGGCGGGTACTGCCTGCGCTTGTACTCCGCCAGGTCGACCAGCCTGATGATCCTGGCCACCAGCTCCGGATCGTGTCCAGCAGCGATCAGCTCGGCCGAGCCCATGTCCTTCTCGACGTAGTCGTCCAGCAGCCGGTCGAGCACCTCGTACGGCGGCAGCGAGTCGGTGTCGCGCTGGTCGGGCCGCAGTTCCGCGCTGGGCTCCTTGGTGATGGAGTTCTCGGGGATCGGCCGCTCGGCGGACAGCAGGAACGAGGAGTCGGTGTGCTCGTTGCGCCACCTGGACAGCGCCCACACCATCGTCTTCGGCACGTCCTTGATCGGCGCGAATCCGCCGGCGGAGTCGCCGTACAGGGTGGAGTAGCCCGTCGCGAGCTCGCTCTTGTTGCCGGTGGTCAGCACCAGGTGGCCGTGCTGGTTCGACAGCCCCATGAGGATCATGCCGCGCACCCTGGCCTGCAGGTTCTCCGCGGCCAGCCCGGAGAGGTCGATCTCCTTCTCGAAGGCGGTGACGATGTCGGCGATCGGCACGACCTGGCTGTTGACGCCCTGCCTGCGCACCAGCTCGTCGGCGTCGCCGAGGGAGTGGTCGGAGGAGTAGCGCGAGGGCATCATCACGACGTGCACGCGCTCGGGACCGATCGCGTCGGAGGCGATGGTGGCCGTCAGCGCCGAGTCGATGCCGCCGGACAGGCCGAGGATCACCGAGCGGAAGCCGTTCTTGGCGACGTAGTCGCGCACCGCGAGCACCAGCGCCTCGTAGACCTCGCCGGTGTCGTCGAGCCTGGGTGCCACCTCGGGCTCCTGCTTGGCGTACGGCGCGACCGGCTCGTCCGACAGCACCAGCCGTTCCACCGTGATCGTCGTGCCGTCGCCCGCGTCGAAGGGGAAGACGCCAGGCTCGGCGTCGGACACCGGCAGGTCGAGGTCGACGACGAGCAGTTCCTCCTTGAACTGCTCCGCCCGTGCCACGAGCTCGCCGGACGCGTCGACGACGATCGAGTCGCCGTCGAAGACCAGCTCGTCCTGGCCGCCGACCTGGTTGGCGTAGGCGAGCGCGCACCCGGCCTCGCGCGCCCTGCGCGCGACCAGCTCCAGGCGGACGTCGTCCTTCTCCTTCTCGTACGGCGAGGCGTTCGGCACCACGAGCAGGCCCGCCCCCGCCCGGCCGACGACGGCGACAGGGCCGCCGTCCTGCCACAGGTCCTCGCAGACGGCGATGGCCACGTCGACCCCGTGCAGGCGGAAGATCGGCAACCGGTCACCGCGGACGAAGTAGCGGTACTCGTCGAACACGCCGTAGTTGGGCAGGTGGTGCTTGGCCGTACGGGTGACGACCCTGCCCTGGTGGAGCAGCGCGGCCGCGTCGAGGGGCGCGCCCTTGGGCTGGCCGACGCGCGGAGCGAGCCCCGCCCTGTCGACGTAGCCGACCACGACGGGCAGGTCGCCGAGGCCTTCGTCGGCCAGTCGGACGGCGACGTCCTCGAGCGCCTCGATGCTGGCGTTGAGGAAGGAGGTCCGCAGGACGAGATCTTCGACCGGGTAGCCGGTCAGGAACATCTCCGTGAAAAGGACGAGGTGAGAGCCGCGGTCGGCGGCCTCACGCGTCCATCGGACCAGCGCGTCGGCGTTGCCGGTGATGTCGCCGACGACCGGGTTTGTCTGAGCGAGGGCGATGCGCAATTGAGCCACGGGCCCAGCCTAGTACCCCCGATTTTTTATCGTCAAAGCGACGATAAGTGACGTCTCATCGTCCCGGGGTGACCAGGCCCGACTCGTAGGCCGCGACCACGAGCTGGGCCCTGTCGAACAGGCCCAGATGATCGAGCAGGCCGGCCACGGCGGTCGCCACCTGGCGATCGGGGACGGCGAGCGTGTGCGCGATCTGCCGGTTCGTCAGGCCACGGGCGATCAGCTTGAGCACGTCGAGCTGCGTGTCGGGGAGCCCGGCCAGGGCAGGGGGCGCGGCGGGATCGGTCCTGCCGGCGAAGGCGGAGATGATCCTCGTCGTCAGGGCGGGGTCGATCAGGGCGTCACCCGCCGCGGCCGCGCGGATGGCGGCCACGAGCTGCTCGGGCGGCGAGGTCTTCAGCACGAAGCCGCTGACTCCCGCGCGCAGAGCGGCGTAGAGGTTCTCGTCGGTGCCGAAGGTGGTCATCATGATCACCTTCGGCGGGTTGCGGTCGGCGAGGATCCTGCGCGCGGCGGTCAGGCCGTCGAGCCTCGGCATCTGGATGTCCAGCAGGACCAGATCCGGGCGGGTGTCCCTGACGACCGCGATGGCCTGCTCGCCGTCGGAGGCCTCCCCGGCCAGCTCCAGGCCGGGTTCGGTGTCGATCACGACCCGCAGCCCCGTCCTGACGAGCGCCTGGTCGTCGGCGACCACCACCCGCAGTTCCTTCGCCGGATCCCCGTCTTCGGCAGGGGCGGGGCCAGCCGTCCTTCCGGCGGCCGGCTGGCCGGAACCCGGCTGGACGGAGACGGGCGCAGCTGCGACGGGGTCGGCGTCCAGGTGGGGCGACTGGGCGAGCATGTCCGCCTCCAGCCGCTGCAACACGGCGGAGGGGTCCAGGCCCAGCTCGTCGCGCCAGATCGCCCGCGCCCTCCTGAGGGTCGCCAGCGCGTCGCCCTGGCGACCGCTCCGGTAGAGGGCCGTGGCCAGCAGCCGCCACGCCTCCTCCCGCAGCGGACACGCGCTCGCGTGCGCCTCCAGGTCGGGGACGAGCGAGGTCGACCGGCCCAGGCGCAGCCCCGCGTCGGCCCGCCGTTCGAGAGCGACGAGCCGCAGCTCCTCGAGACGCCCGCCCTCGGTCGACGCCCAGGTCAGGTCGGCGAACTCGGCCAGCGCCGGCCCACGCCACAGCCCCAGCGCCTCCTCCATGGAGGCCCATACCTCGGGGGCGGGTCCCTCCATCCGCACGAGCCGCTCGAAGTGCCAGCAGTCCACCTGCTCGGGCGTCGCGCGTAGCGCGTATCCGGGAGGCGCCGACACCAGCACCTCGGCCTCGGAGCGCGGGGCCCTGTTCGGCTCGAGGGCGCGGCGCAGCCTGGAGACGTATCCCTGGATGGTGGACAGGGCCTGCGCGGGCGGCCGGCCAGGCCACAACTCGTCGATGAGCGTGGTCACGGGCACCGCGCGGCCCCTCGCGACCAGCAGCCTGGCCAGCACCGCCATCTGGCGCTGGCCGCCGAGGTCGAGGGGAAGCCCGTCGAGGAGGACCTGGAACGGTCCCAATGCACTGAAGGTCACCATTGCAGGCGTAAGCGTAGAGCCCTCCGCGAGTGCGCGAAATGGCGACATATTCCAAAATCTCCAATCACTGGGATAGCTCGACACGATCGGGCTCGGCTCGGGCCGCTCCGGCCCCCGGCTGCCGGGCTTTCCGGAACCCGGCCTCCTGCTGTCCGGCCTGCTGGCCGGTCTCCTGTCCGGGGCAGGGCAGGTCGGCGACGACCTCGGTGCCGCCGCCCCGTGCGGGCCGTACCGTGCAGGTGCCGCCGAGTTCGGCCGCTCGCTCGCGCATCGAGGCCAGCCCGACGCCCGCAGGCGCGCCCGGACGGATCCCGAGGCCGTCGTCGACCACGGTGACCCGTAGCGAGGCCGCCCTGTCGATGCGGACGCTCACCTTGGAGGCGCACGCGTGCCTGCGCGCGTTGGTCAGCGCCTCCTGCACGATCCGGTACGCGGCGACCTCCACGGCGGCCGGCAGCCCCGACAGATCGCCCGACACGGTCACGGGCTCGCCCGCCAGCCCGGCCACCGCGCCGGCGAGGCCCAGCTCGTCGAGGGCGGGAGGGCGCAGGCCGTACACGAGCTCCCTGATGTCGGCGCCGACCGCGTCCATCCCTGCGCGTACCTCGGCCAGCAGCAGCTCGGCCCGGTCGGGCGCGGCGCGCATGGTGAGCATCGCGGCGTTGACGGCCATAGCCATGCCGCCGAGCGACTGCCCGAGCCCGTCGTGCAGGTCGCGGCGGAGCCTGCGCCGCTCCTCCTCCCGCGCACCGAGGATGCGCTCGCGCGAGGCCTGCAGCGCGGCCGTGAGGTGGACGGCGTGCGCGGCCTCCGCGACGTACGGCGTGAGCGTCGCGATCACCCGCTCGTCGTGCGCGGCGGGGAAGCCGCGCCGCTCCGGTGGCCCGATGAGCAGGGTGCCGACCGTCGCGCCGTGCCAGACCAGCGCCATCTCGCGGCCGACCGAACCCGGCAGCCCGGAGGAGACGACCGTGTCGCCTGCCGTCACCGACACGCCCGTCACCGCGAGGCCCTCGCGCAGCACGTCCAGCGCGGCCTGCAGCCCGTGTCCTGGATCCGCCTCGCGCAGCCGGCGCCTCAGCCTGGCCGCCAGCGTGGCGGGGTCGCCCGTGCTGCCGTACAGCAACCGGTCCACGCCGCGCTGCACCCACCGCCTGGCCGGGAAGAAGAACAGCCCGGCCAGCAGCGCCGTGAGCAGGCCCGCGAACCTGTCGACCGCCGACAGGAAGACGCTGGACGCCGCCGTCACGGCGACGTAGACCCCCCCGACCGCGATGGCGAGCCCGATGCCGACCAGTGCCCTGCTGATCAGGGTCTCGATGCCGAACAGCCGGTGGCGCAGCACCGACACCGCGATCGCGGCCGGGATCAACGGGATCGTGAACGAGGCCAGCCACCAGACGGGGTCGCCTACCACCCACGGCACGATCAGCCCAGGGAGCGTGACCAGCAGCCACCGCAGCTGCCGCCGCTCGACCGGCCCCGACCGGGCGAAGCGCACGGCGAGCGAGACGAGAGCCGCCGTCATCGCGGCCGAACCCGCCGCCTGCGCCCACTCGCGGATCGCCTGGTCGCCCATGAGCCTGCCCGTCCAGTCGGCCGCGACGGAGGCCGGCGCGAGCACGACGACCCAGGCCCACCGCCGCGAGGGCAGCGTGCCTGTCGGGTACAGCAAGGGCAGAAGGACCCCGAGGGCGAGCGTGCAGGCGTTCCATGACGCGCCGACGACGGGCCAGGCGCCCGGATGGTCGCCGAGCAGCCGAGCGGTGTTGGCCGACAGGATGTTGACCGCCGCGGCCAGCCCTCCCGCGCACAGCAGCCACCCGATGACCAGCCGCGGCCTGCTGAACACGAGGATCGCGCCGAACACGGGGAACGCGGTCCCCGCGACGTCCTCTGGCGCGAAGGGCAGCGGCGTGTAAGGCGAAGGCGGCAGCCTGGCCGTCACCCAGATGTCGGCCAGCTCCAGCACGACCGCGACGGTGGCCGTACCGATGGCGAGGGACACCAGTCCGCGCGAGGTCGAGGGCACGCGGGGACACTATCCACGCCGTGCCAACGTCGGATCAACGCTCGTTCAACGCCGCCCTGCGCTTGATGGCGGGGGAGAGCGCCGCGCCGGCGGCCGCGGTGACCAGGCCGATGACGCCGACCGTGAACCACAGCGCGGACGCGCTGATCTTCAGCAGCGGGGTCATCAGCGGAGCGGCCATGCCCGCCGCCGCCCACGCGAGGCCGAACAGGCCCGCGTACCTGCCGCGCAGGTGCGCGGGGGCCAGCGACGCCACGATCGCGCCCGCGATGCCGGCGGTGACGATCTCGCCGAGCGTCCACACCACGATGGTCACCACGAGGGCCGTTGTGGAGGTGACGAAGGCGGTCATCGCGAAGCCGACACCCATGACGGCGATGCCGAGCGCGAAGGTCCTGGCGGGGTCCCAGCGGCCGAGCCAGTCGGACACGAGCGGCTGCAGCACCACGATGAGCACGCCGTTGGCGGCCATCGCCAGGCCGAACTCGGCGGTGCTCAGCCCGACGAGCTTCATGGCGACGGGCAAGGTGGTGAAGGTCTGGCTGTAGACGAGGGCGTTGCCGAGCACGACGGCGGTGAAGGCGAGCATCAGCCGGTCGCGCAGCACCTCCCGCATCTCACCTCCGCGCGCGCCGTCCCCCGGCTCCGGCCTGGTCTCGGGGATGGCCCGCCACACCAGCACCGCGAAGATCACGCTGCTGACGGCGTCGAACCAGAACAGCCACATGAACCCCGACTGGGCCAGCCAGCCGCCTGCCGTCATGCCGACCGCGTAGCCGAGGTTGATGGCCCAGAACAGCAGGCCGTACGCCCTGGGCCGCTCGGCCGGCGCGATCAGGTCGGCCACCAGGGCGCTGGAGGCGGGCCGGTAGGCGTCGATCACCAGGCCGAGCACGAACATCGAGACCAGGATCGCCGGCAGCGTGGTGCTGTAGCCGAGCGCCAGCATCGCCACCGCCGTGGCCAGCATGCCGCCCGCCAACGTCGCCCTGCGCCCGATCCGGTCGGCGAGCGATCCCGCGATCAGCTGCGAGACCAGCTGGCCCGCGCCGAAGATCGCCATCACCATGCCCGCGGCGGCCAAGGACAGCCCGCGGGACTGGGTCAGGTACACGCCGGTGAACGGCATCACCATGGTGCCCAGCCTGTTGACCAGGGTGCCGCTCCACAGCGCCCAGAACGGGCGTGGAAGCCCGCCGATCTTCGACTTCAGGAATGACGGCTTTTCAACGGTTGCGGTAGTCACGCGGACAGATTGTCCGGGTTTGCCCCGCGTCGCGAACCATTTAGGGCAGACTAAAAGGTATGTCCGTCGTGTGGACCCTCAAGCCCGAGGACGTGGCCCGCATCAGGTTCGCCTTCTCTCCCGTCTGGGAGCTGGTGGCCAGCCTGCGGACGCTGCGCGACCCCGCTCGCCAGTCCGTCCACCTGCCGTGGATCAAGGCGGTGCGCCCGCGCCTCGCCGCGCTCGACATGGGCGAGCTGCTCGCGCTGGTGCCGCCCAGCGGATACATCGCCGACTTCATCACCCCTCCGCCCGACACGCCGCTGCCCGAGTTCGCCACCGAGATCAGGCGGATCAGGATGACGCCGCCCGAGCGCGCGGCCGAGGAGGCGGGCATCGTGACCGGCTCCGACCCCGCGATCATCGAACGGTTCAGGTCCGACCCCGCCGCGGGGATCGCCCGCGTGGCCGACGCGCTGGAGGCCTACTGGGACACGTGCTTCGCCGAGTACTGGCCGCGCGTGTACGGCCTGCTCGAAAGGGACGTCATGCGCCGCTCCCGCGAGCTGGCCTCGGGCGGGGCGCGCCAGCTGTTCGCCGGGCTCGACCCGTCCATCGTGTGGACGGGCGAGCGGCTGCTCATCGACCGGCCGTGGTGCACGGACGGAGGGTTGCACGGCGACGGGCTCGTGCTGTTGCCTTCGGCCTTCTACTGGCCGAGCGTGGCCGTGATGACCGACCCCTACCAGTCGATGCTCATCTATCCCGTGCAGGGGGTGGGCACGCTGTGGGAGCAGGGGCCGCCGCCCGCGCCAGGGGCGCTGGCCGCCCTCATCGGCCGCAGCAGGGCGCAGATCCTCACCGCGCTGGCCGAACCCGCCACCACGTCGGCGCTGGCCAGGCGGATGTCGCTGAGCGCGGGCGCGGTCAGCCAGCACCTCGGCGTGCTGTCGGCGGGCGGGCTCACGGTGGGCAACAGGCTGGGCAAGGAGGTCGTCTACCGCCGCACGCCCACGGGAGACGTCCTGGCCGCCGGCGCCGCCTGCTAGCAACGTCCTCTGACATGCTCGGCGGCCGGCGGGGCGGGGGAGCCGCTCGGTGCAGGCGCTACGCCCGCGGGCGCCGCGCCGTACAGCCTGGCGGTGGTCCGCTGGATCTCCTCAGGGGCGAGATCGACGCCCCTGACGGTCGCGTGCTGCCCGTGCACGTCGGTCACCTGCAGGTCGAACGGGCCCGCGCCCGCGCCGCCCTCGGCCACCCAGTAGCTGTCGGAGCCGCGTTCCAGGGCGCGCCACCGGTCCTTCTCCCTGACCTCGACCTTGCGCAGCGGATTGCCGTGGTCGAGCACCTGGAGCGCCAGCCAGGCGGTCGTCGATCCCTTCCGCACCCTGACAGCCAGCCCGTGGCCGAGCTCGGGGTCGCGCACGGAGTGGTAGGCCACCCGGGCCACGCCGGAGCGAGGGTCGGCGATCCTGGAGAAGGCCGCCATGCTCAGGTCCAGCTCGCCCGGCCTGCAGGTGGCGCAGCTGTCGACGACCTGCACGCGGACCGTGCCGCGCGGCCCCTTCACGTCGAGGTAGCCGCCGCACGCCTCGGATCCCGCGTACTCCTCGGCCGACACCGAGGCGTACATCTCGCCACCCGTGATCGAGCAGTTGCCGGCCGAGCCCTGGTAGTGCAGCGCCGTGCCCGTCCTGGCCGGCTCCACGTCGGCGGCCGCGCAGCCGTCCGCGCGCAGCAGGTCCATCGCCCACAGCGCGACGGCGAGGACGACGAGCACGATCGCGCCCGCCGTTCCTCGCCGCCGCCATGTCCGCTGTCTCGCGTGTCTGCCCACCATGATGAATACATAGGGGAAGCGCGTGGTGACGTTACGTGTAGCGCTCGCTCTCCGTGGCCCAGTCCAGGTGCGCCCTCGGCGCGGTCAGGTAGGCGCACGCCACCTTGCTGACGTCCCTGGCGATCTTGGGAGGCAGCGTGTCGAGCGGCAGCCGCCTGGCCGCCGCGCGCATGTCGGCGCAGCGGGCCGCGATCCTGTCGAGCACCCACTCGGCCGCCTCGGGCTCGCTCACTCCCAGCTCGTGGGTCACGACCACCACGAAGTTGTGCGCGTCGCCCCGCTCCTTCGACAGAGAGACCAGGTCGTTGCACCAGGCCGCCACGTCGGCGCAGGCCTCGACCAGTGCCAGCCACGGCTCGTCGGCGGCCAGCTCCGGCGGGACCTCCACCCCCAGGCACGGCTCCACCAGGTCGTAGAGGAAGGGACCCGCCGTGCCCCTGCGCAGCACCGGGTACTCCTCGATGGTCGGCACCTTGCCGCCGGCCCTGTTGTCCGCCTCCACCCCGCACGCGTCTGCCTGCCGCTGCAGGTTCGTCGCGAACCGCAGCCGCCAGTCGTCGCTCATGGTCGCGCTCGTGGCCCGCCACAGGTCGGTGAACGCCGCCTCCAGCGGATGCGCGCCGTTCCCTTCGAAGAGCCTCGGGTACGGCTGGCCGGCCTCGTCCACCAGGTCGTCCAGGTGGAACAGCCACGTCAGCCACTGTGCGAACAGCGCCGCCGCCCTCGCGTCGAACTCGGCGAAGGCGCGCGCGGCCAGGCGGTGACAGGCCGAGCTGCGGTCGACGCACAAGCCCGTGCGCCTGGTCCAGTCGATGACCGCCGCCTCGATCGCGTACACCGAGCGGTGCATCCTGCACGGCGCGGCCAGCGCGGGAACCCGGGAGACGAGCGGCGTGAGCAGGCTCGCGGGCGTCATGGTCAGCACTACAGCGGTCCGAACAGCCAGTTGCCCACCGCGTGGGGGTCGTCGCCGGTGTAGTACTGCCGGACGGCCTCGACCAGCTCCTTCACGCCCAGCACGCCGTCACGGTCGCGGTCGAGGCGGTCGAAGGCCTCGTCCACGTCGTCGTAGGCGGTGCCGAACGCGGTCAGCAGCACGCGGAACTCCGGCACCGCGATCCTGCCGTCGCCGTCCCCGTCGCACAGCTCGGCCGCCGCCGTCGCCGCGGGCTCGAAGACCGGGTCGTACAGGTCGCCGTCGATGAAGGCGGAGGTCATCCCCGCGTGGAACTCGGGATTGGAGATCCACGCGTCGTTGTCCCTGCCGAGTCCGGCCGACAGCGTGGACCAGATGCCGTCGAAGCTCCGCACGAGACGATCGCCGACGACCGAGGTGGGGGACTCTCCGAATCCCACCAGCAGCCGCGCGCCGAGCCCCAGCAGGTCGTCGCGCTCGATCTGGCCCCTGTTGTTGACGTCGATGTGCGTGAAAGCTCGATCGAGCTTGTGTTTGCGCAGCTCCGCGCCCATACGTGCCTCCCCCGAGACGGCAGTGCGTGATCACCCTAGGAGGGCGGGGCGGCATTTGTCAGCGAGGCACGCGCTTGGTTCGCTCCCAGGCGTTCTGCCTGACCCTTGGCCGTTTCTTGGGCGACGGCGCCGCCGGCCCGCGGAGCGGCCGCCCTGGTGACGCCGCCGCGCGACGTTCCGTAACGTGCTCGAAACACGAAACAGGCAGACTGTAGGGGACCAGACATGTCTTTTCAGTCAAGGGGACGCTTTGGACCGTCAGCAGGAGTTCGTTCTCCGCACACTCGAGGAGCGCGACATCCGGTTCATCCGGCTCTGGTTCACTGACGTGCTCGGTTTCCTCAAGTCCGTCGCCATCGCGCCGGCCGAGCTGGAAGGCGCCTTCGCCGAGGGCATCGGGTTCGACGGCTCGGCGATCGAGGGCTTCGCGCGCGTCTACGAGAGTGACATGCTCGCCAAGCCCGACCCCGGCACCTTCCAGATCCTGCCGTGGCGCAGCGAGGTGCCGGGCGCGGCCCGCATCTTCTGCGACATCCTCATGCCGGACGGCTCGCCCTCCCACGCCGACCCCCGGTGGGTGCTCAAGCGCGCCCTCGCCAAGTGCGCGGACATGGGCTTCACCTTCTACACCCACCCGGAGATCGAGTTCTTCCTGCTGAAGAACCGGCCCGAGGCGGACGGCCCCAGGCCCGAACCGATCGACTCGGGCGGCTACTTCGACCACACCCCGCACAGCGCCGGGCACGACTTCCGCCGCCAGGCGATCATGATGCTGGAGTCGATGGGCATCTCGGTGGAGTTCAGCCACCACGAGGGCGCCCCCGGCCAGCAGGAGATCGACCTGCGTTACGCCGACGCCCTCACCACCGCCGACAACATCATGACCTTCCGCCTGGTCATGAAGGAGGTCGCGCTGGAGCAGGGCATCTGGGCCTCGTTCATGCCCAAGCCGTTCACCGAGCACCCCGGTTCCGGCATGCACACCCACATGTCGCTGTTCGAGGGCGACCGCAACGCCTTCTACGAGGCCGGTGCCGACTACCAGCTCTCCAAGATCGGCCGGTCGTTCATCGCGGGGCTGCTCAAGCACGCCGCCGAGATCACCGCGGTCACCAACCAGTGGGTCAACTCCTACAAGCGCCTCTGGGGCGGGGCCGAGGCCATCGCCGGTCAGGGCGGCGAGGCGCCCTCCTACATCTGCTGGGGCCACAACAACCGGTCGGCGCTGGTGCGCGTGCCGATGTACAAGCCGCACAAGGGCGGCTCCACCCGCATCGAATTCCGCTCGCTCGACTCGGCCTGCAACCCGTACCTCGCCTTCGCGCTCATCCTGGCGGCAGGGCTGAAGGGCATCGAGGAGGGATACGAGCTCCCCGCGCCGGCCGAGGACAACGTCTGGGCGCTGACCAGCGCCGAACGGCGCGCGCTCGGCATCCAGCCGCTACCGCAGTCGCTCGACGAGGCCATCTCGGTGATGGAGCGGAGCGAGCTGGTCGCCGAGACGCTGGGCGAGCACGTCTTCGACTACTTCCTGCGCAACAAGCGCTCCGAGTGGCGCGACTTCCGCCGCCAGGTCACCGAGTTCGAGCTGGGCCGCTACCTGCCCGTCCTCTGACCAGCCAAGATGCCCTGCTGCTGAGAGCCCCATGGTGATCGGGAGTCGCTCAGTGGCAGGGCATCTTGCGGTTCTGATCATGATCAGGGCACATCCAGGGCACTCACGCCCCCGTGCTGTACGAGCTGCCGCCCGCACCTGCCGATGGCATCAAGCGGCGGGGCAGGCCCCGGACCAAAGGGGACCGGCTGGGGCAGGTCGCCGAACTGGCCGCCATCCGCTCGCCGCCGACGTCGTCGCCGAGCACCGCCGACGCGCTCCCTGGTATCGCACCAAGAGCCGGCCCAGCTTCGACGACATGCTGCCCTGCTCCGCCGCCAGGTCATCGCCTCACGATTTTCCGCGACCCGGCACGCGCAGCCCGACCTCGCGAAAATCGAGGACGAGGCTCTGGCTTGTGCTTACGCAACGGGATAACGGCCGAACTCGAGCAAGGAATCAACCTAACCTTCAATAGACCCGCGGACGAGCTGCGCCCGGCTCGGGCGCATCAGCCACACGGCAGCGGCGAGCGTGAGCACCCAGCCGATCACTTCGATGAGCAGGTGATCCGTTGCGTTGGGGACGGATTGCAGCAGGTACACCCGGACGCTGTTGATCGCTCCGTGCGTCAGAACCGCGGGCCAGACACTCCCCGACTGCCAGCGAAGTGCGAGCAACAGCGGCGCCCATGGCAGCATGCCCGCGTAGTAGACAACGATGTCCCAGGATGGTCGATCACCGATGACGGCGAGGACCGGTAGGTGCCAGACGATCCAGACCAGACCGCTGACAAGGGCCAGCGGCCAGAATCCCCATGACGCGGCGCGCGTCGCCAGCCAGCCGCGCCAGCCGAACTCTTCGCCGATGGCGAAGACCGACTGCATGAGGAAGACCGGAACGATCCACATGGTCGCCGTGAAGATCTGGTCAAGCGGGTTGAGCTGCCAGATCCCCAATGCCAGTGCGATGGCGGTTTGGATCGCGGCGATCGCGGCGATGAGGCCGATGCCGATGCCGGCCCACTTGGGTGTGCCGCGCCATCTGGTGGCGAACGTCTCTCGGAACGTTCCGGGTCGTCGGGCGAGCCACATGATGATCGCTGCGAGCAGCGGGGTCAGTTGCAGGATCGGAGTGATCAGGTTGTAGAAGTCCGTCGGGACGAGCCGGAAGACCATCGGAACGGACAGCGCGAAACACAGCAGGACGGCGATCGCGAAAAACCACGTGACATCGCTGATAGTTGATCTGGCAGAACTGGAGCGCGTGGGGGACGCAGTCATGATGACCTCGTTTCGTGCGGGCGCGAGGATCTAGCTCGATGAGCGGACGGTGATCTTGGTGTACGCGGATCGGCCATCTTGAACTCGGGGAGAACCTTGACGACCGGGTCGTCCACGGAGAATCGGTCCGTCAGCAGCATGATCGCCGTCGCCGTCATCGACTTGCTCAAGGACGCGATACGGAACGGCGTCCGGGGCGTCACCGCGTTGTCGTCCCCATCCCGGCCGTGGACGATCGTCTCGACGGACGACCCGTCGATCACGGCAGCTGCGACGCCCGGCGTGCCGTAGACGGAGCGGTAGTCGTCGATCAGCTCCTGGTCACCGGCATAGGCCGGGGCTGTCCAGCCGACGAGCATGACGACGCTGAGAAGTATGAGACGTAGGAAACGCACAATCTCGAACCTAGGCCGGGCGGAATCGGTCCGGCCTCACCCGAAGGGGTGAACCCGGTACCGCCCGTCAGGATGGAATTCGTGGCGAGCGACGAGCCCGTTCTCGTAGGCGTAGATCACCACGTGCACGCGGTCACGCAGGTCCCGCTTCTGCAGGCTGGCCCGGACGTGCGACCTCACCGTGTTCTCGCCCAGCACCAGTTCCGCTTAGATCTCGCTGTTGGACCTGCCGCGGGCGAGCAAGCCGCCACCCTCTCCACGAGCATCGTGCTCATCTCCGCACTGCTGGGCGGGTGGCCGCCATGCCGGCTGTGGACCGGCCGGGCGAGCTTCTGGCGAGCAGCAGGGCGATGGCGCCGAACACCAGCCAGCCGACGACGCCGAACACTCCGCCGAGGACCGGGTCGGCGGGATGGCGGGCGTCGGAGGCCACGAGGTAGAGCGCGGGCATCGTGCCGTTGATCGCGGCGTGCCCGATCACGGCGGGCCAGACGCTGGCCGTACGGAGGCGGAGCAGGCCCAGCACGGACCCGGTGGCCACGCAGGCGGCGGTGAACAGCGGCACGCCCCACCAGCCGAGGCCTGGGTAGTGGTAGCCGGCCAGGGTGAGCGGGGCGTGCCACACGCCCCAGATCACGCCGGACAGCAGCAGCGCCTTGGTCCGGCCGAGCGGCATCAGGCGGGGCAGGAGCCAGCCGCGCCATCCCCATTCCTCGCCGAACGCGCCGATGGCGTACAGGACGGGGTAGACGACGATCGCGATGGCCAGCCCGGTGGCGGCGAAGGCGTGCGTGGCCCCGGGGAAGACCTGGCGGTAGCCCGACAGGCCCGCCAGGTCGACGGGGAAGAGGCCGGCCGCCGCGCTGATCGCGATCGTGACCGCCACGGCCACGGGGACGGCGAGCCAGGTGAGCGCGGTGACGCCGAGCGCGCGCCCCGGCCTGCCACCGAACGTCAGGCCGGTGTCGCGGGCCCACGCCCTGGCGTTGTCCCTGCGCAGCAGCCAGACGGCGAGGACCCCGAGGGCGGGCGAGAGTTGCATGCCCGCCAGCGTGGTCTGGAGGGCGGAGCCAGGGGCGTTCGGGAGCGCGCTCCAGAGGGGGATCGCGGCCAGCCAGGCGCCGCCGAAGGCGATCGCGAGGAACACGAGGAGGTCGGCGGGGCGGGCGGGGATGACCTGGCGTGGCGGCGGGCTTTCGAGGTTCGTCATGTCCTCGATCGTCGGAGGGGGAAGGGGGCGCGGCCAGTGAAGAATTCACGACCTGTGGCACTATCGCGTCATGCCCATCGACCATCAGTTGCTCGTGGTGTTCACCCTGACCACGATCGTCGCCATGATCACCCCAGGGCCTGACATGCTGTTCGTGCTGGGTTGCGGGATGCGGGGCGGGCCGCGCGCCGGCCTGCTCGCCACGGCGGGCGTCGCGACCAGCGAGGCGGTCCACGTCGCCGTGGCGGCCGCGGGTCTGGCCGCGCTGTTCGCCGCCGTGCCGGTCGCCTTCACCGTCGTGCGGATCGTGGGCGCCGCCTACCTGATCTACCTCGGCGTGCAGGCCATCAGGCAGAGCAGGAAGAACCAGGACGAGTCACCGCTCATCGGCGTGGGCATGTCGGGGCGCAGGGCCTTCCTCAACGGCCTGGTGACCAACCTGCTGAACCCGAAGATGGTCACCTTCACGATCGCCTTCCTGCCGCAGTTCATCAACCCGCAGCTGGGTCAGGTGTGGCTGCAGTTCGCGATCCTCGGTGCCATCATGATCGCGCTGGAGTTCCTCGTCGACGGCACGGTCGGCGTGATGGCCGGGCGGATCGGCGCGTGGCTGCGCCGCAGGCAGGCCGTACGGCGGCGCCTCGACCTCGCCACCGGAGGCGTCTTCATCGGGCTGGGTGTGAAACTGGCCGCCGAGCGTTGAGCCCAGGGCGTGAGCCCGGCGGCCAGGCGGGTCAGAGGTACTTCGGGTAGAGGTCGGTGGTCGGCCACGAGGTGACCGCGTCGTGCGCCTGCCACATCAGCCGGTCGATCACGTCGAAGTCGGGGGAGCCCTCCTCCTCCCGCCTGTTGAACTGCACGCACCACGTCACCCCTGCCGAGGTGCGCACGAGCAGCGTGAACGTGCCCGGCATCGAACCCGTGTGCCAGGTGTTGAGGCCGCTGCCCGCGGTCCTGACGTACCAGCCGCAGCCGTACCACCAGCCGTCGCCGCTCACGCCGATCTCCGGCTTGGCGAACGCGCGGGAGATGGAGGTGGCGTTCAGGACGGTGCCCGCCTTGTCGAAGGCGCCGGCCCACCGGACGGTGTCGACGGCCGAGGCCAGCCAGCCCCCGTTGGCGTCCTGGTTGGGCATGTTGAACCCGCCGTACGGGTACGGCACGACCTCACCCGAGGTGTCGACCACGCTCTTGTTGGTGTACTTGGAGCTGTACTCGACCTCGCTGGGCGACATGTCCGCGCGCAGGCTCTCGCCGAGCCCCATCCTGTCGATGCCGAGCGGCGCCAGCAGCTTCGACTTCACGTAGGACTCGTAGCTCTGCCCCGAGACCTTCTCGACGACCCGGCCCAGCAGCATGTAGCCGTAGTTGCTGTAGGACATCTTGCTGCCCGGTTCGAAGTCGAGCGGCTTGGCCGTGACGTATTTCACGATGTCGGCGTGGCTGACCGGCAGCGGCGCGTCGAGCGAGGCGGAGATCGTGGCGTCGAGCCACAGCGGGTCCTTGCTGACGTTCCTGTCCCAGCCGCCCGTGTGCTGCATGAGCCGCCACAGGGTGACCTTCTCGAGGCGGGGGTCGGCGGTGGCCGAAAGGCCGAGAAGCGTGGTGATGGGGGAGGTCAGGCTGAGCTTGCCGTCCTGGGCCAGGCGCAGGATCGCCGCCGAGGTGATGCTCTTGCTCAGGCTCGCGATGCGGAACAGCGAGGTCGGCTGCACGCGGGCGAGCGTGGTGGTGGTGGTGTTCGGGCGGTAGACGCCGTAGCCGCGGGCGACCAGCAGCTTGCCGTTCCTGGCGACGGCGAGCTGGCCGCAGCTGATGTTCCGCTCGGTCATGTACTTCTGCACGGTCTTGTCGAAGCTGGCCAGCTGAGTCGGGACGACCCCGCTGGCCAGCAGGGCCGCCTCGGCTCTCGCGGGCTGCAGCCCCAACGCTACGGTGGCGGCGCCCGCCTTGAGCAGGTTCCGACGGCTCAGCACAGTCACTTCTGACCCCCAAGTCACATCCGTGTCAAGGGGCAGCATCTTACGGACAAGTCAGTGCTTTTGCCGATTCCATGGGAAGCTTGACGGACATTGGCGCGTTACACGTGCTTAGCGACCCCGACATCACCCCCTGGTTCTCTTGGTTATGGGACATTCGGGTAAAATCGGTCCGTTCTAAATCGCGTTTCCAGACATATTGGAGGGTGTGGCATGACGACGGCTGCCCTGCAGACCGTGCTGACCGTCCCCGAGCGCTTCCGCGGCCCGGCGGAGATCGCCAACGGCGGCTGGATCTCCGGCACCGTGGCCGAGGCGCTCAACGGTCTCGAATCGGCCGTGGAGGTCACCCTTCATGCACCCACCCCGCTCGAGACCGAGCTCCGGCTGGAGCACGTGGCCAACTCCGCGTCCCTCTCCCAGGACGGCAAGCTGCTCGTCGAGGCCATCCCGGTCGCCGAGCACCTCACCGGGCCCGGCTTCGTGCCGTTCAACGAGGCCGCCCGCGCCGAGGCCGGATTCCCCGGCTGGAAGGGCCACGCCTTCCCCGAGTGCTTCGCCTGCGGCCTGCGCGAGCCGGGCGACGGCCTGCGGGTCTTCCCCGGTCCTGTCGACGGCGCCGACGTCGTCGCGGCGGGGTGGCGCGTGCCGTTCACGGTGACCGACGAGGACGGCGCCGTGCCCGTCGCCGTCGTCGGCGCGGTGCTCGACTGCGTGACCGGCTGGGCCCACTTCGCGCCCGGCGAGTCCGCCCTGCTCGGCCGGCTGACCCTGCAGGTCGACCGCCGCGTCTACCCGGGCGGCACGTACTCGGTCGTGGCCAAGGCCACCGGCCGCGAGGGCCGCAAGCTCTTCGGCGAGAGCGCCATCTACGAGGTGGACGGGACGCTGGTGGCCGCGGCCAGGGCGACCTGGATCGCTCCACGCTAGGAACGCATGACGTCAGGGGTGGCCCGGCCGGGCCACCCCTGACGCGTCTACCGGGTCAGACGGTCGGCGACCAGGGACGCGCACCGGTCGTCGAACAGGATCGTGTAGTGGTTGCAGTCGGGCACCAGCTCGTCGCGCAGCCCCGGCACCCGCGCCGTCCATGTCGCGGCCAGCTCGTCGGGCAGCATCCCCACGTCCTGGTTGAGCAGGCCGCGCGGCGCCCGCAGCACGGTCGTCGGCGCCTCGATGGCGGCCAGCGACGCCCCGACGCTCTCGCCGTTGACCCACAACCACCTGCCGTCCTCGCGCACCGCCTCGCCCACCGCCCGCGAGCGAAGCGCGCCCGAGGGCCCCATGAGGTCGTACCTGACGTACTCCTCCACCTCGGCCGTCCACTGCCCCACGAAGGCGGGGTGCGCCCTGAAGAAGGCGACATACTCCTCGGGCGTCGCGAAAGTCCGGCTCAGCCTGGCGATCGCGGGTCCCAGTGTGGCCTCGATCTCCGCGTCCACGTCGGCGTCCGGCGCGGGCGAAGGGAACGGCAGCCCGCCGTCCACCAGCACCACCCTGTCGAAGGGGCGCCGAGCCGCCGCCAGGACCGCCACGTAGGCGCCCATCGAGTGACCGGTGAGCACCGCGTCGGGTCCGGCCCCGACGTGCTCGGCCACGCGCAACACGTCGTCGGCGTGCCTGGGCAGGCCGTAGGGGCCGGGCAGGTCACGGCTGTGACCGCGGCCCCGCAGGTCCATCGCCACGAGCGACCACTCCGGGGGCAGCCTGCGCGCCACCGCCGCCCACGCCATGAGTGAGGCGGTGATCCCGTGGACGGCGACGATCAGCCTGGGACCCGTCCCGAAGATGGCGATCCGCAGGCCTTCGACCTCTTCTTCCCTCATGCGCGCGATCTTAGGGGCAGACCTTCCTGTACGGCAGGGCGGGCACGTACGTCCGCCACTGCGCCTCGGTGAGCGTTCCTCCCGCGCGGGCGCAGACGGCGGCCAGCACCTTGGCGGGAGCCACCGGCTGTTCGCGCACCACCGCCTTGCCGTCCATGGTGAGCAGCGACGAACCGTCGGCGGTGAAGGCCACTGACTTGATCCACCCGCCGCCGGCGAACTCGGCCCCGCCCGCGTCGGGGTAGGTTCCGAGGCTCACCCCCTTGACCGGGTCGAACAGCAGCACCCTGCCCTTGCCGCCGACCGCGACGACGTCCTCGGTGGGGGAGTAGGCGGTGGCGTAGTCGGCGGAGTTGCCCTGGGCGCCCCTGGTGACGGGGTTGAGCCGGCGCCTGGTGGCCGCGTCCCAGAGCGTCAGCCGCCCGCGCGAGTCGAGCACGGCCAACTGCCTGCCCGAGCGGGTGAAGAACACCCGCATGCCTTCCCCTCCGAACGGAGCCCCCAGGGGCTTGCCCGTCGCCGCGTCGAGCAGCGACTGGCGTGGGCCGCTCAGGGCGAGCGTGCGGCCGTCGGGCGAGAGCGCGGCGTCGTTGGTCTCGGCCTGGTCGCCGCTCCACAGCCGTCGTCCGCGCTGCCAGTCCCAGACCTGGGCGGCGTGGCGGAGGTCGGGCCTGCCGTCGTCGGGACTGCGCAACACGATGGCCAGCCGCGCTCCGTCACGGCTGAAGACGGCCCGCACCGGCTCCATGTCGCCCGCGGCCAGCCGTAGCTCGGCGAGAGTGGCCCGCGAGCCCACGTCCACGATCGCGACCTTGCGGCGGAGGAAGAGGGCCAGCCGCTTGCCGTCACCGCTGAAAGCGAGGCCTTCGACGGAGGGCAGCGAGCCGAGGTCCTTGCCTCCGCGTGCCTGGCGCAGCTTCATGGCCCCGCTGTCGTCGGCGGTCACCAGATGGTGGCCGCCCGGGGAGAGCGTCGCCAAGTCCGAGTACGTGCTGTCCCCGTCCCGCCAGGCCAGGTCGGACAGATCCATGGAGAAGACCCTGTCGTCGACGAGATAGCGATAAGTACGGCCGTCGAAGAAGCCCTGCGGGAGGTCGAACTCGTCCGAGTCGCCCCGCACGGGCATGGTGGCGAGCAGCCCCGAGTCGCCCATGCGCCAGATCTGGATCTGCTTGGCGGCGGCGGAGGCGGCGAACCGGCCGTCCGCGCTGATCGCCACCGAGCCCTGGTTCCAGACCCCGTTCTCGCCCGCGCCGTCCCGCACGCCGAGCTCGACCTCGGCCTTGGTCCTGGAGTTGGTCAGGCGCAACACCCTGGTGTCGTCGGTCGTCCTCCACTCGCCCTTGGCGTCGAGCACGAAGTGGGGGACGGCCCGAGTCGTGGCTCCGGTCTCGAGGTCCCATCGCACGTCGGGTCGCTCGCTGACGGACAGGCCGGGACCGCGCTCGTCGGTGTAGAAGAGGTCGGCTCTGCCGTTGACCAGGTCGAGAGCTCGATCGAAGGTCCGCTCCCTGATGAGGCCGCCGTCGCGCAGGTCCCATGCCCTCATGCCCTTGTCGGTGACGACCGCCAGCGTCCGGCCCGAAGGCGACAGCGCGGCGTCCGCGATTCGCTGCGATCCGAGCCCGAGGTCGGGGATGCCTCCTGTGCGCTTTCCCGTCCGGACGTCCCACAGCCGAGCCGCGTTCTCGCTGACGCTCAGCAACGTCCTGCCGTCGGGCAACAGCTTTCTGATCGTGTCGCCGCTCGTGGCGGGATCCCTGAACATCGCCGACTCGCGCTGCGCCAGTGAGGCCACCAGGCCCGCCCTGGTCTGCGGGGCGTGGTCCAGGCTCCACGCCGCCGCGCTGAGCCGCATCGCCAGCCTCGGATCCGTGCCCCGCGTCGAGGCGGCCAGCGCCGTCAGCCTCGTCGCCTCGGAGCGCTCCAACTGCCTGCCGATCTCCGCGGCCCGGTTGTCGGCGACCATGCTCTGCTGGACGGCCAGGCCCCCGGCCACCAGCGAGATCACCAGCAGGCCGCCCAGGCTGAGCGAGACGAGCCTGTTCCTCCTCGCCCTGCGCCTGGTCACCCCCGCCGCCGCCTCGAGGAAGTCGCGCTCGGCGGGGGAGAGCGTGATGTTCCTGCGCGCCGTGGCCGCCCACTGCAGCGCGTTCTCCAGGCTGGAGCCGTGGAACAGGTCGCCGTCCTTGCGGCCGCTGACGTCCCACTGCCGGGCCGCGAGCAGGATCTGCCGATGTACGGCCAGGCCGTCCCTGTTGGTGTCGATCCACCTGCGGTACCTCGGCCACGCCTGGGGCAGCGCGGGACGGGCCAGCCAGATCTCCTCGCCGTCCCTGCCCAGCAGGTAACCGAACACCTTGAGGATCTTGGTGATCGCCGCGACCTCGGGCAGGGGCCTGCCCTCGATCAGTTCGGTCGCCGCGGCGTGCCGTACCGAGAGCTCGCCGCGCTCGTCGACGGTCACCAGGCGCAGGAACACCTCGGGCGCCAGCTCCTTCTCCATGGCGCCGAGCAGCGCGTAGGCCTCCTCTGCCAGCGTGCCGAGCGCAGGATCGTCGGCGGTGACGCTCATCAGCGCCGCCTCACGCCCGCCCCTGGCGAGAAGCCCGGCGGTGCCGAGCCGCGCGTCTCCGCTCACCAGCGCGAGCAGGAGCCTGCGCGAGTCAGGCCGCTGCGCGGGCTCCTTGCTGAGCGCGGCGCCGACCAGCGGGCGCAGTTGCTCGGGCAGGACGGTGAGGTCGGGGTTGGCCGACAGCACCCTGTGCATGATCCCGCCCAGGCTGTCGGCCTCGAAGGGGTCGGCGCCCGTCGCGGCGTACAGCGTGATCGCGCCCCACGCGAACACGTCGGCGGCGGCGCTCGCCCGCTGTCCCGTGAACACCTCGGGCGCCATGTAGCTCGGCGTCCCCTTGACCAGGCCGGTCTCGGTGAGCGACATCTCCTCCGTCCTGGCGATGCCGAAGTCGATCACACGCGGCCCGTCGGGGCCGAGCAGCACGTTGTCGGGCTTGAGATCCCTGTGGACCACCCCCGCCTCGTGGATCGCGGTCAGCGCGGTCGCCACCGCGGTGGCCAGCCTGACCAGGTCGCCGCCGCCGAACCTGCGGCCGTCCGCGACGGCCCTGCGCAGGCTCGGCCCCTCCACGTACTCGCTGACGATGTACGGCCGCGGGCCCCTCAGTTCGGCGGCGATCACCTTGGCCGTGCAGAACGAGGCGACCCGCTGGGCGGCCGCGGCCTCCCTGCCGAGCTGGGCGACCTGGTCGCCGTGCAGCACCTTGACGGCGACCCTGCGGCCGTCCTCCGTGTACGCCTCGTAGACCACGCCCTGGCCGCCCGCGCCGAGCCTGGCGGCGAGCCAGTAGTCGCCGAGCCGTTGCGGGTCCCCGTCGATCAGTGCCGTCGCCATCCGCCTTCTCCGTCATCGTGATCTCTGTGGCTTTTGATGCATAAGGCCGCAATAAGGTTCGATCTGGCGTTCTTGGGGTGGTCGGGCGACACTGAAGTTCCCCCACGAAGGGTGTCAGCGATGAGCAAGCGCTCACGCCGGCGTCGCGCGCTGACCAGCGGCGCGCCCGCCTGGATGCCGGGGTTCGGCCCCGGAGAGCCGCACTGGTCCGATGACCTTCCCGACGAGCCGCCGGGAGGCGAGGGTGGTGTCAGGGAGCCGAGGCGGCCCAAGCCGACACTTCCCGGCCTGTCCGAGTACCTGGACGAACCCGAAACGCCCATTTCCGTGAGGGTCGGATAGACGAAGGCCGGATAATTGCGCATATGCGCATCACCGTGATCGAGCACGAGGCCGGAGCCGGCCTGGGGTTTTTCGAGGACTGGCTCGGCGTCGACGTCAACGTCGTCCGGCCTTATCTGGGTGAGGACGTGCCCTCGCGCGCCGAGGACGGGCTGATCGTGCTCGGCGGCGAGGCCTCGGCGTGGGACGACGAGGGCTACCCCTGGCTGCCCGCCACTCGCGAGCTGCTGCGGGTCAGCGTGGCGGACGGCACGCCAACGCTGGGCATCTGTCTGGGAGCCCAGCTCATGACCATCGCGTGCGGCGGCACGGTGGAACGCGGCGGCGACGGGCTCGAGGTGGGCGCGCGCGAGGTGGCGGCGCTGCCGGAGGCGGCGGGGGACGCGCTGCTCGGCGGCCTGGACACGGCCGTGGCCGTGCAGTACCACCAGGACGCCATGACCGCCCTGCCCGACGGAGCGGTACGCCTGGCCACCGGCGAGCAGTACCCCAACCAGGCCTACCGTCTCGGCGAGCGGGCGTGGGCGATCCAGTTCCACCCCGAGGCCACCCCCGAGATCTTCGCGGGCTGGAATCCGCCTGAAGACCTGGTCGTCGAGGTGAAGAGGGCGGAGGAGGACCTGGTCGCCGCGTGGCGGCCGCTCGCCGCGGCGTTCGGCGAGGTGGTCAGAACCAGCGGTCGTGCCGCCTCGTGAGCAGGCGGCCCAGCACGCCGTCCCCGGGAGTCGTGAGCCGGCGTGCCGCCGCACGGGCACGGGGGCGCGGCGAAGCGGGCTGGGGAGGGGACGTGCCTTCGGCAACGGACGTGCGGTCGTGCGGCGTCGAAGGGTCCCGTGGGGCGATCTGATCCCGCCGTGTCGTGAGGATGTGGGCGGCGGCGTGGACGCCGCCGAGGGCCAGCGGCAGGAGCAGCCAGCTCGATGAGGACAGCCGCTTGTCCTCCATTCGCCGCCACGCCCACACCGAGTAGGGGATGACCACGAGCGGCGCGGTGACCACGCCCGGTGTGTAGCCGCGCACCACGGCCGCCTGCGCCAGGTGCACGACCCCGTGCGCCCCGAACGCGGCCAGCGCCGCCCGGTAGAAGCCGCTGCGCGGGCCGCTGGCCGCGGCGGCCGCCACCACCCCGCCCATGAGCCCGATGGCGACGTTGACGTGCCGCTGGTCGACGTCCATCGCATCCCAGACCCGATCGGGCACCCAGGGAAAGCGTTCGACCAGCCGCGGCCGCGCCCTGCGGGCCCACCCGGCCATCGTGGCCAGTTCCTCGGCGTCGTGCAGCGCCCATGCGGCGAGCAAACCCCAAGCTGCCATGACGTCTCCCCTCTCATAGCAACGCAACGTTGCGTTGCAGTTTTCACTATACGCATACCTGACAAGATGAGAAGGTGCCGAGGATCGAGTCCATCGCCGCCCGCCTGGCCAAGCTCGGCTTCGCCGACCCGGCTCGTGCCGAACGCCTGGTCGCGGAGATCGACGCGGCCTGGCTGCTCGACGCCTTCGCGGCCGTCGCCGATCCCGACCTGGCCCTGCTGTCGCTGACCAGACTGGCCGAGCGGGACCCGTCGGTCCTGGACCTGCTGCGCTCCGACGAGGGGCTGCGCGCACGACTGCTCGGCGTGCTCGGGGTGAGCGCGGCACTGGGCGAGCACGTGATCACCCATCCCGGCCACTGGCGGTCGCTGGCGGGAGAAGCCGCCCTCGCCAGACCGGGCGAGGGCGAACTGCGCGCCACGCTCCTTCGCGCCGTCGCCGCCGACCCGTTCGCTCAGGCGCCCCGCGCCGGCGACCCGGGATCACCCGCGAGCGAACCCCTCCCAAACCCCCCGTCCCCCGCCACACCCACCACCCCCGGGCGCGAAGCCGAGCCTCAGGCTGCCGCGCCCGCGTCCGCGACGTCCCAGTCAGACGCAGGACCGCGGGCCGCCGCGTCTGCGTCCATCGCCCCCGGGTCCGACGGCGAGCCTCAGGCCGTCGCACCCGCGTCCGCCACCCCTGGGTCCGACGGCGAGCCCCAGGCCGCCGCACCCGCTCCCGCAGGTCCTCGGGCCGACGCGCGTCCTCCCGATGCACCCCGGTCCGCCGCGACCCCGCCTGCCGAACTGCGGTTCGCCGCACCCTCACCGGCCGCGCGACACTCGGTCCAGCCCGCGCCTGGGGACACGGCCACCGGGCCCGGGCCCGGCGGGGGAGACCGGGCTCCGGCCGAGCCGGCCCCCGGCGCGGACTCGGCTGGGCTCCACTCCGGCGGAGGCGAGGCGGCCCCGGCCGAAGCCACCCTGAGCAGGGGAGAGGCGGCCCCGGCCGGGGATGCGGCGGGCCTGGCCCTCGCGGCGGACGACGACCCCGAGGGGTTGAAGTCCGCCTACCGGCGGCGGCTCATGCTCCTGGCCGCCCGCGACATCACAGGCGCGGCCTCCTTCGCCGAGGTCACCGCCGAACTGTCCGATCTGGCGGGAGCCGCGTTGGAGGCGGCCCTGGCCGTCGCGCGGGCGGAGGTGCCCGCCGACGACGTACGGCTGGCCGTCATCGGCATGGGCAAGTGCGGCGCCCGCGAACTCAACTACATCAGCGACGTCGACGTCATCTTCGTGGCCGAGCCCGTCGAAGGCGCCGACGAGACCAAGGCCCTGCGGACCGCCACGCGCCTGGCCCAGGCGATGATGCGCGCCTGCGCCGACCTGTGGGAGGTCGACGCGGGCCTGCGCCCGGAGGGCCGTTCGGGCCCGTTGGTGCGCACGCTGGCCAGCCACGTGGCCTACTACCAGCGCTGGGCCAAGACCTGGGAGTTCCAGGCGCTGCTCAAGGCCAGGCCGGTCGCCGGTGACGCCGCGCTCGGCGCGGACTACGTCGCGGCGGTCGACGAGATGGTCTGGCAAGCCGCCGCGAGGGAGAACTTCGTGGAGGACGTCCAGGCGATGCGCCGCCGCGTCGAGGCGAACGCGCGCGAGGACGGGGAGCGGCAGCTCAAACTCGGTCCTGGCGGCCTGCGCGACATCGAGTTCGCGGTGCAGCTGCTGCAACTCGTGCACGGGCGGCTCGACCCGATGCTGCGGCGCAGGGCCACGCTGCCCGCGTTGGCCGCCCTCTCGCGCGGTGGATACGTCGGCAGGGACGACGCCAGGGGCCTGGCCGAGGCGTACACCTTCCTGCGCCAGGTGGAGCACCTGCTGCAGCTGCACCGGCTGCGCCGTACGCATGTCGTGCCGTCGGGCACCGACGACCTGCGCAGGCTCGGCAGGGCGCTCAAGCTGGGCCCCGACCCCGCGGCGGAGTTCACCAGGCAGTGGAAGAAGCATGCGATGGAGGCGCGGCGGCTGCACGAGAAGCTGTTCTACCGGCCGCTGCTGCAGGCCGTGGCCAGGCTTCCCGACGCCGAGGCGCGCCTGTCGACCGCCGCCGCGACCGCCCGGCTCCAGGCGCTCGGCTACCGTGACCCCTCGGGCGCGCTGCGCCACATCGCCGCGCTCACCACGGGGGTGTCCAGGCGCGCGGCCATCCAGCGGACGCTGCTGCCGGTGATGCTGGACTGGTTCGCCGACACGCCCGATCCCGATGCGGGGCTGCTCGGCTTCCGCCAGGTCAGCGACCAGCTCGGCACCACGCCGTGGTACCTGAGGCTGTTGCGCGACGAGACGGCGGTGGCGGCCCGCATGGCGCGGGTCCTGGGCACCAGCCGTTACGCCACCGACCTGCTCACTCGCGCCCCCGAGGCCGTCGCCATGCTCGGCTCCGACTCCGAGCTGGCGCCGAGGCCGGTGGCGGCGCTGCACGCGGAGGCGGCCGCGGCAGTATCCCGGCAGGCCGGTGCCGAGGCCGCCGTCGCCTCCGTGCGGGGGCTGCGCCGCAGGGAGCTGTTCCGTACGGCGGTCGCCGACCTGTCGGACCTGTCGGACATCGAGCAGGTGGGCGTGGCGCTGTCGGAGCTGAACGACGTGACGATTCAGGCCGCGCTCGACACCGCGCTCGCCAAGGTGGGGCTGGAGAGCAGGGGTGAGCCGCCAGGGGCGTTCGCCGTCATCGCCATGGGCCGGCTGGGCGGCATGGAGTGCTCCTACGCCAGCGACGCCGACGTGATGTTCGTCTGCGAACGCCCGGAGGCAGGCTTCGCCGTGGCCAACGAGCTGCGGCGGCTGCTGGCGCTGCCCGCCCCCGATCCGCCGCTGCTGATCGACCCCGACCTGCGCCCCGAGGGCAGGCAGGGCCCGCTGGTGCGCACCCTGGCGTCCTACCGCGCCTACTACGCCCGCTGGTCCTCGCCGTGGGAGTCGCAGGCGCTGCTGCGCGCCCGCTTCTGCGCCGGCGACGCCGGGCTCGGCGAGGCGTTCGTCGAGGTGATCGACGATCTGCGCTACCCGCGTGACGGCCTGTCGCAGGAGGCGGTGCGGGAGATCCGCAGGCTGAAGGCGCGCATGGAGGCCGAACGGCTGCCGCGGGGGGCCGACCCCGCCCTGCACACCAAGCTCGGCAGGGGTGGGCTGGCGGACGTGGAGTGGGTGGCCCAGCTGCTGCAGCTCCAGCACGCCGCCGCGGAGCCCGGGCTGCGGACGACCAGGACGCTCGAGGCGCTGCGCGCCGCCGTCTCCGCGGGGCTGCTCGACCAGGCCGACGCCGAGGTGCTGGCCGAGGGCTGGCGGTTCGCCTCCCGCATCCGCGACGCGATCATGCTGGTGAAGGGCAGGGCGGGCGACATGGTGCCGGCCGACACGCACGAGCGGCGCCTGATCGCCAGGACGCTCGGCTACCCGCCCGACGGTTCGCAGGACTTCGTCAACGACTACCGCAGGGTGACCCGGCGCGCTCGCCAGGTGGTGGAGCGCGTCTTCTACTGATGTCCACCTAAATCGGCGAACGCATTGCGTGTGGCGGGTCTGGCGTGTATCACGGCGTGGGGTGATCGCTTTGCTGTCTCTTTACGTCGATCTCGCACTCGGCCTCGTGATGTGCTTCCTGCTGCTATCGCTGCTGGTCAGCGGCCTGAACGAGGGATTCGTCAGGCTGCTGTCGATCCGCAGCAAGTTCCTGTGGGCCTATCTCAGGGACACCATGGACGGCGCCGACTCCTCCGGCAGGGCGTGGCTGCCCAACAAGGTGGCCGACGTCTTCGCGAAGCTGCCGTTCACGCACGACCCGCGGCCCGAGCACAGCCAGCTGCCGGCGCCGTCCGAGGTCGCGCCGATGCCCACGGCGGAGAGCGCCTCGAAGGAGGCGATGACCGCGCTGTTCTACCAGCGGGTCCGCGAGATCGACCATCCCAAGACCGGCAGAACCAGCATCGCCAACATCCCCCCTGAGCGCTTCGCCGTGGCGATGATGGAGATGGCCTCGGCGGAGAAGGACGGCGTCGAGGGGCTGCTGGTCAAGCTCAAGGGCATCGGCAGTCCGCTCCACGGTCACCTGCAGGGTCTGTGGGAGGGCGCCCAGCGTGACATGGACCGCTTCAGGCAGGGCGTCGAGACCTGGTTCGACTCCGAGATGCAGCGCCTGACCATGCTGTACAAGCGCTACGTCAAGTGGGTCGTCGGCGTGCTCGGGCTCCTGATCGTGCTGCTGTTCAGCATGGACGGCCTGGAATACGCCAAGACGCTGCTGCGTGACAACGCCTACCGCTCGGCCGTGTCGGCGATCGCGGGCAGCGGCTCGGAGCAGATCGAGCCGCTGAAGCAGGAGTGCGACACGCCCGGCAATCCCTACCGGTGCGTCACGGAGACTCTCAGCTCACCCGCCCTGGTCAAGGTCTTCGACCACGCGATCGTCAGCGTCGTCATCCCCGAGGACGGCGATCCGTCGGTCTCCTGGAACGGCGGCGCGTGGTGGGCCCGGCTGACCACGCTCAGCCACTGGCCCGGCTTCCTGGCCACGTATGTGGCGCTGCTGTTCGGCGCGCCCTTCTGGTGGGACGTCCTGCGCCGCATCACCGGCCTGCGCTCCGCGAAGTAAGATCACCCCACTCCCCCCACGTTTCTCAGGGAGGAGTCCTCATGTGGATGATCGCCGGAATCGTCATGATGTCGAGCGTCCTGGCGCCGGTGCCCGATGTGAAGGGCCAGGCGCTGGTTCCCGCGCTCGGGTCGCTCAGGGACGCGGGGTACGAGCGCGTCAGGACCACTGACGTCAGCGGGCGCGGACGCGTGGTGGTCCTGCGCCGCGACTGGAAGGTGTGCGCCCAGAAGCCGGCGGCCGGAGCCGTGCTGAGGCAGGAACGGGTGGAGCTGGCGGTGGTGAAGGTGAGCGAGAGCTGTCCCGTCGGCGCGCCCACGCCGGCCAGGCCCGGATTCATGCCGGACCTGAAAGGCAAGAGCGTCCGGGTGGCCCGCCAGACGCTGCCCCGGAGCACCACGCTCAGGATCAAGGACGCCACCGGCCAGAACCGCATCGTCTTCTGGGACATCGCGTGGCGCGTGTGCACCCAGACGCCGGCAGCCGACAGGCCCCTGGAAGGGCCTGTGTCGCTCGGCGTGGTCAAGTACGGCGAGTCCTGCCGCTGACCAGCCCCGCGCCCGCCTCACACACGGCGAGGCGGGCGCGCTCCTCCCCGGGCCCCAGAACCCGATGGCGGTCCGCAGGGGCCTGGCCCTGCTGCGCATCGCCGACGTCGTCCGACCGCGCCGCGTGCCGTCGCCAGGGCGGTCACTCGGGCACGGGGCGACGGCGCGTCGTGACGGTGGCGCGTGCGGTCCGGGTTCCGGACACCTGGAACCTGCCAAGCGGAAAGCCCGCGGCAAGGTACGGGACCTCGCCACGGGCTCTCGACTCGACGTGCGGCGCCACGGTGCTCGTCGCTCGGAAGGGACAGGCGCGGAACCGGACGGGAGCCGCGCGGCGGCCACGCAGGGCGCCGCGCGGCGACCGGCTAGACGTCGTAGTACATCTCGAACTCGTGCGGGTGCGGGCGCAGCCTGATCGGGTCGACCTCGTTCTCACGCTTGTAGGCGACCCACGTCTCGATCAGGTCGGGCGTGAACACGCCGCCCTCGAGGAGGTAGTCGTGGTCGGCCTCGAGCGCGTCGAGCACCTCCGACAGCGAGCCCGGCACCTGCGGGACCTGACGCGCCTCCTCGGGGGGAAGCTCGTACAGGTCCTTGTCGACCGGCTCCGGCGGCTCGATCTTGTTGCGGATGCCGTCGATGCCCGCCATCAGCATCGCCGCGAACGCGAAGTACGGGTTGCACGAAGGGTCGGGCACCCGGAACTCGATGCGCTTGGCCTTCGGGTTGGACCCGGTGATCGGGATGCGCACGCACGCCGAGCGGTTGCGCTGGGAGTAGACCAGGTTGACGGGCGCCTCGTAGCCGGGCACGAGCCGGTGGTAGGAGTTGACCGTCGGGTTGGTGAAGGCCAGCAGCGACGGCGCGTGCTTGAGCAGGCCGCCGATGTAGTAGCGGGCGGTGTCGGACAGGCCCGCGTAGCCGACCTCGTCGTAGAAGAGCGGCGAGCCGTCCTTCCACAGCGACTGGTGGCAGTGCATGCCGGAGCCGTTGTCACCGAAGATCGGCTTGGGCATGAAGGTGACCGTGTGGCCGTACTCCAGCGCCGTGCTCTTGATGACGTACTTGTAGAGCATGAGATTGTCGGCCGTCTTCAGGAGCGTGCCGAACTTGAAGTCGATCTCGGCCTGACCCGCGGTGCCGACCTCGTGGTGCTGCATCTCGACGTCGATGCCGCACTCGATGAGGTTGCGGACCATCTCCGAACGCAGGTCGGTGAAGTGGTCCATCGGCGGGACGGGGAAGTAGCCGCCCTTGTAGCGGGGCTTGTATCCGAGGTTGCCGCCCTCGGCCGCCTTGCCGGTGTTCCAGGCGCCCTCGATGGAGTCGACGTAGTAGTAGCTCGAGTGCTGGTTGGTCTCGAAGCGCACGTCGTCGAAGATGTAGAACTCGGCCTCGGGCCCGAAGTACACCGTGTCGGCGATGCCGGTGCCCTTGAGGTACTCCTCGGCCTTGCGGGCGACGTTGCGAGGGTCGCGGCTGTAGGCCTCACCGGTCAGCGGGTCGTGCACGAAGAAGTTGATGTTGAGCGTCTTGTGCTGACGGAAGGGGTCGAGCACCGCGCTGGAGGGGTCGGGCAGCAGGAGCATGTCCGACTCGTGGATGGCCTGGAAACCGCGGATAGACGAGCCGTCGAACATGAGGCCGTCGGAGAAAACGCTGGCGCCGAAATTCTCTACGGGAAAGGTGAAATGGTGCGTCGTCCCCGGCAGGTCGGTGAACCTGACATCGACGAACTGCACCCCTTCGTCCCCAATGAACTTCAGGACGTCGTCGGCGGAGTTAAACACTCTCGAACCTCCCGGGGCATGGGCTATCAGGCCGACCTTAGGGGTCGGCCGTTTCCGGGTCGTGTCCCGATTGTTTCGCATGTGTTAAGGGGGGCTCACGTCTCCTCCGAGATGGTGCAGTTCTCGCTCGTGCCCGCGTCCAGGCGGTAGGGATCGCCCGCCTGTTCGGTGGCCTTGGCCGCCACCTCGTCGTGCGGCGAGTCGGGATAGATCGGGTGGGTGAAGCCGTCGTCGATGTCGCACCTGGCCGGGGTGACGCTCCCGGTGTTCCAGTCGTAGACCCAGGCGACCAGCTCGCCCCCCTGCTTGGAGACGTGCACCTCTCCGAGATGGTGGGCCACCACGCGGTGCCTGGTCCACGGCTGGCCCGGACGCTGGATGGCGTAGACGAAGAGGTAGTTGACCGTGACCTTCATGCCGTCCGGGTGACGGGCGAGCGTGGCTTCGCCGTTCACCTTGACGACGTCGGTGGCCAGCTCGGCGGTCTTGGGCGCGAAGCTGTGCACCCACGCCCTGGTGTTGAAGTCGTCCTTCGCTGTGAATCCCGACTTCCGGTCGAGATTCTTCCTGAACCAGGCGCGTTCCTCCGGCACGAGAAGATCGATGAAGGCTTTGGGCCTGCCGCCGAGAACGGTCGTCCTGTCGAGGTGCGAAGCGATCATGAGCTGCTTGACCCGCTTGAGGGCGGCGGCCACGTCCTTCTTCGACAGGCCGTACATGGCCTTGGCGGGCGGCATGACCAGGCCCGCCGCGCCGTTGGCGTAGTTCTCGGCCCTGGAGTCCTCGAAGGGGCCCAGCTCCTCGGGTCTCGCGTCCACCGCCTCAGTCTCCTCAGGCACGGGGCCGATCCCGGGTAACGCGCTCTCGACGGTCGCCATCAGCTCGCGCACCTGGTCTTTCGCCGAGACCAGGCCGGCGGCGCCCGCGATCACCACGACGGTGATGCCGGCCACGGCGAGCTTGCGGCGGCGTGGGCGCCGCCTGGGTTCCACCTGAGTGAAGAAGTCGTCCGGAGACATGCAGTGATCGCGCCTTTCGAGGAGGGTCGAGGCATGATACGGACCGGCGGCCCCGCCGGATACCGTTGGGGTATGAGCAGCAAGGAGCAGCGGCCCCGCTGGACCCAGACCTGGTTGGGCGGGGTGAGGTCGGCCGGTGTGGATCTCGGCTACCCCGGTGAGCGCCTCGGCCTGCCCGAGGAGGGCAGCGGCTCGGTCGCCAGGTTCGGACGCAGGATCGGCGCGCTGGTCATCGACTGGCTGATCTGCACGTGGGCGATCGCGCAGGCGCTGCTCAGGATCAACCCCGCCGAGTCCCCGTGGGTGCCGGTGGCGATCTTCGCGGTGCAGTACCTGCTGCTCGTCGGGTTCCTCGGGCAGACCTTCGGGCACCGCCTGTTGGGCATCCGGGTCGCCGCGATGGACGGCGGCCGGCCGAGGTGGTTCCCTGTGCTGGTCCGCACGATCCTGCTGTGCCTCGCCGTCCCGGCGGTGATCTTCGACAGGGACCAGCGCGGCGTTCACGACCGCGTCTCCAACACCGTCGTCGTCCGCATGTAGGCGCTCACCGCCCGCCTTCGGCAAGCTCACCGCCCGCCTTCATCAAGCTCACGGCGCCTTCATCAAAAGGTGATCCGGCCGGGCGTTGACAACGTTGTCTACACGAAGGATCTTCGGTGACAACGTTGTCAGCTTCCTCGGAGGTCCCGGCATGCGGAGAGCACATCTGGCCGCGTTGGCGAGCGCGCTGTTCCTGGCGTTACCAGGGGTGGCGCTGGCCGATCCGCCACCCTCACCACTCCCCTCGGACGCGCCGTCCGCCACCCCGACCCCGCCCCCTCCACCTCCCGACGTCACCCCGTCCCCCGACGTCACCCCGTCCCCTTCGGCCCGCAGGGCGAAGGTGGACCTCGCCCCCGCAGGCGCGCTCTTCCACACCTCCTTCGAGCCCGGCCAGGCCCAGCCGACCTGGGTCAACACGGTCGACGAAGGCAAGGGAGCCGAAGGCGTCACCGGCTCCACCACCGGCGGCATCCCGGGCAACGTCACCGACGAGGTCGTCGAGGTGGCGGCCAGCGGGGAGTTCGCCGAGGCGGGAGAGGTGAAGGAGAACCTCTTCGACGGCGACGTCAACACCAAGTGGCTGGTGTTCGCCGGCACCGGCTGGGTGTCGGCCAAGCTGTCCAAGCCCATCAGGGTCGCCAGGTACGCGCTGGCCTCCGCCAACGACGCCCCTGAGCGCGACCCGCGCGACTGGGCGCTCGAAGGCTCACCCGACGGCCGGACGTGGACCGCGGTCGACACCCGCTCGGGCCAGGTGTTCGACGGCAGGCTGAAGACCCGCGAGTTCGACGTCGCCATGCCGGGCGCCTACCTGTACTACCGGCTGAACGTCACGCGCAACGGCTCCGGCGGCATCGTCCAGCTCGCCGAGCTGCAGCTGTCGGACGGCGACACCTCGCCCAAGCCCCCCTCCGACATGCGCAGCCTCGTCAGCGGCGGCCCGAGCGGAGGCTTCACCGCCAAGCCGCGCGCCGGCTACACCGGCATGAGGGCGCTGCGCTACTCGGGCAGCACCACGACCGAGCGGGGCGGACGCTCCACCAACAAGCTCTTCGAGGTGGACGTCCCCGTCGGCGCCGACACCGAGCTGACCTACAAGATCTTCCCTGAGTTCACCGGGGCGGACCTGCGCTACCCCAGCACCTACGCCGGTGTCGACCTGGCCTTCTCCGACGGCACCTACCTCAGCGACCTGGAGGCGAGCGACCACCACGGCGTCAGGGCGCGGGCACGCGCCCAGGGCGAGTCGAAGACCCTCTACGCCGACCAGTGGAACAACAAGCGCGTACGGCTCGGCGAGATCGCCAAGGGCAAGCGCGTCAAGCGCGTCCTTCTCGCCTTCGACGCGCCCGCGGGGCCGCTGCCGTTCAAGGGCTTCGTCGACGACATCACGCTGGCCGACACCGCGGCGCAGGCCCCGCAGAGCGTCGCCGACCACGTGGTCACGACCAGGGGCACCCACTCGACCGGCGGCTTCTCTCGCGGCAACAACTTCCCCGCGACGGCCGTCCCGCACGGCTTCAACTTCTGGACCCCGATGACGGGGTCGGGCTCCAACACCTGGCTGTACGAGTACCACCGCAACGGCAACCCGGACAACATCCCGACCATCCAGGCCTTCGCCGCCAGCCACGAGCCGAGCCCGTGGATGGGCGACAGGCAGTCCTTCCAGGTCATGCCGTCACTGCTGGCCACGCCCAACCCCGACAGAGTGGCCAGGGCGACCCAGTTCACCCATGACAGGGAGACGGCCAGGCCGTACTACTACTCCGTCGACCTGCTCAACGGCATCCGCACCGAGATCGCCCCCGCCGACCACTCGGCGGTGTTCCGCTTCACCTTCCCCGACGAGCGGGGCAGTCTGATCTTCGACAACTACAACAACAACGGCGGCCTCACGATCGACGGGGGAGTCGTCACCGGGTTCACCGACACCCGCAGCGGCCTGTCGGCCGGCGCGACCAGGATGTTCGTCTACGCCGTCTTCGACCGGACACCGACCGGCGGGGGCAAGCTGACCGGGGCGGGGCGCGACAACGTCACCGGTTATCTCGCCTTCGGCGCCAAGCAGGTGACGATGCGCATCGCCACCTCCTTCATCGGCGTCGCCCAGGCCAAACGCAACCTCGAGTTGGAGGCGGGCACCTTCGAGGAGGTCAGGGCCAGGGCGAAGAAGGCCTGGGAGGACAAGCTCGGCGTCGTCGAGGTCGAGGGCGCCACGGACGACCAGCTCACCACCCTCTACTCCAACCTCTACCGCCTGTTCCTGTACCCGAACTCGGGTTTCGAGGACACTCCGGAGGGCGCCCGCTACGCCAGCCCGGTGGCGCCGCGCAGCGGACCGGACACACCCACCCAGACCGGAGCGAAGATCGTTCCGGGCAAGATCTACGTCAACAACGGCTTCTGGGACACCTACCGGACCACCTGGCCCGCCTACTCGCTGCTCACTCCCGACAAGGCGGGCGAGCTGATCGACGGGTTCGTCCAGCAGTACCGCGACGGCGGCTGGATCGCCAGATGGTCCTCGCCCGGCTACGCCGACCTGATGGTCGGCACCAGCTCCGACGTCGCCTTCGCCGACGCCTACGTCAAGGGCGTGCGCGGCTTCGACGCCCAGGGGGCCTACGAAGCCGCGCTGAAGAACGCCACCGTCGTGCCGCCCAACGGCGCGGTCGGCCGCAAGGGCATGCAGACCTCGGTCTTCCGCGGCTACACCGCCAGGGACGAGGTGGGCGAGGCGATGTCGTGGGCCGTCGACGGCTACATCAACGACTTCGGCATCGCGAACATGGCCCAGGCGCTGGGCAGGACGGAGGAGGCGGAGTACTTCCGCGCCAGGGCGCTCAACTACGTCAACATGTTCGACCCCTCGGTGGGCTTCTTCCAGGGCCGCGACTCGTCCGGCAAGTGGCGCTGGACCCCCTCGGCGTACGACCCGCGCGTGTGGGGCTACGACTACACCGAGACCAGCGGCTGGAACATGGCCTTCCACGCGCCACAGGACGGCGTGGGCCTGGCCGCCCTGTACGGCGGGCGCGCGGGCCTGGCCAAGAAGCTCGACGACTTCTTCGCCACCCCCGAGACGGCGACGTTCCCCGGTTCCTACGGCGGCATCATCCACGAGATGCGCGAGGCCAGGGACGTGCGGATGGGCCAGTACGGCCACAGCAACCAGCCCTCCCACCACATCATCTACATGTACGACTACGCGGGCCAGCCGTGGAAGGCGCAGGCCAAGGCCAGGGAGGCGCTCTCGCGGCTCTACCTCGGCAGCGAGATCGGCCAGGGCTACCCGGGCGACGAGGACAACGGCGAGATGTCGGCCTGGTACCTCTTCAGCGCCCTCGGCTTCTACCCCCTCCAGATGGGCAGCCCGCACTACGCGGTCGGCTCCCCGCTGTTCACCAAGGCGACCGTGCACCTGCCAGGCGGGAAGGACCTGGTCGTCAACGCGCCGAAGAACAGCGCGCGCAACGTCTACGTCCAGGGGCTCAAGGTGAACGGCACGGCGTGGACCTCCACCTCGCTGCCGCACGACGTCCTGGCCAAGGGCGCGGTGCTCGACTTCGACATGGGGCCCGAGCCCTCCACGTGGGGCGCGCCGCTGCAGTCGATCACCCCTGAGGGGCGGTCGCCGCGCCCGATGCGCGACATCCGGGTCACCGGCGGTCCCGCCGCGCTGTCCGACGACACCTCGGCCACCGAGGCGGTGTTCAGCGGGCCCGTCACGCTGGCGGCGGCGGGCAGGGAGCCCGTCACCTTCTACACGCTCACGTCGGGAGCCTCGGCGGCCCCGGCCGCGTGGAAGCTCGAGGGCTCGTACGACGGCGTGAGCTGGGCCGTCATCGACGAGCGCAGGCAGGAGAGCTTCGCCTGGCAGAAGCAGACGCGGCCCTTCAAGATCGCCAAGCCGGGACGGTTCGGGCACTACCGTTTCACAACGTCGGGGAACGTCGCCGAGCTGGAGCTGCTGGCCGTACCCGACCAGGCCTGTTCCAGGACCGTCAGCGGCACCCACAGGGGGCCGCTGACGGTGGACGAGGGCGTCACCTGCCTGACCGAGGGGGCCACCGTGACGGGCCCCGTCACGGTACGGCAGGGCGCCACGCTGCTGGCGAAGGACGCCAGGGTCGAGGGCCCCGTCACCGCGCACAAGGCCGCCGCGCTCGTCCTCACCGGCGTGTCGGTGGGCGGGCCCGTGAGCGTGTCGGGCGTACGCGGCGAGGTGAGCCTGGAGGCGGCCGGGATCGGCGGCCCTGTCACGCTGACCGGCGGCACGGGGCCGCTGGTCAGCGCCAGCACCGTCGGCGGCCCGCTCACCTGTTCGGGCAACGATCCGGCGATGCGCGACAACGGACTGGCGAACACGGTACGAGGTCCGCAAAACTGCTGAACCCGGTTCGTAACTAAACCGGGTATGGCTTGAGGGTGGCCGGACTTCGAGAGCGCAAGAAGGAACAGACGCGGTGCCGCATCTCCCAGGCGGCACTGCGTCTGTTCGCGGAGAGAGGGTTCGACGACGTCACCGTCAACGAGATCGCCGAGGCGGCGGAGGTGGCGAAGGTGACGTTGTTCTCGTACTTCCCGACAAAGGAGTCGCTCGTCCTCTCCGGAGTGAAGGAGGATCTCGCGGGCATCGTGGCGGGACGGGAGCCCGGCGTCTCCGTCGTCGACGCGCTGCGCGCCCACTACGGCAAACCCGTCGAGCCGGTCGGCGAGGAGCTGACGACCGTGGTGCGCATCATCACCGAGAGCGCGACGCTGACGGCGGGCGTGCAGCGCATCTACGCGGGGCAGCGCGCCGAGCTGGCCGACGTGCTGATGCGGGAGACCGACGAGACCACCGCCCACCTCATGGCGGTACAGATCGCGGCGACGGTCACCACCCTCCAGGAGCTCTCGTTCAGACGGGGGCTCACCGCGGAAGACACGCGGATCGCCTTCGATCTGCTCGACAACGGAATGAGGGGACGCTGACCATGCGCGCGAAGGGCATCAACTACGACACCGGCTTCCTGCCCGACCTGTCGCGGAAGGACTTCCAGGCGGAGACGGGTCTTCCACGCCATGGCTACGCGCTACAGGTGAAGATGGCCGTGCCGGGCAGGTGACGGCCCCTGAGCGGGCTCCACCCGCCCCAGACCCTGTCGTGACCGTCCGGCCACTCCGGCTCCATGAGCGAGGTCAGGGTGAGCCCGCTCGCCGCGATCAGGCCGACCCAGTCGCCCATGGTCCTGTGGTGCTCGACGTAGGTGGGCGTCCCGTCGTCGTCGGCCTCGACGTACGGCGTGCGGTCGAAGTAGGAGCGGTCGGAGGTGAGCCCGCGCTCGCCGGGGTCGTCGGGAAAGGCCCACCTGATCGGATGGCTCACCGAGAACACGAACCGGCCGCCCCGCCTGAGCACCCGCTTCACCTCGGTGAGGACGCTCAGCGGGGCGGCCACGAACGGCATCGCCCCGAACGCCGAGCACGCCACGTCGAACGCGCCGTCCCTGAAGGGCAGGCTCTCGGCGTCGGCCTGGAGCACGGGCACCCGCAGGCCGGTCTCCAGGTCGATCCGCTGGGAGTGGCGCAACTGCCGGTGCGAGATGTCGAACGCCACCACGCGTGCCCCACGCGTGGACAGCCAGCGCGAGCACTGGGCGGCGCCGCAGCCGATCTCCAGCACGTCCTTGCCCTCGACCGCGCCGAGCAGCCGCGCCTCGGCCTCGTCGACGCCCTCGGGGCACCACATGAAGCCGGCGTCGCGCAGGAACTCGCCGTGCTCCACCTGGTACTCGTCCGCGTTGCCGTCCCACCAGAAGCGGTTGGCCCGCGACGAAGCCGACAGCACTAGCGCATCTTCGGGCCGCGCGGCATCCGCGTGCCCTTGGGCATCGGGCCCTTGGGCATCGGCAGGTTCTTCGGCAGCGAGCGCAGCCGGTCCTTCACCTGGTTGACCGCGGGCTTCTTGAGGTTGCGCGGCAGCTTCATCAGGTGCCGCTGCAGCTTGCCGAGCGGGATCTGCCCCTCGCCGTCACCGCACTGGATGTCGTAGACGGGCACGTCCATGACCACGCGCTGCAGGCGCTTCTTCTCGCCGACGAGCATCTTCTGCACGCGGTTGCCCGGGCCCTCGGAGACCAGGACGATGCCGGGGAAGCCCACGACCAGGTGCACGAGGTCCTGGTCGCGGTTGGCGGCGATCGCCGGGGTCACCTCCCAGTTGCCCCGCATGCCCTGCAGCACCGCCGCGGCCGCGCCTGTCTGGCCGTCGAGCATGCGGTACTGCGCCCGCTGCGCGAGCTGGCCGAACACGACCAGGCCCACGGTGAACGCGAGCATGATGCCGATGACGATCGAGTACCAGAAGTAGTCCGTGACCAGACCGATCACGATGACCACCGCCAGCGTGGCGACCGCCGAAAGGAAGACGATCGGCATCCCCTTGGGATTGGCCTGCTGGATGATCTTCGCGATCATGCGGAGCTGCTTGATGCGCCCCGGCTTCTCTGGGTCTACGGGCTTCGCCATGTTGTGAAGGATACAAACACCCCCCGCCGGAGATGAAAACGTGACCCGACGTTTCGTCGCGTTTCCGGCGGAGACCCCCTTCTGGGAGATCGGTTTCACCTCGGAGAAGCGTCCGGTCCGCCCCTCGAACAGCGCGTTTCCGGTGAACCGCGGCTCGCGCCTCCAGCCGCTGCAGGCCGCCCGCGACGACCTCCGCGAAGGGCCGCACTCCCGTGTGACCCTCCGCGTCCACCTGGAGGGACGGCTTGGCGAATGTCCTCGGCGCGGCCCCTCCGGTCGTGAGACCTCGGGCCGGCCGAACGGGCCGTCGCCGGCCCGAGGACTGCGGCCGTGTCAGATCTTGACGGTCGCGCTCGCCCTGAGGTCGGCGACGCTGCGGCCCGCCTCGACCGTGTACTCGCCGGGCACGGTGCTCCAGCCCTCCTCCGTCCACACCTGGAAGGCCCGCTGGGGCAGGAAGAGCGTGGTCAGCACCGTCTCGCCCGGCGCCGCCTCCACCACGTCGAACCCGGCGAGCCACCTGGCGGGCCGGTCGTCGGGCGTCACCGCCGAGAGGTACACCTGGACGACCTCGCGGCCGCGGCGTGGCCCCGTGTTGGTGACCGCCAACGTCACCGTCGAGCCCTCGGCCGCGATCGAGTCGTAGGACCAGGTGGTGTAGCCGAGGCCGTGGCCGAACCAGAACGCGGGAGCGCGTCCCCTCTTCTCCCAGGCGCGGTAGCCGATGAAGACGCCTTCGTCGTAGGGGACCTCGCCCTCGACCGGTGTGACGTTGACGACGGGGCTGTCCTCGAGCCGTACGGGCCAGGTGGTGGGCAGGCGGCCGCCGGGCTCGGCGTCGCCGTACAGGACGTCGGCGAGCGCGTGCCCCACCTCCTGGCCGGGGAACCAGGTCAGCAGCACCGCGGCCACGTCGGACACCCACGGCATCTCGACGGGCGAGCCGGCGTTCACCACGACGATCGTGCGCGGGTTGGCGGCGGCGACGGCGGCGATGAGCTCGTCCTGGCGGCCGGGCAGGCGCAGGTCCTTGCGGTCGAAGCCCTCGCTCTCCACCTCCAGCGTCGTGGAGGCCACCACGACGGCCACCTCGCACGAGCGCGCCAGCTCGACCGCCTCGGCGATGAGCGCGTCCTCGCCGGGGGAGGGGTTGGCGTGGCCGAGGGTGTAGGCGACGAACGCCATGCCGCTGAAGGCCCCGGCGGGGTGCGTCACCTCCAGCTCGTACGGCCGGCCCGCGACCAGCTCGACGACGACGCGCTTCTCCGGCGGCGAGAGGAAGGCCGCCGCCGGGTCGTCGCCCTCCAGCTCGATCGTCTCGTCGAACACCGTCGCGCCGTCCACGCGCACGGTGAAGGGCCCCACTCCTGCCACCGACAGCTCGTGCGGACCCGTGAGGTCAGGGGTGTAGGCGGCGCGCAGCCGCACCGCGCTCAGCAGGCCGCCGTCCACGTCGGACGGCAGCTGTCCGACCCACCTGGCCTCCGTCGTGGCCAGCGGGTGCTCGGCCAGCACGTCGCCTCCGGCGTCGAGGAACTGCGCCGTCGTCGGTACGGCCAGCGGCGCCAGGCGCACGCGGGGGTCGGTGCCGAGCGCGTACCTGACCTCGCCACGGGCCTCGAGCCCCTGCAAGGGGGAGACGGTGCGGTCGGGGAAGACCTGGGCGCTGCCGCCGCCCATGATCCGCGCCTCGTCGGCGGCCGAGCCGATGAGCGCCAGCGTCGGCGTTCCGGCGAGGGGGAGCAGGTCGCCGTCGTTCCTCAGCAGCGTGAACGAGCGCGCCGCGACCTCGCGGGCGAGCGCCACCCCGTCGATCGGCTCGGCCTGCGCGGAGGTCGTCCCGCCGGCAGGGCGGAGCGCGCCGACGCGGGAGGCCAGGCGCAGGACGCGGCGTACCTTGTCGTCGACGGCGGACTCGAGCACCCTGCCCTCGCGCACCGCCTCCTCGAGCTTGTCGCCCCACGGTCCGAAGGGCCCCGGCATGGCCACGTCGGTGCCGCCGAGCGCCGCCGCCTCGGTGGAGCGCACGGCGGTCCAGTCGGACACGACGAGGCCGTCGAAGCCCCATTCGCCCTTGAGCACGCCGTTCACCAGTGCGGAGTGCTCGGTCATCGTGGTCCCGTTGACCGAGTTGTAGGCCGTCATCATGCCCCACGCCCCCGCCTCGGCCACCCGCTCGAAGGGCGCCAGGTACGCCTCCCTGAGCACCCTGTCGGTGACCTTGACGTCGACGGTGAAGCGGTCGGTCTCGAAGTCGTTGGCCACGAAGTGCTTCGGCGTGGTCGCCACGCCGCCCTCCTGGACGCCCTCGACGTAGGCGGCTCCCAGCTCGCCCGTGAGGTGGGGATCCTCGGAGAAGCACTCGAAGTGCCGGCCGCCGAGAGGGGAGCGGTGCAGGTTGATGGTGGGCGCCAGCAGCACGTGCACACCCTTGCGCCTGGCCTCCTGGGCGAGCAGGCGGCCCACCTGGCGTACCAGGTCGACGTCCCACGTCGCGGCCAGCGCGGTCGGGCTCGGCAGCGCGATGGAGGGGTCGGCGGAGCTCCACTGCTCGCCGCGCACGCCGATGGGCCCGTCGCTCATGACGAGCCGGTCGAGGCCGATCTCGGGAATGGCGGGCAGCGACCACATGTCCGCGCCGGTGAGCAGGCGGATCTTGGTGGGCAGGTCCAGCTGGTTGATCAGTTCGTCGATGTCCACGCCGTCAGTGTTAACCAGAAAACCTACCGATAGATAGGTTTGTGACTATTACGTTACTTTGAGGGTCGAGGCTCTTTCCTGTGGCTCACGGTGAATCCTTTGGCGGCGTCCGCGCCTCTCATACGCGTGCCGGTAACAATGGCGGCACGGGATCCGGAGGTTTGTCATGATCATTGGCGCCGTCGTCGCCATCGCGGCCGTCCTCGTCTGCACGTGCGTAGTCGTGCTTCGCCGGCGGGGTCGATCGCGTGGCTGAGCCGACCTGGCCCGCCGAGCGGCTGGTCCTCGCCGCGCAGGACGGCGACGTCGAGTCGATCGCCGCCGTGGTGTCCGGCTCGCACCCGCACGTGCGGCGGTTCGCCCACGCCCTGTGCGCCACGCCCGAGGACGCCGAGGACGCCGCGCAGGAAGCGCTGATCATCCTGTTCCGCAAGATCGGCATGCTACGGGCGGCGGGTGCCCTGGCCTCGTGGATGTTCCGCATCGTCCGCAACGAGTGCCTGCGGCGGTCGCGGCTGATGCTGCGGCCTCACCCGCCGGTCAAGGACGCCCCCACGCCCTCGGCCGAGGACGAGGTGTTGCAGCGCCTGGAAGCCGGCAGGGTGGCGACGGCCATCGCCGCCCTGCCCGCCGGGCAGCGGCGCGTGCTGATCATGCGGGACGTCCAGGGCTACAGCGGGCGGATGGTCGCCGACGCGCTCGGCCTCAGCACCGCCGCGATGAAGTCGCGGCTGCACCGCGCCCGCCTGGCGGTTCACCACTCACTGCAGGGCACCACCGACCCCGCCTTCGGAGGCGACGATGACTGACAGAGGATTCGCGAGCGCTTCGCTGCCCCGGCACCTGGTACGCGGGGCGGTGGGGTTCGGCGCGCTGATCGGTTCGGTGGCGCTCATCCCGGTGCTCGGCCCGGTCGTACTGCTGCTCGCGCCGGTCGGACTGCTCGCCCTGCGCGGCTGTCCGACCTGCTGGGCGATCGGCCTGGCACAGACCATCTCGATGGGCCGGTTGAAGCGTTCGTGCGTGGACGGCCGGTGTGAGCTGACCGTCTCGAACCGCTGAACACCGAAGATCCCGCGCCGCAGGGCGTGCCGCGGGAGTGAAAAGAGATGGGGTGCGCAGAAGAGGAAAGGCCGCACATTGTGCGGCCTTTCCTCTTGTGCGGATCAGACGTTCTGACGGGCCTCCATGGCCTGCTGGTAGAGCCGCCCCGCGCGGTACGACGAGCGCACCAGCGGCCCCGACATGACGCCGGCGAAGCCGATCGCCTCGGCCTCCGCCTGGAGCTCCACGAACTCCTCAGGCTTCACCCACCGGTCGACGGGGTGGTGACGCGGCGTCGGGCGCAGGTACTGGGTGATCGTCACCAGGTCGCAGCCGGCCTCGTGGAGGTCGCGCATCGCCTGGGTCACCTCCGACCGCTCCTCGCCCATGCCCAGGATCAGGTTGGACTTGGTGACGAGCCCCGCCTCGCGCGCCCTGGTGATCACCTCGAGCGAGCGCTCGTAACGGAAGGCGGGACGGATCCGCTTGAAGATCCGCGGCACCGTCTCGATGTTGTGGGCGAACACCTCGGGCTTGCTGGAGAAGACCTCCTCCAGCTGCTCCTGGTTGCCGTTGAAGTCGGGAACCAGCAGCTCGACGCCGCAGCCGGGCAGCAGCGAGTGGATCTGCCTGGCGGTCTCGGCGTAGAGCCAGGCGCCACCGTCGGGCAGGTCGTCACGGGCGACACCGGTCACCGTGGCGTACTTCAGGCCCATCTGCTGGACGGACTCGGCGACCCTGCGCGGCTCGTCCCTGTCGTACTCCTTGGGCTTGCCCGTGTCGATCTGGCAGAAGTCGCACCGGCGGGTGCACTGGTCGCCGCCGATGAGGAACGTCGCCTCCCGGTCCTCCCAGCACTCGTAGATGTTGGGACAGCCCGCCTCTTCACAGACCGTGTGCAGGCCCTCCCGGCGCACCAGCGATTTCAGCTCGGTGTACTCGGGACCGGTCTTGAGCTTGGTCTTGATCCACGGGGGCTTGCGCTCAATAGGGGTTTCGGCGTTTCGCACCTCGAGGCGGAGGAGCTTACGGCCTTCAGGAGCAACGGTCACCGTTAAAGCTTACGTCGCTCAACTTATGAGACCGAACCCGCGTGCCGCTCTTGCGTAGTGCCTGCTCAGCTCGGAGTCGATGACCGCCGACTCGGCCGCTTCCAGCAGCCGCGAACCGGGCGCGGAGGTGAGCACCCCGTCGTCGGCCAGCCTGGACCTCGTCAGCGCCGCCTGCCTGATCTCCTCCACGCTCTCCCCGCGCAGCACCGCCGCCTGCATCGGCGCCAGATAGCTGCGGCCGGCGACCAGCTCCTCCAGCTCGGCCAGGTCGTCCTCGCTCACCGCCCGCAGCATGAGAGCCCGCCGCCTGGCCGCCGCGCGGGGGTCGCCCGAGGGGGCCAGCCGCCTCAGCACGTGCTCCAGCACCAGCACCGGCCAGCCGAGGACCCTGCCGACGATCCGGCCGAGCACGCCCGCCGCGTTGTAGGAGCTGCTCGGGCTCCACGCGCCCAGCGACATCGCCATCGTGAGATCCGCCTCCCTGCGCGCGCTCAACGGCTCGGAGCCGAGCAGCGTGTGACGCCACTCGCCGAGCGTCGACAGCGCCCCTGCGACGATCAGCCCGTCGAGGGTCTCCGCGCTCGCGTAGGCGCTCGCCAGCAGCGTCACCCGCTGCCTCGGCGACAGCGTCAGCCACAGCGGCAGGCCCACGACCAGCGCGGGGGTCCTGCGCACGCCGAGCCGCACGTAGCCGGCGGCCGTGGCCAGATCCATCACCGCCACCTTGGCCGGCCTGGGCACGCCCACCTCGTCGGCGACGCGCGCGGACACGCCGAACAGCATGGGCGCGGCGGCAGGCTCGAGCACCTCGGCGTCGGCGGGCAGGCGGCCCAGCCGCGGGCGCAGCAGCACCCCGATCGCCACCAGCAGGATGCCGAGCAGCCAGGACAGAAGCGGCGCCGAGCTGTTGACGACGGTCGACACGCCGAGCACGAAGAAACCGAGGGTCAGCGCATGGACAGTGAGGGATAGGACGAGAGCGGCGCTCCTTCGCATGCCGCCGATACTAGGAGCGGCTCATCCCGATTTCACCGCAGTTTCGCCACCGCTTGGAGAAGGTCCTCCTCGTGCATGTCCTGCGGCTCCGCCTCCAGCGCCTCGGCCAGGCGCTTCTCCGCGTACGGCATGACCTCGTCGACCACGATGCGCCGTCCCGACTCCTGCGACAGCGAGGTGACCCCCGCGTCGGTGATGCCGCACGGCACGATCCTGTTGAACCAGCTCGGGTCGTTGGCGCAGTTGAGCGCGAAGCCGTGCATCGTGACGCCGCCGACGATCCTGATGCCGACCGCGCCCAGGGCGCGTTCGGGGCCGCCCTCGTCGCGCACCCAGACGCCGCTGCGCCCCTCGACCCTGTGCACGCTGACGCCGAAGTCGGCACAGATCTGGATCATCGCCTCTTCGAGCGCGTGCACGTAGGCGCCTACGTCGCCCACCCGCATGATCGGGTATCCGACGAGCTGACCGGGCCCGTGCCAGGTGATGCGGCCGCCCCTGTCGACGTCGACGACGGGGGTGCCGTCGGCGGGCCGCTCGTGCGCCGCCGTGCGCCTTCCCGCCGTGTAGACCGGCGCGTGCTCCAGCAACAGCGCGGTGTCGCCGAGAGTGCCTGCGACCCTGTGGGCGTGGACGCGTCTTTGGAGTGCCCACGCCTGCTCGTACGGCACGTCCACACCAAGACGGACAATCGTCAGCTTCGCCACAGATAAAGGTTACTCACAAGAAACGACCACGGGACCGCAATGACCTCCCATGGCCGTGCCCGGCCACGTCATCGCGGACCCGTGGGACGCGCCTCCCGCCGTCAGCGGATCACGCGGTGAGCAGCCTCGGCTCGATCCTGAACTCCTTCACGCCGCCCGCGCCGTCGTGCTCCACCCGGTAGGCGTAGCCCGCGGGGTCGACGGTGACCGCCTGGATGAACTCGGTGCCCACGTAGTGCAGGCCCACGCCCTCGTCGGCGGCGTAGCCGTCGGGCAGCTCGCCCGCGGCCACCGACTCGTGCAGCAGCTGCCTGCGCTGCGGGTCGGAGTTGTAGTGGACGCCGCACGAGTAGGGCAGCAGCGCCAGGCCTTCGGCCCACACCCGCAACCGCGGGCCGAAGGAGTCGGTGTTGCCGCCGACATGCCAGCACAGCGCGCCCGCGCTCTGCCCGGCCAGCACCACACCCGACCGCCACGCCTCCTCGAAGGCCTCGTCAAGGCCGTGCAGGCGCCACAACGCCGCCAGGTTGGCCACGCTCCCGCCACTGACATAGATCATGTCCTGGTCGAGCATCCACGCCTTCGGGTCCTCGACATTGGGCATCGGGAAGACCGTCAGATGGCTCACCTCGACGTCCCAACCGGCGAAGGCGCCGTACATCTTCAGCAGCCAGTCCGCGTCGTCACCCGTCGCGGTGGCGAGCAGGCCGAGCTTGGGCCTGTCCTGCCCTGTGAGATCGAGTGCGTAACGCAACAGCGGGCTGGCCTGCAGGAAGCCGTAGCGCTCGGTCGCCTTGAAGGATCCGCCGCCGATGGCGAGGATATGGGACTGCCCTGACCTGGTCATTGTGCTACCCCCCACGGTGAGTCGGACGAATGGCTCACTAGAGTACGGCCGCCAGCGCCTCGTCGAGGGTCGGATGCAGGAACCGGAACTCGCTGTCAAGCAGTTTCGACGGGACGGCACGCTGTCCGATCAGCAACCCTTCGTCGGCGAAACCGCCCAGCCCCGTCCGCAACGCGAATCCCGGCACGGCGATCGGCATCGTCGGCTTCTTCAGCGCCCGGCCCAGCGCCCTGGTGAACTCCTTGTTGGTCACGGGCTCGGGCGCGGCGACGTTCACCGGTCCCTCGATGTCCCGGTTCCGCAGGATGTGGAGCGCGGCGCGGACCCAGTCGTCGAGCGAGATCCACGCCCACCACTGCCCGCCCGAGCCCAGCGGCGCGCCGAGCCCCAGCCGGAAGACCGGCAGCATCCGCTCCAGTGCCCCGCCATGGGCCGACAGCGTGATCGCGGTCCTGAGCTGGGCGGTCCTGATACCCGCCTGCTCGGCCCTTCTCGCCTCGGCCTCCCAGCGCTCGCACAGCTCCGCGAGGAAACCCTCACCGCGCGGGCCGCTCTCGTCGGTCACCCTGTCGCCCGTGTCGCCGTAGAAGCCCGCTCCAGAGGCGGACAGCAGCACCTCGGGCGGCCTGTTCAGCCCCTTCAGCGCCGTGACCAGCGTCCTGGTCCCTGCCACCCTGCTGTCGACGATCTCCCGCCGGTAGGCGTCGCTCCATCGGTGCTCGCCGAGCCCCGCGCCCGCCAGATGCACCACCGCCTGGGCGCCTTCCAGCACCTCCCGGTCGACGAGGCCCTTCTCGGGCTCCCAGAGCGACTCGTCGCCGCTCGCGGGCGGGCGCCGTACCAGCCGGACGACCTGCTCTCCTTCTTCGGTGAGCGCGCCGACCAGCGCCCTGCCGAGCAGACCCGAGGAGCCCGTCACGATGATCGCCATCCTCCCACCCTACGCGGAAGGGGCGCCGCGACCTCGATCCCGCGCCCGTGGAGGGGCGACGTCGCGACGGCAGTCGAAGGACCGGGCGAACGAACCGGCCGCGAACGAACCGAACCGCGAACAGACCGGCGCGAACCGGTGGACCGATGCGAACCGGCCGCGAACGGATCGATCACGAACGGACCGGCGCGAGCGGTCACGAACGGATCGGTCACGAACGGACCGGTCGCGACCCGCCTCGAACGCGGGCGGGCGCCCGCGGAGAGTCTCCGCGGGCGCCCGCATCACGAGCCTGAACGGCAGGGCGTTACGCGAGGCCCAGCTGTGCCTCGAAGCGGCCCTCCTCGAGACGACGCTTGATCGTCGTGAGGAAGCGCGCCGCGTCGGCCCCGTCGACCAGACGGTGGTCGTAGGTCAGCGCCAGGTACACCATCGACCTGACCGCGATGACCTCGCCCTCCGGCGTGTCGAGCACGACGGGCCGCTTGACGACCGCGCCGGTGCCGAGCATGCCGACCTGCGGCTGGTTCAGGATCGGCGTGTCGAACAGCGCGCCGCGGCTGCCGGTGTTGGTCAGCGTGAACGTGCCGCCGGTGAGCTCGTCGGGCGTCACCTTGTTGTCGCGGGTGCGCTCGGCCACGTCGGTGATCTTCCTGGCCAGGCCGGCCAGGTTGAGGTCACCGGCGCTGTGCACGACCGCCGCGAGCAGACCCCGCTCGGTGTCGACCGCGACGCCGAGGTTCTCGACGTCGAAGTAGGTCACCTCGTTGGTCTCGTTGTTGATCGTGGCGTTGAGCTTCGGGTGCTGCTTGAGCGCCTCGACCGCGGCCATCGCGAAGAACGGCGTGAAGGTCAGCTTGACGCCCTCGCGGCGGAAGAAGTCGTCCTTGGCCTTCGCGCGCAGCTTGGCGATCTTGGTCACGTCGACCTCGACGACCGAGGTGAGCTGGGCCGCGGTCTGCAGCGACTCGACCATGCGCTTGGCGATGGTCTGACGCAGGCGCGACATCTTCTCGGTACGGCCACGCAGCGTGGTGTCGACCTGGACCGCCTCGGGCGCGGCGGCCACCGGAGCCTGGGCCGCGGCGGCCGGAGCGGCCTGGGCGGCGGGGGCAGCGGCGGCGGGCGCGGCCTGGGCGGGCGCGGGGGCCTGGGCGGCCGGGGCAGGAGCGGCCTGGTCGCGCCGGGTCTTGGCGGCCTCGAGCACGTCCTGCTTGCGGATACGGCCACCGACGCCGGTGCCGGTCAGCGAGTCGAGGTCCACCCCGTGCTCGTTGGCGAGCTTGCGCACCAGCGGCGTGACGTAGGGGCTGTCGCCCGAGGACGGCAGCGGGCTCGGCGCGGCGGCGGGCGTCGTCGCGATCGGCGAAGGCGCGGGGGCCTGGGCGGGCGCGGGAGCCGGAGCTGCGGCGGGAGCAGGGGCCGGGGCCGGGGCGGCGGCCGGAGCCGGCGCGGGCTGCGGGATCGAGGAGGCAGGGGCGGGCTCGGGCTCAGGCTCGGGCTCAGGAGCGGCCGCGGCCTCCGGAGCGGGAGCGGCGGCGCCGGCCGTACCGTTCTCGTCAATGATCGCAAGCTCGGCGCCGACCTCGACGGTCTCGTCCTCGGCGACGACAATCTTGGTCAGGACGCCCGCCGACGGCGACGGGATCTCGGTGTCGACCTTGTCGGTCGACACTTCGAGGAGCGGCTCGTCGGCCTCGACGCGCTCGCCCTCCTTCTTCAGCCAACGGGTTACCGTGCCCTCGGTCACGCTCTCGCCGAGCTGGGGCATCTGTACGGAGACCGGCATGGGTATGTCTTCCTCGAGTTCTTAGTTGTGGACGTGCAGGGGCTTGCCGGCCAGCGCCAGCATGGCCTCGCCCATGGCTTCGGACTGGGTCGGGTGAGCGTGGATCAGCTGGGCGACCTCCGCGGGGAGCGCCTCCCAGTTGTAGATCAGCTGGCCCTCGGTGACGAGCTCGCCGATGCGGCGGCCGACCATGTGGACGCCCACGACAGGGCCGTCCTTCTGGGCCAGCACCTTGACGGCCCCCGCGGTGCCGAGAATCTGGCTCTTGGGGTTGCCGGCCAGGTCGTAGACCTGCTCGACGATCTCGATGCCCCGCTCCGCCGCCTGCTTGGAGGTGATGCCCACCGAGGCGACCTCGGGGTCGGAGTAGGTGATGCGCGGCACGCCGTCGTAGTCGATCGGCGGCGGGTTGAGGCCCGCGATGTGCTCGGCCACCATGATGCCCTCGGCGAAGCCTGCGTGGGCCAGCTGCGGGGTGGGGATCAGGTCGCCGATCGCGTAGACGCCGGGCACGCCGGTCTGGCAGTGCTCGTCGACGACCACGGTGCCGCGCTCGATCGCGACGCCCTGCTCCTCGAAGCCCATGCCCGCGCTCACCGCGCCGCGGCCCACGGCCACCAGCAGCAGCTCCGCGTCGAGGGTCTTGCCGTTGGCCAGCGTGACGACCACGCCGGTGTCGGTGGTCTTGACGCTGTCGAAGAAGACACCCAGCTCGTACTTGATGCCCCTGCGGCGGAAGGCGCGCTCCAGCAGCTTGGAGCTCGACTCCTCCTCGGCGGGAAGCAGGTGGGGCAGGGCCTCGACGATGGTGACCTCGGCTCCGAAGGAGCGGTAGACGCTGGCCAGCTCCACGCCGATGACGCCGCCGCCGAGCACGATGACCGAGGTGGGCACGCGGTCCATCTTCAGCGTGTGCTCGCTGGTGATGATCCGCTCGCCGTCGATCTCCAGGCCGGGCAGCGACTTCGGCGCGCTGCCCGTGGCCAGGACGATGCTGGCGCCCTCGTAGACCTCGGCGCCCACCTGGACGCGGTTGGGACCGACGAGCCTGCCCTCACCCTCGACGATCGTGACGCCCGCAGACTTGAGCAGGCCCTGCACGCCCTTCCACGCCCGGGTGACGATCTTGTCCTTGAAGGCGTGGACGCCGGGGACGTCGATGCCGTCGAAGCGGGCCTTGACGCCGTACGCCTCGCTCTCACGGGTCTCGTCGGCGATCTCGGCCGAGTGCAGCAGGGCCTTGGTGGGGATGCAGCCGCGGTGGAGGCAGGTGCCGCCGATCTTGTCCTTCTCGATCAGCGCGACCGTCTTGCCCAGCTCTGCCGCCCGCAGTGCGCAGGCGTAGCCGCCGCTACCGCCACCTAGGACGACGATGTCGTAGGCCACAGGAAAGCTCCTTGTCGGATGGTGATGCCGTCATCTTTTCACTTGTTAAGGCCCGTTGCGGCCCTCTCGGCCAGTCCGATGAGGGTGCGGGTGATGGCGCCCGTACCGCCCTTCGGCGTGTAGCCGTGCGGCTCGCCCTTGTTGAAGGCGGGCCCCGCCATGTCGATGTGCGCCCAGCGCCTGCCCTCCGGCACGAACTCCTTCAGGAAGATGCCCGCGGCGAGCATGCTGCCCCAGCGCTCGGGCTGGAGGTTGGCGATGTCGGCGATCGGCGAGTCGAGGCCCTTGCGCAGCTCCTCGGGCAGCGGCATGCCCCACGCGCCCTCGCCCGCCTCGTCGGCGACGGAGACCACGAGTTCGCGGACGTCGTCCTCGTTGGACATGACGCCCGCCGTACGCCAGCCGAGGGCGACGATCTGGGCGCCGGTCAGGGTGGCGACGTCGACGATGAGGTCGGGGTCGTCCTCGACCGCGCGGGCGATGCCGTCCATGAGGACCAGGCGGCCTTCGGCGTCGGTGTCGAGCACCTCGACGGTCTTGCCGCTGTAGCTGGTCAGCACGTCGGAGGGGCGGGTCGCGGTGCCGCTGGGCAGGTTCTCGGCCAGGCAGAGGTAGCCGACGACGTTCACCTTGAGGCCGAGGCGGGCGATGCCGACGAGGGCGCCGAACACCGCGCCCGCGCCGCCCATGTCGGACTTCATCCAGTCCATGGCGGCCGACGGCTTCAGCGACAGGCCGCCGGAGTCGAACGTGATGCCCTTGCCGACGTAGGCCAGCGTCTGGCTCGCCTCGGGGTGGGTGTAGGACAGCCGGACCAGGCGCGGCGGGTTGGCCGAGCCCTGGCCGACGCCGATGATGCCGCCGTAGCCGCCGTCCTTGAGCTGCTTCTCGTCGAGCACCTCGACGCTGAGGCCGGCCTTGGCGCCCTCCTGCTCGGCGATCTCGGCGAACTTCGCCGGCCACAGGTCCATGGGCGGGGTGTTGACCAGGTCGCGCACCAGGGTGACGGCGTCCGCCACGACCGCGACGCGCTCGGCCGAGCCCTCGGCGGCGGTCAGCACGACCAGCTCGCCGACAGGGACCTTCTGCTCACCGTTGGTGCGGTACCTGGCGTAGTCGTAGGCGCCCAGGAGGCCGCCGAGCGCGACCGCCTCGGCCTCCTGCGCGGAGGCGGAGGGCAGCGTGAGGGCGGCGCGTGCCGTACCGGCGAGAGAGCGGACGGCCGTGCCCGCGGCGCGGCGCAGCCCCTCGAGGTCGGCGGACTCGCCGAGTCCGACGGCGACCAGCAGCGGCGCGGTGATGGCGCCGAACGTGGGGACCTTGGCCACCTCACCCGGCTTTCCCGCGAAGCCGACGGCGTTCAGAGACGCGGCCAGCTTGCCGTCGAAGGCGGCGTCGAGGCCCTTCGCGGTGGGGCGCGGGCCCTCGGAACCTGACAGGAAACCGACGACCAGGGCGTCGGTGTCGAACGAGACGGGATCTGCTGAGTTCAGCCGCACAGTGGTCACGTAGACCGATGCTATCCACGGTTGGCAGCTTATTCATAAACAGGGGTTCATCCTACCAATACGGTGCCGAAAAATGATGCTATTGTCATTAGCACCATGTTGCTCACGCTCGATCTCAACGATCCCCGGCCCCTGCACGAACAGGTGGCAGGGGCGATCAGGCGCGCCATAGGCGAGGGCTCCTACCAGGCAGGCGATCGCCTCCCGCCGGCCAAGGACCTCGCAGACGCGCTCGGCATCAACGCCAACACCGTGCTGCGCGCGCTGCGCGACCTCCGCGACGAAGGCCTGCTGGAGTTCAGGCGGGGCCGGGGGGTGAGCGTGGCCGGGGTCCCGACCGGCCGCGCGCTCATCGTCCAGCGGGCGCGCGAGCTGCTCGAGGAGGCGAAGAGGTACGGCTACAGCCGCGACGACCTCATCGACGTACTGAAGGAGCTGCCATGACCAGCAGGAACCGCGCGCTGCTCGCCGCGGGGGCGTGGGGACTGACCGTCTCCGCCGTCCTCGTGGCGGTCCCCCTCTCCCTGCGCGACAGGTTGCCGGACCCGCTCGCCACTCACTGGAGCGGCTCCGTGCCCGACGGCAGCATGTCCTTCACACAGAACCTGCTGTTCAGCGTCGCCATGGCGGTCGTCGTCCTTGCGGTCATGGTGGGGATCGCGCTCCACGGCACGGCCTTCGACCGGCGGCTGAGCCGCGCCTACTGGTGGGGAACCCTGTTCGGCTGGGGCCTGTTCGTCGTCGGCGCGGAGCTGTCGATCATGTCCGCCAACCTCGACGTCCCGGTGTGGACCCAGGCCAAGAGCCTCGGATGGGACGTCGTGGCCGTCCTGGCCGTGGCGGCCGCGGGCGGCATCCTCGCGGGCTTCCTCTTCAGGGGCGAGCCCGACCAGGCCACGCCCGAGGGCGAGGCGCCGCCGAGGCTACGGCTGCGCCCGGGCCAGCGCTCGGTGTGGGTCAGCCGCGTGTCCAACCTGTGGCTGGTCGCGGTCACCGCGGGCTCGGCGCTGCTGACGGTGGCCTTCGGCGCCCTCACGCTCGCGGGGCTGATGCCGGGCGCGGGCGGGCCGCTGTTCGGCGTGGCCGCCCTCGTGCTCGTGTGCGGCCTGCTGACCTCCTCCGTCACCGTGCGGATCACCGAGGACGGCGTCGCCATCGGCTTCGGGCCGCTCGGCTGGCCGGTCCGCAGGATCAGGCTGTCCAAGATCGAGCGCGCCTGGTCGGAGCAGCGCTTCCCGAGCCAGGTGGGCGGCTGGGGCATCCGCGGCGTCCCCGGAGCCGCGGCGATCATGCTGCGCGGCGGCGACTGCCTCGTCCTGCGCTACCGCTCCGGCGGCCAGCTCCTCGTCAGCATCGACGACGCCGCGCGCGGCGCGGCCCTGCTCAACGCCCTCATCGACGAAAGGGTCGGCGCGTGATGGCGCTCTTCCTCCTGGTCACCTTCGGCACAGCGTGGCTGGCCGCGTCACCTCTGTGGCTCGGCGAAGGACTGGCCGATCCGCTGTTCGGCCCGCTGATCGGGCTCATGATGTTCACACCCGGTGTCGGCGTGCTCGCCGTATGGCTGGCCAGGCGCACACCGTTCCGCGCATGGGCCAGGCAGACCGGCCTCACGTTCGGTGAGCACCCGCGCCGCACCGTCGGACTGCTGCTGGTCACGTGGGCGGCCGTCCCCCTGGTCGTGTACGGCACGCTCGCCCTGACCGCGGCGCTCGGCCTGGTCTCCCTCGACCTCGACCGCCTCAGCATCTTCACCTCGATGCTCGGGTCCTCGGCCGACCCGCACACCGCACTGGTCGTTCAGCTCCTGGCCTCGACCCTGCTGTTGCCGATACTCAACATCATCCCGATGCTGGGGGAGGAGTGGGGCTGGCGCGGATGGCTGCTGCCCCAACTGGTCGCATCGCGCGGGGTCTTCGGCGGGCTGGTGCTCTCCGGCGTGATCTGGGGGCTCTGGCACGCGCCCGCGACCGCCCTCGGCTACAACTACCCTTCCATCGGCCCGTGGGCCGCCGTGCTCTTCGTAGGGTTCTGCGTGCTGGCCGGGATGCTGTTCGGCTGGCTGCGCCTGCGCACGGGCAGCCTCTGGCCCGCCGTGATCGGCCACGCGGCGCTCAACCCGGCCGCCTCCCTCGCCCTCCTGCTCGGCGACGCGGCCGACCCGCCCAACACCGTCCTCGCCGGCATCACCGGTCTCGTCGGATGGGCGGTGCTGGCCGTCATCACGGCCGTGGTGTTCAAGCTGTCCCCGGTACGGCAGGCGCAGCCGGTCAGCTGAACACCGCGCATACGACGAGCACGGTGGTGGCGGCCGTCTCGACGAGCGCGCCCAGCACGTCTCCCGTGACGCCGCCGAGCCTCCGTACGGCGTGCGCCAGCAACCCGGTCGCCACCCCCAACCCGGCGAGCACGGCCAGTGGGAGGACGAACCCCCCTCCCGCAGGCCCGGCCCCTGCAGCTCCCGCGAGGACGGCCGCCGACAGCACGACCAGGGTGGCGACGAGCGCCGCGCCCCGCCGTACGGTGCCCGCCACCATGGCGCCGAGCCCGCCGGGCCGCGCGGACGGCACACCCGGCGTACAGGCCCACGTCAGGGCCAGCCGCCCGGTCACGCAGGCCGCGACCAGTGCCACGGGGCCGGCCTCTGCCAGCGCCGCGCACTGCACGATCAGCGTGAAGACCAGGGTGACAACCCCGAACGGCCCGATATCCGACTTTTTCATCACATCCAGGGCTTGAGCGGCGGGCCTGCCGCTCCCCAGCCCGTCCGCCAGGTCCGCGAGCCCGTCCAGGTGCAGGCCCCTGGTCAGCAACGCGAGCAGACCCAGCGCCAGCGCCGCCCCGAGCAACTCCGAGCCGGGCAGGGCCAGCGGCAGGCAGCTGACGGCCCCGAGCACCAGCCCGGCCAGCGGCGCGAGGACCATCGCCCGCCCTGCCACCTCACGGTCGACCCGATCCACCCTGACGGGGAAGACGCTCAACGTCCCCACCGCGAACCGCACCCCGTCCGCCCACCCGGTCATGGCCGTCGATCCTACGTTCACCACCCCCGTCCTCTCGGCCCCAACCCGCCCCTCGCCCTGCCTCGCCCCGGCCGCCTGCCCCCACCCTCCACCGCCACCCTCTTCTGGCCGCTCGCGCCCGCCCACCACCACCCTCGATCGCCACGGCCGCGTGCTCCGGCTCTCCGCTGTCATCGCACTCCGGGCTGTCTGCCTTTCGCTCTCCGCTGTCATCGCACTCCGGGCTGTCTGCCTTCGCTCTCCGCTGTCACCGCCTCCTGGCCGCTTGCCTTCGCTCTCCATGCACGCCTCCCCGCTGCCGGCCCCGGCCTCCGACACCATCAGCTGCTGCGGACCCAAGCGGGGCCCGTCTCGTCCCTCGCCTCGACCACGAGCCGCCATGCCGGCGTCAGCCGGGGCCCTCGGCGGCCACTCGCCATCCCCAGGACTCCGCGACGCCTCGCCTCGGGTGCGTCTCGTGGAACCGGCTCCTCGGAACCGTCAGGAGCCGGTGCCGGCGACCCGAAGCGGGCTCGGGAACGCTGAAGGGGCCCGATGCGGATCCGGACAGCGGGCCGTCGGGTGGCGATCGGAGTGGCCCGAGGCGGACTCGGAAAAGAGCCCGAGTGCGGCGGCGGGGCGGCGGCCCGAAGCCCGCGCGGGGAAGAGCACGACTGCGGCGGTGGTGACCGCTCGAAGCGGACCCGGGGAGAAGGCACGCCCGGCTGGTCGTTAGGGTGTCCGGATGCACGCCGTGGAACTCGAAGGTGTCGGTGTCAGGGTGGTCGGCAAGACACTGCTGGCCGGGATCGACTGGCAGGTCGCCTACGGTCAGCACTGGGTGATCCTCGGTCCCAACGGGGCGGGCAAGACCACCCTGCTGTCGCTGGCCGCCGCCGTACGGCATCCCAGCGAGGGCGCCGTCACCATCCTCGGCCGCCGGATGGGCCGGGTGGACCTCCGCGAGCTGCGCAGGGACATCGGCCTGGTCGCGGCGAGCCAGCGCCTGGTGGACGAGGCGCTGCTGGAGGAGGAGGCCGCGACCGCGCACACCGTGGTCCTCACCGGGCACACGGGCACGAGCGCGCCGCTCTGGGACCGGTACGGCGAGGCCGAGCACGACAGGGCCCACGCGCTGCTGGCCGAGATGGGTTGCAAGGATCTGGCCGACCGGCTGTTCGTGGTGTGCTCGCAGGGGGAGCGGGCCAGGATCAGGGTGGCGAGGGCGCTCATGGCGGACCCGGCGATCCTGCTGCTGGACGAGCCGTTCGCCGGGCTGGACTTCCCCGCCCGAGAGGACCTCATCACCTCGATCGAGGACCTCGCGGGGCGCGACGGGCTGACGACGGTGACCGTCACACACCACCTGGAGGAGGTCCCGGCCACGACCACGCACGCGCTGCTCATGCGGGACACCCGCATCCTGGCGGCGGGCCCGGTCGAGGAGACCCTGACCGCGTCTGCGCTGTCGGAGTGCTTCGGCCGCGAGCTCCGCGTGGACCGGCTCGACGGCCGCTGGTCGGCCCGCGCCGTCCGCACCCCCGCCTCTAGCACCCCGGTCCGTCTCTAGCACCCCGGTCCGTCTCTAGCACCCCGGTCCTCCACGTCCGCCCGGGACTCCCAGCGCTCGGGTGCGCCGCTCCACGTCCGCCCGGAACCCCGCGCCCGGCTCAGCCTCTACGTCCGGCCGGAACCTCCGGCGCTCGGGTTCGCCGCTCCACGTTGGCCCGGAACTCCCAGCGCTCGGCTTAGCCTCTCTGCGTCCGCCCGGGACCCCGCGCCCGGGTCAGCCTCTCTACGTCCGGCCGGAACCTCCGGCGCTCGGGTCGCCGAACCCGCGTGGTGGGCGGAACGGACGTCAGGTGAGGGGGAGCAGGCGTCCGGCCACGACGAGCGTGACGTCCTCCGACTCGGCGGCCAGACGCTGGTTCAGGCGGCCGAGCGCGTCCCGGAAGGCCCGCCCGCTGGAAGTGGAGGGGACGACGCCGAGCCCCACCTCGTCCGACACCGCGACGATCCGCTGGCGGGTCGAGCGCCAGGCCTCCACCAGCTCGTCGCAGCGCCGTACCACCTCGTCGCGACGCGAAGGCTCCTCCCACGCGCCGGCCTCATCGAACATCGCCGCCAGCCACGTCCCGAGTCCGTCGACCAGCAGCGGCGTCGTGGCGCGGTCGATCGCCTCGGCCAGTTCGGTGGTCTCCTCGCTCGACCAGTGGGCGGGCCGTCTGGCGCGGTGGGCGGCCACCCGCGCCGCCCACTCGGGGTCGCCGTGGCCCGAGGGTCCCGTGGCGAGGTAGGTGACGTGGGGCTCGGCCGCCAGCCGCAGCTCGGCCTCGTCGGACTTGCCCGAGCGCGAGCCGCCCAGCAGCAGCGTCCGTCGTGGCGGGGCCGGGGTGGGTGGGGGAGCGTGGGCGGTGTCCACGACGGTCCCGTCCGGTACGGCCCGCGCCCCCCACAGCGCGAGCCGCCTGGCGAGTTCGGACTCCGACCTGACGCGATGGTCGAGCCCGACGGCGACGACGTGGGTGGCGGCGGTGACGATCCCGCGCCTTCGCAGGTCGCCGAGGACGGAGGGGTCGTCGAGCAGGTCCACCAGCACGAGGTCGCACGCCGGGGAGGTGTCGTTCACGGGCGTCGGGAGAGCGGTGCCCGTCGAAGGAGCCGCCGCGGGTCCTGGCGGCCCAGGGTCGAGCGGCGTGGCCCGCCGCTGCTCCTCCGGGTCGAGTGTCGTCTGGCGAGGGTCTCCTGGAGTGGCGGGCGCGGTGGGAAGAGGGGGGCCCGGGGTGGCGGGCGCGGCGGGTCGAGGGGATCCCGGGTCGAGTGGTGTGGTCTGGTGAGGGTCTCCTGAGGTGGCGCGCGCGGTGAGTGGAGAGGGCGCCGGGGTGGCGGGCGCGGCGGGTCGAGGGGGGCCCGGGTCGAGCGGTGCCGTGGGGGGAGGGGGTCCCTGCGAGGGGGCCGTCGGGTGAGGGGATCCCGGTGGGGGCGGCGCGGTGGTGCCGTCGCGCTCGTCGGAGGCGGTGCCGTACCTCTCGGCAGAGGCGGGGGCACGGGACAGGTCGAGGAGCCGGGAGCCGTCAGGTGCGACGACGAGTGCTCCCTCGGCCTCGTAGCCGGGGGGAGGCGCGTCGTCCCCCAGCGTCAGCACGCCGTCGATCTCCACCCGCAGGGGCGCGCGCCAACCCGGCGGCAGTCCCGCGCACGAGACGCACGAACACCCGGGCGAGGGCCAGCCGTCGCGCCCCGCCGTACCGATGAACCTGACAAGCACGCCTCACAGCGTGGCACGCCCACGGGAGCGGCGGGCCACCAGCACCCCGCCGCCCACGATCGCGACGGCGGCCACGCCGCCCGCGATCCACAGCACCGGCGGCCCTCCATCCTGGGCGGGTGAGGGGGCAGGGGCGGCGCCGCCCTTCGCCCTGGCGGGGTAGTCGTTGACCGCGAGGACCGTTCCAGAGGACTCGGCGCGCACCCTGGCGGCCAGGGCGAGCGCCTGCATCCCCGTGGCGCCTTCCGCCCCTGCCACGCACGTGGTGACGGGAGCGGGTGGGCGCTCGCCCGGGTAGGCGTCGGTGCCGGTGTCGCCGAAGTCGATCACGAGGGCCACGCGCTGGTGGCCGGAGGCGGCGGGCTCCTTGCCGCAGATCTGGTCGAACGCCGGCAGTTCGCCGCCGGGGGATTCGGCGGCCGAGCCGTCGGGGGCCGCGGCGAAGCGCCAGCCGATCACCGAGCCGTCGCGTACCGCGGCGTCCGCCTGGCCCGACAGCCACGCGGTGCCGTCGCTCTGCCAGTAGCTCCACAGGCGGGCGGCGTTCGGATCAGGCGCGCCGGGGGCGGGGTCGGCGAAGGCAGGAGCGGAAACGAGCAGGGCCGCCGCGCAGGCGAGCCCTAATGCGCGCAGCATCGATCAACCTCCATGCTCCAGGGGTATGGTGCGGGTGCCGATGTGAGCTCGGGCGATCCCGCGGAAAAGGAGCGTATGGCATGACATGGCGCTGGCGTTATGAAAACGCAAATGGTGGTGAGGTGACCGACCGCCCCTTGCCGCGCGAGGTTTTCCCCAGCCAGGCCGACGCCGAGTCGTGGCTTGGTGAGAACTATCGTGACCTGCTGGAATCGGGGGTCGAGCAAGTGGCTCTGCTCGACGAAGACCGGGTTGAATATGCGGGAATGTCGTTGCGAACGGAGTGAATGAAAAAACCCCTTGGGAACCAAGGGGTTTTTCGTTTCATGCGTAACCGCTATGGCCGGGTGGCCGGGGAGATCGTCTTGGCCGGGTCGCGCTCGATGATCGGGCCGAGCACGTCGTCGATCTTCTTGAGCACCTCGGCGTCGAGCTTGACGCCTGCCGCCTTGACGTTGTCGCGCACCTGCTCGGGCCTGGAGGCCCCGACGATGGCGCTGGCGACGTTCGGGTTCTGCAGCACCCACGCGATCGAGAGCTGGGCCATGGACAGGCCGAGATCGGCGGCGATCGGCTTGAGGTCCTGGACGCGGGTCAGCACGTCGTCGTTCATGAACCTGTCGATCATCTTGGCGCCGGTCTCGTCCGTGGCGCGCGAGCCCGCGGGAACGGCCTGGCCGGGCAGGTACTTGCCGGTCAGCACGCCCTGGGCGATGGGCGACCAGACGATCTGGCTGACGCCCTCCTTCTCGCTCAGCGGCACGATCTCCGACTCGATGACCCGCCAGATGGCGTTGTACTGCGGCTGGTTCGACACGATCCGGTCGAAGCCCATCTCGTCGGCGATCTTCAGCGCCTGGGCGATCTGGTCGGCGTTCCACTCGCTGACGCCGACGTAGAGGACCTTGCCCTGCCGTACGAGGTCGTCGAAGGTCTTGAGGGTCTCCTCGAGCGGCGTCGCGTAGTCGAAGCGGTGGGCCTGGTAGAGATCGACGTAGTCGGTCTGCAGGCGGCGCAGCGAACCGTTGATCGACTCGGTGATGTGCTTGCGCGACAGTCCGCGGTCGTTGGGGCCGGGGCCCGTGGGCCAGTAGACCTTGGTGAAGATCTCCAGCGACTCGCGCCTGACGCCCTTCAGCGCCCTGCCGAGCACCTCCTCGGCGCGCGTGCCCGCGTAGACGTCCGCGGTGTCGAAGGTCGTGATCCCCTCGTCGAGGGCGGCCTTCACGCATTCGTTCGCGGCCTCCTCCTCGACCTGGGAGCCATGGGTGATCCAGTTGCCGTAGCTGATCTCGCTGACCAGGAGACCGCTGCGGCCGAGGTGACGGAATTCCATGCACACGACTGTATCGGTTCGGGATAGTGTGCCCGGCGTGGTGAAGCTTGTACGGCACGCGCTGACCGCCGCGATCCTGACGGCTGTCGTGGTACGGCTACGCCGCCGCGCCCGTACGACGTCGCCCGAGGTCGCACCGCGGGAATCGGCGGAAGGGCGGCGCGCCGGAGCCCGGTGAGCGAGCGCGGCGGCCGTCGGTGATCTCCGCCGAGCCGGTCCCCGGGTGGGTCCGGTAGGGTGCCGCGCGTGCTCAAGCTCCTGCGGATGGCGCTGATCGCCGTCGTGCTCGCCGCGATCGCGATCAGGATCGACAGAAGGACCTCGCCGTCTGCTCCCGTGCGGGAGCCGGTGCTCGGCCGTCCCACTCCGGAGGACCTCGAGCGTTACCACCGGCGCCCTGTCAGCCGCTTCCTCAACGGCCTGCTGGCGGGGTTGATCCTCGGCCTGCTGGTGGCCGGCGTCGGCACGGTCGCGGCGATCACCTCGGCGGGGGAGGCGGAGAAGGAGCGCGAGCAGTTGGTGAGCATGCGCGCCCGATCCGGTACGGCCGAGCAGGGTCACGCGCCCGAGCCGTCCATCGCCGACGTCCCCACGCCGTCGCCGTCGCCGTCGCCGGCGATCGCGCCCACGCCCGACCCCGCCTGCGCGCCCGAGCGGCGCGCCGTGGTCGTCAGGCCGCTCGACCCTCAGGTGAAGCGCCAGGTCGACGCGCAGTGGCGGCGCCTCGAGCGCTGGCTCAGGCGCAACGCCCCTGTCACCTACGCCTCGCTACGCGGTCCCGGCAGGGCGCGCACCATCGCCGTCGCCGAGTCGCAGACCGGCCTGCGGTTCCCGGACGACCTGCGCGCCTCCCTCCTGCGGCACAACGGCGGCATGCCCCTCGGCCCCGACAAGGGCGTGGGACTCGGCATCAGGGAGATCCGCGACGGCTGGCGGTCGATGTGCAGGGGGGACATGGTGGAGGGTGACGACCCGCGCGCGGAGTACTGGAACGGCAGGATGATCCCGTTCCTGCTCTACCCCGAGAACGACGAGAACCGGATCTACGCTGTGATCGACTCCGTCGTGGGCGACGTCCGGTGGGTCGACGGGTGGGACGACGGGGGTGCGGGCGTCGGCCCTTCACACCGGCCGTCCTACCTGGACCTGTTGCGGGCCAACGCCGACGCGCTGCAGCGCGGCGCCGCTGTCGACGGATGGCGGCCCCGCGTGGTCCGCGGGGCCGTCCGCTGGGAGCCGGCCGGGTGATCTATCGCTGTCGCAGGCGGGCCTCGTCGACGAGGGCGTGCCTGTGGTGGCCGTGCTGCCCGCGCAGCGCCAGGACGGCGGGCGGGAAGACGACCAGCGGCCGCATCATGCCCTCGTCCTGGTGCTCGAGCAGGTGACAGTGGTAGGCGAAGCGCCCGCTGCCGCCCTCGAACCGCCCTGCGACCTTGACGACCTCGGCGCCGCCGACCCTGACGACGTCCTTCCAGCCCTGCTCGTTCGGGTCGAGCACGCCCGCCTGCTTGAAGACGACCGGTGTCTCCGTCGTCCCCTTGTCCACCTTGAATCCGGAAATATCGTAAATATCCCGGCTGAGGACTTGGAAGCGCATCAGGTGGATGTGCATCGGGTGCAGCGCGGGAGCGACGTTGACGAACGTCCACACCTCGGTCCCGCCCAGCGCGGCGAAGAAGTTGACCGCGTCGTCGGGCATCCTCGCCACCCGCCGGTAGGTCTTGACCGTGCCCGACGCGTCCTTGATCTGCACGACGCCCTCGGCCCCGACCGGAGCCCCGGGATCCTCGGCCATCTCCCACATCTGCGCGTGGTCCCCGCCGCCCACCATCGTGAGCACCACCCTGTGCCCGTGGTCGGCGGGCAGGTTGTCGTGCGTGGTCCGCACGAAGCTCGGCGAGATCACCGCGGGCAGCGTGAAGGAGTCGTTCGGCCTGCGGTCGGCCACCCTGAACTGCATCACGTCGGGGAAGGGGATGTTGGCCTGCGGGGCCGGCTGCCCTGGCACGCCGGGACCGCAGTTGACCATCTTCACCCTCTTACCGGCCAGCGCCCTGAAGTCGACGAGCACATCGGCCCGCTCGGCGGGCGCGAGCACCAGGTCCCCGTCGATCGCCACCGGCGCGGGCAGCAGCCCGCCGTCGCTGCCGATCTGCTTGACCGCGCCCGTCACCGGCTGCCCCGTCGCCTCGTCGAACAGGCGCAGCCTGAACGTCCGCGCGTTGGAGGCGTTGAGCATCCTGAACCTGTACCACCGCGGATCCACGTCCATGTACGGCCAGACCACCCCGTTCACCAGCGTGTACGGCCCGGCGAACGCCCTGGTGACCACCTTCGGCGTGGTCGTGGTGATCTGCACCTTGTGCAGGAGTTCCCCGTTGAGCAGCCCGCCCGCGTCGGTGTCGAAGTTGCGGTCGCACAGGATGAGCGGGACCTCGTGCCTGCCGCTGGGCAGCCTGAGCGCGTCCTCCTCCTCGTCCCTGATCAGGTAGGCGCCGAGCAGTCCCGAGAAGACGGTCCACGTGCCCACGTGCATGCCGTGGTCGTGGTACCAGAGCCCGGTGGAAGGCTGGTCGTTGACGTACTCCACCGCCTCGGCCTCACCGGCCAGCAACCCGTTCTCGCCCCATCCGTCGTTGCCCGCGTTGGTGATGGCCCCGTGCAGGTGGACCACCAGCCATGGCGGGATCGCCGCCACGTCGGCGCGCGGCGTCGCCCCGTCCCTTCCCGGATTGTTGATCGGGATCGTCGGACCGGCGGGCACCTGGACCGCGGTGACCGGCACGGTCTCGCCCCTGATCGTGTTGGTCCACGCCAGCTTGACCTTCTGGCCGCGCCGCACCTCGATGGTCGGGCCAGGGAAGCTGCCGGCATACGTCCAGAGCCGTGTGGCGGCAGCTGGGAGTGCAGGCGCCTGCGCACCGAGCGCATCTCGAGCGCGACCTCCTTGCCCCTGGGCCTCAGCACCTGAGGGACGGGCAGGGCGTCGAGGAACGGTGTGAGCGTGGCGGTGGTGGGCCTGTCGACCCCCGCCGGCTCGAAGCCGTCCCCGACGAGCGGTTCGGCGTCGGCGACGCCCGTGGTGGTGGCGGTGACCGAGGCCGCCGCCCCTACGACCACGCCGAGAAACCCCCGTCTTGTCGTTCGCATGGTCTCCCCGTGAGTGAAGATCCGGACCCCACCGGGTGTGACGATCGTGACGACTCACAGGTTTCCCGCTTTTTCAGGAAACTTTAAGTTCCTGATGTCATGCCCACATGCTCGTACGGCCCGCGTCCTTGTGTCAGGACGCGGGCCGTACGGGATGAAGAGGGATCAGGCCTTGGGCGGCGCGGGCTTGCCGCCGGGCAGGAACTGCGGCGGAGGGAAGCGGAGCCTGCGGATCTGCAGAGCGCGCATGGCCGCGTAGAAGCCGACGCCCCTGAGGTCCTCGCTCGGGAACTTCTCCGCGGCGACCTTCTTGACCTTCCACGACACCCAGATCGAGGTGGCCAGCACGCCGACCATCATGATCGGCCAGCCGATCGTGATGACCCCGAAGTAGACCCAGTTGCGGATCTCGGGCGGGAAGGGAACCCACGTCAGCACCAGGATCACCAGCGAGAACGGCAGGAAGTACTGGCTGATGACGCGCCGCGAGTCGACCCAGTCGCGCGCGAACTTGCGCACCGGGCCCTTGTCGCGTGCGGGCAGGTAGCGCTCCTCGCCGCGCGACATGCCCTGGCGGGCCTTGTCCCGGTCGGATGCCTGCCTGGCCCGCATCTGCTTGTAGGCCTCTTTGCGGTTGGCAGGGGCGGTCACCGGCTGGCGCCGACGCCCTTCGGCGTCACGGCGCTTGGGGGTGGGACGACCTTTGCCCTGGGGCTTAGGATCGTCAGTGGGGACGGGGGATTCGTCCACTGAGGTCTGGGAACGGCGTCGCAACACAGCGTCAACCCTACCTGGAGTGCAACTTAGTGACGCCCCCGTGCGTTATGCGTAGGGTAATCCCAAGGCGGCTGCGCTGCACTGGGTGATCACAGCACGACCTAAGAAGGGGACGGCCGACGCGCATGAGCGTGATGAAGAGACTTTCGATGATCTTCAAGTCCAAGGCCAACAAGGCCCTGGACAAAATGGAGGATCCGCGCGAGACCCTTGACTACTCCTATCAGCGGCAGCTCGAGCTGTTGCAGAAGGTGCGCAGGGGTGTGGCCGACGTCGCCACGTCGCGCAAGCGGGTGGAGCTCCAGATCAACCAGATCGAGCAGCAGGCCACCCGTCTTGAGGATCAGGGGCGCAAGGCGCTTTCCGTCGGGCGCGAGGACCTGGCGCGCGAGGCGCTGACCCGTCGCTCCAGCCTGCAGACCCAGATCGCCGATCTGCGGGTCCAGCATGACAACCTGCAGGCCGAGGAGGAGAAGCTCACCACGGCCTCCCAGCGCCTCCAGGCGAAGGTCGACTCCTTCCGCCACAAGAAGGAGACCATCAAGGCCACCTACACCGCGGCCGAGGCGCAGACCCGCATCAACGAGGCGTTCTCCGGCATCTCCGAGGAGATGGGCGACGTCGGCCTGGCGATCCAGCGGGCCGAGGACAAGACCGCGCAGATGCAGGCCAGGGCCGGCGCGATCGACGAGCTGCTGGCATCCGGCGCGCTCGACGACTTCAGCGGCAGCCGTACCGACGACATCCAGGCCGAGCTCGACCGCATGGGCGGCGGCAGGGACGTCGAGCTGGAGCTGGCCAGGATGAAGGCCGAGCTCGGCCAGGGGTCCGCACCGCAGCCCTCCATCGAGCAGGGGCAGCCGCAGGCTCAGCCCCAGCCGCAGCAGCAGACCCAGCAGTTGCGTCAGCCCGGGGAGCCCGCATGATCGTCAGAATCATGGGCGAGGGCCAGGTCCAGATCGCCGAGGCCGACCTCGGCGTGCTCAACGAACTCGACGGCGAGCTCGAGGCGGCCATCGAGGCCGACAACGAGCCGGAGTTCCGCGAGAAGCTTCACGCTCTGCTCGACAAGGTGCGCCACGTGGGCAAGGCGTTGCCTGACGACAGCCTGGAGCCGTCCGAGCTGATCCTTCCCCCCGCTGACGCCTCGATCGAGGAAGTCAGGGAGATGCTGGGCGACTCGGGGCTCATCCCGGGCTAGGCCGTGAGCACCCGGTTCGCGCCCGACCGTGGCCTCACCAGCCGCATGGTCGTGACGATGTTCCTGCTCGGGTTGCTCTACGTCGTCTTCGTCGGCGCCCTCATCGCCCTGGGCGTGCGGGCGCTGAGCGTATTGCTGATCGCCGGTGTCATGCTGCTGGCGCAGTACTTCCTGTCCGACCGGATCGCGCTGTTCGCGATGGGCGGGCGGGAGGTCTCGCCGCAGGAGGCGCCGGAGCTCCACGGCCTGGTCGACAGGCTCTGCGCGATGGCCGACATGCCCAAGCCGCGGGTGGCGATCGCCGACTCCGACGTGCCCAACGCCTTCGCGACGGGCCGCAACCAGAAGAAGTCCGTCGTCTGCGTGACGACCGGGATCCTGCGCCGGCTGGGGCCGGAGGAGCTCGAAGGCGTGCTGTCGCACGAACTCTCCCACATCGCCCACCGCGACGTCGCCGTCATGACGATCGCCTCCTTCCTCGGGATCGTGGCGGGCCTCATGACGCGCTTCGCCCTCTACACCGGCCTGGGCGGCCGCAGGGAGGGCAACCAGGGCGGGCTTCCCATCGGGCTGATCGTCATGCTGGTCTCGATCGCCGTCTACGCCGTCAGCTTCCTGCTCACCCGTGCCCTTTCCCGCTACAGGGAGCTGGCCGCCGACCGGGCGGGCGCCCTGTTGACGCAGAAGCCGTCGGCACTGGGGAGCGCGCTGGTCAAGATCAGCGGCGAGATGGCCAGGATCCCGACGCGTGACCTGCGCGAGGCCCAGCCGTTCAACGCCTTCTACTTCGCGCCCGCGGCGGCCCCTGGAAGGACGCTGGCGAACCTGTTCTCCACGCACCCGCCGCTCGAGCGCCGCCTGGATAACCTGGCGAAGATCTCCGCGCAACTCGGAAAGGGCTGAGCGATGGGCTGGATCGACGTGATCCTCGGCAGGTCCAAGCCGGCCGAACCCAACCTCGACGCGCTGTTCGCGCTGCCGTCCGCGGCCGTCACGCTGGAGGCCGCGACGGGGTTCGCGCCGACGGGCGTGGGGTCGGTCAGCTACCGGGCGGCCGAGGGCGGCGCGTTCGCGACGCTGGAGAGCGAGGTCAAGGCCCTGCTCGGGGACCGGGTGGAGGAGACGCGCGACGACTACGGCTACTCGTGGCTGTTGGTCAGGCGCGCGCCCGAGGCGATCGGCGACCTGGTCACCGAGCTGCACGCGGTCAACTCCTCCTTGGAGGACGCGGGGTTCGGGCCCTCCCTGCTGTGCTCGCTGGTGTCCTTCGCGGACCGGCGGGGGCGCAGGCTGGCGGTGGTCTACCTGTACAAGCGGGGAACGTTCTATCCGTTCGCCCCGCTGGACGGCCAGACCAGGGACAACGCGCTGGAACTGCAGGCGCGGGGCGTGCTGGAGGGTGAGCTGAAGATCGAGGAGGACCTCAGCAGGTGGTTCCCCGTCTGGGGCGCCCCGGGCCTCTGACCAGGGGTGAGCCACCCGGTGTCCCTTATATGTCACTTTGGGTGATTTACTGGTCACATGGAGCGACGACTCACTCTTGCGGCCGCCTGCGCGTTCGTCGTCGGTGCCGTCCTCTACAGCGCGTGGCTGCCGGGCCAGCTGGCCGCACCGGCCCTCGACAGGCTCGACGGGTACGTCGGCGAGCTGGCCGCCCGTGATCAGCCGTGGTCCAGGATGTTCAGAGCCTGCGACGGGCTCGCGGGACTGGCCTGCATGGGCGGCGTCGCCCTGGTGGCCAGGGTGCGCGAGGAATGGCAGGGCTGGCTGGCGATGGCCCTGTTCGGGCTGTTCACCACCGTCGCCGCGCTCTTCCCGCTCGACTGCGCGACCTGCGGGCGCGCGCTCTCCCCTCAGGCCTGGCTGCACGTGCCGGCCAGCGGCGCCGCCAACGCGGCCGTGCTGGTCGCGATGGTGGTGCTGAGCGCCGCGTGGCGATCGGCGGTCGGCTGCGCGTTCGCCGTCGTCATGTTCACCGCCAGCGGGACCACGCTCGTCGCCGACGCGATCGGCAGGTACGCGGGGCTGGCCCAGCGCGTGCAGGTGACGCTGATCGCCGTCTGGCTCATCTATCTCGCCACCCGGCTGCTCGGCGCGGTCACCCCCCGGGTGGAGACGGGGCCGATGCACGTCGTCCACGAAGGCTCGGGCCTGCCCGTCCTGGTCAGCTCGGGCCCCGCCGACGCGTGGTTCCACGGCGACGAGCTCGCCGAGGGGCTGCGCCGCGACCGCAGCGTCATCCGCTTCGACCGGCCAGGTCTCGGCCGCAGCCCGGCCGCCCCCACCCCGCCCACCCTGTACGGCGAGGCCGCCCGCCTGGCCGCCCTCGTCCCCGACTCGATCCGCGCCACGGTCGTGGCGCACTCGGTGGCCGCCTGGCACGCCGAGGCCTTCGCCAGGCTGCACCCCTTGCGCGTCGCGCGCCTCGTCCTCGTCGAGCCGGCGTGCGAGGTGCGCAGGCGGCGCAGGGCGCTCGTGGCGGGGCTCGGGTGGTGGATGCCCGCGCTGGGCGCCACGTGGGGGGCGACAGCGCTGGCCAGAGCGCTGGGGCCATCGCTCCACCGGCTGCGCAGGCGCATGGCGGACCCGTACGGCGTCTACGGAACCGGCCGGGTGGTCGCGGCGGTCGTGGGGGAGTGGCTGGCCCACAGGGAGATGGCCGCCGCCCTGCGGAAGGTCAGGGAGCGGCACCCCCTGCTCACCGTGCCCGTGACCGTCATCAGCGGGGGACGGCCGAACCGCTGCCACGAACGGCTGGCCGCGGCGCTCGGGGCGCGGCTGGTACGGGTGCCGGAGAGGGAGCTGTCCGCCGCGGTCGTCGAGGCCTGCCGGTAGCCGAGCCGGCCGGACGGTGACACGATCAGCCTGTGCCGAGCGCCCGGGCGACCCCTCCGCCGCCGGGCGGGCGGGACGAGCGGCGGGCGGATCGCCGTGCAGGGCGGGCGAGAAGGCGGGTCGGGAGGGCCGATGGTCAGGGACTGGACGCACGAGGACCACACCGAGGCGGCGGTCACGCAGATCGAGCGGATGGCGGACACCGTCCGGGAGGCCGACTTCGGCGCCCCCGTGCCCACCTGCCCGGGATGGAACCTGGAGCAGCTGGTGAGGCACACCGGATCCGTCCACAGGTGGGCGGCGCGGATGGTGCGCGAGCTGGCGCCCAAGCGGCTCGACAGGACGGCGATCGAGGCCGAGGCGTCGGGGAGGCCCGCGGGCGAGCTGCCCGGATGGCTCCATGACGGCGCGAGGGCGCTGGGCGAGGCGCTGACGCTCCAGAAGCCGGGCGAGCCCGTGTGGGCGTGGGGCGGCGACAGGCACGTGCGGTTCTGGTCGCGCAGGCAACTGCACGAGACGGCCGTCCACCACGCCGACGCCGCCCTGGCGCTGGGCCGCCCGCTCGCGATCGACGAGAACGTGGCGGCCGATGGCGTGGAGGAGTTCCTCGACGTCCTGCCGTACGCCAGATGGCGTCCGCAGGTCGCCGAACTGGCCGGCGAAGGGGAGACGATCGCGTGGCGGACCGGCACGGGCGCGGCCTGGCTGATCACCCTGCACCCGGGCGGCTTCACCTACGAGCGGGCGGCTGAGCGGGCGACGGCGGACGTCACGGCGACGCTGCACGCGGACACGGCCGCCGACCTGTTGCTGCTGGCGTGGGGACGGCGCTCGGTCGAGCAGCACAGAGTCGAGGGCGAGACCACGTTGCTGTCGTGGTGGGCGGATCGTTCCATGATCTAGTCAAATGGCCGCGTCGGTTCGCCGGAACGCATCGGACCGATGGTGACATGGCGCCTATGATCAAGCTTGCTGACGCGCTTGCGGCCACGGCCGTCGCGCTCGGGATGATGGGCACGCTCGGCGGTACGGCTCACGCGGCGCCGGAATCAGCGAGGGTGGTTGCGGACGAGGCGAGAAAACAGGTCGCGGTCGTCGGACACGGAACGGTCTCCACCGCGCCCGATGTCATGCGGCTGTCGGCGGGTGTCGAGGTGCGCGGGGCCACCGCGGGCAAGGCGTTCGCGGCGGCCAGGGGTGCGGCCGCGAGGCTCACCAACGCACTGATCAAGGCGGGAGTGTCCGTCGACGACCTGACGACGAACGAACTGTCGCTCGGCCCCGAGTACGAGACCTACCCGAAGGTGTCCGGCTACCGTGCCGCCCAGGGCGTCGAAGCCATCGTCCGTGACCTTTCCAAGGCCGACAGGATCATCGACGCGGTCGCCGCGATCGGCGAGGAGGTCAGGCTCAACGGCGTCAGCTTCGAGGTGTCCGACCCCGCCAAGGTGATGGAGGGGGCACGCGCCGCCGCGTTCAAGGACGCGGCGATCAAGGCCAAGCAGTACGCCGCGCTGGCGGGACGCAGGCTCGGCGAGGTGGTCGAGATCAGCGAGGAGATCCCGGGCGGGCCCGCCCCGATGATGTTCACCGGCGCGCTCGCGCAGGACAAGGCGTCGGTGAGCCCCGGACGCCAGACCCTGGGGGTCAACGTCCGGGTGGTCTACGCGCTCGACTGACGCCTCCGGGCGGCTCCCGGACACCGGCAACCCCCAGGGTCCCGCGACCCTGGGGGTTTCGTCACGGCAGGGCCAGCATGCGCTCCAGCGCGACCTTGGCCCAGTGGGTGGTGTCGGCGTCGACCGTGATCTGGTTGACCACCTCGCCGAGCGCCAGCGACTCCAACGCCCACACCAGGTGCGGCAGGTCGATGCGGTTCATGGTGGAGCAGTAGCAGACGGTCTTGTCCAGGAACGAGACCCCCTTGTCGGGGAACATCTGCGCCAGGCGCTTGACCAGGTTCAGCTCGGTGCCGATCGCCCACTGCGAGCCGGCGGGCGCCGCTTCGAGCTTCTTGATGATGTACTCGGTCGAGCCGACGTAGTCGGCCTTCAGCACCACCTCGTGCTTGCACTCGGGGTGGACCAGGACGTTGACGCCCGGGATGCGGGTCCGTACGTCGTCGACCGACTCGGCGGTGAAACGGCCGTGCACCGAGCAGTGGCCCTTCCAGAGGATCATCTTGGCCCTGCGCAGCTCGTCCGCGCTCGGCGGCCGGTGCGGGTTGTAGACGACGCAGTCCTCCAGTGACATCCCCATCTCCAGCACCGCCGTGTTGCGGCCCAGGTGCTGGTCGGGCAGGAAGAGCACCTTCTGGCCCTGCTCGAAGGCCCATTCCAGCGCCCGCTTCGCGTTGGACGAGGTGCACACGGCGCCGCCGTGCCTGCCGCAGAACGCCTTGATGTCGGCGCTGGAGTTCATGTAGGTGATCGGCACCGTGATGTCGGCGATGCCTGCTTCCTCCAGCAGCTCCCACGCCTCCTCGACCTGGTCGAACGTGGCCATATCGGCCATCGAGCACCCGGCCGCCATGTCCGGCAAGATCACTTTCTGGGAGTCGTTGGTCAGGATGTCGGCGGACTCGGCCATGAAGTGCACGCCGCAGAAGACGATGTACTCGGCCTCGGGGCGCGCGGCGGCCTGCTGGGCGAGCTTGAAGGAGTCGCCGGTCACGTCGGCGAACTGGATGACCTCATCACGCTGGTAGTGGTGGCCGAGGACGAACAGCTTGTCGCCCAGCGCCTCCTTCGCCTTGCGCGCCCGCTCCACCAGCCCCGGGTCGGAGGCCGGGGGGAGTTCACCGGGACAGTCGACACCCTTCTCGCTGTGCGGATCGGTGCCCTGCCCGAGGACGAAGAGCGGCAGCCCTGTCTGGGTGGCCATGGCCGTACCCCCTTATCGTCGAAGTGACGACTAATGATGACACACGGCTTGGGGCGCTTTGTTCCTGGCACCCCCTTGGCCTCGAGGGCGCCGATCAGCGCAGGTCGGGGGTGCAGGGGCGGCGCCGCGTGGAGAGGAAGGGGGTCAGGGCGTCCCCGATGCGGGCCGGCCAGAGTTCCGTTTTCCGATTTTTCTGGACGATCTATAACAACCCCTCAGACGCGGAATGCATAGCAAGCCTCCGGTGTTGGTAGCGTCTTAGTAGGACGTCAGAAACAGACAGCCGTGACACTGCGGCTGATCCAGACGCGGGAGTCAGCACATGACGGTTGAGAGCAGCGAGACCACGACGCAGGGCCTGATCCTGACCGACGCGGCCGCGGCCAAGGTCAAGAGCCTGCTGGAGCAGCAGGGTGAAGAGGGCCTCCAGCTGCGCGTGGCCGTGCAGCCGGGCGGCTGTTCCGGTCTGCGTTATCAGCTCTTCTTCGACGACCGCTCGATGGACGGCGACATCGTGTCCGACTTCGACGGTGTCGGCGTCGTGACCGACAGGATGAGCGCGCCGTACCTGATCGGCGCCACGATCGACTTCGTCGACACGATCGAGAAGCAGGGCTTCACCATCGACAACCCCAACGCCACGGGCTCCTGCGCCTGCGGCGACTCGTTCAACTAGATCGACGCGCGAAGGTCCCGCGCGCCTTTGTGCGCGCGGGACCTTCGCGTATTCTCTTGGGGCTTCATTGGCTTGCTGACAACGAGGAAGAAGAATCCCGTGCGCATCGCCGTCACCGGCTCCATCGCGACCGACCATCTGATGACCTTCCCCGGGAGTTTCGGGGACCAGCTCATCGCCGACCAGCTCGACCGGGTGTCCCTGTCGTTCCTCGTCGACGATCTGCAGGTCAGGCGCGGAGGTTGCGCGGCAAACATCACCTTCGGGATGGGCTGTCTCGGCCTCACCCCCATCCTCGTGGGCGCGGTCGGCGCCGACTTCGCCGACTACCGTTCGTGGCTGGAGCGGCACAGGGTCGACTGCGACTCGGTGCATATCTCCGACGTCCACCACACCGCCCGGTTCCTGTGCACCACCGACGAGCAGCACAACCAGATCGCCTCGTTCTACACCGGCGCGATGGCGGAGGCGCGGCTCATCGAGCTGCAGCCGATCGCCGACCGGGTCGGCGGGCTCGACCTGGTGCTGATCAGCCCGAACGACCCCGACGCCATGCTGCGCCACACCGACGAGTGCCGCCAGCGGGGCATCCCGTTCGCCGCGGACCCGTCGCAGCAGCTGGCCAGGATGGCGGGCGAGCAGATCCGCCAGCTCGTCGACGGCGCGGCGTACCTGTTCTCCAACGACTACGAGAAGGGGCTCATCGAGCAGAAGACCGGCTGGTCCGACGCCGAGGTCCTCGACAGGGTCGGCGTCCGCGTGACCACGCTCGGCCCGAAGGGCGCCGTCATCGACCGCAAGGGTGAACCGTCGATCCACGTGACTCCGGCGCCCGAGCTGGGCAAGGCGGACCCGACGGGTGTCGGCGACGCGTTCAGGGCGGGCTTCCTCGCGGGCGTCGCGTGGGGGCTGCCGCTGGAGCGGGCGGGTCAGGTCGGCAACCTGACGGCCACGCACGTGCTGGAGCGGGTGGGCTGCCAGGAGTACGAGCTCGGCCAGCGCGTGTTCCTCGAGCGCTTCGCCGCCGCGTACGGGCAGGCGGCCGCCGACGAGGTGGCCGAGCACGTGCGCTGCCACTACGCCTGATCATCAGCCGCCGTCCGCCGCGCCCGGCCCCTGTCGGGTCGCGCGCGGCCCGCGGTTGGGCTCATGGGCCCGCCGCGCGCGGCCCTTCACGATCCGTCCGTACGGCAGGCCGGGTCACGGCCACCGAGGTCACCGGTGGCCGTCCGCCCATCACGCCGCTCCAGCGGACTTCGCCTGCCGCCGTCACGCCGCGATCCTGGCTGTCCTGATGGACCGTGTGCGCGGGCACGCGTCAGGACGCGTAGATCCGGTGGCAGAAGGCGGCGAGCTGGTCGTCGGGCAGGTGCCTGGCCAGGTCGGCCTCGCTGATCATGCCGATGATGCGGTGCTGCTCGATCACGGGCAGCCGTCTGATCTGGTTCTCCTCCATGCGGGCCAGCGTTTCTTCGACGGTCGCGTCGGCGGCCACCCAGACGAGCCCCGTCGCCAGGTCGGACGCCGTCATGCGCGAAGGGTCGTGTCCTTGCGCGATGCACTTCACGACGATGTCCCTGTCGGTGATGATGCCCTTGAGGCGGTCGTCGGGCCCGCAGACGGGCAGGGCCCCCACGCCCATGTCGCGCATCATCTGCGCTGCGCGGTCGAGGGTCTCGTGGGCGGCTATGCACTCCACGCCCGGGTTCATGAGGTCACGCGCGGTGTTGTGCGGATGTCCGCTTGTCATCTGTTCCCCCCGAAGTCGATGACGTTGTTCGGGGAGGTTTCTACCCATTTAGTGCCATTTGTGACCCCTGGCGGTGGCACGGGTCTTCCGGTCTCGCGCGCCGTCGTGGCGGTGGGCGGTGCGCTCGTCAGCCGGGGATGCCCAGCAGCTTGCCGAGGAGCGTGGCGAGCTGCGTGCGCTCGTCGGGCGTGAGCGCCTTGAAGGTGTCGTCGAGGTGCCCGGGGGTGGAGCGCTCGGCCACGGCGAGCTGCCGCCTTCCCGCGTCGGTGATCGTGACAGCGTAGGAACGCCGGTCGTGAGGGTTGCGCTCGCGTCTGACACACCCGCCCCGCTCCAGGTCGTCGCAGATCGTCACCATCACGCTGCGGTCGATGCGCAGCTCCTCGCTGAGCGCCTGCTGGGAGCAGGGGCCGACGGCGTGGAGCATCTTCAGCACCAGGTGCTGGCCCACGCCCAGACCCTGTTCCGCCGCGTGGGTGTCGGCGGCGCGGGCGACGGCGGCCGAGGCCCTGCACAGCGCGATGTCGAGCCGCTCGCCGGCGAGCCGAGGAAAGTACGTCGGCCTGACCTGCATCGGATCCTCTCCTTATTCTGCAGGGTCAGCCTACCACTCTTTGTTTGACATCAGATCGTCTGTTCTCATACGTTCTGGCTAGAGATTGTCTGATGACAAGATGGAGTTCGCGATGACACCCGACGAGCTGCTGTCCACCACCCGCGCCGTGCGCAAGCGTCTCGATCTCACCAGGCCGGTGCCTCGCGAGCTGATCGAGGAATGCGTCGACCTGGCCACCCAGGCGCCGACCGGGCGTAACCGCCAGCGCTGGCACTTCCTGGTCGTCACGGACGAGGAGCGGCGGGCGCTCGTGGGAGACCTCTTCCGGCGCGCGCTCGAGACCGGAGGCGGGCGCCCGGTCAACGAGCGGGACCTGCGCCGCATGTACGCGCACCCCGGTTCCATGGAGCGCATCTCAGACGGGCTGCGCCACCTCTATGACAACATCCACCGCGTCCCCGCGTTCGTCATCCCCGCGGTGGAGGGGCGCACCGACGGCGCCTCGGCACTCGACCAGTCCATGACGTGGGGATCGATCCTGCCCGCCGTGTGGAGCTTCATGCTCGCCGCCAGGGCCAGGGGGCTCGGCACCGTGTGGACCACCGCCCACGCACCGCTCGAACGGGAGCTGGCGGCGGTGCTCGGCGTGCCGTACGACGAGGTGATGCTGGCCGCGTTCGTGCCCCTGGCGTTCACGATCGGCACGGACTTCAGGCCGGCGCGCAGGATCCCACGCGAGGAGGTCCTGCACTGGGAGCGCTGGTAGGTCAGTAGTTGCGCCGGACGTGGATCTCCCAGCCGCCCCCCGGCAGCTCGTAGGTGCCCACGTGCGGGTGCGACTTGAGCCTGCACCAGGCGGGCACGTCGGTGTAGGCGGCGGGGTCGTCGGCGAGGACGGCGACGATGGCGTTCAGCGGCACGAAGTTGATCTGCTCGGCGAGCATGATGATCGGGATCGGGCACTTCTTGCCGAGTGCGTCGATGGTCAGAGTCGGCTGAGCTGCGACGGTCACGAGGCCCCCTTCGTCGGTCTCATGACCACCGTGCCGCGTCTCTGGACGACCTCAACGAGCCTGGTCATACGACCCCTGCGTCTTGACGGATCCGGCGCACCGTCTCGGGGAGGACGGCGAGAAACCTGTCCACCTCGGCCGCGGAAGCGCCCCTGGGCAGCGATACCCGGACGTTTCCATGCGTAAGCACGCCCATCGCCTCCAAAACATGCGATGGACGAAGCGTACTAGCCGTGCACGAACTACCGGAGGATACCGCGAAACCCGCCTTGTCCAGTTCGGTCAGCAGCGCCTCTCCGTCGACGTACAGGCAGGAGAAGGTGACGATGTGCGGCGCCCTGTCGACGGGGTCGCCGATCACCTCCACGTCGGGGACGAGCTGGGGGACCCGCTCCCTGATCGTGTCGATGAGCGCGGACAGCCGGGCGTTCTCCTGTGCCGCCTCCTCCCTCATCGCCTTCAGCGCGGCCGCGGCGGCGACGATCGAGGGGATGTTCTCGAACCCCGGCACCCTGCGGCGCTCGCGCTCGTCCTCCGGCAGGAAGGAGCGGAAGCGCGTGCCCTTCCTGACCGCCAGCACCCCCACCCCCGCAGGACCGCCCCACTTGTGCGCGCTCGCCGTCAGCACCGACCAGCCCTGCGGCACCGGCAGCCGGCCCGCGCTCTGGGCGGCGTCGACCAGCAGCGGAACCCCGTGCTCCCGGCACGCCGCGGCCGCCTCGGCGACCGGCTGCAGAGTGCCGACCTCGTGGTTGGCCGTCTGGAGGCAGGCCAGCGCGGTGCCCTCGGCCGAGACGGCCGTCGTGAAGGCGCCGAGATCCACCCGTCCCGCCAGGTCGACGCCCACGCTGGTGACCGTGCCGCCCTCGGCCTCGTGCACCGCGGCGGCGTGCAGGACGCTGGAGTGCTCCACCGCGCTGGTGACGAGGTGACGCCCTGCCCTTCGCCTGCCGTGTAGGGTGCCGAGCACGCCGAGATGCACGGCCTGGGTGCCGGAAGAGGTGAACGAGACCTCGTCCGGCCTGGCACCGAGCGCCTCGGCCACCTCCGTGCGCGCCTGTTCGAGAAGCAGGTGAGCACGGCGGGCCTGGCCGTACAACCGCGCGGGGTCGGCCCAGCCCGCGTCCAGGGTCGCGATGAGCGCCTCACGCGCCCGGGGATGCAGGGGCTCGGTCGATGCCGCGTCGAAGTAAGGCACATCGAGACATTAACGGGGGTGAGCGGGGAGCCGACCACCCCCCACGCTAATGTGTCTGCAATCAGCTGTGCATATGGAAATACGAGCGCCCAGGAGAGACTCCTGGGCTTCATCTGTGGGGTAGGCGATCCGTGAGTCCGACCCGCCGTACTGAGCGGCGTCCGTTGGGCCGGCGCAGAGTGTCGAGCGCCGCCGGTTTGGCGTTGCTGCTGGCCTCCGCGACGGCCTGTGCAAATGACGTGCCCGAGGCCAACTGGTCGCGTGGACTCCTTCCCGAGGGGGTCACCGAGCAGGCTGACGTCGTCACGAACTTGTGGAATGGGGCCTGGATCGCGGCGCTGGCCACGGGACTCGTCGTCATCGTCCTGATCATCTGGGCGTGCATCTTCCATCGCAAGCGAAAGAGCTCGGCCGAGCTTCCTCCGCAGGTTCGCTACAACCTGCCGATCGAGATCCTCTACACGGTCGTGCCGCTCGTCATGGTCTCGGTGTTCTTCTTCTTCACCGCGCGCGACGAGACGAAGCTCATGAGCGTCTCGGCGCAGCCCGACGTGACGGTCCACGTGGAGGGCTTCCAGTGGAGCTGGCGGTTCACCACCGACGCCGGTGGCAAGACCGCCAAGGTCGTCGGCATGCCGGTCAGCGACTACAAGGCCCCCCAGTCGCCCGAGCTGGTGCTTCCCGTGAACAAGAAGGTCCTGTTCAAGCTGGACGCCGACGACGTGATCCACTCGTTCTGGGTTCCCGCCTTCATGTTCAAGCGTGACGTGATCCCCGGCATCTCCGGCGAGAAGAACAAGTTCGAGATCACCACACTGAACAAGCCGGGCGTCTACGCGGGCCGCTGCGCCGAGCTGTGCGGCGTCGACCACAGCCGCATGCTCTTCAGGGTCAAGCTCGTTTCGCAGGCTGAGTTCGACCAGTACATGACGACCCAGGCTGGGAGAGCCCAGTGACCGCCATCCAAGCACCCTCAGTCACGGCGCAGCCGACCCGTAAGGGCCTGGTGATCGCGAAGTGGCTGTCCTCCACCGATCACAAGATCATCGGGCACCTGTACCTGATCACGTCGTTCGTGTTCTTCCTCATCGGCGGCGTGATGGCGCTCATCATGCGAGCCGAGCTGGCCCAGCCGGGGCTGCAGGTCACCACGAACGAGCAGTTCAACCAGCTGTTCACCATGCACGGCACGATCATGCTGCTGATGTTCGCGACGCCGCTGTTCGCCGGCTTCGCCAACGAGCTCATGCCGCTGCAGATCGGCGCGCCCGACGTGGCGTTCCCCCGCCTCAACATGGTCAGCTACTGGCTCTACCTGTTCGGCAGCATCATCGCGGTCAGCGGCTTCCTGACCCCGAACGGCGCAGCGAGCTTCGGCTGGTTCGCCTACACCCCGCTGTCGAACGCGATCAGCTCGCCCGGCGTCGGCGGCGACCTGTGGATCATGGGTCTGGCCCTGTCCGGTCTGGGCACCATCCTCGGCTCGGTGAACTTCATCACCACGATCATCTGCATGCGCGCGCCCGGCATGACGATGTTCCGGATGCCGATGTTCACCTGGAACATCCTGCTCACCAGCATGCTCGTGCTGATGGCCTTCCCTGTGCTGGCCGCCGCGCTGCTGGCGCTGGAGGCCGACCGCAAGCTCGGCACGCACATCTTCGCCCCCGAGACCGGTGGCGCGATGCTGTGGCAGCACCTGTTCTGGTTCTTCGGCCACCCCGAGGTCTACATCATCGCGCTGCCGTTCTTCGGCATCGTGACCGAGATCATCCCGGTCTTCAGCCGCAAGCCGATCTTCGGTTACATCAGCCTCGTGGCCGCCACCATCTCGATCGCCGGTCTGTCGATCACCGTGTGGGCGCACCACATGTTCGCCACCGGCCAGGTCCTGCTGCCGTTCTTCTCGTTCATGACGTTCCTCATCGCGGTGCCGACGGGCGTGAAGTTCTTCAACTGGATCGGCACCATGTGGCGAGGCCATCTGAGCTTCGAGTCGCCGATGCTGTTCTCGGTGGGCTTCCTGATCACCTTCCTCCTCGGCGGTCTGACCGGCGTCATCCTGGCCTCCCCGCCGCTGGACTTCCAGATCAGCGACAGCTACTTCGTCGTCGCCCACTTCCACTACGTGGTCTTCGGCACCGTCGTGTTCGCGATGTTCGCGGGCTTCTACTTCTGGTGGCCCAAGTTCACCGGCCGGATGCTCAACGACAAGCTGGGCAAGGTCCACTTCTGGCTGCTGTTCATCGGCTTCCACACCACGTTCCTCGTGCAGCACTGGCTGGGCATGGTGGGCTTCCCCCGGCGCTACGCCGACTACGCGCCGACCGACGGCTTCACCGACCTGAACATGATCTCGTCGGTGGGCGCCTTCATCCTCGGCGCCTCGACGCTGCCGTTCTTCTACAACGTCTGGAAGACCTGGCGCAGCGCGCCGAAGGTCACCGTCGACGACCCCTGGGGCTACGGCGGCTCGCTCGAGTGGGCGACCTCCTGCCCGCCGCCGCGGCACAACTTCACCTCGCTGCCGCGCATCAGGTCCGAGCGCCCCGCGTTCGACCTCCACTACCCGCACGTGTCGGCCAAGCCCGAGGAGGTTGAGGCCCGATGAAGGTTCAGGGTTGGCTGTTCCTGCTCTGCGGACTGTTCTTCGCGGGCGTGGACGTCGTCTACTGGTTCTGGTCCAAGGAGCCGGTCGGCACCACGGCCATGGCCATCTCCGTCGGCTTCGCGTTCATGATCGGCTACTACCTGATGTTCACGGCTCGTCGCATCGGCGACCAGCCGGAGGACAACAAGACGGCCGAGATCAGCGACGGCGCCGGTGAGATCGGATTCTTCAGCCCGAGCAGCTGGTGGCCGCTGTTCGTCTGCCTCGCGGCGGCGTTCGCGTTCGTCGGTTTCGTGATCGGCCTGTGGATGTTCCTGATCGGCGTCTTCCTGGTGATCATGGCGATGGTCGGATTCGTCTTCCAGTACTACCGGGGCAACTTCTCTCACTGACCCCACCCCATACCGAAGCGGGTGCCCTGTCCGAGGGCGCCCGCTTTTGGCGTTTTTTACTTCCCGCCGAATGTGGCGAAACGATCACCGAGGGTAGTAAGGGGACGTTAGGGGTTCGAAGAAGAGGAGAGTACCCGTGGGGCGGATGACCCAAGGTTCGGCTGGAGCGCTTGCCCTCGCCGTACTCACAGCGTGTTCGGCGGGGACGCCCGTGGGGATCGCCTCGCCCAGCGCGGGGCCACCACCCGCCAGCGTGGCGATCATCCCCGCGGACAAGACGGGCAACGTGCCCACCGACCAGACGGTCCTGGTCTCCGCGCGCGGCGGCACGCTCAGGAGCGTCAGCATCACCGGCGCGTCCGGCGGCCTGACCGGCGAGCTCAGCGCCGACCGGACGCAGTGGCGCAGCAAGCGCTATGCCCGGCCCGGCACCTCCTACACCGTCACCGCGCTCGTCGCCAACTCCGCGGGCCAGACGACCAAGACCACCAGCACCTTCACCACGGTCAAGGCGACCAGCTCCTTCAGCATCGAGCAGCTGGCGCCCCACAAGTACGACACGGGCCTCACCGTCGGCGTCGGCATGCCCATCATGATCACCTTCGACAAGGACATCACGGACCGCGTGTCCGTCGAGCGCAACCTCGTCGTCAAGACCTCCAAGCCGGTCGAGGGCGCCTGGCACTGGTTCGACTCGAGGCACGTGGACTTCAGGCCGAAGGTCTACTGGCCCGCGCGCACCAAGGTGCGTCTCGAGGCGCGCCTGACGGGCGTGCGGGGCGGCGCCGGCATGTACGGCAAGCGCGACCACACCCTCGACTTCACCATCGGCAGGGAGCAGATCACCTCCGGCACCACCGGCAATCACCACCTGAAGGTGAAGCGGGACGGCAAGGTCATCAGGAACATGCCGATGAGCGCCGGCCAGGGAGGGGTGTGGAAGTACCACACGACCTCCGGCATCCACCTGGCGATGTCCAGGGAGCCGGTGACGGTCATGACCTCGCCGGGGATCGGCCCAGGACAGGCCGGCTACTACCAGCTGACCGTCTACAACACCGTGAGGATCTCCAACTCGGGCGAGTACGTGCACAGCGCGCCATGGTCGGTCGGGTCGCAGGGCTACGCCAACGTGAGCCACGGCTGCGTGAACATCAGCCCGACGAACGCGTCGTGGTTCATCAAGAACACGCTGATCGGCGACCCGATCATCATCACGGGCTCGCCACGGCCACTGGAGCCGACCAACGGGTGGGGGCACTGGCAGGAGAACTGGAAGGAGTGGCTCAAGTGGAGCTCGCTGAAGTCCTCCACCACCGAGGCGCTGTAGCCGCCGTCCGCCGCCGGCGGGTCAGCGGAGGGGGAGGCGCGCGTGCACCGCGCCTCCTTCGATCGTGACGGTGCCGCCCACGAGGGCGGCCCGCTCGCGCATCAGCCAGCCCTCAGGCCTGGAAGGGCCGTCACCGCTCACCAGGACCTCCAGGAAGCCCTGTCGCCACCTCAGGGTCACACTGGCCCTGGAAGCGCCCTCGGCGTCTCTGAGGGCCTCCTGGACGATGCGAAAAGCGGACAACTCCACCCCAGGGGCGGCCGGCACCGGTGTGCCGTCCTGGGTGAAGTCCACCTGGAGACCGCCCGTGCGGGCCTCGTGGAGCAGGTCGGGCAGGTCGTCGAGGAGGGGCTGCGGGGTTCGCGAAGGCGGGACGCCCGTGACCGCGCTCAGGATGCCCAGCATGCGCTGGAGCTCGCCGAGCGCCTGGCGGCCCGACTCCTCCGCGTCCCTGAGGGTGTCGGCGGCCCTGCGGGGGTCCTTGCCCATGGTCATCCTGCCCGCGCCGATGCCGAGGGTCATGACACTCACCCGATGCGCCACGACCTCGTGCAGCTCCTGGACGATCAGGACGCGCCTCAGGGTCTCCTCCCGAGCCGTCCGCTCGGCGGCCAGGTCGGCCGTCACGCGGGCGCGGAGCCGGAGCAGGAGCAGGACGGTCGGGCACAGGACTACCGTGGTCACGGCGGCCAGCCATGACAGGAGAGGCGGCATGGCCCGGAGCGTAGGCGCGGGCTGCCCGGTACGCATCCGCTTGGCGGCGGATCTCCACTCCGCCCCCGAGCGTAGGGCCCCGGCGCTGCCCGCTGCCTGCCACGACGGCCGGCGCGGGCACTTTTCTGCCCCGGAGCCGCTGCCCGCTCACGGCCGCTCTCGTCGTGGGTGCCGCCGCCCGTTCGGCAGGAGGGGCCGGGGTTATGCTGGAGCGATGGTGGGGACCCGTACGGCGGCGGTCCTCATGATCGCCGCGTTGCTGACGGCCGCGTGCGGAGTGCAGGGGGAGGGCTCAGCCGGCGCGCTTCGCGGCAAGCCGTTGTCCTCCGCCGCCACCGCGAGCGTTCCCGACGCGCTGAGGTTCACCGCCAGGACCCTGGACGGCAAGGAGTTCAAGGGCGAGAGCCTGGCGGGAAAGCACGTGGTCTTCTGGTTCTGGGCGCCGTGGTGCGTCGACTGCCACGACGAGGCGCCGGCGGTCAGGGCGGCCTCGGCCAAGTTCCGTGACGTCGCCTTCATCGGTGTCGCGGGCCTCGACACCGAGGCGGCGATGAAGGAGTTCGTCCAGCGCACCCGCACCGGCACCATCGTGCAGCTGTCCGACGACAAGGGCGTGGTCTGGACCAAGCTGGGGGTCAGCGAGCAGTCCACCTTCGTGTTCATGAGGCCGGACGGCTCGAACAGGATGGAATGGGGGCCGCTCACCACCCAGGAGCTGAGCGGTTATGTCCAGCAGTTGCTCGCCGGCTAGCCCGACGCCCCCGCCGGGACCCCGACGGTGGTGAGCGCCGACCTGCCGCTCGCGCTGGCGCTCACCGCGGGCACCCTGGCCGCGTTCAACCCGTGCGGTTTCGCGCTGCTGCCCGCCTACCTGACCATGCTCCTCGCCGACGACACGGGCGCTCCCTCCGGCGCCGTGCCGCGGGCGCTCAAACTCTCGGCCGCGATGACGGGCGGGTTCGTCACCGTCTTCGGCCTCGCCGGTCTGGTCCTCACGCCGCTGGCCGTATCCGTGGGGGAGTACCTGCCCTGGCTGACGATCGTGATCGGCGTCGCCCTCGCCGCCATGGGGCTGTGGCTGCTGAGCGGCAGAGAACTGTCGCCGCGCACGCCGAGGCTCGCCGCAGGCCGTCCGGCGATGTCGGTGCGGTCGCTGTACGGGTACGGGCTGTCCTACGCGGTGGCCTCGCTGTCGTGCACGATCGGCCCGTTCCTCGCCGTCGTCTCCGCCGCCCTGGTCGGCGGCGGGGTGCTCGGCGGGCTGGCGGTCTTCGTGGCCTACGCGGTCGGCATGGGGCTGGTCGTCGCCCTGCTGTCGCTGGCCGTCGCGCTGGCCAGAGGCGCGGTCGTGGGACGGCTGCGGCGGATCCTGCCGTACGTCTCACGGATCGGCGGCGGGCTGCTCCTGCTCGCCGGGCTGTACGTCGCCTACTACGGCTGGTACCAGCTGCGCGTCTTCGCGGGCGCCTCGACCCGCGATCCGATCGTCGGCGTCATGAGAGCCGTGCAGCGCACGGTGGCGGGATGGGTCGCGGTCATGGGCGCGGGCTGGATCGCCCTCGTGCTGGCCGTGGCCTTGGCCGCCGCGTTCGGGCTGTGGCGGAGCCGTACCGGATCACGCGGGAGATGAGCGCGGCACGCCCGGGAGAACCGGCGGCCTCGCGAGTCGGAGAGCCGACCGTTGTTCACATGAGGTGGTGGATGTGGGTGACCGCCCAGAACAGGACCGCGGCCACGAGCCCCACCTTGAGCAGCGTGCGAACGCCCCGCCACGCGTCCTTGCGCATGCCCGGCAGGGCCGCCTTGGTGCCCCGCCACCTCCGCCACAGGTCCAGCATCTGCTGAAAGCGGCGGCCGACGATGTACGCGGCGAACGCCACGACGATGAACAACACCACTCGTCCGTCTGTCACGTATGGCTCCCGTTGGTGAGAGGTCACCGTCCGGCCCGTCGACCAGACCCGGGCGGCTGTCACTCCTGGGAACCTCGGGGGGCACGAGCGAACGTGGAACTCACCTGACCCATCGTCATCAGGGCCACCAAACGTTACCGACCGCTATGGATTCGTGACTCACTGTAGATCGCTACTGGTGGGCGGCTCGGCCGCCGACCTGTCCGTGGGCGGCCCTCCAGGACGCACACCGAAGCCGGCCGCCGAGCGCACGCTCGGGGAGGGCGGCTCGCCCCCGAGGGCCGGCCGTAACCGCCTGGACGCGGGCGTGCCCGGTCGTCGGAGCGGTCCCAGTGTCGGGCCGCGCGGAAGCCGTCTCTGCGCCTGGCGGAGACCGGCGCTCTCGTGCGGAGCCGCGAAGTCGGGTCGCGCCGGTGCTCTCCGGTGACGGGGGAGCGGTCAGGCGGGGCTGAGGGTGCGGCTGACCTCGATCCACCGGTCGAGCGTCTCCGCGGCGCGACCGGAGTCGACCGCCTGTACGGCACGCGCGTACCCGTCGATCATCGCCGAGTCGAGGTCGTCGCCCGGGCCGTCGGCCGCCACCAGCGCCGCCGCCGCGTTGAGCAGTACCGCGTCGCGCACGGGACCGCTCTTCCCGCGCAGCAGGTCGTGCACCGCCTGCGCGTTGAAGGCCACGTCGCCGCCGCGCAGCGCGCCGACCTCGGCGCGCGGGATGCCCAGCACCGCGGGGTCGAAGACGGTCTGCGTCGCCGTGCCCTCGCGTACCACCCACACCGTCGAGGTGGTGGCGATGGTCAGTTCGTCGAGTCCGTCGTCGCCGCGGAAGACCAGCGCGGAGACGCCGCGCTCGGCGAAGACGCCGGCCAGGACGGGCAGCATGCGGGCGTCGTAGACGCCGATGGCCTGCGCGGAAGGCCGGGCCGGGTTGGTCAGGGGGCCGAGGAAGTTGAAGATCGTCGGGATGCCCAGTTCCTTGCGCGGCGGCCCGGCGAAGCGCAGCGCGGGGTGGTAGACGGGCGCGAAGCAGAACGCGATGCCGGCCTCGGCCGCCACTCGCGCGGTCGACTCGGGCGGCAGGTCGAGCCTGATGCCGAGGTACTCCAGGACGTCGGCCGCGCCGCAGGAAGAGGAGGCGGCCCTGTTGCCGTGCTTGACCACGCGCGCACCGGCGGCCGCGGCGACGATGGCCGCCATCGTGGAGACGTTGACCGTGTGGGCGCGGTCGCCTCCCGTGCCGACGATGTCGAGGACGGGCCCTTCCACCTTCAGCGGGGTCGCGAGCTCCAGCATCGTCCGCGCCAGGCCCGTCACCTCGGCGACGGTCTCGCCCTTGGCGCGAAGCGCGACCGCGAACCCGGCGATCTGCGCGGGGGTGGCGGAGCCCGACATGATCTCCCGCATCGCCCACGCCGTCTCGTCGGCGGTCAGGTGTTCCCCCGCCAGGAGGGCTGACAGCAGCGCGGGCCAGGTGGTGCGAGCGTCCATGGCGAACCTACTTCGCGTTGAGTCGGGTGGCGGAGCGCTGGCGCATGAGGGTGGCGACGGCGTCGGCCACGGCGATCGGCTCCAGCGGCTGCGGGACGACGGCGTCGGCGCGCGACCAGTTGGCCAGCCAGCGGTCGTCCTTGCGGGCGACCAGCAGCAGGATCGGCGGGCAGTCGTAGACCTCGTCCTTGGCCTGCTTGCTGACACCCATGCCGCCCGCGGGCTGGGTCTCGCCGTCGAGCACGGCCACGTCGATCGTGCCGGAGTCGAGCAACTGCAGGACCTTGGGCTGGGTGGCGCACTCCACGATCTCCACCAGCGGGACGTCGGCTGCGGGACGGCGCCCGATGGCCTGCCGTACCTGGTCGCGGGTCCTGGCGTCGTCGCTGTAGACGAGGACCCTCATGGTGTCGTCGGTGCTCACGGTCGCAGCTCACTATCGGTGGTAGCAGTATGGTCACCTGGGATCGTACCGGTGCCTTCAGGCGGAAACCCAGGCCGCCGGGCGTTTTGCACTAATTGTCCCAGGCTGTGGGCGTGTTCGGGTCCACTAACGGGGGGTCGTGCGGCGACCCGACCACCAGAGCCGCAATAATGCTGCCCGTGGCGACAGCATCCGCAATTACGACGACGACGGCTCACTCGTCCCGCCGGCCGAATCTGGTCAGCGTGGGGACGATCGTGTGGCTGTCCTCTGAGCTCATGTTCTTCGCGGCGCTGTTCGCGATGTACTTCACCATCCGGTCAGTGAGTCTCGGCGAGGGCAAGGCCTGGCCCGAGGCAGAGCTGAACATTCCGTTCTCTACGGTCAACACGATCATTCTGGTCCTGTCGAGTGTGACGTGTCAGCTTGGCGTGTGGGCCGCGGAAAAGGGTCAGGTCGGCAAGCTCCGCTTCTGGTACCTCGTCAGCTTCCTCATGGGCGCCGTCTTCGTCGGCGGCCAGATCTACGAGTACATGCAGCTCGCCCACGAGGGTGCGACGCTTTCCGCGAACGCCTACACCTCGGTGTTCTATCTGACCACGGGCTTCCACGGCCTCCACGTGACCGGTGGACTGATCGCGTTCCTGTTCATGCTGGGACGCACGTACGCCGCGAAGCGCTTCACACATGAGCAGGCGACCAGCGCGATCGTCGTGTCCTACTACTGGCACTTCGTTGACGTTGTCTGGATCGGCCTTTTCGCGACCATCTACATCATCCAGTAAGGAAACGGGGATCTCTGTGACTAGGATCACCGCTCGGCGGCGGCATCCGCTCGCGAGATACGCCGTCCTGCTTTTCGCGTTGGCGCTGGTCGGGGGGGTGTACACCCTCATCACGCCGGCCAGCAGGCCGGCTGACGCCGCTCTGGCGTCCGGCAAGGCCGACGACGTCGCCGAAGGCAAGAGCCTGTTCCAGGCGCACTGCTCGAGCTGCCACGGCCTCAACGCCGAGGGGACAGCCTCCGGACCCACGCTCGTCGGCGTGGGCGCGGCGGCGGTCGACTTCCAGGTGAGCAGCGGCCGCATGCCCGCGGCCAACCCTGGCGCCCAGGCACCGCGCAAGCCCACCCCCGAGTGGGTCAACGAGGACACCACCCGCCAGCTGGCCGCCTACGTGCAGTCGCTCGGCGGCGGACCCGTCGTCCCCGACAAGAACGCGGTCGACCCCGCGCAGGGCGACGTGGCCAGGGGCGGTGAGCTCTTCCGCGCCAACTGCATCCAGTGCCACAACTGGACCGGTGCCGGCGGCGCTCTCACCCAGGGCAAGTACGCGCCGAACCTGAACGAGGCGACGCCCACGCAGATCTACGAGGCGATGGCCACCGGCCCGCAGGCGATGCCGGTCTTCAACGACTCCACGATCACGCCCAAGGAGAAGCGCGACATGATCGCGTACATCACCGATGTGCGCGAGCAGAAGGACCCCGGAGGCTTCGGTCTCGGCCGCATCGGCCCGGTCACCGAGGGCCTCGTGGCGTGGCTCGTGGGCATCAGCGCCCTCGTACTGGCCGCCATCTGGATCACCGCTAAGAAGCGACAGGCGTCATGACAGACAACGGACATGAGATCGAGCAGCCGGACGAGCGCGTCCCCAAGCGCGTCATCGGCACTCCTCCGCACGGCAAGACGTTGATCCCGGCGGAGCAGAAGCCGGACGACGTGGAGGTTCCCGGCGTCTACTACCCCGACGAGGGCAAGGCCCGCAAGGGCGAGAGGATCGTGGCGCTCTGCTTCACGGTCACCTTCATCGCCGCCCTCGTGTTCATCGTCAACTACGTGGTCTTCCAGGTGGGCGACGTCGACAGCACGGCGGTCTCCAACCTGGCACTCGGCGCGCCGCTGACGGTGGCGCTGCTCGGCCTCGCGGCCGGCATCGTGGTCTGGGTCCGCCAGGTCATGCCGAAGTACACGCTGGTCCAGGAGCGCCACGCGATGGCCTCCGACGGCGAGACCAGGAACTACGTCTCCGAGACGTTCCTGCAGGGTGCCAAGGAGAGCGGCTTCGTCAAGCGGCCGCTGCTGCGCCGTACGCTGCTGCTGGCCTCGGCCCCCCTGGGGCTGATCCCGCTGGTGCTGCTGCGCGACCTCGACAACTCCAAGATGCCCGCCTCCGCCTTCCACAAGGAGCTCCGCCACACGGTGTGGGGCACCAAGAACAAGGAGGGCAAGCCGCTCAAGCTCGTCGTCGAGGGCACGGGTCAGCCGATCCGCGCCGCCGACTTCAACTCGCCCGGCGGCATCCTGTCGGTGGTCCCCGAGGGCTACGAGCACGACCTCAACGCCCTGGCGAAGGCCACGCTGATCCTGATCAAGTTCCGCCCCGAGGAGATCAAGTCGGGCGTGAACCTGAACTGGACCCACGACGGCATCGTCGCCTACTCCAAGATCTGCACGCACGTCGGCTGCCCCGCCGCCCTCTACGAGCAGACCACGCACCACATCCTGTGCCCCTGCCACCAGTCGACGTTCGACGCCGCTGACGGTGCCAAGGTCATCTTCGGCCCGGCCGCGAGGCCGCTGCCGCAGCTGCCCATCGCGGTCGACGAGCAGGGCTACCTCATCGCCAAGGGAGACTTCGCGGTGCCCGTCGGCCCCAGCTTCTGGGAGCGCGGCGACGCCGAGGCGAAGGTCCGGTCCGAGGGAGGCCACGCATGAGCGAGCTGACGACGGTTCCCAAGGCCATCGGCGGCCCCTCGACCTACCTCGACGACCGGCTCGGCGCGGGCAGCTTCCTCCAGCGCAACCTGCGCAAGGTCTTCCCCGACCACTGGTCGTTCCTGCTCGGCGAGATCGCGCTCTACTCGTTCGTCATCCTGCTGCTGAGCGGCACGTTCCTGACGTTCTTCTTCAAACCCAGCATGATGCACGTCGTCTACGACGGCTCGTACGAGCCGCTCAAGGGCGTCATGATGTCGGAGGCCTACGCCTCCGCGCTGGAGATCAGCTTCGAGGTCCGCGGCGGCCTGCTCATGCGGCAGATCCACCACTGGGCCGCCCTGCTGTTCGTGGCCGGCATGATGGTGCACATGCTCCGCGTGTTCTTCACGGGTGCATACCGCAAGCCGCGCGAGCTCAACTGGGTGATCGGTGTCCTGCTGCTGACGCTGGCGCTGGCCGAGGGCCTGACCGGCTACTCGCTGCCGGACGACCTGCTGTCCGGCGCGGGCCTGCGCATCACCGAGGGCGTGGCGATCTCGCTGCCGCTGGTCGGCACCTACATCACCTTCTTCCTGTTCGGCGGTGAGTACCCGGGCGAGGACGTCATCTCCCGGTTCTACTCGCTGCACATCCTGCTGATCCCCGGCATCCTGCTGGCGCTGATCTCGGCGCACATGGTGCTCATGTGGGTGCAGAAGCACACCCAGATGCCCGGCAAGGGTCGCGACAACCACAACGTGGTCGGCGCGCCGTTCTACCCCGCGTTCATGCTCAAGGCCGGGGCGTACTTCCTGTTCACCTTCGCGATGGTCGCGGGACTGGCGACGTTCGCGCAGATCAACCCGATCTGGGCGTTCGGCCCCTACACCCCCGCCGACATCTCGGCCGGCTCGCAGCCCGACTTCTACATGGGCTTCCTCGAAGGCTCCCTGCGGTTGATGCCGCCATGGGAGATCAACATCTTCGGGTCCAGCGAGTTCGGCACGCTGCCGTTGAGCGTGATCATCCCGGCGCTCGTGCCGATGGGCATCGTGATGACAGGACTGGCGCTGTACCCGTTCCTGGAGCGGTGGATCACCGGCGACAACCGCGAGCACCACATCGCCGACCGTCCCCGCAACAACCCGCACCGCACCTCGATCGGCATGGCCGCCATCACGTTCTACGGCGTGCTGTGGCTGCTCGGCGCGAACGACGAACTGTCGGCCAACTTCTACATCAGCCTGAACTGGACGACCTACATCGGCCGCGTGGCGGTGATCATCGGTCCGGTGATCGCCTACATCATCACCTACCGCATCTGCCTGGGCCTGCAGCGTTCCGACGCCGCCGTCATCGGGCACGGCGTGGAGTCGGGTGTGATCAAGCGGCTGCCGCACGGCGAGTTCATCGAGATCCACACGCCGCCGGCGGAGGACATCGAGGCGCACATGCGGGGCAAGGAGGCCATCCAGCAGGTCGACGTCGACGTCGACAGCGAGGGCATCCCGCCCAAGGGCATGCGCGGCCCGCTGGGCAAGCTGCGCGGGCGGATGTCGAAGGCGTACGGCGGGGAGAAGATCCCGCTGGACGACGGTCACGGCCACGGTCACGGCGACGAGCACGCCGAGATCACCAGCGGCGACGACCGCAGCCTGACGCACTAGCTCCCAAGCGAAACGCCCCGGCCCGGACACCATCCGTCCGAGCCGGGGCGTTTCCGCGTCCCCGGCGACCTTTCTCACGGGACGGCAGGCCCTGCGGTCGGTCTTCGAGGTGGGCGTCTTCGTGGAAGGCCGAAGGTGGTCCCGGGCGAGTGCGGTCGTCAGGTCCCGATGTGGTCGTTGGCGGGCGTCCTGGTGAGGCCGACGGCGGTCTCGGGCGGACGCCTTCCCGTCATGCCCGGGTGGTCCAGGGCGGGCGTGGACCCGGCCTGTACGGCAGGCACGCCAAGCCGCCACCCCCGTCACGGGGCGGGCGTCTGTCCAGGGATACGCGTCACCGAGCGCGCGTGGCGGGGGAGGGCGACGGACAGGGCCTCACGGGCGACGTGACGGCGGCCCGCCGGAGTCCTGCTGGAGTGGCGTGATGGACGGGCCCCGGCCCCGCGCCCCGCGGTGGGCCGAACCCGGCTTGCCGTAGGGGCCGATGGCCCCGGGCGGAAACGGATGGCCCTGCGGTAGGCGGATGGCCCGGCGGAAGTTGGATGGTCCCGCGGAAGTTGGATGGTGCCGTGGAGTACGGACGGCGGAAGGACGCGGATCCGGCTCAGGGGCGATGGGCCCCGCGGGAGACCGGCGGCCCCGGAGGGCCGGCGGGGGCCCGAAGACGGGTGCCGAGGGGCGCCGGGTCAGTCGGATTCGGTGAGGCCGATGGAGAAGGCGGCGTCGAGGTCGTGCTTGGAGTACGTGCGGAACGCGATGTGCGTCGAGGTGTTGAGCACGCCCGGCACCTTGTTGAGCCGGCCGGGGATGACCTCGGCGATCTGCTCGTAGGCGGCGACGCGCACCATGGCCATCAGGTCGTATTCGCCGGTGATCGAGTAGACCTCGCTGACGCCGTCGATCTCGGCGATCGTCTGCGCGATCTCCGGGATCCGGTCCACCTCGGCGTTGATGTGAACGATTGCCGTGACCATGCCCCAACTGTATCGGGTTACCGCAATGGCCGTCCCTCGCGCCTGCTGCGGTGGTCGAGGCGCTGGTAGGCCAGGTCGATGCGGGCCTTGTGGCGGGCGGCGCCGTGCGCGGGCAACGCCCACTCGCCGTCGACCTCGACCAGCCGCACGCCCGGCCCCTCCAGCCACCGCAGGATGCACTCGGTCTCCTCGGCGCTGGCGGCGGGGATGGGACCGGCGCCGGGAGCGACGGTTTCGGAGGTGGCGACGAGCGCCTCGACGAAGGGGGTGGGGTGGGCGCCGCGTGGCATGTGGCCGGCGGCGGCGAGCCTGCCGTACCGGACGACGTGGATCTCCCATCCGCCGTCGAAGGCGGGGCTGGCGGCCACCATCTGCGGGATGCGGGTCAGGGAGGTGAGGCGCTGCATGCGGGCGGCGGTGCGGACGTAGGCGGCGAGCCGGTCACGGTCGACGGACGCCTCCTCGTAGCGCTGCTCGACGGACAGGCGCTCCATGCGGGCCTCGAGGGCGGCGAAGACGAGGGAGACGTCGGTGGCCATGGCCTTGCGGGCGCTGTCGACGTGGAGGGAGTAGTCGGCGGGCGTCTCCTTGCCCTCGCAGGGGGCGCCGCACCTGCCCATCTCGTGCAGCACGCAGGCGGGTCGCCAGGTCCTGAGGGTGAGGCGTTCGGTGCACTGGCGCAGCGGCACGGCCTCGTGGAGGGCGGTGCGGGCGTCGTCGGCGGCCTTGGCGCTGGTGAAGGGGCCGAGATAGGCGGCGCCGTCGTCCTTCAGCTCGCGGACGATGGACAGCCGGGGGAAGGCCTCGTCGGTCAGCTTGAGCCAGACGACCTTCTCGGGGAAGCGGGACCTGCGGTTGTAGCGGGGCTTGGTGCCGCCGATCAGGCGCAGCTCCCTGACCTCGGCCTCCAGCGGGGTGGCGCAGACGATGTGGCGGACCTGCTCGGCGATGCCGATCATCTCGCGGATGCGGGGCCTGGTCTCGCTCGCGGTGAAGTAGGAGCGGACGCGGTTGCGCAGGTTGGTGGACTTGCCGATGTAGAGGACCTCGCCGCGGGCGTCCTCGAACAGGTAGACGCCTGGGGCGTGGGGCACCGTCTCGGCGAGGTGGCGCTTGCGCTGCTGCTCGGGCGTGGGGGCGCGGACGAACGACTTGAGCTCTTCGAGCGTGTGCACCTGGAACGAGCCGGCGCGGGCGATCAGGCCGTGGAGGACGTCGACGGTCGCCCTGGCGTCCTGCAGGGCCCGGTGGCACGGTTCGACGGGGCTGTGGAAGAACCTGGCGAGCGTGGAGAGCTTGGCGTTGGGGATCTCGTCGCGGGTCAGGACCCTGCGCGCCAGGTCGACGGTGTCGACGACCGGGTTGACGGGCGGAGGGTAGCCCTGCGCGGCGCAGGCGGCCTTGATGAAGCCGGTGTCGAAGGCGGCGTTGTGGGCGACCAGCGTGGCGCCGGAGATGAACTCGAGAAAGCTGGGCAGCACCGACTCGACGCGCGGGGCCGCCATCACCATCGAGTCGGTGATGCCGGTCAGCACGGAGATGAACGGCGGGATCGGTCCACCGGGGTCCACGAGGGTGGCGAACTCGCCGATCACCTCGCCCGCGCGCACCTTGACCGCGCCGATCTCGGTGATCGCGTGCTCGTGCGCCGAGCCGCCGGTGGTCTCCAGGTCGAAAACGACGAAGGTGACCTCGCTCAGCGGGGTGCCGAGCTCGTCGAGAGTGCCTTGAACCGCGTCCACGTCCAAGACCATAGAGACGTCGACCGACAGTTATTCGGGCGACCCGGCGAAGACCGGGCTGACCTGCGGGCCTCAGGTGAGGGGTCGCGGGCGAGGCGGCCGGACCTCACGGGGGGAGATTATTCGTTACTCTCCCCTTTATGTCCGGGGGACGACTCGCCGGCCGCTACACCCTGATCAGGCCGCTGGGCAGCGGCGGGATGGGCAAGGTCTGGCTGGCCAGAGACGAGATGCTTGACCGCGAGGTGGCGGTCAAGGAGCTCACGCTGCCCGAAGGCCTCGACGAGCAGGGCAGGGCCGAGGCCGTCGCGAGGGCGGTGCGGGAGGCGCAGGCCACCGCGCAGCTGCGCCATCCCGGCGTGGTGGCGCTCCACGACGTCATCGTCGAGTACGGCAGGCCATGGCTGATCATGGAGCTGCTGCGCGGCCGTACGCTCGGCGAGGCCATCACGCAGGAGGGCGCGCTGCCGCCCGCGACGGTCGCCAGGATCGGCGCGGACGTGCTGGAGGCGCTGACCGCCGCCCATTCGCGCGGCCTGCAGCACCGCGACGTCAAGCCGGGCAACGTCTTCCTCACCGACAGCGGGCGGGTCGTGCTGACCGACTTCGGCATCGCCAGGCAGGAGGGCCAGGCGACGCTGACCCAGGCCGGCCTGATGATCGGCTCGCCGGGATTCATCGCGCCCGAGCGTCTGGAAGGGGAGGCCGGTGGGCCGCCGAGTGACCTGTGGTCGCTGGGCGCGACGCTGTTCGCCGCGGCTGAGGGCGTCTCCGCCTACGAGGGCACGGCGATGGAGCGCATCCAGGCGACGCTGACCATGCCGCCCAGGCCTCCGCACCGTTCGGGCCCGCTGGCACCCGTGCTGAGCGCGATGATGGCCAGGCATCCCGCCGCGCGTCCCGACCCGTGGAGCACCGTCCACGCGCTGCGCCAGGTCGCCGTGGGCCAGTCCGCTCCGCCGCTGGCGCGCCAGGACCCGACCGTCCCCGGCGTGATCGCGCGGCCGCGGTCGCGGCGCCGGTGGTGGCTGTGGCTCGTCCCCGCGGGCGCCGTGGTCGTCGCGGGCGCGGTCGCCGCGGCCCTGGTGTTCTCGCGGGGCGGTACGGCCGCGCCCACCGCGTTCACGCTTCCCGTCGACATGTGCGGGCTGCTGACCCCCTCCCAGGTCGGTGAGGTGCTCGGCACGGGCCAGCCGCCCAAGGGCGTGCAGAGCGTCGCGGACAGCGACGACAGGCTCGGCGTGTCCTGCGACTGGACGGTCAGCGGCAGGGGAGTGTCGGTGGTGGCGCAGCGCGACTCCGACACCCCGCAGCCGTGGTCGATGACCACCGAGTCGGCGCGCAGGCTGATGGAGAGCCAGCGGGTGTGGATCGGCAAGTACCAGGAGCTGCAGTGGTCGTGGAAGGAGATCGGCGCGAAGGGGCCGTTCACCGCCAAGGTCAGCAAGGCCCAGCCGCTGCAGGGCGTCGGTGAGGAGGGCTACACCTACGAGCTGAGCGCCCAGGGCAGGGTCCACACCGCCGTGGTGATGTACCGCGTGGCCAACCTGGTGATCCAGGTGGAGTTCACCACGCTGGCGAGCAGGCCCACAGACGACCAGGTCAAGCGGACCGCGCTCACTGTCGCCCGGCAGAGCGAGCAGGCGCTGCGGAGCGGGGGCTAGCGACGTGGAGTACGTGCTCGCCGGTCGGTACCGGCTGGCCGAACGGCTCGGCGAGGGCGGTGCGGGCACCGTGTGGCGCGCCCGCGACGAACGGCTCGGCCGCGACGTCGCCGTCAAGCAGGTCCGCATCCCCCAGCAGCTCGACGCGGCGGGGCGGGCGGCCTTCGTCGAGCAGGCCATCCACGAGGCCCGGTCGGCGGGCAGGCTGCGCGACCCGTCGATCGTCATGGTCCACGACGTGGTGCTCGACCAGGGGCTGCCCTGGATCATCATGGATCTGGCGACGGGGCGCTCCCTCGACAAGATCATCAAGGAGAGCGGGCCGCTGCCGCCGCACATCGTGGCCCGCATCGGCCTCCAGGTGCTGTCGGCGCTGGAAGTGGCGCACGCGCACGGGATCCTCCACCAGGACGTCAAGCCCGCCAACATCCTGCTCGACGCCGACGGCAGCGCCATGCTCACCGACTTCGGCGTGGCGGCTCCCGTGGGCGGCGTCGGCGGAGGGGGCTCGCCCGGCTACATGCCGCCCGAACGGCTGAACGGCCTGCCCGCGGGCCCCGCCTCCGACCTGTTCTCGCTGGGCGCCAGCCTCTACACCGCGGTCGAGGGCCGCGCGCCCTTCCACAGGGAGATGCAGGCGGCGGTGGCCGCCGCCGTCCTGCTGCACGATCCGCCGCCGCCGGAGCGGGCGGGCAGGGAACTGGGCAGGCTGATCCTCGACCTGCTGGCCAAGCAGCCCGAACGGCGGCCGCATCCGCGGGAGGCGCGGCAGCGGCTCACCGGCTCGACGAACACCACGCCCGTCGCCTTCCGCCCTCGTCGCAGATGGAAGCTGCCCGCCGCGCTGGCGGTCGCGGCGGTGGCCGTCGTGGGCGGCGTGACCTACGCCTTCGCCGTACCGGGGGAGGGGGATCAGGGCAGATTCGCCGACCTGCCCGACGCCTGCACGCTGCTCACCGACGCCCAGGCCGGCGCCCTGCTGGGCGGCGGCGATGTGCGCAGGGACAAGCCGATGCCGGGCAGGTGCGCGTGGCAGGTCTGGAAGGGGTCGCGCGCCGACCGCTCGATCAGCCTGCGGCTGGCCGTGCACCGGCCGCAGGGCGGCCACGACGGGCCGCAGGTGGCGAAGCTGGTGTTCGACAACGACCGGTCGGCCGCCGCCTCCTCCGACGGCTCGATCTTCAGGAAGTCCACCTACAAGATCAGGGACGTCCAGAGCGTGGGAGAGGCCGCCTTCGCCCAGGACTCGTACGAGATCTACCAGATAGGCACGGGCGACACGGGCCAGGCGCGGTACCGCGTGGCGCTGCGCGACAGCAACCTCACCGCGGAGGTCGTCTACCACACCCTGGAGGTGAAGGGCGTGGACGCGGCGGGGCAGCGGGTGGCGGTGGAGGCGGCGCGGCAGGTCACATCCTCGCTTCGAGGTTGACCAGTGCAAGTCAATTGCAATCACAGCGGCTAGCATCCATGCCCATGTCTTGGAGTCAGGACGATCCCCCTCCCACCAACCCGTACCGTGCACCGGACTGGCAGTTCCAGCAGGTGCCGACCATGCCGTCGGCGCCGCCGCCCCCACCGCCGAAGCGCCGCTCGTGGGTGCTGCCGACAGTGGCGGCAGGGGCCGCGGTCGTGCTGATCGCCGCAGGCGCGGGCGCCTTCCTCCTGTACGCCAGGCCCACCGCCGCCGACCAGCCCGCCACGCCCACCTCCAAGGCCACCCCCGTCGAGACGGCTTCGCCCTCCGACGTCCCGTCCGCGGCACCTGCGCTGGACGTCTGCGCCATGCTCCCCGCCGCGGAGACCGAGCGCCTGGTGCCCGCGGCGACCGTGGACAAGCGCTCTCGCGACGCCGACCACGCCGTCTACTCCTCCTGCGACTGGACCAACCGCCGCATCTCCTACGGCGAGTTCTGGCGCAGCCGCGAGATCAAGGTCTCCATCGCCCAGCACAAGCCCGACGGGCCGAAGACCGGCAGAACGCAGGCGCAGCAGTCGCACGACGCGGAGCGCGGCTTCTTCGCCTACAAGGCGAACAATCCGAAGAAGGACGACGCCAAACCAGGGGAGAAGGACTACTACTCGCCCGTCAAGGAGTACGCAGGGGTGGGCGACGGCGCTTTCGGCCAGTACACGTGGCGGCGCGACAAGCTGCTCTGGTACTCCTTCGGCGAGGGCAGGGCTCGCGTCGACGACCTGATCATCGAGGTGCGCTACGAGGCCAGCCAGCAGCGCAAGGACACCAAGATCCTCTCGAACGAGAGCACGCAGTCCGTCAGCGAGGAGAACGCGCTGCGCGAGGTCGGCATCCTGCTGACCCATCTGGCCAAGTCCGCCGCGGAGTGGAAGCGGGCCCACCCGGATCAGCTCGCCAAGGCCGAGCCGAGCTCGTCGCCGTCCGGGCCCCCCAAGCCGACGCCGTCCTCCACGCCCACGGTGGTGGCTCAGCTGCCCCCGGCGTGCAAGCGGATGTCGCCCGCGATGACGAAGCTCGTTCCCGGCGCCACCGAGCGCGCCAGGGCCAACGATGTCGCGGGCGTGAAGGAGAGCGAGTGCCGCTGGCTCAACCTGAACGCGTCCGCAGGTGAGGGCAGGCGCAGGATCCGCAGCGCGCTCCTCACGATCCAGGTGTTCAGCAACCGCGCGGGCGCGGGCGATCCGACCGCCGCGCTGAGCCGCTTCTCCACCAAGATCGGCAACGCCAGGTCGACGGAGGGAAGCTCGTTCGGCGGCGTCACCTGGGGCAAGATCGAGAAGGTGAAGGGGCTCGGCGACGACGCCTACATCCAGTACTGGGTCGACAAGAAGAACGCCGTGTTCAACGGCAGCGCCGACGTCGTGGTCAGGCTCGGCCCCACGGTCATCCATGCCTCGTTCGCGGGGGCGGACCTCGGGGCCGACGAGCCGACCAACTCGCCCAAGGTCAAGGTGCTGGGCGAGAAGGAGGCCCGTGACGGCGCCATGATCATCGCGAAGGAGATCCTCGCCTCGCTCGCCCAGCCGGGGTCGTAGGGAGACTCGCTCGTCCGGCTGGGGTTGTGGGGAGACTCGCTCGTCCAGCGGGGTCGTAGGAGAACGGACGGGGCCGGGCGGGCCCGCCGTCGACGGCGGCCGGCCCGCTCCTCGACGGCGACAGGGCTGACCGCCGCCGTCGGCGGGTCAGCCCTGTCGGCGCGTGCCGGTGCTCTGGACGAGGAACGGGCCCAGCAGCCCCGGCACGGCACGGGCCGCCAGGTCGAGCCCCTCGGCGGTGCCCACGTCGAGCACGTCGTAGTGGCCGTCGCCCGCCGCGGTCGTGGCGGCCACGGTGATGAGTCCGAGGCGGCGCTGGAAGAAGGACTGCCTGATCCGCCAGCCGACGATGCCGCCCGTGTCGAGCGCGACCGTGGTGCGCCCCGCCGAACCCGCCCTGGTGAGCAGGTGGCCGCCGCTGAGCCGGTGCCCGAGCCCCCTGTAGGCGTCGGCGGCCAGGGCCAGGGCGGCGGGGAGGGCCAGGGCGGGCAGCGCCCACGCGGCGAGCGGGATCCAGCCGGTCAGCCACTCGGTGATTCCCATGGCGGCGGCGAGCACGGCGACCATGAGGAGCGCCTGACGCGTGCGCCGCCCTCTGGCCGCTCGCGGGTGGGGCGCCAACTGCCCCCACCCCACCTCTCCCACGGCCTCCCCAGGGACGGAGGCCGCGTGCCCACGGCTTCCATCGCTCCCAGGGCTCCCCAAGCTCCCAGGGCTCCCCACGCTCCCAGGGCTCTCAGGGCTCCCAAGGCGAGTATGAGCACTATGGCCTGACGCAGACGCAGACGCAGACGCGGACGCAGGCGTTGGCGTCGGCGCGAGAGCCGGCGCTGGTGTGGGGTGGGTGGCAGGAGCCGGGGTGGACGCGGCGTGCAGGACGTGGGAGGCGACGCGGAAGGCCTCCGCGCGGGGGACCGGCGGGGTCAGCGCGGACACCTCCTCGCTCTCCTGCCCCTCGGCCTTGCGCAGCCCGACCGCCACCACTCTGACCTTGGCGCCCCCGCCCAGCCTCAGCAGCAGCGGCTCGGCCACCGTCACGCCGCGCAGCCTGCGTGTCTCCATGGTGAGCGAGCGGGTGGTGAGCAGCCCTCTGCGGACCCGCAGCGTCCTGGCCTCCTGCTCCAGGCGATAGTTCCCCCACGACTCGGCGAACAGGCCCACCGCGCCGACGAGCCCGACCAGCAGGCTGACGGCCAGGACGACCGGTATCGCGACCCACGGGTTGCCGACCAGCCACTCCCAGGCCACCTTGGCGGCCGAGGTGCTGAACAGGTCGATGCCGACCACGTCGAGCACCTTCTTGATCGCCCCGATCGCGATCGCGCCGCCGACGAACACCCAGATGGACAGCGGCGCGTACCTGATCCAGCTCCACCGCAGCGTGGCCACGGCCTGCCCGCTCTCCTCGTGCTCGGCGCCGGCCGCGAAAGGCGGGCCGGGCGCGGCGAGCGTGGAAGGCCCGGCGAGCGTGGAAGGCGCGGAGGGCACGGTGAGCGTGGAAGGCGCGGCGAGCGCGGGCGAAAAGGCGGCATGGCCGGGCGTGGCCGCACCCGCCCCCGTCAGGAGGGTGCGGCGCAGCGCCTCGGCGTCGGGCGCGGCCATCGCGTTCAGGGTGAGCTCGGTGTGCTCGCCCGTGGTGTGCTCGCCGGTGCCGACCTTGACGACGGCCAGGCCCAGTGCCCGCCGTACGACATCGGCCTTGACGTCGACGCTGCGCACGCGGTCACGGGGGATCGAGCGGTGCTGGCGCACCAGGATCCCCGCCCGCAGTTCGAGCCGGTCGGGGGTGAGCCTGAAGCGGGTGGTGCGCAGCCGGGCCACCCCGTAGACGTAGCCGGCGACCAGCACCAGGGCCACGGTGCCCGCTGCACAGGCGATGACCAGCTCGCGGGCGATGTCCTTATCGAGGAGGAAGCGCGTCAGGGCGAACGCGGCGGGCGCGGCGACCGTCGTGGACAGGGCCGCGTTGGCGAGGGGGATCCTATGGTGCAGCGTGCTCCACCTGACGCCGCTCTCGGTCCCCTGGTGGGTGGTCACGTGGCGTCTCCCAGTGTGGCCTGCGTGATCGCGGTGAGCCTGGCGGCCAGTTCCGCGGCGAGCTCGTGGTCCAGCCCCTCGATCTTGATGGCGCCGGCGGCGGACGCGGTCGTCACCGTGACGTCGGCGAGCCCGAACATCCGCTGCACGGGGCCGCGCGCGGTGTCGACCGTCTGGATGCGTGACATCGGCGCCACCCTCCAGGTGTGGGTGATCCAGCCTGAGCGGACGTAGACGGCCTCGTCGGTGATCTCCCATCGCTGGACCCGGTAGTAGGCGCGCGGCGCGACCGCGGCCAGCAGCACGCAGGCCAGCGAGACGGCCACGGCCGCTGTGCCGAGCGCGACCGGGTGCGGCGTGAAGAACCAGTACGCCACGGCGATGGCCACCACCAGGGGAAGGGCCAGCATGAACGCCTGCACGGTCCACCAGGTGGCGGCGCGGGGGTCGGCCAGATTGCGGGGTGGGCGAAGGGCGAGCTCGGCCATGGTTCAGCTCGTCTCCTTCTTCTTCATGGAGTTGGCCGCCGCCAGCAGCGCGAAACCGAGGACGCCGAGCGCGATGCCGGCGAACACCTCGTAGCCGTCGAGGAACGGCAGGCGGTTGATGATCAGGAAGTCGTGCGCCCAGCCCCACCAGCCGAGGACGGTGTTGATCACACCGCCGACGCCCTGGATGAGGAGCACGGTTCCGACCACTTCGACGATTCCCTTCATGCCGTCAAGCCTCCGGCTCGGACGGGGGCCGGGGCGTCGGCCGGAGGTTGAGAACGGCATCGACTTTGGTCGCTGTCGTCGTGCCGAAGGGAGCACCTAACGTGAGGGACCATGAAGTTGGAGTACCGGTGGCTGCTGCCTTCGGTCCTGCTCGGCGATCCCGACGAGGGACGGCCTGTGCGCCGCTCGACGCGAGACTGGATCGTCGACATCGTCGTCTTCGTGGCCGCCTGCGGGCTGGCGGTGCTGACGCTGCCCGACCTGGACGGCCTGGCCAGGCCGTTGCGGATCAGCGAGCAGGTGTTCGGCGCGCTCGCGTGCGCGTCGGTGTGGCTGCGCCGCCGGTGGCCGGTCACGCTGTCCGTCGTGCTGACGCTGCTGTCGGCCGTCTTCGTCATGGTGGGGGGCGGGGCGGCGTTGGCGCTGTTCACCGTCGCCGTGCACCGCCCCTTCAAGATCTCCGGCATCGTCCTCGGGCTCAACCTCCTCACGGTCTTCCCGCTGGCCTGGTGGCGGCCCGACGAGCTCGGTCCCCTGTGGACGGCGGGCGTCATGGTCCTGATCGTGCTGCTGGTGTTCGGCTGGGGGATCGTGGTCAGGTCGAGGCGGCAGCTGGTCTACTCGCTCAGGGAGCAGGCGAAGGTGGCGGGGCGCGAGGCCAGACGGCTCGAACGTGAGCGCATCGCCCGCGAGATGCACGACGTGCTTGCCCACCGGATCTCCATCCTCAGCCTGCACGCGGGCGCGCTGGAGTTCAGGCCCGACGCGCCGGCCGAGCAGATCGCCAAGGCGGCGGGCGCGATCAGGGAGAGCGCCCACCAGGCGCTGCAGGATCTGCGCGAGGTCATCGGCGTGCTGCGCCAGCCTGGCGAGCAGGGGGAGCTCCTGCCCGAGCGGCCGCAGCCCACGCTGGCAGACCTGCCGAGCCTGGTGGAGGAGTCGCGGGAAGCGGGCATGGAAGTGGAGCTCCGGCTGGACGTCGAGCAGGCGCCGGAGAGCCTCGGCCGCAACGCCTACCGGATCGTCCAGGAGGCGCTCACCAACGCCCGCAAGCACGCCCCTGGCGCACTCGTCAGGGTCGGTATGGAGGGCGGGCGGGGCGAGGGGCTGACCATCGCGGTGCGCAACAAGATCGGCTGGCCGTCCGCCATCCCGGGCACGGGCACGGGTCTGATCGGGCTGGCCGAGCGGGCCGAGCTGGCGGGCGGACGGCTGGAGCATCGCCGTACCCCTGAGGGTGATTTCGTTCTGGAAGCATGGTTGCCGTGGCAGACATGAAGATTCGCGTGCTGATCGTCGACGACGACGCGCTCGTCAGGGCGGGGCTGTCGATGATCCTCGGCGGCACGGGCGACATCGAGGTGGTGGGAGAGGCCGCCGACGGAGACCAGGTGCCGAAGATGGTCGCCCAGCACCGCCCCGACGTGGTGCTCATGGACATCCGCATGCCGCGCGTCGACGGGCTGTCGGCGACGGAGGTGCTGCGCGCCACGACGGGCTCGCCCGAGGTGGTGGTGCTGACCACCTTCCACGCCGACGCGCAGGTGCTGCGGGCGCTGCGGGCCGGCGCGGCGGGGTTCCTGCTGAAGGACATCCCGCCCGCGGACCTGGTCGCCGCCATCCGCAGGGTCGCGTCGGGCGAGCCGATCCTGTCGCCCGCCGTCACCAGACAGCTCATCTCGCACGTGGCCGACGGCGGGGCGGGCGGGCGCAGGGACTCCGCGCGCGTCCTGCTGGCACGGCTGAGCGAGCGCGAGCGCGAGGTGGCGGTGGCGGTCGGGCAGGGCAGGTCCAACGCCGAGATCGGCGGCGAGCTCTACATGAGTGTCGCGACCGTCAAGGCGCACGTCTCGCGCATCCTGACCAAGCTGGGCCTCAACAACAGGGTGCAGATCGCGCTGCTGGTCCACGACTCGGAGTCATGACAGCATCCGCTCCAGCAGGGCGCGGTGCAGTATCAGGTCGTCGGGGTCGTCGGGCGCGGGCTGCTCGCCGAAGTGGATACGGCGCTGCCAGACACGGGCCATGACGATCCCGTGCCTGAGCGCGGCGTACGCCTCGTAGAAGTCCATGTCGCGCGGCTGGTGGCCGGTAAGGTCGCGGTAGACGGCGCAGACGTCGGCGCGGCGCATGAAGTCCGGCAGTCCCCGCAGTTCGAACACCTCGGCGAGATCCTGGAAGAAGCGGTGCAGGAAGATCATCCAGGCCAGGTCGAGCTCACGCGGACCCACCGCCGCCATCTCCCAGTCGAGCACCGCCACAGGGGTGTAGTCCCTGTACATGACGTTCCCGATCCTGGCGTCGCCCCAGGTGAGCACGTCGGGACCTGGCTCGTCCGGCCAGTGGTCCTCCAGCCAGTCGAAGGCCCGCTCCAGCAGCGGGATGCGCGTCGGCCCGCGCATCCACTCGTAGTAGGCGCGCTGGGCGTCGACGTGGGCCCGCAGCCCGCGCCCGCCGAGCGGCGCCAGCTCGGCGTCGCTGAACTCGGTGCCGTGCAATCTCGCGGCGACGGCGACCGTGGCGTCCTGCAGCCGCCGCCGGTCGCCGGGCTCGGCCTCCAGCAGCCAGCCCTCGAAGGTGTACGGCGGCACGTCGGGCGGCACCTCGCCCTCCTCCCGCTCCATCACGAAGAACGGCGTGCCGAGCGGCTCGGCCGACGGTTCGAACCGCAGGGTCCTCGGCGCGGGCACCCCCGCCCGCTCCCTGGCCAGCCGCATCACCTCGAACTGCGTGCCGAGGTCGTAGGTGGGGAAGACGGGCACCGCCTCGTGGGCGGGCGCGAGGCGGGCCACGCACCTGCTCGTCCCCGCGGTGAAGAACAGCGTCTCGCTGGACATCCCGTTGGCGGACGGGCGCGACAGCTGGGAGACGTCGTCGCCCAGCCAGGCGCTCAGCCGCTCGCGCAGGTCATCGAGATCCCTGGTGGAGGTACGCATCGGCTCGGTCACGCCCCTGTCGTACATCTCCAACCAAGCGCTTGTCCATATGTGAGTCACGACACGGACATGTGCGTGACAGCCTTACCCTTGGTGAGTAGGACAATCGCGAAGGGTCAGTTGAGAGGCAGTGGGATGAGCTCAGCCGGTGAAGGCCTGTCTCGTCCACTCCCTGAGCAGGTGCGGCTCAACGTGGTGGATTTGGCGGCGCAGCTGCTCGGCACGATGCCGGCCACTGCCGTCCCACCGCCGCTGCGCGGCATCGCGAAGTTCGACCCGCGCAAACGCGCCAAACTCGGTAGCGCCCCCATCGCCGCCCAGCTGGAGAACGACAAGAAGTTCCGCGAGGCCGTCGCCGAGTCGATCGAGAAGGGCTGGCCCGAACTGGTCGCGTCGCTGGCCGAGGGCAATGCGCCACCCGCCGCTGACCCCGTGCTGGTCGCGGCGGCAGCCTATCTGACCAGGCCGCCCGGGTGGGCGGAAATGGTGGAGATGGCGCGAGTCGACCTGGAGCAGTCGGCGGTCGCGGCCGAGGGCTCGGCCCAGGAGGCGACGGTCACGCGGCTGCGCGAGCAGCTGGCCGCCCAGAAGACCGCCGCGAAGGAAGAGAGCGAACGGCTGCGCGAGCAGCTCAAGGCATCCAGGGCCGAGAACTCCGACCTGCGCCGCAAGCTCCACGACGCCAGGGAGCGGCTCAAAGCCGCCGACCGGCGCGCCGACGAGATGGCGCATGCCGCTGAGGAGGCCAAGCTGGCCGCGTCCACGGCGGGCAGCGCCGGCGAGTCGGAGCTGCGACGGTTGAAGGAGCGCCTGGCCGACGTCGAGCGGCAGCTCGAAGCCTCACGCAGGGCCGCCCGCGAGGGCCGCAGCGTCGAGGACAGCAGGATCAGAGTGCTGCTCGACGCCCTCCAGGACGCCTCCGCGGGGCTGCGCAGGGAGCTGGCCCTGCCCACCACGATCAGCAGGCCCGCCGACTCGGTCGCCGCCGTCGCCCCCGGCGTGCCCACCGTGCGGGGAGTGCCCGCCAGAGCGCTGGCCGACGACGACCCGCAGCTGCTCGACCAGCTGCTGGCACTGCCGCAGGTGCACCTGATCATCGACGGCTACAACGTGACCAAGACCGGGTACGGCACGCTCACGCTCGCCGACCAGCGCAACCGGCTGATGACCGGCCTCGGCGGCCTGGTCGCGCAGACCAGGGTCGAGGTGACCGTGGTCTTCGACGGCGCGGAGCTCAACGCGCCGGTGCAGGTCGTCGCGCCGCGCGGGGTGCGGGTGATGTTCAGCGCGCCCGGCGAGATCGCCGACGACCTGATCCGCCAGCTCGTCAGGGCCGAGCCGCAGGGCAGGGCGATCGCGGTGGTCTCCTCCGACCGCGAGGTGGCCGAGTCGGTGCGCAGGATGGGCGCGCGCCCCGTGCAGTCGGCGCTGCTCCTGCGCCGTCTTGGCCGGGCCTAGGTCACAAATTGGGCGACATTTTGAGCTGCTAGGCGACGCTTCTGTACTATTTCGCCCCAGGCGTGATCACTGGGAGGCGTGTCGCTGTGAGGTTTGGCCGGGTACCGGTGGCTGCGGGTCTCGTGATCGGGGCTCTTCTCCTGCCTCTGGACGGCGCGGTCGCCGATCCCAAACCGACGATCGCGCAGGCGAAGGCCAAGCTCGAGAAGCTCAACGACAAGGCCGACAAGGTCGTCGACAAGTACAACACCGCCACCGAGAAGTACAAGAAGGCCAAGAAGACCTTCACCGGCCTCAACAACCGGTACAAGAGCAAGGTGGCCAAGGTGGCCGGCCTGCGGGCCGAGGTCGTCGGCATGGCGGTCAACGCCTACCAGGGCGCCGACATGACCTCGTGGACCACGATGCTGAGCGACGCCGACCCCACGGCGACCCTCGGCAGCATGGCGCTCATGGACCAGATGACGAACGAGCGGGCGCAGGTGCTCGCCGTCTTCGACCAGGAGAACCGCCAGCTCAAGGCCGACAAGGAGCAGGCCAAGGGCGCGCTCACCGAGGCGGACAAGCTGCGCGACGAGGTCAAGTCGGAGAAGGACAAGGTCCTCGAGCTGATCAAGGAGCAGGAGAAGCTGCTGCGAAAGCTCGGCGCCTACAAGGTCGGCAACCCGAACAGCACCGGCATCAAGTACACCGGTTCGGCCTCCGGCAACGCGGCCTCCGTGCTCAGCTTCGCCTTCGCCCAGGTCGGCAAGCCCTACCAGTACGGCGGGACCGGGCCCGGCGGCTGGGACTGCTCGGGCCTGACCCAGGCCTCGTGGCGGGCGGGCGGCGTGTCGCTGCCGCGGACGACGTGGGAGCAGTGGGCGTGGGGCGCCAAGCGCAGGGTCTCGCTCGACGCCCTGCAGCCCGGCGACCTGATCTTCAGCGAGGGCCTCGGGCACGTGAGCATCTACGCGGGCGACGGCAAGATCGTGCACGCCCCCCAGACGGGTGACGTGGTGAAGGTCGTCCCCCTGTCCGCCTACGGCAGGCGGCTCGTCGGCGCCATCCGCCCGTAGGCCTCGCCCATCTCGCGCAACACCTCCAGATAGGCGCTCACCGCGGGCGGGCGTCCACGCGCAGGCAGGAAGACGGCGCTGATCCGCCTGGCGGGCAGCCGCGGCGAGGGCTCCACCAGCCTAATGTCGGCGCGTACGGCCCTGCCCGCGATCGACGGGTAGAGCATCACCCCGACCCCCGCCGCCACCAGGCCCTGGCGGCCGTTCCAGTCGTCGCACAGGTGGCTGATCCTCGGCGCGCGGCCCATCGCGGCCGCCAGCTCCGCGATGGGGCCCAGGCAGTCGGGGTGGGTGCCGTCGATCCACGGCTCGTCGGCCAGGTCGGCCAGCCGTACGCGCTCGGCCGCCGCCAGCGGGTGCTCGGCGGGCAGGGCGACCAGCAGCTCGTCCTCGAACAGGTCGAGCACCTCGAGCCCGGGTTCGGGAGCGGCGTCCCATGAGGTGCGCAGGTCGACGTCGATCGCGCCTTCCATCAAGCCCTCCCCGCCGACGGTGAGGGAGAGTTCGACGGCGGGGCGGGCAGCGGCGAAACGGCGGAAGCTCTCGGGGACGAACCTGGTGGCCGCGCTGGGGAAGGCCGCGACCCTGACCGTGCCGGCCTCGGCCGTGGTGAAGGCCCGCAACCTGGTCTCGAACAGGCTCATCCCGTTGAGCACGGCCTCGGCCTGCTCGATGGCCGCCAGGCCCGCCTCGGTGGGCTGGACGCCTCTCGGACGGCGGTGGAAGAGCGTGACGCCGGTGCGGCGTTCGAGGGTGGCGATCTGTCTCGAGACGGCCGGCTGGGTCATCGACAGGGCCTCGGCCGCTCCCGAGAAGGAGCCGCGCCGTCCGACCTCCAGCAGCACGCGAAGCGACCACGTATCAAGCATGCCGAGAGCTTATGGGTAGGGCGTAAGCCCTCGCTTCCGGCTCATGTTACTGGTGTGACATATGTGACAAATGGGACCTGACAAGTCGTCATTGGTACAAGTGTGACAAGGGTCACTTTCGCCCGACGAAGGGCTCTGTGGAGCAGCGGATCCGGTCCTGACAAGTGCCGGTCGGTGATCTTGACATCTTTACTTCGGCTTTGCCTGCCGTTGGGCATCCAGGTACCTTCTCGCATCGCGGCGACCAAGCCATGGCGCCGGCAACGTCCACCGGCCCGCGAAGTGGCCGGTGTGCGCGCAAAAGATCCGCTGGTCGCCGCGCCGAGGCCGCTGAGAGGCGTGCGCGGTCGACCTGCCGAATCCGTGCGGCATGGAGCACGGAGCCGGGGACCCACGTACCTGGGGTGAATCCGGCCTTCGGGCCGGAAGGGCGACTTCCACGCCCGAACCCGTCAGCTAACCCGGTAGGCATTCGTGGAAGTCCCGAGGAGACGTTCTGTCTACCCCCTTGAAGAAAACCCGTCTGTCCTGCCTTGCCCTGAGTGGCGTCGTGGCGGCGATGGGAGGAGTCGTCCTCCACGCACCCACGGCACAGGCGACCGTGACCGCTGAGGCGGTGAGCACCCTGAAGACGGTGAGCACCGCGCAGACGGCCGCGGCGTCGACGTCCAAGGCGAAGCAGCAGACCAAGGCCGCTCGGCAGAAGGTGAAGGCCGCCAAGGCCGTCGCCATGGCGAAGAAGCAGGTCGGCGACCCGTATCGCTTCGGCGGCACGGGACCGGGTGCCTTCGACTGCTCAGGACTGGTCCAGTACGCCTGGGCCAAGGCCGGCATCAAGATCCCGCGCGTGACGTACAGCCAGTACTCGCGCATCAGGAAGAAGGTCACATGGAGCAACCTCAAGCCAGGTGACCTGATGTTCTTCCGCGGGAAAGGCCACGTGGGCATGTTCGTCGGCCACGGCCGGATGATCCACTCGCCGAGCACAGGCAAGACCGTGCGGATCGAGAAGCTCAGCGGCTGGCGCAAGGCCTCCTTCGCCGGCGCGGTCCGCCCCGGCGCCTAGCCGGACGTCCAGAACCCCGTCCACCCCCCTCGGACGGGGTTCTGGCCTGTCCGGGCTAGCATCGCAGCCGTGGTGACCCGCAGAACGCTGCTGGCGGCCGCGCTGGCCTGCCCCGCGATCTGCACGGTGGCGGGGTCGGCGGGGCGTCGGCTGCCGCCCGAGGCCAGAGGGCTGTGGGCGGCCGGCGTCACCGTGGCGTACGGCACGCGCTCGCTCGTCGTGGGCCACGACGCCGAGGCCGCGCTCCTCCGCGACCTCGCCTCCAGAGCCGACGCGGCCGCGCTCACCGTCTCCGCCGTCCTGCGGCGCGCCGTACGGCCGTTGGTGCTGGTGCCCAGGACCTCCGCGGAGGCCGCCGCGCTCGCGGGCACGGGAGCCGTGGAAGGACTGGCCGCGCTGGCCTCGCAGGGACGGGTGATCGTCCTGCCCGGCGCGTTCGCGCGGCTGACGCCCGTCGGCCGCGACGTCGTCCTCGCCCACGAGCTCACCCACGTGGCCGCCGGCACCGAAGGACGGCCCGTGTGGCTGCGGGAGGGCTTCGCCGACTACGTCGGCTACCTGCGCTCGGGCCTCCCCACGCGGGTGGCGGCGGCGGAGCTGGCGGCCGAGGCGCGCGCGGGACTGCTCCCTTCCGCGCTGCCCGCCGACGCCGACTTCGCGCCGGGCTCGCCGCGGCTCGCGCAGGTCTACCAGGAGGCGTGGCTGGCCTGCCGGCTGGTCGCCACCGTGTACGGCGAGCATGCGCTCGTCGACCTCTACCATCGGGCTGCCGGACAGGATCTCGACCACGCGCTGGAGCCGCTGGGCCTGTCGGTCCGCGCGCTCGTCACGCGTTGGCGGGAGTATGTCCGGGACGAGCTGACCGGCGCGAAGGGAAACGGATGAGGCGGCTGGACCGGCAGGCGGGCATCGCGCTGGTGGTGCTCGGGGCGGCGATCCTCGCGGTCGTGGCGTTCACCACGCCGTGGGACCTCCTGCGGGGGGCGCCCTCCGTACCGCCCGATCCCGCGCGGGACTTCACCGCCGCCGAGATCGCCCGAGCCCGAGCCTTCGACGCGGCCACCAGCGTGCCGGCCTACCTGTCACTCGGGCTGACCGTCGTGTTCGCGGGACTGCTCGTGGCCACGCCACTCGGCGCGCGCCTGCTCGGCAGGCTCAGAGGGCCGTGGTGGCTGCGCGTCGTCCTCGGTGTCGTCGTGCTGACCGCCGTCGTCGAGCTGCTGCGCTGGCCGCTCGGCATGTGGTTCGAGACCGAGCTGCGCGCCTTCGGGCTCTCCACCCAGAACTGGGGGAGCTGGACGGGTGACAGGTTGAAGTCCATCGGCGTGCGCGTCGTGCTGCTGTCCGTCATGGTGCTGGCGATCGTCGGCCTGGCCAGGCGCTTCAAGCGGTGGTGGGTGCCCGCGGCCGCCGGTGCGTTCGTGCTGACGGTGGGGGCCTCCTTCATCTACCCCGTCGTCTTCGAGCCGCTCTTCAACGACTTCACCCCGATGCCCGCGGGACAGCCGCGCACCCGGCTGCTCGGCCTGGCCGAGCGGGCCGACGTGCCCGTCGAGGATGTGCTCGTCGCCGACGCCTCCCGCAGGACCACCGCGCTCAACGCCTACGTGTCCGGGTTCGGCGCGACGCGCAGGATCGTCGTCTACGACACGCTGCTTGCCGCGCCGGAGAAGGAGGTGGAGCTGATCATCGCGCACGAGCTGGGACACGCCAAGTACAACGACGTGCTCCACGGCACGCTGGTGGGCGGGCTCGGCGCGGCCTTCGGGGCGGTGCTGCTGTTCTGTGTGGCCCCGCTGTGGCGGCGGCCGCTCTCGGATCCGCTGGCGGTGGGCGCCGTCATGGGATTCCTCTCGCTGGCGACCGTGCTGTCGGGGCCTGCCCAGAACGTCGTCAGCCGTCACGTCGAGGCCAGAGCCGACCTGCACGCGCTCGACCTCACCCGTGACCCTGAGACGTTCATCTCCATGCAAAAGCGGCTTGCCATTACCAACATTTCGGACTTGTCGCCGGATGTCGTGGAATATGTGCTCTATGCCTCGCACCCGACCGCACCACAGCGCATCGCCATGGCCCGCTCATGGGAGCTCATGAACATCCCGTGAGCACGGGCCTGCCCATGACCGCGGCCCGTCCCGCGATCATGGCTCTCTCCGTGGCCGCGGCCCGTCCCGCGACCACGGCCCTCCCTGTGACCGCGGCCCGTCCCGCGACCACGGTCCGGGGGCGCCCATGACCCGGGTCCTCATCGTCACGAACGACTTCCCGCCCCGGCCGGGCGGCATCCAGTCGTTCGTGCACGGGCTCGCGCTCCGGACCCCCTCCGTCCTCGTCTACGCCTCACGATGGCGCGGCTGCGAGGAGTTCGACCGGCGGCAGCCGTACCCCGTCGTCAGGCATCCCACCTCGCTCATGCTCCCCACGGTGGCCGCGGCGCGAAGGGCGGCAGGGCTCGTGGCCGACCATCGCGCCGACACCGTCGTCTTCGGCGCGGCTGCCCCGCTCGGGCTCCTCGCGCCCCGACTGCGCGCCGCGGGCGCGCGCAGGATCGTCATGCTCACCCACGGGCACGAGTCCTCGCCGCTGTTCCGCCCGCTGATGCGGCGGATCGGTGACCACGCGGACGTGGTGACCTACCTGGGGTCCTACACCCACGCCAGGCTCGCGGGCGTGGTGCCCGCCGCCAAGCTCGTCCGGCTCGCGCCGGGCGTCGACCCGGTCCTCTTCCACCCGTCGGTGGAGGCCGCCGACCTGCGACGCTCGCTCGGGCTCGACGGCAGGCCGGTCGCGGTGTGCGTGTCGAGGCTCGTCCCCCGCAAAGGGCAGGACCAGCTGATCAGGGCGTGGCCTCTGGTGCTGCGGGCCGTCCCCTCCGCGGTGCTCCTCATCGTCGGCGGCGGGCCCGACCGCCGGCGCCTCATCCGCATGGCGGCGCCCCTCGGCCAGTCGGTACGGTTCACCGGGATCGTGCCTTCTTCGCTGCTTCCTTCGTACTACGCGGTGGGCGACGTCTTCGCCATGCCGTGCAGGACACGGCTCGGCGGGATCGACGTCGAGGGGCTGGGGATCGTGTTCCTCGAGGCGTCCGCGACCGGGCTGCCCGTCGTCGCGGGGGCGTCCGGCGGGGCTCCCGACGCGGTACGGCACGGCGAGACCGGGCTCGTCGTGGACGGCAGGTCGGTGGACGAGGTGGCGGGCGCGCTGATCGACCTGCTGGCGGATCCCGAACGGGCACGGAAGATGGGCGAGCGGGGCAGGGAGTGGGTGTCGGGCGAATGGGACTGGGAGCACGTCGCCGCCCGCTTCCACACCCTCCTGTGACCGCGTGCGCGATGCCGCCGGCCCTCATGCCGCTCACGGTGAACCACGGGCCTCCTGGGCACGCCGTCTGAGGGCAACCGAGACCGACCGGCTGCCCTCAGCATCGCCGCCGGCCACCGCTCAACCGGGGTGGATGTTCTTGTTGTGGTGGAAGGCGTTGTCGGGGTCGTACTTGGCCTTGACCTCGGCGAGTCGCCGGTAGGTGTGATCGCCGTAGGCTTCCCGCACGCGGCTTGAGTCGTCGTCGGAATCCAGGAAGTTGACGTAGACGCCGGCGCGGTGCGGCTGAAGGGCCTCAAGGAACCCCCGGGCCCAGGCGGTCTCGGCCGCGGCCCGCTCCCCGGACTCGTCGGGGAGCCACACGGCGTCGATGACGATGTTGCGTTCCACGTCGCGACCGGTGTAGGCGGTAGCGTCGTCGGGGACCCGTGCGACGGCGCCGCCCATGTGGAACATCGCCGCGTATGTCCGGGGTGAGCCTGCGGTGTAGGCGTGATCGGCGATGGTGTCGATGGCCCCGTCGGAGAGGCCCGCGAGGTTCGTGGCCTTCCAGTAGTAGTGCCACCCGTGGGGGACGGAGTCGTCCAGGCCGCTCTGGTGGGCCACGTATGGGGTGGGGGCGAGCAGGTCCACGAGCGGCGTCCCGAACCGCCGCAGGGCCCGCACCGCACGTTCGCCGTCCTCGACGGCGCCGGCGTAGCAGCAGGCGACGGCGAGGGCCGGCCGATAGTGCAGGCCCTCGGGGATGACCGGCAGCGGGGGGACGGTGCCGAGCCTGACGACGGTGCCGAGCTCGTCGGGCGCCGCGGCGGTGAAGTCCCGGTAGAAGCGCAGCACGTCGGCGGTGTCGTCGGCCGCCCAGAAGACCGGTCCGGCCATCACGGTCGGGCCGACGGGGTGCAGCGCGAAGCGGAACGAGGTGACGACACCGAAGTTGCCGCCGCCGCCTCGCAGCGCCCAGAACAGATCAGGGTGTTCGTCCGCGGACGCCCGGACGATGCCGCCCTCGGCGGTGACCACCTCGGCGGCCAGCAGGTTGTCGACGGCGAGCCCGTGTTTGCGCATGAGGAAGCCGATGCCGCCGCCGAGCGTGAGCCCGGCGACCCCGGTGTGGCTCACGATGCCGCCGGTAGTGGCCAGACCGTGGGTCTGCGTCTCATGGTCGACGTCGCCCCACAGAGCGCCACCCTGGACCCGAGCTGTGCGGCCGGCGGGGTCGACCCACACGGCCCGCATCGCCGAGAGGTCGATGACGATCCCGTCGTCGCACGCCGCGGTGCCGGCCACGTTGTGACCCCCGCCCCGGACGGCGATCTCCAGGTCGTGGTCGCGGGCGAAGCGCATGGCCGCGGCCACGTCGGCGGTCCCGCCGCATCGTGCGATCACCCGGGGGCGCCGGTCGACGGCACCGTTCCACACGGCTCGGGCGGTGTCGTAGTCGGTGTGGTCAGCGGTGATGAGCCGGCCCCGGAATCCATCGATCTTCATCGCGGTTGCCTCCTTCTTGCTCAAGCGGCCGACTTGCTCAATAGTCGGTGTCGTCATCGGTCCTCCTCTCGCGACAGCTCCATCGCACCACCGTGGACCGAGGCAGTGAAGTCAACAATCTGGACTTCACAGCCGAAAGCGGACGTTCGACACTGGTGTCATGCGGACGTATGGCCAGTACTGCCCCATCGCCCGTGGGGCCGAGATCTTCGCCGAGCGCTGGACGCCACTGATCATCCGCAACCTGCACCTGGGCTGCGGAAGTTTCGGTGAGATCCTGGCGGGCGCGCCGGGGCTCTCTCGTACCCTGCTCTCGCAACGGCTCAAGCAGCTCGAACGGTTCGGCATCGTCGAGTCGGTGCTCAAGCCCGCAGGGCGCGGGCGCCATTACGAGCTCACGCCCGCGGGTCATGACCTTTTCAAGGTCTGCGTGTCGCTCGGCGAATGGGGTGCCGCCTGGCTCGAGATCGCCCCCGAGCACCTCGATCCCTTCGTGGCTCTGTGGTCGATGTGCAACGCGCTCCGCAGGGACCGGCTCCCGGATCGACGCGTCGTCATCCGCTTCGACTTCGTCGGCCGCCGGCACCGCGAGCGGTTCTGGCTGCTGATCGAGCACGGAGACACCGAGATCTGCAAGGTGTACCCCGGCATCGATGAGGACCTCTACATCACGGCGGAAGCCGAAGCCTTCGTCAAATGGCATGCCGGCCAACTCTCCTGGGCCGAAGCCACCGGTGACCGCCGCATCCAACTCCACGGCCCCGCGTGGCTCGTACGAGCCTTCCCCACCTGGAACGCCCGCAGCATGTTCGCCCGCATCAAGCCGGTCTCCCATACCGTGGCGAGCTCGGCGGGCTCCATGGCGGTGTCAGGCTGGCGGTGACCGGCCTGATCCTTCTCCAGCCTGATCGGCCCGACAGGCGTCAGCCCGTGGCCTCGGCTTCCACGTCGGCGTCGTCTTCGGCAGCGGTCAGCGGTAGTCGGACGGGCAGGCCGGACGTGGCCCGCCCTCGGGCGTTACGCGTTGCCGAGCCTGTTCGTCGAGCCGGCGAGGGTCCGTCACGGTGATGTCGAGCAGCCGGCCCTTGCCGTAAGGGTGGTTGCCGACGGTCTCGGGGTCGTGGATGGCCGAGGCGCACTTCCGCTCACCGGCGTGCGGAGCTCGATGACACCGTCGACCCACTCGACGTTGCCGATCACCGCATTGACCTTGTGGGTCGCGCCCGGCTTGGGCAGCTCGATGAGCTGGGGGAACGCTCAGCTCGGCGTCGGAGGTTGCGCCGAGCGCCGGGCTCGTCCCAGGGCTTCCGGTCCGGAGCACGCGCTTGGACGAGGCCTTCCTCACCCGCTGCGGCCTGCGAAGACGTTCCGCTGTGGGGCTCATCGCGCACCCGGGCGGCGGGCCGGGCGGGGCGGTGGCGCTCACCGGAGGAGTGGTGCCGCTTGTCGGGAAGGGGCGGTGCCGCTCACCGGAGGGGTGGTGCCGCTGGTCGGGAAGGGGCGGTGCCGTTCACCGGAGGAGTGATGACGCTCAGCGGGGGGCGGTGAGGCCCGGCAGGGCTGCTGACGCTCACCGGGAGGGCGCGGTGAGGGTCAGCGGGAGGGGGAGGGGTGGGCGTGGGTCGGGCGGGATGAGTCGATGGAGTCGGCCAGGCGGTGCAGGCCGAGCGCCAGCGCGTGACGGACGGCGCCCCGGTGGCCTGGGCGACGCGGACGCAGGACGGCCATGCGCTCGGCCTCCGCGACGCGGTCGCGGTGCACGGACTCGGCGTACAGCTGGAACAGCTGGTCGTTCATCGGGAACCCTCCGCCCTGACGATGGAGATGTCGCCGCTCAGCGTGCGCGCGCGCACCTCGACGGTGCCGACACCCTCGGCCGGCTCGCCTGACTGCCGCAGCTCGGACTTGACCCGCCCGGACAGCGACGAGACGTCGAGCCAGGCGGCGGACCCTTCGGCGATCGCGATCGTGACGTCACCGGAGGCGGTCTTCGCGGTCACGTTGCCGCGCCCGATGCTCCTGACGACGAGGTCGCCCGACGCGCTACGGCTGCCGACGTCGCCGCCCGCGTGACCGATGACGGTGTCGCCGGAGGCGGTGACGACCGTCGTGGTGCCGTGGACCGCGCCGAGCCGGACGGCCCCCGAGGTGGCGTCGATGACCGCCTCGCCGTCGATGACGTCACAACTGACGTCGCCCGAGGCGGCCTTGACGTCGAACCTGGCCGCGTGCTCCACGGTGACGTCACCGGAGGCGCACTTGACCCTGACCTCGCCCAGCTGCCCTGTGGTCGTGACGTCGGCCGCGGCCGTGGTCGCGCGCAGGTCGGAGCCGGTGGGCAGGGAGATGGTGACGTCGAGCGCGGGCGTCCTCCTGAGTCGTGGACTCTCGGGAGCCTTGACGGTGATCATCCCGTCGGCGTGCTCGACGAGGACGTTCTGGGCGTACTCGACGTCGGACGCGCTGCGGGGGTCGGCCGGCCGTACCTCGACGTCGGTGTCATCGCGTTCGGACGCGATGACGCGGAGCCGGCCCGCGGGGAAGTCGACGCGGACGGAGACGGGCTCGGGCGTGGGAAAGACAGGCATGACGGAACTCCATCGGTGTTCGGAGAGTGAGAAGAGAAAGAGAAAGAGAGGAGAGCGTCAGCTCACCCAGCCGCTGATACGGCGGCCGACGGTGGGTGGACGGCTCTGCGACGAGGGCTCGGACGCCGCGCCGGACACTGCGCCGGACAGTGCCTTGACCAGCCACGCGTTGACCGAGACGCCCGAGGTGGCCGCGGCCCGCTCGATGCGGGCCTTGAGCGCCTCGGGCAGGCGGAGCGTCATCCTGGCCGTGCCCTGGTCGGCGTCACCCGGCGGGACGGGCGGCTCGGGCGGCGCGGGTGGAAAAGGCGGGTAGGGCGCGCCGGGCGGCGTGGGAGCGCCAGACGGGCCCGCGTGCCAGGTGCTCGGCATGGTCACCACGAACTCCGGCTGCCTGCCGCGGATGCGCACGTCGACGACACCAGGTTCGATCTCCCTGGTCAACTCGTCAGCGGCCTCGGAGAGCACCTCGATCAGGGTGAGCCGCAGCGCCGAATCGAGCAGCCCGGTGAGCCGGTCGGCCGTGGCGCGGGCCTCGGGGCCCGCGGCCTCGGCCGCGTCGCCGAACTCGCGTCGCAGGTTCTCGATGTACTGCGTCAGATCCATGATGTCATCATGGCATCAAGGTGACGTCACCGCAAGAGGGGTGACGTCAAGGAGTGTGGCCTTCGTCGTCGAGGTAGTCGCGCCCCGAGCGTTCAGGCGTCCAGCCGGGCAGCCTGACGGCCTTGTCGCTGGAGATCCCGAGGCGTCGACGCGGGCGTGCGGGCGCACCTCGACCGCGTCGCCGTACCACCGGGAGGCCGGAGCGCGCGGGTCGCGGCCACCGGCGTTGTCGGGGGAGGTGTCGGACCCGGCTGACGCACCGCAGGTCGGAGCCGCGCACACCCCTTCCTTTCGTACGGCCCTGCCCCCGGGAGACCCGGGGGCCAGGCGCCGGGGCGGGCTCGACGGCCTCCATGGGAGAGGTGGTCCGGTCAGCCCTTCGTGGAGCCCAGGGTGAGACCGGAGACGAACTGCTTGTGCAGCAGCTGGAAGACGATCAACGTCGGCAGCGCCACCAGCAGCGACCCCGCGGCCAGCAGGTTGTAGTCGGTGAAGAACTGCCCGCGTAGGTTGTTCAGCGCCGACGTCACCGGCAGCTTGTCGCCCGATGACATCAGCACCAGCGCCCACAGGAAGTCGTTGTACATCCAGGTGAACTGCAGCGTCGACAACGCCGCGAGCGCGGGACGGCACAGCGGGAGCGTCAGCTGCCAGTACCGCCGCCACACGCTCGCCCCGTCCACGAGCGCCGCCTCGGAGATCTCCTCGGGGATGGTCCGCATGAAGTTGGCCAGCACGAACACGCAGAACCCGAACTGGAACGCCACGTGCACGAGGATCAGCCCGAGATACGAGTCGTACAGCGACAGCGAGTCGGACAGCCACCACGGCAGTGGGATCAGCGTGTACAGCGTGTACAGCGGTGTGATCAGCACCTGTGGCGGCAGCAGGTTGCCCGCCGTGAACACCACCAGCAGCACCTTGCGCCCGGGGATGCGCAGCCGCGCGATGGCGAAGGCGGTGAAGGAGGCCATCAGCAGCGTGAGGATCACGCCGGGCACGACGATGATGAGCGTGTTGAGGTAGTACTTCGGCAGGTCGGCCTGGTCCCACGCCTGCGTGTAGTAGTCGAGCGTGAGCGTGCGCGGCAGCGAGAGGTAGCCGAGCTCCGCCGTCTCCTCGTACGGCCGCAGCGAGGCGTAGACGGCCAGCAGCAGCGGCAGCAGCCAGCCCAGCGCCACCAGCCCGAGGAAGGCGTGCAGCAGCACGCGCAGCGGGCGGAAGGGGCGCCTGGCCGGCCCGCGTCCGGGTTCGACGGCGGCGGGGCGGGCGGCGGTCAGCGTCACCTGTGGTCCTCCTTGAACAGCTGCGTCAGGTAGGTGACGATGAACCCCATCGAGATCACCAGCAGGATCACCGCGATGGCCGAGCCGAACCCGATCCTGCTCGCCTCGCCCACGATGTTCTCGGTGACCAGCACCGACAGCAGTTCGAGCCCGTTCCTGCCCTTGTTGACGGCGTAGACGATGTCGAAGGCGCGCAAGGCCTCGATCACCGTGATCACCAGCACGATGACGTTGATCGGCCGAAGGGTCGGGAACACGACGCGGAAGAAGGACTGCGCCTCGTTGGCCCCGTCGATCGCCGCGGCCTCCTTCAGCGCGGGGTCGACCGCCTTCAGCCCGGCCAGGTAAATGATCATCACGTAACCGACATGCCGCCAGGCCGCGGCGATCATGATGACCCAGATGTTGATGCTGCTGTCGCCGAGCCAGTCGGTGGTCAGCCCGGTCACCGCGTTCAGCACGCCGTAGTCGGAGGAGTAGACGAGCTGCGCGATGAAGCCGACGACGGCCAGCGACAGCACGACGGGCAGGTAGAGCGCGCTCTGGTAGACCCGCGACAGCCGCAGCCGCCGGTCGAGCAGCACCGCGCAGAACAGCCCGAACGGCGTCGCGATCAGGCCGAGGAAGCCCAGCCACAGCACGTTGTTGCGGACCGCCGACCAGAACGGCGGGTACTCGCCCGCCAGGTCTCCGTAGTTGCGCGTCCCGATCCAGCGCAGCTCGGAGATGCCGTTCCAGTCGGTGCCCGACAGCGCGATCGAGGCCAGCGTGGGTCCCCAGATGAGAGCCACGTTGACCAGGATGGCCGTCCCGAGCCCGAGGCTCAGGACGGCGACGTCCCTGCGGGAGTAGCGGCGGCTCATCAACGGAAGATGTTGGCCTTCTGCGCCTCGATGTCCTTGAGCAGCGAGTCGATGTCGTCGGGCTTGCCGACGAACCGCTGCAGCGCGGGGATCATCACGGTCGAGGCGAAGTCGGGCCTGGTGTCGCGGTCGAGGAACTGGGCGATGTGCGTGGCCTGCGAGACCAGCTCGGCGCCGCGTTTCTGCAGCGCGCTGTAGCCGCTGGTGTCGGCCTTGGAGCTGGAGGCCAGCGTGCCGGGGTCGAGCTTGGTGGCCGCGTTCTGGGAGGTCGCCTGGGCGAAGTGCTTGAGCAGCGCCTTGGCTCCGTCCACGTTCTTGGCCTTGGCCGAGATCATGTAGCCGTCGATGGGCGCGTCGATGGAGTCGGTGCCGAACTGCGGGTTGATCTCGGGGAAGGTGAAGAAGTCGATGTCGTCGCGATCGGCTTCGGGGAACTGCTGTGCGACGAACATGCCCAGCAGGTACATGCCGGTCTTCTTCTGGGCGAGCGACTGCCCGGCCTCCTGCCAGGTACGGCCCAGCGCCGCGGGCTGGTGGAACTCCATGAGGCCCCGCCAGGTGTCGAAGACCTGCCTGACCTTCGGGTCGGTCCACGCCTCCTTGCCCGCCATGAGCGAGATGTGGAAGTCGTAGCCGTTCGTTCGCATGTTGAGGATGTCGAAGGTGCCCATCGCCGGCCAGCCGTCCTTGTCGGCGAAGGCGATCGGGATGAGCCCGTCGGTCTTCATCTTCCTGGCCAGCGCGGTTAACTCGTCCAGCGTCTTGGGCGGCTGGTATCCCTTCTCCTCCCACAGGCTCTTGCGATAGAAGACCGCCCATGGGTAGTAGGTGAACGGGACGAAGTACTGCTTGCCGTCCGAGCCGGTCGAGGCCGCCTTGAACGCGGGGGTGTAGTCCGCGCCGATCTCCTGCCACACGTCCGAGATGTCGGTGGCGAGCCCTTGCTCGGCGAAGAACTGCATGCGGTAACCGGCGAACCAGGTGAACACGTCGTCGGGCGTGCCCTTCAGGTAGCGGTTGATGTTCTCCTGGAAGGTGTTGTGGTCGACCGTGTTGATCCTGACGTCGGCCTGCGTGAAGGCCTTGATCACGGTTTCGAGTGATTTCTTGGGAATCTCGTCGGACGCGTTGGATCCGATGGTGATCGTGCCGCGCGCCGCGGAGCCGCTCGCGCCGGGGGTTCGTCGATCGTTGGGGTTGCCGCATCCCGCGAGGATCGCGGGGACTCCGAAGGCCGCTGCGCCGAGCAGCAGGTTTCGGCGGGTGATCGGCAGTCGTTGGGTCATGGTGGGTTCCTCCTTGACCGACCCTCAGATTCCCCCGATATCCCGCAAATCTCCACAGAATCAGCACGAATGTCAACGTAACTTTCCTAACGATTACAGGGGTCGGCCCGCGCGAATGGCGGGCTCCGGCCGGGCGCTCGGGGTCGGCGCGGGCGTGATCGGGGGAGAACTGATCAATTGATAGTTGACATCAACTAGCCGGATATGGATAGTTGATATCAACTAAGGAGGTGCGGTGGATAACCGTCGCAAGGTGTCCAACCCGTTGGCGTTGGCGGTGCTGGCGTTCCTGTTGATGGAGCCGATGCATCCGTACGAGCTCGGGCGGCGGCTGCAGGAGACCGACAAGGACCGCAGCTTCAAGTACAACAGGGGCTCGCTGTACATGGTGGTCAAGCAGCTGGCGAAGGCGGGCTTCATCGTCGAGCGGGAGACGGTGCGCGACACCGAGCGGCCCGAGCGCACGCTCTACGCGCTCACCGACGAGGGCAGGCACGAGCTCTACGACTGGCTGCGCGAACTGGTCGCCATGCCCGCCGAGGAGTATCCGAACTTCGGGGCCGCGCTCTCCCTGCTCAGCGTCCTCAACCCCACCGAGGCGGTCGACCTGCTGCGACGGCGCACGGCCGCGCTCGAGGCGCGGACGCTCGAGATCCGCGAAGGCGTGCGCGCGGCGACCGACGGCGGCGTCGCGTGGGTCTTCCTCGTCGAGGAGGAGTATCGGCTCGCCGTTCTGGAGGCCGAGCTCCGCTTCGTCACCCGGCTCATCGAGTCGCTCCAGCAACCCGACTACATCACGACATGGCACACGGTCTTCGGGAGTCAGCATGACAGCGATTAGGACAGCGTTGGTGATCGGCGGCGGCATCGCCGGGCCCGTGACCGCGATGGCACTGCGCCGCGCGGGCATCGAGGCGAGCGTCTACGAGGCGTACACGGGCAGCGCGGACGGCATCGGCGGCACGCTCACCATCGCTCCGAACGGGCTCGACGCGTTACGGGTCGTCGGAGCCGACACGCCCGTCAAGGCCGTGGGGCAGCCCGTGACGCGCACGGTGATCACCGACGGTGCCGGCAGGCGCATCGGCGAGTTCTCCGGGCTGGCCGACCTCGAGCCCAGCCAGGCGATGTGGCGCTCCGACCTGTACCGCGCGGTGCACGAGCACGCCGTCGCCTCGGGCGTCCCCATCGAGCACGGCAGGCGCCTGGTCGATGCCGAGGAGAGCCCCACCGGCGTCACCGCCAGGTTCGCCGACGGGGGCAGCGCGACCGCCGACATCCTCGTCGGCGCCGACGGCATCAACTCCGTCGTCCGCACGCTCATCGACCCTGCCGCGCCGGGCCCGCGCCACGTCCCCCTCCTCAACTTCGGCGGCCTGGCCGACATCGCGCTGCCCGCGCGCACCGACGCCGCCTCCTTCGTCTTCGGCAGGCGCGGCTTCCTCGGCTACTGGGTGCAGCCCGACGGCAGGACCGCCTGGTTCGCCAACCTCCCCCACGAGGCGCCGATGACGGCGGCCCAGGCGAGGCAGGTGCCCGCGGGCGAGTGGCTGCGCAGGCTGCGCGAGATCTACGCCCACGACGTGCCTGGACCTGATCTGCTGCGCCACACCGGCGAAGAGGCGCTGGTCACGCTCGGCACGGTCGCGATCATGCCGAGCGTGCCGCGCTGGCACAGCGACAGGATGGTGCTGGTCGGCGACTCCGTCCACGCGCCGTCGCCCAGCTCGGGGCAGGGCGCGTCACTGGCGGCCGAGAGCGCGGTCCAGCTCGCCCGTTGCCTGCGCGACCTGCCCGACGCGCCCAGCGCCTTCTCCGCCTACGTACGGCTGCGCCGCGACAGGGTCGAGAAGGTCGCCGCCAGGGCGTCCAGGACCAACAACAGCAAGGCGCTCGGGCCGTTCGCCATCGCGATGATGCGCCTGATGATGCCGTTGGCGACGCGCACCTTCCTCGCCCCCGAGCGCGCCCTCGGTCCTGAGCAACGCCACCACGTGGAGTGGGACACCCCGGTCCCCGCCCTCGCCGCCGCGCTGTAGGCGTCTTGAAGGCGGTGGGCGCTATCCCTTGGGGAAAGGCCCTCTGCTCAGGAGACCCTGATGAACCAGCATCCGCAGGACGGGGCAGGCCGCGCGATGACCGCTCGCGCCAGGCGATTCGTGACGCTCGCCCTCGCGGCGGCGATGGCGATCGGCATGTCCCCGGCGGCCCACGCCGGTGCCCGGCAGTCCACCCTCCCGCGGTCCGCCGTCCAGGGATCCACCGTCCAGGGATCCACCGTCCAGGGATCCACCGTCCAGGGATCCACCGTCCAGGACCGCGTCAACGCCGCCCTTCGCGCATGGATGCCCGCCAACGGGGTCGGCAACGCCGGCCTCGCCGTGATGCGCGACAACGAACTCGTCGGTTCCTACGGCTACAACGAGATGTCGGCCGAGACGCCCACCCCCGTGGCCTCGCTGTCGAAGTCGATCACAGCGGTGTGCGTCATGTCGCTCATCGACGACGGCAGGCTCCGGTTCAACACGCCGCTCTACTCGCTGCCCCCGAGCTTCAGGAAGATGACCGGGCGATGGGCGAGCAGGGCGGTCGGGAACATCACCGTCGAACAGTTGCTGCGGCACACGAGCAGGATCACCTTCGATCCCTCCCAGGCCGGACTGGCCGGCATCCCCAACGCCGCCTCCTCCGACAGGATCCTCGTCCGCCGCGCGCTGGCGCAGCCGCTCAGCACCATGCCCAGGAGCGAGGTCTACAACAACATCAACTACGCCGTTCTCGGGCTCGTCATCCAGGCGGTCACGCGCGAGCCCTACGAGTCCTACTGCCGCCGCATGGCGCTGGCTCCGCGGGGCGCCGCCCAGGCCAGGATCGGCGCAGGCATCCGCGCCATGGGCGCCTTCGGCGGCTGGGAGATCTCGGCGGTCGACTACGCGATGTTCGCCCGCGCCTACGACCCCCGCTCCCGGCTGCTGAGCCCGGCGGCGCACCGGTTCATCGACGCCCTGTCCAACCCGCGCAAGCCGACCGCGTCGCTGGGGATGTTCGTGGTGCGCACGTCGTCGGGCCGCAACCTCTTCCATCACGGTAGCTGGCAGTCGTCGGCGACCACCCCGCGGCAGTTCAGCTCCTTCTTCGCCATGTGGGACAACGGGATCTCGGTGGTCGTCACCTATGACAGGAACCTGACGGACGCCGCCCGCGGGGCGCTCGACGACACGCTGCGCCAGGCGGCCTACAGCCGGGGCTAGCCGCCCGCGGCGGCGTGACCCGCGGCACGCGGGGCGATGGCGGCCGACGTGACCCGAGGCCGATCCCGCCGGCGCTCGCGAAGAGCGCCGGCGGCGGAGGCCGTCGCCGTCACCTGGTGTACAGGGCGTCGATGTCGGAGGCGAAGTCCCGCATCACCAGGTTGCGCTTGACCTTGAGAGTCGGCGTCAGGTGGCCGCTCTCCTCCGTGAGGTCCGCGTCGAGGATGACGAACTTCTTGATCTGCTCGGCCTTGGACACGCTCCCGTTGGCCGCGTCGACCGCCGACTGGACCTCCGCCAGCACCGCGGTGTCCTGCTTGGCCTGCTTGGCGGACAGCCCGCGCTGAGCCAGCGCCTCGGGGTCGAGCGTGATGAGGGCCGCCGCGAACGGGCGGCCGTCGCCGACGATCATGGCCTGGGAGATCAGCGGGTGCGCCCTGATCGCGTCCTCCAGCGGCGCGGGCGCGATGTTCTTGCCCGCGGCCGTGACCAGCAGCTCCTTCTTGCGCCCGGTGATCAGCACGTACCCGTCGCCGTCCAGCTCGCCGACGTCGCCCGTGTGGTACCAGCCGTCGGAGTCGATCGCGGCCGCGGTGGCCTCGTCGTTGTTCCAGTAGCCGTGGAAGACGTGGCGGCCCCTGGTGAGGATCTCGCCGTCCTCGTCGATCCTGACGCTCGCGCCGGGGATCGGCTTGCCGACGGTGCCGATCTTGTTGGCGCCCGGCATGTTGACGGAGATGGGCGCGGTGGTCTCCGTCAGGCCGTACCCCTCGAACACCTCGATGCCCACGCCGGTGAAGAAGTGGCCGAGCCGCTCGCCGAGCGCGCCGCCGCCGGAGACGGCCGCGGTCAGGCGGCCGCCGGTGGCCTGACGGAGCTTGCCGTACACGAGCTTGTCGAAGAGCTTGTGTCGCAGGCGGAGGCCGAGCGGCGCGCCGCCGGCGGCCTCAGCCTTGCTGTAGGCGATGGCCACGTCGGCCGCGCGGGCGAAGATCTTGCCCTTGCCGCCGGAGATGGCCTTCTGCTCCGCGCCGTTGTAGACCTTCTCGAAGACCCTGGGCACGCCCAGCAGGAACGTCGGCCGGAAGGCGGCCAGGTCGGGCGCGACGTTCTTCATGTTCGGGGTGTGGGCGAGGACGGTGCCCGTCTCGACGAGCACGATCTGGATCACCCTGGCGAACACGTGGGCCAGCGGCAGGAACAGCAGCGCCGCCCTGCCAGGCTCGTCGAACAGCTGCTCCAGCGGCCCGCGGGCCACGTTGATCGAGGTGAACAGCAGATTGTCGTGGGTGAGCCTGCAGCCCTTCGGCCTGCCCGTGGTGCCCGAGGTGTAGATGATCGTCGCGAGGTCGCCGCCCGCCCTGCAGGTACGGCGGGCCTCGAGCGTCTCGTCGGTGACGTCAGGACCGGTGAGCTCGGCGATCTGCTCCACCCGCCAGACGTTCTCCAGCTCGGGCCGCGCCGTCTTGACGGTCTCCTCGTGGGCGTCGAGCTCGACGAAGGCGGCCTTGGCGCCGCTGTCGGACAGGATCCACGCGACCTGGTCGGTGGAGGAGGTCTCGTAGACCGGCACGCTGACCGCGCCGGCCGCCCAGATGGCGTAGTCGATGACGGTCCACTCGTAGCGCGTGCGCGACATCAGCGCGATGCGGTCGCCCGGCTCGATGCCCGCGGCGATGAGGCCCTTGGCGAGCGCGGCGACCTCGTCACGGAACTCGCGAGCGGTGACCGCCGGCCAGCTCTCGCCGGCCTTCCTGCGCATCACGACCGCCCCAGGCTCCTGCTCGCCCCTCCGGAAGACCGTGTCGGTGCAGTTGGCGGTTAGCGGGACATCCACCAGGACGGGGACGCTGTACTCGCGCACGGATCACTCCTCCGGGTGCACGCTACTGGGACGACCGAGGACGCTACCGCGTTAAGTTACGCGTGGGTAGCCTCGTCACACAGGCGTTATCTAGGGCGTTCATCACGCTAGCAGCCAACGGGCGCTGTGCCGCACGAGCCACGAGGCCCCGCCGTTAGGGTGTGCCGTATGCGGGTGCATGTCGTGAGCGATGTCCACGGAAGCGTCGACGCGCTGGCCCGCGCGGGCGACGGCGCCGACGCGCTGATCTGCCTGGGCGACCTCATCCTGTTCATCGACTACGACGACCACGCGCAGGGCATCTTCCCCGAACTGTTCGGCGCGCGGAACGCGGCCGAGTTCATCGCCTTGCGCACCGCCAAGCGGTTCGACGAGGCCAGGGAGATGTCGGCGAAGCTGTGGGCGGGACTCGGCGGCGACCCGCGCGAGCACATCGAGCGGATCGTCAGGGACCAGTACGCGCGGCTGTTCGAGGCGATGCCGACGCCTGCCTACCTCACCTACGGCAACGTCGACCTGCCCAGGCTGTGGGGTGACTACCTCAAGCCAGGGCTCCAGGTGCTCGACGGTCAGACCGTGGAGATCGGCGGGCTCACGTTCGGGTTCGTCGGCGGCGGGCTTCGCACCCCGTACCGCACGCCGTACGAGATCTCCGACGAGGAGTTCGCCGCCAAGGTGGAGGCGGTAGGCGAGGTGGACGTCCTGTGCTGTCACATCCCGCCCGCGGTGCCCGAACTGCTCTACGACGTGGTGGCCAGGCGTTACGAGCGGGGCAGCGAGGCGACGCTGGAGGCGATCAGGCGGACCCAGCCCCGCTATGCGCTGTTCGGCCACGTGCACCAGCCGCTCTACGCGCGTACCAGGATCGGCAGGACAGAGTGCGTGAACGTCGGTCATTTCCGTGGAAAGGGCGTCCCGTACGTCCTCGAATGGTGACCCGACCGGTACCTTTGTCGCATGGCTGATCGCACCACGTCGAGCATCACCATCGACGCCGACCGCTCCCGCGTGATGACCGTCGTCGCCGACTTCCCCGCCTATCCCGAATGGGCAGGTCAGGTGAAGTCGGCCGAGGTTCTGAGCACGAACGGCGCCGGCCGTCCGCAGACCGTGCGCTTCGTGCTCGACGCGGGGGTGATCAGCGACACCTACACCCTCGGCTACGAATGGATCGACGACGAGAGCGTCAGCTGGCAGGTCGTCGAGTCCGGCACCATGGTGCGCGAGCTCAAGGGGAGCTACACCTTCGCCGACCGGGGCAGCGCCACCGAGGTGACCTACGAGCTCGCGGTCGACCTGAAGGTCCCGATGATCGGCATGATCAAGCGCAAGGCCGAGAAGGTCATCGTCGACACGGCGCTCAAGGGCCTGAAGAAGCGTGTCGAAGGCCGATGAGAGTCCTGCTCTTCACCGGTAAGGGCGGCGTCGGGAAGACCACGGTGGCCGCGGCGACGGCGACCCTGGCCGCGCGGCGCGGGCTGAAGACACTGGTCGTCTCCACCGACACCGCGCACTCGCTGGCCGACGCGCTCGACGTCAGCGTGGGCGACCAGCCGGTGGAGATCGAGCCGGGCCTGCACCTCCACCAGGTCGACACCCAGAAGTCGCTCGAACGCCACTGGGGAGAGCTGCAGGACTACGCGAGAGGGCTGTTCTCCGAGCTGGGCCTCGACGCGATCACCTCGGAGGAGATCACCGTCCTGCCGGGCGCCGAGGAGGTCATCGCGCTGCTGGAGCTGCGCGAGCAGGCGCACTCGGGCCGCTGGGACGTCATCGTCGTCGACTGCGCGCCGACCGCCGAGACGCTTCGCCTGCTGGCCCTGCCCGAGGCGCTCGACTGGCACGTCTCACGCCTGCTGCCCGTCGGGCGCAGGCTGATGAAGGTCGTCGCCCCGTTCGTGCGCAGCCTCGCCCACGTCAGCACGCCGGGCGAGGAGGTCGTGAGCGCCGGCGAGCGCTTCCACCGCGGTCTCATGGAGGTGCGCGAGCTGCTCACGGGCGAGTCCGCCTCCGTCCGTCTCGTGCTGACGCCGGAGTCGGTGGTGCTGGCCGAGGCCAGGCGCACGCTCACCTCTCTCAACCTGTACGGCTACCGCGTCGACGCCGTGATCGCCAACCGCGTCTTCCCCGCCGACGGCGCCGACGAGTGGCGCTCCCAGTGGGTGAAGGCGCAGTCGAAGCTGCTGGCCGAGGCCGAGGAGTCGTTCGCTCCGCTGCCCGTCCACGTCGTGCCCTACCTGCCTGGCGAGCCCGTCGGCGCCGCCGCGCTGGCCGAGGTGGGCGAAGGCATCTACGCCGGCGGCGATCCCTTCGCCGATCCCGACGTCGATCCGCCGCTGGCCTTCGACGGGCACGAGCTGTCGCTGGCCCTGCCGGGAGCCGACAAGAACGAGGTCGACCTGGCCCGCAAGGGCGACGAGCTGATCGTCACGGCCGGGCCGTACCGCAGGATCCTGGCCCTGCCCACCGCGCTGGCCCGCAGGAACATCAGCGGCGCCGTGCTCCGTGACGGCCGCCTCCGGGTACGGTTCGTGACAGGAGGGCGAGATGACTGAGAGCAATGACAGAGATCCCATCGGCACGGTCGCCGAGGAGGCGCGCAAGCTGTTCGACGCGCTGCAGGGGCGCGCGACCCGCCAGGTGGGCAAGACGGTGATCAATTCGTTCACCGGCGGCGGTGGCGGGCGCGAGCGGGACGTGTGGGGCGAGGCCGTGGCCGAGCACCCCGAAGGCGAGTACATCTGCCGCGCGTGCCCGGTCTGCAGGGCCATCGCCGCGCAGAAGGAGTCGGGGTCAGACGTGACCGGGCACCTGATGGCCGCGGGCGGCGAGCTGTTCGCCGCCTTCCGCCAGGCGGTCGACGCGCTGAGCCGTCCGAGTTCCCCCCGAAGGCCCCGCGAGGAGCGGCACGAGGACGTGGAGCACATCGACCTGGGCTGAGGAGCCCCGGAAGAAAGGTTGGGACGGACATGCTGACGATCGGCGTGGACATCGGCGGCACGAAGGTCGCCGCGGGCGTGGTGGACGAGAACGGCGCCATCATCGAGAACGCCTTGCGGCCGACCCCCGCCGACCGGCCCGACCAGGTGGCCGCGACGGTGGCCGACGTCGTCAAAGAGCTGGCGAAGGGCAAGGAGATCGAGGCGGTCGGCGTCGGCGCGGCCGGATTCGTCGACGAGACCCGCTCCGTCGTCCGCTTCGCGCCCAACCTGGCCTGGCGCGAGGAGCCGCTCCAGAAGAAGATCACCGAGCTGATCGGCCTGCCCGTGATCGTGGAGAACGACGCCAACGCCATGGCGTGGGCCGAGGCCCGCTTCGGCGCGGGCAGGGGCGAGAGCCACCTCGTCTGCATCACCGTCGGCACCGGCATCGGCGGCGGCATCGTCATCGACGGTCAGCTCTACCGCGGCCGTTGGGGCATGGGCGCCGAGCTTGGCCACATGCAGGTCGTGCCCGAGGGCAGGCTCTGCGGGTGTGGGAACCTCGGCTGCTGGGAGCAGTACGCCAGCGGCAACGCCCTCGTCCGCGAGACCCGCGAGATCGTCGCCGACCAGCCGGAGCGGGCCGCCGTCCTGCTCGGCCTGTCAGGGGGCACGGTCGAGGGCGAGGAGATCACCGAGGCCGCGAGGCAGGGAGACGAGGCCTCGCTGGCGGCCTTCACCGCGATGGCCGACTGGCTGGCCCAGGGCATGGCCGACCTGGCCGCGGTCCTCGACCCTGGGCTCTTCATCGTCGGCGGCGGCGTGTCCAGGGCGGCCGACCTGTTCCTCGACAGGACCCGCGAGACGTTCGGGCGCGTGCTGACCGGCAGGGGCCACCGGCCCGTCGCCGGGATCAAGCTCGCCGAACTCGGCGCTTCCGCCGGGCTCGTAGGCGCTGCGGATCTGGCGCGCAGGCGTTAAATTCACGGAGTGACCATCACGGTCGGCACCTACAACGTGCGCGGCATGAAGGATGACGTCGCCGCGCTTGCCAGGGTCATCAGGGCCATGAGCCCTGACGTGCTGTGCGTGCAGGAGGCGCCGCGGCTGCTGTGCTGGCGGCGCCGCCGCATGGAGCTGGCCGAGTCCGCGGGCATGCGCGTGGCCGCGGGCGGCAGGCTCGGCGGTGTCGCCATCCTGCTCGCCCCCGGGGTACGGCTGCTGCACAGCGAGAGCCACGTCTTAAAGATCTTCTTAGGTTTGGAGATCAGGGCGGTGGCCATCGCGGTCGTCGAGGTCGAAGGCGCGCGCTTCGCCGTCGCCTCGATCCACCTCGACCTCGACGAGGCGGCCAGGCTCCACCATGCCACCGAGGCCGTCGCCATGATCGAGCAGGTCGCGGCGAGGTTCGACGCGGCGATCGTGCTGGCGGGCGACATCAACGAGCAGGACGACAAGACCACCTGGCGGTACATCGCGGCCAGACTGAGCGACTGCTACCCGAGGGCGCCACGAGGTAATGGTTTGACCTTCAGGGCCGCCCGCCCCGACAGGCGCATCGACGCGATCTTCGCCACCCAGGGGCTCCAGGTGGCCTGGTGCGGCGGTGCCGACGCCGATCCCGCCGACCTGGTCGCCGCCACCGATCACCTTCCGGTGGTCGCCAGGCTTGTACGGGCCTAGTCCGCGTCGCGTCATCGGTGGCCGTACCATTTGGTCATGACCCGTCGCCTTCGGCGGCGTGCGCTGTTCCTGTGCGTGGCCACCATAGTCTCCGGCCTGCCCGTCGTGAGCGCCGCGCACGCCGAGCCCGTCCGCACGCCGATCGAGGCGTGGCAGCGTTCGACGAGCGTGCGTCTCAGTGCCGACAGTTCACTGACCGACGTGGACGCCGTCTCCGCGAACGAGGTGTGGGCGGTCGGCCAGCAGCAGATCTGGGACGTGTGGGAGAACCGCGGCGCCGTCGGCCGGTGGAACGGCACAGGGTGGAGCGAGGTGCCCATCCGCGACGCGACGGGCGCGGGGCCGCTGCGCAGCGTGTCGGCGGTCTCGGCAGGCCAGGTGTGGACGGTCGGCGACGGCCACGACGGCCTGCCGTACCTCGGCAGGGGCGACGCGAGCGGTTTCGACAGGGTCAGGGTGCCCGGCATGCGGGCGGGCGACTGGTTCGGCGGCATCGACGCGCGCGCGGGCAGGGTCGTCGCGGCGGGCAGCCGCGACGGCAAGGGCCTGCTGCTGACCGGGCAGGACGGCAAGTGGACCTTCCACCAGATCGAGGAGAAGGGCTCCCTCTACGCGGTCGCCGGCTCCTTCGCGGTCGGTGACACCGGCAAGGCGCCGCTGATCATGCGGTACGCCGAGGGCGAGTGGACCTCGATGGAGCTGCCCTCGATCCCCGGCGGCTACCTGCGCGACGTCTACATCGACAGCGCCAAGCGGGCGGTGGCGGTGGGCGGCGTCTACGGGGACCTCGGCGTGTCCGAGCCGCTCGCCCTCGTGTGGAACGGCAAGCGCTGGACGCGCGCCGAACTGCCGGAGTCACGCGCCAGGTTGTACGGCGTGACCGGCGACGGCAAGGGCCGCTTCTGGGTCTCCGGCTACGACCCCGACCACGACGGCGAGGCGTTCCTGCTGCGCAACGAGAAGAAGCAGTGGGAGGTCATCCGCGGCGGCCCCGAGAAGACCAGGGGCAGTGTGCGGTTGCAGGCCGTGACGTACCTGCCCGGCAAGGGCGGCGTGTGGGCCGTCGGCCACGTCGTGGACGCGGCCGAACGCTACAGCGACGTCGTGGAGTCGTTCGGCCGCTCGTCGGCTAAATGACCGCGCCGTCGTCCCAGCCGGAGTCGTTGGGTGGGCCGTCCCCCATGCGGACCACGAGCGCCACGAAGCCGCCGATGAAGGCGGCCACCGCGGTGAACAGTGCCCAGCCCTGCATGTCCCAGCCACTCATGGCCGCCACCAGCAGGTAGGCGGGGCCACCGAACAGCGCCACCCACGCCACCTTGGTGGCCAGGTCGACCTTGGGCAGGGGAGGGGGCGGCTCGGGCACGAAATGGCCCTCCTCCTCCTCCTCCTCGTCGACGAGGGGCGTCTCGTCGACGTCCTCGGGCTCGGAGGCCTTGATCACTCGGCGGGTCGGCTCGGGCTCCTGTTCGGCGGGGGACAGGTTCTCGCTGTCGGGCCAGGGCTGATCGGCGGAGTCGGGCTCGTTGTAGGACGCGACGATCTGACGCCAGACCTCGTCCTCGTCACTCTGCGGCGTCACGTCACATCCTTCACGAAGATCGCACTTTCCCCCCGGTAGCGATCAGTCTCTCTGCAAGGGTACCGAGGCGTGTGTCCTGATGAAGTCCAGGCTCCCGGCAAAGATCCTGTCGGCGTCGTTGTCCAGAGTCGCAACATGGTAGCTATCGGGGAGCTCCTCCACCGTCACTCCGGCGACCCGCTCACGCAGGATCGCCACGCTTGTGGGTTTGACCACGTGGTCCTCCGGGCTGTGGAAGACCAGTACCGGCGCGTCGAGCGTCCCGAGGTCGGCCTGGACGAGCGACCACAGCCATGGCAGCGACGCCGCCGCCTTGACGGGGGTGCGCGCGTAGGCCAGTTCGACCGCTCCCGGCTTCTTGATGTCGTTGGCCACGCCGGGAACCGACGCGATGAACCATTTCAGCACCGGCGCGAGGCGCAGCAGCGGCACGTCGTTGGCGATCGATGGGTTGACCACGATCACGCCCTTCACGCCGGCCCCGTGCACCTCCGCCAGCCTTAACGCCATGCAGCCGCCCAGCGAGAGCCCGGCCACGAACACCTCCGCGCACCTGCCGCGCAGGTCCTCGAAGGACTTCTCGAGCTCGGCGTACCAGTCCTCCCACCGGGTGTGGCTCATCTCCTGCCAGGTGGTGCCGTGTCCCGGGAGCCTGGGCAGGGCCACGCTGAGACCGTGCGCCGCGAGGTACTCCCCCCACGGGCGCAAGGACTGGGGCGTGCCGGTGAAGCCGTGACACAGCAACACCCCGACCTGTCCGGCCTCGTGGTGGTACGGCTCGGCACCTGGCATGACCGGCATAACCGCTCCTCGCCGGGAAATCATCCCTGCACGCTCAACACTGCCTGCACAATCAACGCTGTCATAAGTCAACGCTGTTATTGAGCCCCGATTTGCCCGATCGTCGCATGATATGGGGGAGTTGCGCGAGTAGTGGTGTAGGAGCTTCGCCTCCGAGATGCGAAGATGATTACCGACTGTTCCGAGGAAGAGGTGGCCAGGTGTTCTATTGGATGGTGAAGGCCATCTTGTCGCCGTTCCTGCATCTGGTCTTCAGGCCGTGGGCCGAGGGCCTCGACAACGTGCCGCGCCAGGGTCCTGTCATCCTCGCCGGCAACCATCTGTCCTTCGCCGACCACTTCTTCGGCGCGCTCCACCTGCCCCGCAAGGTGATCTCGCTCGGCAAATCCGACTACTTCACCGGAAGCGGCGTCAAGGGCTTCTTCACCCGGCTGTTCTTCAGCGGCGTCGGCACCGTTCCGATCGACCGCTCCGGCGGCAAGGCCAGCGAGGCGGCGCTGCGCACCGGCAAGCGCATCTTGGCCGAGGGCCACGTGCTCGGCATCTACCCCGAGGGCACCCGCTCGCCCGACGGCCGCCTCTACAAGGGCAAGACGGGCGTGGCGAGGCTGGCGCTGGAGTCGCGGGCCCCGGTCATCCCGTGGGCGATGGTCAACACCTACGAGATGATGCCGCCAGGACGGCCGCTGCCCAAGCTCGGTATCAGGCCAGGCGTACGCTTCGGCAAGCCGCTCGACTTCTCCCGGTACTACGGGATGGAGGACGACCGCCTGGTGCTCAGGGCCGTCACCGACGAGATCATGTACGCGCTGATGGAGCTGTCCGGCCAGGAGTACGTCGACAAGTACGCCGCCAGCGCGCGCGTCGAGATGGAGCGGGCGGCCAGGGCGGCCCAGAACTGATCACGGCTGATCGGCTCCGGCCGGTCGCCACGGGCTGATCACCACGCCGGTTGCTCGGCGAACACCTGCCTGACCGTGGCGCGCAGCCACGCGTGCGCTGCGTCCGCGTCGTGCCGCGGGTGCCAGGCCTGTGAGATCTCCATCGTGGGCAGCTCCAGCGGGATCTCGAACGTCACCAGGCCGAGGGCCGCCACCGCCTCGGGAGCCTGCCAGGCGCCCACCATCCCCACCAGATCGGTCTCCCGCAGGACGATCAGCGACTGGGTGAAGGCGGGCACCGTGCCCACCACCCTGCGCCGCAGCCCCAGCTCGCCCAGCGCCCTGTCGATCGGCCCGGCCAGCCGTCCTCTCCGGGTGACCAGGAGATGGTCGGCGTCGGCGTAGCGCTCGGGCGTGATCGGCCCTTCGAGCAGGGGGTGCCCCGCTCGCACCAGGCCGACGGGCCGGTCGACGGCCAGGGGCTCGACCCTGGTCTCCGGCGCGGCATCCTGGATGACCGTCACCTCCAGGTCCGCCAGCCCGTCGCGCAGCGCCCTGACGTCGGTCTGGCCCTCGGGAACGAAGCGCAGGGTCACGCCGGGGGCCTGCCGTACCGTGCGGGTGAGGAGCGGGGCGGCGATCGCCGCGATGACCGCGTCGGAGGCCAGGATCGCGAAGTCACGCCTCAGCGTGGCGAGGTCGGGTTCGGCGGGCGAGGCGAACACCCTGCGCGCCGCCTCCACCAGCGACCGCACCTCCGCCTGTACGGCCAGCGCGCGCGGCGTCGGGACCATCGCCCGCCCCGACCTGACCAGGATCGGGTCGCCCATCGCCCTGCGGATGCGGCCGAGCGTGCGGCTCATCGCGGGCTCGGACAGGCGCAGGCGCAACGCCGCCCCCGAGACGCTGCCCTCCTCCAGGAGCGCGTCGAGAGCGATCAGCAGGTCGAGCGATGGTTGCGTCTGACGCATACATACCTTGCCAAAGATGCATTTGAAGTCAGGTCACTCTCGATCCTACGGTGAGGCTGCTTCCCGTTCCCACCTGTTCCGAAGGGTTCCCGCATGCCCGAAAGATCAAGGATCCTGGCCGTCATGGCGGCCTCGGTCGTCCTGGCGGTCTCCCTGGTGGCCGCCGTCAACCTGGCCATCCCCACCCTCGCCGCCAGCGCGCTCCGACCGAGCCCCTCGCAGCTGGTATGGATCGTCGACGCCTACGTCATCGTCTTCGCCTGCCTGCTCATCCCCGCGGGCGCGGCGGGCGACCGCTTCGGGCGCAAGGGTGTGCTCATCACCGGCCTCGCCGTGTTCGCGCTCGGCAGCCTGGCCGCCGCGCTCGCCCCGGCCACCGGGGTGCTCATCGCCGCCCGGGCGCTCAGCGGCGCGGGCGCTGCGCTCGTCATGCCCGCCTCGCTCTCGCTCACCGTCGGCGTCCACCCGCCGGAGGAACGCGGCAAGGCCATCGCCACCTGGACCGCCGCCACCGGCGTCGCGGGCGTCCTCGGCAACGTGGGCGGCGGGCTCGTCATGCAGTACCTGCCGTGGCAGGCGCTGTTCCTGATCCCCGTGCCGATCGCAGGGCTGCTCGCGCTCCTCACCGCCAGGCTCGCGCCCCGGCTGCCCCGCCACCACGCCGACCTCGACCTGCCGGGTGCCGCCCTGCTGATCGCAGGCTCCGTCGCGCTGCTGTTCGGCGTCATCGAGGGGCCCTCGCACGGCTGGACCAGCGCCCCCGTGCTCGGCGCCTTCGCCTTCGCCGCCGTCCTGCTCGCGGGCTTCGTCGCCCACCAGTTCCGTACGGCGGGGCCGCTGCTCGACCCGCGCCTGTTCGCCAGGACGGGACTGCGTGCGGGAACGCTCGGCGTCGCGGTGCTCTTCTTCGGGCTGTTCGCGCTGTTCTTCGTCAACGCCCGCTACCTGCAGGAGGTCATGGGCTTCTCGCCGCTGCTCACCGGGCTCGCGATCCTGCCGCTCACGGTGCCGATGATCGTGCTGTCGCGGCTGTCGGCGCGCTTCGACCAGCGCAGGGCGGTCCTGGCGGGCCTCGCGCTGGTGCTCGCCGGGCTGGTGGCGCTGTCGTTCGCGGGCGCGGGCACGCCGTACGTGCTCTACGCCGTCGGGCCCACACTCATGGGCGCAGGCATGGGGCTCAGCCTCCCGCACCTTTCGCACACCGCCGTGGCCGCGCTGCCGCCCGAGCGGGCCGGGCTCGGCTCCGGCCTCACCAGCGCCGCCCGCGAGCTGGGCAGCGCCGTCGGCGTCGCCGTCATGGGGACCGCCCTGGCCACCAGAGGCATGAGCGCCGGCTACCTCGTCGTCGCGGTCGTCGTGCTCGCCGGTGGGCTGCTCACCCTGCGCTGGCTTCGCGCACCCGCTTCACGTGCTCAGGCGTCGTACGGCAGCAGCCGCCGATGAACGACGCGCCCAGATCCCGCCACTGCCTGGCGGCGTCGCCGTACTCGACGGGGTCGGCGAACCCGCGCCAGCGCTGGGCCTCGGCGTCCCAGGTCTCACCCGAGTTCGGGTAGGCGACGACCGTGAACCCGGCCAGCTCGCGGATCAGCCCCGAGATGTGCGACGGCGAGGTGCAGTTGACGCCCACCGCGAGGACCTGCGGGTTGTCCGCGAACAGGGCCGCGGCCCGCCTGATCGGGGTGCCGTCGTTGAGATGCCTGTCGTCCCTGCAGGAGAAGGCGATCCACGCCTTCACCTCCGGAGTCTCCTCCAGGAGGCGGCTGATTGCCTTGGCCTCGGCGAACGACGGGATGGTCTCGCAGGCCAGCAGGTCCGCCTCCGATCCCGCGAGGATCTCCCACCGGGGACGGTGCCAGTCGGCCAGCCCGTCCTCGTCGAGGTCGTAGTCGCCGGTGTACTCCGCGCCGTTGGCCAGGTATGCGCCGTAGGGACCGACGCTGGCGGCGACCAGCCCGCCGCCTGCCTCGTCCCTGGCCTGAACGGCGAGCGTGACGGAGAGGGCGATGAGGTCGGCGGCCTCCTGCTCGGACATGCCGCGCTTGACGAAGCCAGGGATCGAGGCCTGGTAGCTGGCGGTGGTCGCCACCTGCGCGCCCGCCGCGAAGTAGTCGGCGTGGACCCGGCGGATGAGGGCGGGATCTTCCAGCAGCAGGCGGGCCGACCAGAGCTCGTCGCGCAGGTCGGCGCCCAGCGCTTCGAGGTGAGTGGCGAGACCGCCATCCAGGACAAGTGTGCTCACACCATCACTTTATGCTCTCTTCTCCAGCCGTTTTCCCGCCCTCGACCCGAGGTGCCCTCGTTCAAGGCGCGCGTTCGGATCCCTCGGGTGGGTGCATCCTCGTGGGGCAGGGGCCTTCGGGCCCCGGCGCCCTCGACCCGATGTCCGTTCGGGCTTCTTCCGGAGGATGCACCCTTGTCGCCGGGTGGAGGTCAGCCCCGCTTCCAGAACGGGCGAGGGCGGGTGGTGCCGCCGGCGGAGTCGCCCACGAGCCTGGTCAGGACCTCTACGGCGCGAGCCCACAGGGCGTCCGCGTCGGTGCCGGGGTCCTCGGCCGTCTCCAGCTCGGTGGCCAGCGCCGACAGTTCGGCGTGACCGCCGAGGTAGGCGGCCAGCGCGGCCAGGCGGCTGCCCAGGTCGGCCAGGTAGAGCCGGCGGTCGACGAGGACCGTCTTCAGCCGTTCGAGTTCGGCCCCCAGTTGTGGCCTCACCAGGTCGAGCTCGTGCCTGACCGGCGGCGGCTGCGGGGCGCTCCTTCCGCGGCCGAGCCCGGCCGCCCTGCCGAAGGACGGGCGGCGGCCCGCAGGCCCGGTGATACCGGCCCCACCGGGGCCGCCGCGGGACTGCTCCTGCTCCATCCAGTCGACGCTCGCCTGGCCGTCCTGCGTCCCGCCTCCGCCGAAGCCCGCGGTCCCGCCGAGCGGGGCGGGGGCGCCGGGCTCGGGGAGGCTGCGCGGCACGCCAGGGCCGGCCGGACGGCGCGGGGCCGGCGGCGGTGGCGCCGAGGGAGCGGCGGCGGCCATGGCGGTGAACATCATGCCGGACGCCGAGGGCGGCATGGCGGGCATCTCCCACCCGCTGGGCGGCTCGACGGGCTGGATCACGCGATGCTCGGGCGTGCCGTCGGCGACCTGGTGGGTGTCGATCGCCACATAGGCGGTGAAACGGCACAGCACACCGTACGCGAGCGACGTCTCCACGATCCCGGACTCGAGGTCGTGCTCGCCCATGGCGTAGCGGTCCTCGAGGTCGCGCAGGTGCGCGCGGGCCCAGATCGCGCGGATGGCGGGGTTGTCCACCACGGTGCCCGGGACGGTCTGCTCCCACGGCGTGCCGCCCGCGAGACCGTGGACGGTGACGGAGGAGCCTTCGCGGTGGCGCCCCGACACCGTCAGCGGCACGCCAGGGAAGATCGAGCCCAGGTGGGTGACGGTGCCGGTCTCGACGTCGAGGCCCTTCAGCGACAGGTCGGTGACCAGCGGGGCCCCGATCCTGCGGTGGATCTGCTCCATGGCCGCGTCGAGGCGGTCCTCCGACTCGACCAGTTCGCATCGGCCCGCGCCGAGGCCGGCCAGCCTGCCGAGGAAGCCCGCGTTGACGGCCCTGTCGATGCCGACGACGTGCACCCGCATGGCCGAGAGCGCTCCTCCGGCCTGCTCGAGGATCTGGTCCTCGTTGCCGACCTGGCCGTCGGTGACCAGCACGACGATCCGGTCGCGGGCGCCCTGCTCCCCGGCCGGCCCCGTGGACTGCCCTGTGGCCTGTCCCGTGTCCGGGCTCGTGCCCGAGCCGGCGGTGGCCGGGCTCGTGGGGGAGGGCGAGGCGCCGGCCGTCGAACGAGAGGCCGTGGGCGGCGACGGGTGGGCGAGCAGGGCGACGGCCTGTAGCAGCGGGGCGAGCAGTTCGGTGCCGCCACGGGCATCGACCCTGGCCAGGTGCTCGACCGCGCGATAGCGGTTGCGGTCGGTCGCCTCGCGCAGCCCCTCGAACGCCTGCTCCACCACGGAGTCGAAGGCGAGCACAGCGAACCTGTCGTCGGACGTCAGCGTGTCGACGATGCGGGCCGCCGCGCGCCTGGCCGCCACCATCTTCCAGCCGGTCATACTGCCCGAGCGGTCGAGCAGCAGCACCACGTCGCGCGGCGCGCGCCGCTCCTGCAGCGCGGGCGGCAGCACGGTCAGGTTGAAGGTGCCCTCGCCGTCGAGCAGCAGCGCCGTCGACGCCTCGAAGCCCATGCGGAGGATGAAGTCGCGGTCGAGGCGTTCGCCGGGCTGCAACTCCACGGTGGTGCCCTCGCGCTGGACGACGTGCAGGCTGGAGGCGAGCTCACGCAGCTCGAGGCCCGCGGGGTCGACGTCGGCGCGCAGCGACAGCCGTACCGGATGGGGGAAGCCGGGCAGCAGCACCGGCGGGGTGATGCGGGAGGCGTCGGGGACGGCTCCGGTGTCGGGGGCCACGCCGCCACCCGCGGGGGCGCCGTCGAGAGGGTCGCCGGGGATGTAGCGCGGCGCCACGACCAGGGGGAAGCGGAAGGTGGCAGCGCCGTCCTCGTACGGGAGCGGCTGGCTCAGCGTGAGGCGCACGGTGACCCGCTCGCCCGGCAGGATGTTGCCGACGGTGATCGTGAAGACGTCGGGCCTGTCCTCCTCGGCGAGCGCGGCCCGCCTGCCCTCGCTCAGCGCCCTGTCGTAGTCGGCCCTGGCCTGGCCGCGCTCCTTGAGCACGCCCTCGATCACCCGGTCGTCGGCCTCCATCGTGAACGCGGTCACGGCCGCCCTGTCGGGAAGCGGGAAGACGTAGGTCGCCTCCAGCGTCACGTCGAACGGGTTGCGGAAAGCCTGCGTCACCTCCACGCCCGCGATCAGGCCCGAGATCCGCGCGGCGATGTCGACGCTCTCCAGGGGCAGGTTGCCGCGCTCGGTCCGCAGCGCGCCCATGCCTGCCTCGGGGACCGGCAGGCACTCGGTCGGGTCCAGCGAGATGATCTTCATATCGCGCTCCCTTCGTGAAGGCGGCGCTCTTCGAGCACCGCGAGAAGCGGTCCGGCGGCGGCGAGGACTGCCTCGAGGTCGGCTTCTGACGGGGTACGGCCGGCGCCGTCGATGAGCAGCGTCACGCCTTCGGCCAGCCGTACGCCGTGGACGGGCCACGAGCGCGGAGCCGACTCCGGAGCCCGCGCCCAGAATCTCACCTTGGCCCCTTCGCCCGGCCACACGGTGTCAGGCGCGGAGGGCGGCGTCGTGGAGGCGGGGGCGGGCGGGATCGAGCCGGGGGCGGGCGGGGCGGGCTCGGCGGCGGGTGACGGCGGTGCGGCAGGGGAGAGGGAGGGGCCGGGGGAAGGGGCCGCCTGCCCGTCGAGGTGAGACGGCGGCCCGGCGTGCGGGGACACGGCGTGTGGGGACTCCGCGTGTGGGGACTCCGCGTGTGGGGACTCCGCGTGTGGGGACTCCGCGTGTGGGGACTCCGCGTGTGGGGACTCCGCGTGTGGGGACTCCGCGTGTGGGGACTCCGCGTGTAGGGACTCGGCCTGCGGGGATATGGCGGGCGGCGACGGGGCGGGCGGCGACGGGTCCGCGGTGGGCGGGGGGACGGGGAGGCGGGCGGCGTGGGCGAGCATCGCGTCGGTGGCGCCCGTCAGGGCGGCCTGGATCTCCGCGATGGACGCGCCGTCGGCCTGCATGCGCTTGATGGCCACCAGTTGCAGCAGATGGCGGCGGCCGTAGAGGGCCACCCTGCCGCGCCTGGTGAGCGGCGGGTCGAGGAGCCCGATCGTGGCGTACCACCTGATCAGCCGTTCGCTCGGCACTTCGCGCACCCGCCCGTTGACCTGCTGGCCCGACGTGCGCAACTCGCCGGCCGCGTGCCGCGCCAGCTCGCCGATCGTCCAGGTCTCGCTCATACTGCAACGATGACACTGTCATCATTGCAGTGTCAAGGCCGGGGAAGATTCGGCTGGTGATGTTGGTTGTTTCAGACAGAACCTCATGTGTCGAGCGACGGGAGGACAACCTCATGGCCACGATCACCGGAGCGCTGTCGGGTGACGCGCGGAAGATCGTCGCGGAGGCCCTGCAGGGGGCGCTGGTCGACCTGATCGATCTGTCTCTGGTGGCCAAGCAGGCGCACTGGAACGTGATCGGCGCGCACTTCCGCCCGCTGCATCTGCAGCTGGACGAGCTGGTGGCGGTGGCGCGCGAGCACGCCGACACCGTCGCGGAGAGGGCCGTCGCGCTGGGGATCAACCCTGATGGGCGTGCGGCCACGATCTCCGGATCGACGAAGGTGCAGCAGCCCGAGCACGGGTGGATCGAGGACGGCAAGGTCGTCGCCACCTTCACCGACATCCTCGAAGGCGTCATCAGGAGGATGCGCGACCGGGTCGCCGCGACCGACGAGCCCGACCCCGTCACCCAGGACCTGCTCATCGCCGTCACTCAGGACATCGAGAAGCAGCACTGGATGTTCCAGGCCCAGCGGTAGAGGCGCGGCTACAGCAGGTCGGTGGCGAGCGCGGCGATCGGCGGACGCGTGGCGAGCAGGAGGCGCAGCGACTCCTCCGCCGCCCCATGCGTGGCGACGTCCGCCTCCATGAGCGCGCGAAGCCATGCGTCGCCGTCGCCGCGCAGCGCCGCCCGTTCCAGCCGGTCGAGTACGGTCGCGCCCGGATGCGCCTCTCTGGAAAGGGTCGACAGCAGGTGCGGCCATCCGGCGGTGAGCGCCGCCAGTTTGGCCACCGCCGCGTCCGGCGTCCGCGGCGCCCCGGCCAGCTGCCGCCGGTAGGTGACGAACGAGTAGAAGCGGAACACGTTGAGGTACCGCTTCACCTCGCGCGGGTTGCGCAGGTCCAGCCACGGCAGCGTCGCCTCGATGGCGTGGAAGGCGTTCTCGTCGCTGTAGAGGTCGCCGAAGACGCGGTCGGCGGCGCGCCGTACCTCTTCCGGGCGGGCGCCGAGGGCGGCCTCCGCGCGGCGGACGCTGTGCTCCAGCGTCGCCGAGGTGGGCGACAGCTTCCTGATGGCCGCCTCGACCCTGTCGACCTCCTCCTCCCGCGCCGGTTCCGCGGGCGGCGGCGCGTCGCCCGACGGCATGCCGAGCAGGACGCGCAGGTAGTGGGGCAACCGGTCGTCGTCCAGCTGGGGAACGCTCAGAGGCAGCTGCACGATCTTCTCGAGGAAGCGCCAGCCGACGCCCTCGGGCAGCCGCAGCCCCCGGTAGGCGCTCTCGACGTGAGCGGCCACCACGTCGGGCTCCATCGCCAGCACGAACACGCAGTTGGGGAACTCGCCCGCGAGGAACAGGTTGATCGCCTCGATGACCTGCCCCACCGTCCCGGACGAACAGCGGTCGAGGTCGTCGACGAACACCACGAGCGGGCGTTCGGGCGTGGCCACCAGGTCGAGCACGTTGCGCATGTCGGTCTGCACCAGGTGCAGGAAGCCTGCCTTGCCGCGGTAGTCGTGCTCGTAGCCGAGCCCGAGCGGGTCGGGCGGGCGCATCAGGCCGCTGAAGCTGCCGCCCGCCGACTCGCCGAAGAACCTGGCGATCCGCTGTGTCCCCGTGGCCACCGCGGTCACCGCCCCCGCCGCCCCGATCGCCGCGGCCGACCCCTTCAACCAGGGCAGCAGTTGTTCGGCCGCGAGCGACGCGCCCGACAGCAGCAGCGTTCCCGCCAGGCCGATCCCTACGGGCACGAGCCTGGTGAGCGCCAGCTGGTAGGCCTGGCGGCGGACGGACTCCCTGTCGACACGGCCGAGGTTCAGCTCCAGCCAGAACCGCTCGCGCTCGGTAGGGGAAAGGCGCTGGGTGACCTGGGTGATGATCTCGTGGGCGAGCCCCGCCCACACCTGCTCCCCGTCCTGATACATCCAGGGGTTGAACCAGACGGTGGGCCGCCAGTCGCCGTCGGCGTCGGGGACCGCCCTGTCCTCGCGCGAGGTGACCGCACGCCGTACCCGATCGAGGATCTCGGCGTTGGTGACCTGGCCGCGCTCGCGGCGCGGAGGGCGCAGGCGGACCGGGCTCTCGCCCGTCGCGCCCGGGTCGAGCAGCTCCTGCACCATCCGCATGAGCGAGGTCTTGCCGACGCCCCACGGGCCCTTCACGCCGATCGTCAGCGGCGGCTGGGTGTCGGGGTGGCGGATGAAGGCGGCCATCGCCTCGGCGTACACGCGGTGCCCGAGCCGGTCGTCGAGCGTCCACCTGTCCGGTGTCAGCCGTGCCCTCGGCCGTACGGCGGTGCGGCGGGCGCGCAAGCGCCGCAGGCTCCACGCCAGCCGTTCGGACTCCTCCCGCGTCAGCAGCGACCTGCCGAACTCGCGCACCGCCTCGTGCGGCGCAGGCGCCAGACCCCACCTCACGAGCTCGTCCAGGCCTTCGCGGGCGTCCAGCAGCTCGGCGTGGTCGGCCGTCAGTTCCTCGGCGGAGCCGAGCAGCGCGACCACGGGCAGCAGCCGCCGCGCCTGCTCGCTCAGGTGCAGGTCGTGGACACGTGCGACGATCTCCGCCGCCGACTCGGGCACCTCGCGCTCGCCCGCCGCCCTCAGCAGCGCCGCCGTCTGCCCCAGTGCCGCCTCTCCCTCGGGACGGCCCGCGCTGACCGCCACGTCCTCGATGTCGCCGTGGCTGAACATGATCGCGCGCAGGTCCGAGCCGAGCCCCTCGTAGCCCTCCTTCGCCATGGCGTACAGGTCCGACACTGTCACCGTCCCGCGCCGCGACAGCAGCCCCTCGGCCAGCAGCCCGCTCAGCGAGGGGGCGGGCCCTGGACGTTCGGCGCGGGTGCCCAGCGAGGCCGTCAGGGCGGCGGCCGCCACCGGCGGGTCGCCCGGCACGTCGAGCCGCGCGTGGCCGGGCTCGCCGGGGCCGCTGTGCAGAACCCAGCCGAAGTCGACCACCAGCAGCAGCGCGGCGGCGCACGAGTCACCGAGCCGCCGGGCGAACTCGGAGATCAGTCCCGTGAACGCGCTCGGCACCCACGCCGAGCCTGCGGGCCAGCGGACCAGCAGCAGTTCGCCGGGCTCGGCCGACTGGAGGAACGCCGCGAGGGCGGGGAACGGCGCCTCCGCCTCGCCGGTCGCCACCTCGAACCCGCACAGCCGCAGCGCGTGCGCGAGCCTGCGCGAGGGCTCGCCGTCCAGGTAGACCAGCGCCCTGCGCCCTTTGATCCTGGGAGCGAGCTGCACGGGTGTCATGTCCAGAATGCTGGGGCTCCGGATCAGTGGTCGGCGCAGGGTTTGCGCAGAGTTTGACGGCGAGATCCCTTTCCATTCATGTCATTCCGATCCACTGGGTAAGGGCTTGGGCCTAGCGTGGCAACTGACAGGGAGGCCCTATGTTGCGCAGAACTCTCCTCCGCACGGGCGCCGTCGTCGTGGGCTCGCTGTGGCTCGGCTCGTCGAAGGCGGACGCCTCCGTCGGCCCGTACGGCGCGCTCCAGAAGCCGAACGCCGACGGTCTCGCGCTGCCCAAGGGCTTCACGGGCCGGGTGGTCGCCCGCTCGGGCCGCAAGGTGGCGGGGCTGACCTGGCACGCCGCGCCCGACGGCGGCGCGTGCTTCCCCGACGGCAAGGGCTGGATCTACGTGTCCAACTCCGAGATCCCGCTGCTCGGTGGCGCGTCCGCGCTCAGGTTCGGGCCCGAAGGATCCGTCCGCGACGCGTACAGGATCCTGTCGGGCACCAACCTCAACTGCGCAGGCGGCGCCACCCCGTGGAACACCTGGCTGTCGTGCGAGGAGATCCTCAGAGGCCGCGTCTTCGAGTGCGACCCGTACGGCTCCCGCGCCGCCCGCCCCCGCCTGGCCATGGGCCGTTTCAAGCACGAGGCCGCCGCCTGCGACCCCGACAGGCAGGTCGTCTACCTGACGGAGGACGAGCCCGACGGCTGCTTCTACCGGTTCAGGCCACGCGACTGGGGCGACCTGACGGAGGGCACGCTCGACGTGCTGACCACCTCGGGTGCCTGGCGGCGCGTCCCCTCGCCCGCCGCGCTCACCAGGGCCACCCGCCACCAGGTCGACGACGCCAGGCACTTCGACGGGGGCGAGGGCTGCCACTACATGAACGGCGTCTGCTACTTCACCACCAAGGGCGACGGCAAGGTCTGGGCCTACGACGCCGCCGCGGGCAGCCTGGAGGCGCTGTCGACCGTGCGGGGCGCCGACAACGTCACCGGTACGGGCGCGGGGCAGCTGTTCGTCGCCGAGGACGGCGGCAACATGGAGATCAGCCTGGTCAGCCCGTCAGGAGGGGTCTCACCGTTCCTGCGCCTGTCGGGCCACGACCGTTCGGAGCTGACGGGGCCCGCGTTCTCCCCCGACGGCAGCCGGCTCTACTTCTCCTCCCAGCGCGGCAGGAAGGGTGACTCGGGCGGCCTCGACGGGCACACCTTCGAGGTGACGGGCCCCTTCGCTCAGGCGCCGGACAGATAGCCCGTCAGCGCCACCTTCAGCTCCCGTGTCAGCTCCGGCGAGTTGTGCGGGACGACGGCCTTGACCATGGAGACGGCCATCGTGCCCATGAGCAGCGCCCGGTCGCGGTCGAGCAGGGGGGAACGGCGGACCAGCAGCTCGGCGACCTGTTCGGCGATCGCCGCGTGCAGGCGTTGCGAGGCCGCCGCGAGCCTGTCGCCCGTCGCCGAGCCGTACAGCAGGGCCCAGTAGGCGGGCGAGCGGCCCTTGAACGCCACGCTCTCGTCCACGAAGGCCGCCACCATGGCCTCCAGCGGCACCTCCGGGGTGACGGAGGCCAGCCGCTCGGCCCAGAACTCGCGGCGCTCGTCGGTGTAGCGGGCGACCAGGCCGTCGAGGATCTCGTCCTTGTTGCGGAAGAACTGGTACAGCGAGCCGGGGGACATGCCCGCCCGCGCCGCGACCTGGTTCGTGGTCAGGTCGGGGTAGCCGACCTCCGCGATGACCTGTTCGGCCGCGTCGAGGATTTCGGCCATGCGCTTGAGGCCGCGGGCCTGGCGGCGTACCGGACGGTCGGACATGCGAGCAGTTTACCGAGTTTCGTCGGCCACGAGCAGGGCCTCGGCGCCCACGGGTGCGAACCCGGCGGCCAGGAAGGCCCGCAGGCTGGCCGCGTTGCCCGGCGCGATCTGTGCCCACAGCGGCTCGTCGCACAGCCCGCGCGCCGCCGAGGCCAGTCGCCTGCCCACGCCCCGCCCCCTGTGCTCGGGGCCGACCTCCACCGACACCTCCCAGCGTCCCGCGACGCCCCTGCCGATCGTCAGCACGCCCTCCTCGCAGGCCCACACCTGGACGGCGTCGCGATGGCTCATGGCCCGCGCCACCCGGGGATGGTCGCCGCCGGTGATCTCGGCGAGCCAGGAGGGCCGCGGTCCCGCGAGGGGCCGGGCGAGGACGAGCACGTCGATGTTGTCCACCGTCCGTCCCGTCTCCAGCTCCAGCGCTCGCAGGAACGGCGGGTTCAGCGGCGCGGACAGGTCGCCGACCGGGAGCCTGTCCCGCAACCAGCCGTGGTCGAGGTCGGCGAAGACCACGCTGTGCCCGGTGAAGGCGATCACGCCCATGTCACGTGGGCTGGGCTGGGGCACGATCGTCACCGTTCCGTCGGCCTCCGGCGCCTTCCCCGCCGCCACGTCGGACAGCAGCTCGGCCAGCGTCATGGGGGTTCCTCCTACTAATCTCGACGAATGAAGTATCTGATCCTGATCTACAGCAATCCGAGGACCAGGGAGCTGTGGGGCCGGTTTTCCGACGAGGAGCGGGCCGAGGGATGGAAGGCGTACGCCGCGCTCAACGAGGAGCTCGCCGCCTCCGGAGAGCTGATCGTGACGGAGGCGCTCGCCGACGCCTCCCAGGGCAGGCGCGTCCACGTGCACGAGGGGAGGACGACGACCAGCGACGGGCCCTTCGCCGAGGTCAAGGAGCACCTGGCCGGGTTCTACCTGGTCGAGTGCGACAGCTTCGAGCGCGCGGTCGAGCGGGCGTCGCAGGTGCCGGAGGCGGCCTTCGGCCTGGTCGAGGTACGGCCGGTGATGGAGCTGCGGTGAGCTTCGAGACTCTGCTGCGCGAGCTGGCGCCGCAGGTGCTGGGCGCGCTCGTGCGCCGCTACGGCGACTTCGACTCCTGCGAGGACGCCGTGCAGGAGGCGCTGCTCGCGGCGCACGTCCAGTGGCCCGAGGAGGGTGAGCCGCGCGATCCGAAGGGCTGGCTGATCACGGTCGCCTCCCGGCGCAGGATCGAGCTGTGGCGCAACGAGACGGCCCGCCGCCGCAGGGAGGAGAGCGCCGCCGCGCTGGAGGTGCGGGCCGAGCCCGCGCTCGACGACACGCTCACCCTGCTGCAGATGTGCTGCCATCCGGCGCTGACGAGCGACTCGCAGGTGGCGCTGACCCTCAGGGCGGTGGGCGGGCTGACGACCGCCGAGATCGCCAGGGCGTTCCTGGTCCCCGAGCCGACCGTGGCGCAGCGGATCAGCAGGGCCAAGCAGCGGATCAGGGCGAGCGGGTCGTCGTTCTCGCCGCCCTCCGGGCGCGTCACCGCGGTGCTGGAGGTGCTGTACCTGATCTTCAACGAGGGTTACACCGCCGGCGCGGGCCCCCTGCTGAACAGGGTCGAGCTGAGCGGAGAGGCGATCAGGCTGGCCAGGCAGCTGCACGCGCGGTTGCCCGCCGACGGTGAGGTGGCGGGGTTGCTGGCGCTGATGCTGCTCACCGACGCGCGCAGGCCCGCAAGGACACGGGCCGACGGGACGCTGGTGCCGCTCGCCGAGCAGGACCGCGGGCTGTGGGACGCGGCGCTGATCGAGGAGGGGACGGCGCTGCTGACCAGGACGCTGTCGGGGGCGCCCGTCGGGCCGTACCAGGTGCAGGCGGCGATCGCGGCGGTGCACGACGAGGCGGCGAGCGCAGGCGACACCGACTGGCGGCAGATCCTCGGGCTGTACGACCTGCTGCGGGCCCTCGCACCAGGGCCGATGGTCACGCTCAGCCGGATCGTGGCCCTGGCGATGGTGTCGGGTCCTTCGGAGGGGCTGGCGGAGCTGGCGACGGCCGAGGGCGACCCCGCGCTGGCGGGGCACCACCGGGTGCACGCGGTCCGCGCGCACCTGCTGGAACTGGCAGGGGACAGGGAGACGGCGCGCGTCCATTACGAGCTGGCGGCGAGGACGACGCTGAGCGTCCCCGAACGGCGCTACCTCGAATCCCGCGCGGCCCGGTAGATCCGGCGTGCCCGACCCGGCTGCTCCGGGTCAGAGGTCGCGGGACCAGACCTGCTCGACGACGTCCACCCCGTTCTCGACCGACTTCTCCTCCGTGTCCAGCGTGAACCCCGCCGCCTGGTAGATCCTTCGAGCGCTCACCAGGGAGTCCCTGGTCCACAGCATGATCCGCTTGTATCCCGACTCCCGCGCGTGCCGCAGGCACTCCTCCACCAGCCGCCGGCCCAGGCCGAGCCCCCGCGCCGAAGGCTCCACCAGCAGCATCCGCAGCTGCGCCGTGGTCTCGTCCTTGTGCATGCAGAACACCGATCCGACGGGAGCCCCGTCGATCTCCGCGATCCACCCCGCGTCCTTCTCCGGGTCGTACTCGCCGACGATCCGCGCCACGAGCTTCTCGAACTCGAGGCCCCAGCCGTAGTCCTTGCCGTAGAGCGTGCCGTGCCGCCACACGACCCACCCGAGGTCGCCCGTGCGCGGAGGTCTGATGACGTACGGCACGCGCGCGGGCGACGAGGCCTTGTCGAGCACCGTCCTGATCGACGACATCCCCTCGGTCAGCCGCGACTGCTCCTGCTCGCTCAGCCCGTCGAGCAGCGCGCCGATCTGCTCGCTCTGTCGCAGATCGAGCCGGGCGAAGGTGGCGGCCCCCGCCTCGGTGAGGCGGACGACCTGCTTGCGCGCGTCGGTCGAGCAGCGCTCCTTGGCGAGGAGGCCGTCGCTCTCGAACCTGGTCAGGATCCTGCTGAGGTATCCGGCGTCGAGGTCGAGCATCCGCCGCAGCTCGCCCGCCTCCAGCACGAGCCCTTCGGCGTTGGCCAGCTCGAACAGCACCCTCACCTCCGTCAGCGAGTAGGGCGAATCGAGCATGCCGATCTGCAGGACGCCGATCACCTTGGTGTAGAAGCGATTGAAGGCCCTGATCTCGGAGATCCTTGCCTCGGTCAACGAGTTCATTGACATAGTCAAGCATGAAAGGATGTCTGCTGTGAAGCACCTCTTCATCGGTGGATACGGCCCCGACATTCTCACGGCGAGCCAGGAACTGGAGGTGGTCGCGCGGACCGGCGCCGTCAAGGCCTCCTTCCTCGCGGCCCACCCCACGCTGCCCGTGCTGTACGCCGTGGGGGAGGACGACAGCGGCACCCTGGCCGCCTACGCGGTGACCGGCGGCGAGCTGTCCCTCCTGGGCGAGCGGTCGAGCGAGGGGAGCCAGCCGTGTCACCTGGCCGTGCATCCCGGCGGAGAGCTGCTGGCCGTGGCCAACTACGGCGACGGCGTCGTCAGCCTGCACGGGCTCGACGAGGCCGGCGCGTTCGCCGGCGACCCCATCGTGCTCGCGCACCAGGGCTCGGGCCCGGTATGGGAACGGCAGGAGCGGCCCCACGCCCACCAGGCCGTCTTCCACGAGGACGTGCTCCACGTCTGCGACCTGGGCACCGACGAGATCCGCCGGTACACGCTCGACGGCCGGGCCCTGGAGTTCGTCAAGCTGCCCGCCGGGATGGGCCCCCGCCACCTGGTCTTCTCGGGCGGCCGTTGCCACGTGGCGGGCGAACTCGACGCCACGGTCCGCACCTACGACCGCGACTGGAACGAGCTGGCGGCCGCGGCCGCCAGCGAGGAGCCGGGCACGAACTACCCCTCGCACATCGACGTGGCGGGCGACTACGTCTACGTCGGCAACCGCGGTCCCGACACGATCTCCGTGCTCCGCGCGTCGGACCTGGCGATGGTGGCGGAGGTGCCCAGCGGCGCCGCATGGCCCAGGCACTTCGCCATCGACGGCACCACCATGTACGTGGCCAACCAGACCGGCGACGCGGTCACGCTGCTGGCCCTGCGCGGGGGAGTGCCCCAGCCGACGGACGTCAGGATCGACGCCGTCGCGCCCGCGTGCGTGCTGCCGCGCTAGCTCTTGCCGAGATAGCCGGACAGCAGCCGCTTGAGCTCCTTCTCCGTCTCCTCCTTCGTCACGCCCAGGCCGGTGAGCGCCTCCACCGCGGAGCCCTCCTCGAGTGAGAGGACCCCGAGCAGGATGTGCTCGGTGCCCACGTAGTTGTGGCCGAGCCGCAGCGCCTCGCGCAGGGTGAGCTCGAGCGCCTTGGTGGCCTGGGCGGAGAAGGCGATCACGTCGCCGCCTCCCGGCCCCGCGGGGACGATCACCGCCTCCCGCACGGCCGACGGCTCCGCGCCGAGCGTGACCATGATCTTGGCGGCGAGCCCCTCGGGCTCGTGCAGGAGGCCGAGGACGAGGTGTCCTACCTCGATCTGGTCGTTCCCGCCGTCGCGGGCCTCCGACTGGGCCTCGACGACCACGTGGCGGGCGCGCTCGGTGAAGCGGGCGTAGTTGCGCAGGTCCTCGGCGAGGGTCGGGCCGTCCTTCGAGACGAACCGCTTCTGTGCGGCCTGCTTGGACACGCCCATGCTGCGGCCGATCTCCGTCCACGAGGCGCCCGAGTGGCGGGCCTGGTCGACGAAGTGGCCGATGAGGTGGTCGGCCACGTCGCCGAGGTGTTCTCCGAGGGTGACCGCGTCGGAGAGCTGGGCGAGGGTGTCGCCCCCGCGGGTCTTGATCGCTGAGATCAGGTCGTCGAGCCTGACGGTGTTCTCCATGCGTCAACCATAAGTTGACGACCCATCGACGTCAACCGCGAGTTGACGTTCGTCTCACGGCGTCGCGCCACCGCTCGTACGCGGCGTCGTCCCGCTGGCCGGGCTCGAAGCGCCGCTCCAGCCGCCACGTCTTGCGCAGCTCGTCCGTCGACTCCCACACGCCCGAGCCGAGGCCCGCAAGGAAGGCCGCGCCCAGGGCTGTCGTCTCCTGGACCACAGGACGCTCGACAGGGACGCCGAGCTGGTCGGCCTGGAACTGCATGAGGAGATCGTTGGAACTGGCGCCGCCGTCGGCCTTCAACGCGGCGACCTCGGGCATCGTCTCCACCACGTCGCGCACCTCGAAGGCGATCGCCTCCAGCGTCGCGCGCACCAGATGGGCTCGGGTCGTGCCGCGGGTGATGCCGGTGATCGTGCCGCGCGCGTCGGGGTCCCAGTGCGGAGCGCCGAGACCGGTCAGCGCGGGGACGAACACCACGCCGCCGCTGTCGGGGACCGTGCGGGCCACCGCCTCCGACTCGGGCGCGGTGCTGATCAGGCCGAGGCCGTCGCGCAGCCACTGCACGGCCGCCCCCGTCACGAAGATCGCGCCCTCGACGGCGTAGGTGCGCTCGCCGGAGGGCGTCTGCCAGGCGACCGTCGACAGCAGGCCCGCGGCCGGGCGGACGATCTCCGCGCCCGTGTTGACCAGGAGGAACGAGCCGGTGCCGTAGGTGCACTTCACCTCGCCCGCCCCGAAGCACGTCTGCCCGAACAGCGCCGCCTGCTGGTCGCCCGCCATCCCGGTGATGGGCAGGTCGAGCCCGAGGAAGGCCGCGGGGTCCGTCCTGCCGATCTCGCCGTGGTTGGGCACGATCTCCGGCAGGGCGTGCGAGGGGACGCCGAACAGCTCGCACAGCTCCTCCTCCCACGTGCCCGAGGCCAGGCCGTACAGGAGCGTGCGGGAGGCGTTGGACGGGTCGGTCACGTGCCGCGCGCCCGCCGTCAGCCTGGCGACGACGTAGGAGTCGACGGTGCCGACCACGGTGTTGCCCGACGTGACCCCCTCCCACACGCGCGGGTCGTGAGAGGCCAGCCATGTCAGTTTGGTCGCGGTGAAGTAGGGGTCGAGGCGCAACCCGGTCAGGTCGGACACCCGGGGTTCATGACCCGCCTCGCGCAGCCGCGCGCAGATCTCGGCCGTCCGCCTGTCCTGCCAGACGATCGCGCGGCGCGGCGCGGCCAGCGTCCGCCGGTCCCACAGGACCGCCGTCTCCCGCTGGTTGGTGAGGCCGACACAGGTGGGCGCCGCCGAGGCCCCCTCCAGCGCCGTACGGCAGGCCGCGAGCGTCGCCTGCCAGATCTCCTCCGGCGCGTGCTCGACCCATCCCGGATGGGGGAAATGCTGGGCGAACTCCTCGTACCCCCGCGAGTCGATCCGCCCCTCGTCGGTGACGACCAGCGCGGTCACACCGGTCGTGCCTGCGTCTATCGCCAAAACGCTCACGACGCCTACCTTTTGGTCTAGACCATTGTCGGTGCCAGGGGGCACAATGCGTTGCGTCGGCGATACGCCGATCGCACCGCCCCATTAGTTTGGCCGTGAACCCCATCGGGAGGAACCCGCCATGCGTATTGGAGTGCTCACCGGAGGTGGAGACTGCCCCGGTCTGAACGCTGTGATCAGGGCTGTTGTTCGCAAGGGTGTCAGCGTTTACGGACACGAGTTCGTCGGATTCAGAGACGGCTGGCGTGGCCCCCTCGAGGGTGACACCATGCCGCTCGACATTCAGGCCGTGCGAGGAATCCTGCCGCGTGGCGGCACGATACTCGGCTCGTCCCGGACCAACCCGATCAAGATCGAGGGTGGAGTCGACCGGATCAAGGAGAATCTCGCGGCCGGCGGGATCGACGCGTTGATCGCCATCGGTGGAGAGGACACCCTCGGTGTCGCCCGCCAGTTGTACGACCGTGACGTCCACGTGGTCGGCGTGCCCAAGACCATCGACAACGATCTGTCGGGCACCGACTACACCTTCGGCTTCGACACCGCCGTCAACATCGCCACGGAGGCCATCGACCGGCTCCACACCACCGCCGAGTCCCACCACAGGGCGCTCATCTGCGAGGTCATGGGCCGCCACGCGGGCTGGATCGCGCTGCACGCGGGCATGGCGGGCGGCGCCAACGTCATCCTCATCCCCGAGAAGCCGTTCGACATCGACCGCGTCTGCGAGTACGTCGAGTCGCGCTTCCGCACCCGCTACTCGCCGATCATCGTGGTCGCCGAGGGCGCCCACCCGGTCGAGGGGCAGATGGAGCTGCAGGCGGGCGAGCTCGACTCCTTCGGCCACGTACGGCTCGGCGGCATCGGCGAGGTGCTGGCCAAGGAGATCGAGAAGCGCACCGGCAAGGAGGCCCGCACGACCGTGCTCGGCCACATCCAGCGCGGCGGCACGCCGACCGCGTTCGACAGGGTGCTGGCCACCAGGTTCGGGCTGCAGGCGATCGACGCGGTCCACGCCGGCGACTTCGGCAAGATGGTGGCGCTGCGCGGCACCGACATCGTGCGCGTCGGGCTCGACGAGGCCACCTCGGAGCTGAAGACCGTGCCGGCCGAGCGCTACGAGGAGGCCGAGGTCTTCTTCGGTTAAGCCGATTGCAAGTGGCGGGCCGTACCTTGAGGGCAGAGCGGGAGACCGCTCCATTCCCCTCCAGGTACGGCTTGCGCCCTGACTGTCGCGGCCCGATGTAAGGGGCGCAGGCCGTACCCTTGGAGCCCGGTTCGGCGACCGCGCCTCAGGCGTGTGCTGGAGCGTGCCTGCCGGAGAGATCTCAGCCCTGCTGATAGGGGTAGGGCCGGGACTGGGGCCGGCCCTGCGGGGCGCGGGCCCTCCTGGGGTCGGGCCGACCTCCCTGTGGCCTCCCGTACTCGGGGCCACCGTACTCAGGACTCCCGTACTCGGGGCCGCCGTAGGCGGGGCCACCGCGTTGGGGCCTTCCCTGGCCGGGACGGGGCTGGGCCGGCATCGGAGTGCGCGCCTGCGCGGGCGGACCCGCAGGGACGTTCGCGGGCGCGCGCAGGGTCTGCGCGCGTTCGGCCGCCAGACGGCGCATCTCGAGGCGGGCCATCAGCTCGGCGTCCTCCTGGAGCTCTCTCTGCGAGGGAGACAGGATGACCATCAGCAGCATGGTCAGCGTGATGAGGCTGACCACCGTCATCAACGGCACGAGGAACGACAGCGCGTCCGCGCCGCCCACGTGCCCCTGCTCGCCGTGTACCTGGACGCTCATCGCGAACATGCCGGTGTAGTGCATGCCGCACACGGCCACGCCCATGATCAGGGCGGCGCCGGTGATCGCCACCGCGCGCCTGACCCGCAGCGTGAACCACAGCGCGACCGTCGCGGCGACGACCGCGATCACGACGGAGGCCGCCACGATCGTCGGATCGTAGGAGACGTGGGCCGACATGTTCATCGCGTACATGCCCATGTAGTGCATCGCGGCGACGCCCAGTCCGGTGAGCAGCCCGCCGCCGAGCAGCGCGAGCACCTTGGCGCGGCCATAGGCCACCAGGAAGAGCCCGGCACCGACGAAGACGACGGCCACCAGCGCGGACGCGACGGTGAGGGGCACGTCGTACCTGATCTCGGTGCCCTCGACGTCGAAGCCCATCATCGCGATGAAGTGCATGACCCAGATGCCGGTGCCGCCGATGGAGATGGCGGCGCCGACGAGCCACCGGGCACGCGAGGCCCCGGTCGAGGCATGGGCCTGGGCGGTGAGCCGCAGTCCGAGCATCGACCCCATGCACGACATCACGTACGCGAGGATCGGCGTGAGCGGACCCTGGGTGAAATGATTCATGTTGTGACAATCCTTGCCATAGGGATCTCCGGGATTGTGGCAGCGGACCTGTCCTATTTGCATGGATAGTTCAACTATCTGTCAGACGATCCTGTCGGAAACGTGAGAATGTCTCATGGACTTCGCCTTCTGGCGGGCGATCGCGGTGTTCAGAATCGCGTCGCTCGTCTACGCGACGGTGCTGATGGTCCAGCACGAAGGCTTCGCCCATCCGGTCGCGGGGTGGACGGTCATCGCGGTCATGGCGCTGTGGACCGCGGCCGCCACCTTCTGCTACTCCGTCGACGCCGTGCGCGGGTGGCCGCTGCTGGTCATCGACATGCTCGTGGCGGTGGCGTGCCTGCTGGCCACGCCGTACGTGCAGGGAGAGTTCCAGGGTGAGCTGGGCAGCATGCCGGTGCCCGCGATCTGGGTCGCCGGACCCGTCCTGGCATGGGCCGTGTACGGCGGGCGCCGCCTCGGCGGGGTGGCGGCGGCGATCGTGGCGGGCGCCGACCTCTGGGTACGCGTGAACGGTCCCGGCACCCCCATCCTGATCAACGGCGCGGTCCTGCTCTTCATGGCGGGCATCGTCGTCGGGCACGTGGCACGCCTGGCCATCCGCGCGGAGGAACGCATGCAGCGGGCCGTCGAGATGGAGGCCGCACAGCGCGAACGCGAACGCCTGGCCCGCGGGATCCACGACTCGGTGCTCCAGGTGCTCGCCCTGGTCAAACGGCGGGGGCAGGAGATGGGCGGCGAGGCGGCCGAACTCGGCAGGCTCGCCGGAGAGCAGGAGGCGGCGCTGCGCGAACTCGTCACGGTGCGGGCCGCCCCCACGGGGTCGGCCGACCTGCGGGCGCTGCTCATGAGACTCGGATCCACCCAGGTGACGGTGTCGACCCCGGCCACGCCGCTCGTCATGCCCACCGCGACGGCCGAGGAGACGGCCGCCGCCGTACGGGCGGCCCTCGACAACGTCCGCGCGCACTGCGGTGAGCAGGCGAGGGCCTGGGTGTTCGCCGAGCAGGGCGACGGCGAGGTGACCGTCAGCGTCAGGGACGAGGGGCCGGGCATCGCCGAAGGGCGGCTGGAACGGGCGCACGCCGACGGGCGGCTCGGGGTGGCCCAGTCCATCAAGGGACGCGTCGCCGATCTCGGCGGCCGGGTGTCGATCCTCTCCGCGCCCGGCGAGGGCACCGAGGTGGAGATCACCGTGCCCGCACCCCTCCACTAGCGGATTCGCCCGAAGTCCCTAGAGTTGCGGCATGGTGCGGGTGATGGTGGTCGACGACCATCCCATGTGGCGAGACGCGGTGGCCAGGGATCTGACCGAGGCCGGCTACGAGGTCGTCGCGACCGTGGGCGAGGGACGGCAGGCGCTGCGGGTGGCTCAGGCGGTCAGGCCTGACGTCGTCGTGCTCGACCTGCACCTGCCCGACATGTCCGGCGCGCAGGTCGCCGGCGGGCTGCCCGGCGTGAAGATCCTGGTGCTGTCGGCCAGCGCCGAACAGGAGGACGTGCTGGAGGCGGTCAAGGCGGGCGCCGCCGGCTACCTGGTGAAGTCGGCCGGCAGGGAGGAGTTCCTCGACGCGGTCGCGCGGACCGCCGCGGGCGACGCCGTCTTCACCCCGGGGCTCGCCGGGCTGGTGCTGGGGGAGTACCGCAGACTGGCGACCCGGCCGCAGGCCCAGCCCGAAGGGCCCCGGTTGACCGACCGGGAGACGGAGGTGCTGCGGCTGGTGGCGAAGGGGCTGTCCTACAGGCAGATCGCCGACCGGCTCGGACTCAGCCACCGGACCGTGCAGAACCACGTCCAGAACACGCTCAACAAGCTCCAACTGCACAACCGCGTGGAACTGGTCCGCTACGCGATCGAACAGGGCCTCGACGAAGACCCCTGACACCCCCAAGGCCGCACTCTCCATGGCCCTCGCCGTTCCCGGACCATCCCCTCGACCTCCCCGCGCCTTCCGGGCCCCGCGACGTCCGGGCCCCGCGACGTCCGGGCCCCGTGCCTTCCGGGCCCCGTGCCTTCCGGGCCCGGCGCCCTGACCCTCGGAGGCGCGCCTTTCCGACGCGGATGTCGTGTTCCCGCTTCCTGCGGGCGTGTCCCGAATCCCGCGCTCTGCGTCCTGCATCCCGTCGCCCGCGTCCGGCGTCCCATCCCGGCGTCCCATGCCCGGCGTCCCATGCCCGGCGTCCTATGCCGGTGCCTCATGCCTCATGCCCGGTATCGGGCGCCGGTGGGAGGTGAAACCCGCCGGACCGGCAAGAGACCGGGCGGGGCTCGCCGCTCCCAGGCGGACTAAACTCAATGGGTCGCGGCGTTGGAGATGGCGCTGTGTTTCCACATTCCTCCCGGAGGTTCCCGCCATGACGATGTCCGCCCTGGGCGAGCCGTGCGTTCTGCTCAAGCTGGGGGAGATCGTCCTGAAAGGCAAGAACCGCGAGCTGTTCGAGCGCAGGCTCGTCGGCAACATCCGCGCCGCCCTGAAGGACTTCGACCTCAAGACCGAGGTGCGCCAGCGCCACGGCGTCATCGCGATCTTCCTGCCTGAGGGCACCTCCGTCGAGGTGGCCGACCAGGTCGCCGAGCGGGTGACCGACGTGCCCGGCCTGGTGTGGATCCACCGCGCGTGGCGCGTGGCCAAGGACCCCGACACCGTCGTCAAGGCCGCGCTGGAGCTGATCAAGGACCGCGACGAGGTCAAGCGGGGTGCCACGTTCGCCGTACGCTCCCGCCGCCGCGACAAGCGCTTCCCGCTGCGCTCCAACGAGCTCGACCGCCTGGTCGGCGGCACCATCAACGACACCTACGGGCTGCCGGTCGACCTGAAGCGCCCCGAGCTGACGGTCTTCATCGAGGTCGACCGCGACGAGGTCTTCGTCTTCACCGACGGGCTGCCGGGCCAGGGCGGTCTGCCCGTCGGCAGCAGCGGCAGGGCCCTGGTGCTGATGTCGGGCGGCATCGACTCGCCCGTGGCGGCCTACCGCATGATGCGACGCGGGCTCCACGTCGACTTCCTGCACTTCTCGGGAATCCCCTTCACGACCTCCGAGTCGATCTACAAGGCCTACGCGCTCGTCCGCAAGCTCGACCGCTTCCAGGGCAAGTCGCGCCTGTGGGTCGTGCCGTTCGGGAAGGCGCAGCAGTCGATCAGGACCTCGGGCCAGGACAGGCTCGCGGTGATCGCGCAGCGGCGGCTCATGCTGAAGACGGCCGAGGAGGTCGCGCACCGCATCAGAGCGGGAGCGCTCGTCACCGGCGACGCGCTCGGCCAGGTGTCCTCGCAGACGCTCCAGAACATCACCGCCCAGGACAACGCGGTCGACCTGCCGATCCTCCGGCCCCTGATCGGCTGGGACAAGACGGAGATCATGGCCGAGGCGCGGCGCATCGGCACGCTGGAGATCTCCGAACTGCCCGACGAGGACTGCTGCACGCTGCTGGCCCCCAAGCGCGCCGAGACCCGAGCCAAGATCGAGGATCTGAAGCTGATCGAGAAGCGCCTCGACGCCGAGGAGCTGGCGGTGCAGCTGGCGGACTCGATCCAGGAGTACACCCTCTGACGGCACGGACCCTCACGACGGGGCGCTTCCGACTCGTCAGCGGCGCTCGCCGGGCTTGTCGACGATCACGGCCTTGAGCAGGCTGTCCCAGCCGACGATCTGGCCCTTCTTCACGGGGACGCCGCCTCCGTCGTGGTCCCGGGTGGCGATGGTGCGGTATCCCATGTACTCGTAGGTCTTGGGGTCGATGAAGATCTCCTCGCGCAGGTAACCCCTCTGGACGCGGTAGAGGGTGACGCACGATCGCTTGGCCAGGTCCGTGGACCGGGCCTCGTACCGCACGCCGGGGATCTTCGCCATGGCGCCGTACATGGCGGCGCGGAGCCTGGACGGCAGCACGGCATCGCGCATCCCCTGCGCGATCTGCTGGAACGCCCACGTGTTCCGTTGCCCGGCGGTCAGGGGAGGCGACGCCTCCTCGGCGATCGCCGTCGCCTCCTCAGACGTCTTCCCCTTCCTCATGGCCAGCACCTTAGCCCTCGCGAAGGTGTCGGCACGCCTCTTGGCGTCCTCGGCGTCGACCTGCTCGTAGACGCGGGCGAGCAACGCGGAGGGCTCGGTCGGCAGCGAGAACAGCCATGGGTAGGCCACCTCGAACTCCGAGCCTTCGATCACCTCCAGCTTGCCGTTCTCCTTGACGGCGAACTTCTTGTCGTCCACCCGGCGCCACATCTCATGGGTCTTCGTCCTCTTCGGGGAGCCGAACAGCCCTTCACCGCCGTCCCCTTGAGTCTGGGCGTACCGGTTCTTCACGTACGCCCATTGCGTGGGCTTGGGCGTGGCCTCGGAGTCGCCCGCGGCCACCACCGCCGCGTTGTTGGCCAGGTCCTCCGCGTTGGCGACCGGGCGCAACTCGACCGGGCTCAACTCGAGCGGGCGCGGCTCGAGACGCGGGCTGGGCAGCCGTTCCACGGGTCGGTCCCTGTCCACTCCGGGACCGGCCACCGCGACCGCCGCCACCAGCGTGAGAGTGGCCGCGCCGGCCAGGCCGAGCCCCCACGCGGGCCGGGCACGGCGGGCGGCCGAAAGCCATGAGGTGTTCCTGACCGGAGCCTGGCGGATGTGGGCGGTCAGCCGGGAACGGGCCGCGGCGATGCTCTCCGGAGGAGGATCCGCCAGCGCGTCGTGACGATCGCGCAACTGCTGCAGCTCATCCATGGTCCACTACCTCCTGTGCCGTGGGGCCCAATGTCTTGCGGAGCTTGCGTCTGGCCCGGTTGACCCGGGAGCCGACGGTGCCGATCGGGATGGCGAGGGCGCGCGCCACCTCGGCGTAACTGAGCTGGGCGCAGGCGACGAGCAGCAACGCGTCACGGTCTCCCTTGGACAGCCCCGCCAGACCCCGCGCCAACGCGGGGCTCAGCTGCTCGGCGGCCACCTGGTCCGCCACCCGGCCGGCGTGGTCGCCGACGTCGTCCCTGGTCACCGAGCGGCCGAGGGCGCGATAGAACCGGATCTCGCTCCGGCGGTGCCTGCCGATCAGGTTGGTGACGATCCCGTAGAGCCAGGCCCGGGCCTCGGGGCAGGTCAGGTCGTAGCGGTCCCGCTGGTCGAAGGCGGCGAGAAACGTCTCGGCGGCGACGTCGTCAGCGGCACTGGGCCCGAGCCTGGCCGCCGCGTACCGGCGGATCGAGGTGAAGTACCGATCGAAGATCATCGAGAACCACTCGGGCTCGTGGCGCGACTTCTCGATGATCGACGCGTCGGTCGCCCCCTCGGCATCCGTGTCGGAGGGGTAGGGGTCAGGGTCATGCATCCGGCGCCTTTCTCGAGAAGTGATCAGCGCTGATTGCCCGAACCTCAGAATCTTCTTCGCACTTTCGACGATGAAATGTGGGATCTGGCCAGATTTCATGATCGAGGCGAGACAGGTCCGAGCCGGGAGTCGGGCCGCCGTTTAACCGCTTTCGCGATGGACGGCCGACGGCTAGCCTTCCGAACAGCGAAGGACTCCGAGGAGCTGAGATGGTCGGTCAACCGAGCGCGCGTTGACGTCGTAGGTCACGTTCGACCTGTCATCGCGTGCTGCCTCTGACATGCGGCACAGCGAGCCTTTCCCTGCCTGATTCGCCGGAGCGCCTGTCGTCGCGCGCCGGGCGGCGGGCACCGTCCTCGGCAGCTCAAGGAATCCCTGTGCCATCCGTTTCTCTCGCCGTGCTCGCACGGCGTCGCATCGCGTTCCTCGACCCTCTGACGTGCGGACGAGGTCCGCGATGAACGCGGCCGACTCCGTCCGGCCGGCTCCGCCGAGCCTGTGGCGGGACAGCGACTTCCGCCGGCTCTGGGTCGGTCAGACCGCCTCGCAGCTCGGGGCGCAGGCCGCCCAGGTAACCCTGCCGCTCGTCGCCGTGGTGGCACTCGACGCCGGCGCCGACCAACTCGGCGTCCTCCGCGCGGTGGAGCAGGCGCCGATCCTGCTGTTCTCGCTCTTCGTCGGCGTGTGGGTGGACCGCCGGCGACCCCGGGAGGTGATGGTGCTGGCGGACTTCGGCAGGGCTGTGGCGTTGGCCGCGATCCCCGTCGCCTCTCTCCTCGGCCTGCTCGGCATTCCCGCGCTGCTCGTCGTCGCCTTTCTCGTCGGCGTTCTCACGGTGTTCTTCGACGTGGCCTACCAGGCCTCACTCGTGGAACTGGTGAAGCGAGACCAGCTGGCGCAGGGCAACAGCGCGCTCGAGGGCAGCAGGTCCGCCGCGCAGGTCGGCGGACCCGCGCTCGGTGGCGCGATGGTGTCGCTGCTTTCCGCTCCGGCAGCCATCATGGCGAGCGCGTTCTTCTTCACGGTGTCGTTCCTGTCGATCAGGCGAATCCGTCCACGCGAGTCGCCACCTCAGCGGGCCGAACGGCCCGCCCGGATGTGGCGGCAGCTCCACGAAGGGCTCCGCCTCGTCGCCGGCGACACCTCGTTGCGGGCGGTGGGTGCCTGCTCGGCGATCTTCCAGTTCTTCTTCGCGGCCCTGATGACCGTCTACCTGCTCTTCCTGCCACGCACACTGCACCTGTCCGGTGCGGCCGTCGGCCTGGCGCTCGCGGCGATGGGTCCGGGCGCGCTGGTGGGATCGCTGCTGTCGGCCAGGCTGCCGAGGAGATTCGGCTACGGCGTCGTGCTGGTGTCTTCAGCGGCGCTCGCCGACGGTGTGATGCTGTGTGTGCCCGCACTGCACGGCTCCTCCGCCGTCACGATCCCCTTGCTCATGGCGATCAACTTCGTGTTCGGCGTCTTCAGCCAGCTGGTCAACGTCAACGTCATGGCCGTACGGCAGGCCATCACGCCCCTTCGGATGCAGGGCCGGGTCGTCGCGACCATCAACGTCGTGGGGATGGGACTGACCCCGCTCGGTTCGCTGCTCGGCGGCTGTCTGGCCGGCCAGTGGGGGTTGCGTACCAGTTTGCTGGTGACGGCCGCCGGTCTGTCCCTGTCCCCGTTGTTCATGGCCCTGTCCCCCCTCGCGCGCCTGGGGAAGACCCTTCCGGCAGTACACCGAGCCGCCGGACGTCACGCCGGCGAGGGGGAGTCCGGGTTCCCCGAAGGGCCGGCCGGAGCAGCGAGGCGCGCCTGAGCGAAGGTTCGTGCCTTCAGGGGTTGTCGACCTTGAAGGGGTCGTGCTCGGCGAGAAGTTTGTCGAGGCGGGCCTGGTCGACGCGGTTGGTGACCGCGCTGAGCTCCTGGCGGTCGCGCACCACCTTGGCCAGCGTGAACGCCGAGGTGATCACGTACAGGACGCCGACCGTGAGGAAGGCCCTGATCCATCCGGAGACCGGAAGGTAGGCCACGCCGATCGCCACGGCGGCCACCGACAAGCCGAAGGAGAGGACCGACTGGATGTAGTAGGCGGTTGTCTGGGTGGGCTGGATCGGTTTGTTCATGGCTCGATGATGAAGTTCCGTGAACGCCGACACATGCGGAGAACTACTTAGTTACTCGTGAGTACGGCAGGCGGTTCGTGGCGCGCCCGCCGTACCAGCCCGGAGCCCATCGACCCTCGGATCGGGTCAGACCGCGAGTGCGTCGCCGACGACGCCCCTGCCCATCAGCCCGGGGAACGTCCGCATGATCGTGGCGAGCTCGCGCAGGTCGCCGTCGACCAGGGCCTGCGGGCCGTCGCACAGGGCCTGCTCGGGGTGCGGGTGCACGTCCACGATGACGCCGTCGGCGCCCACCGCGATGGCGGCGCGGGTCAGCGGCAGCACCAGGTCACGGCGGCCGCCCGAGTGGGACGGGTCGATGATGACCGGCAGGTGCGACAGCCGCTGGGCGACGGGGACGGCCGACACGTCGAGGGTGTTGCGGGTGGCGGTCTCGAAGGTGCGGATGCCGCGCTCGCACAGCACGATGTCGAGGTTGCCGCGCTGGGCGATGTACTCGGCGGCCATGAGCCACTCCTCGATGGTGGCGTTCATGCCGCGCTTGAGCATAACGGGCCTGCCCGCCGCGCCGACGGCCTGCAGCAGCGCGAAGTTCTGCGCGTTGCGGGTGCCGACCTGCAGCATGTCGGCGTAGGAGGCGACGAGATCGACGTCGTGAGCGTCCACGACCTCGGTCACGATCGGCAGGCCGGTCTCCTCGCGCACGTCGGCGAGGATGCGCAGGCCCTTCTCGCCGAGCCCCTGGAAGGCGTAGGGAGAGGTGCGCGGCTTGTAGGCGCCGCCTCGCAGCAGGGTCGCGCCCGCGGCCTTGGCCATCTGGGCCGCCTCGAGCGTCTGCTGCGGCGTCTCGACCGCGCAGGGGCCGGCGATGAGCGTCACGCTGTCGGGCCCGATGGGCACCCCGCCCACGTGCACGGTGGACCGGTCGGGATGGTTCTCCCTGCTCACCAGCTTGTACGGCGTCGACACCCGCATGACGTCGCGCACCCCGCTCATGCCGCGCAGATTGACGGCACTGAGCTGCGTGACGTCGCCCACGAGCCCGATGATCGTCCGCTGCACGCCCCTGCTGACGAACGCCTCCACCCCTGCCGCCTGCACGAGGCCGACCACTGCCTCGACGTCGCCCTGCGTCGCCTCGGAACCCATCACGATGACCATGAATCTCTCCTTGAAAACGACGAAGGCCCCGGGTCCTGACGGACCCGGGGCCTTCGTTTCGCCTGTGAGCTAGCGCATCACCAGATGGCGAACGGTCCGATCGGGTCCGTCGCCATACCAAAACAGGAAGGTGATGTGCATAGTGCGCCAATAGTAGCGCACGGCGGAGACCTGGCAAGCAGGCACCGAGTCGGACCCGCTCCCGGAAGGATGGGAGGATGGCCTTGAACACAGTCGGCGAGGGAGTGATCGTGGAAGAGTCGCGCCTGCCCCCAGGCCAGTACATTCCACGCGGCCGACCCGTCATCCACTACGGCAGGGTTCCGCGTTTCAAGCGGGAGACCTGGGACTTCCGCGTCTTCGGCGCGACGGCGTCGGGCGAGGAGCACCGGTTCACCTGGGAGGACTTCGAGCGGCTGCCGCGGGCTTCGGTCCTGGCCGACTTCCACTGTGTGACGAAGTTCTCCCTCATGGGCAACGAGTGGGCGGGCGTGACGCCGCAGACCATCATGGCGGCCGCGCCGCCGGTCGGTGGCGTCCACCACGTGATGATCTGGGCGGAGTACGGCTACAGCGCCAATCTCCGGATGTCCGACCTGACGGCCCCCGGCACGCTGTTCGCCATGGAGCTGGACGAGAAGCCGCTGGCGCCCGAGCGGGGCTTTCCGCTGCGCATCGTCGTCCCGCACCTGTACGCGTGGAAGAGCGTGAAGTGGGTGCGAGCGGTGGAGTACCTGACGGAGGACAGGCGCGGCTTCTGGGAGGAGCGCGGCTACCACAACGTGGCCGACCCCTGGAAGGAGCAGCGCTACTCCTACCAGGAGGAGCCGGGCGAGGGCCCGCCTCCCTAGATCTCGCACCGTTCCCACCCGGACACGGTGCGTTGTTGGCTACCGTTGCGCGCATGTCGACCACCGCTTGCGTGGTTCTGGCCGCCTTCGCGTTCGTCGCGGGGTTCGCCCTGGCCAGACGGCGTCCCGCGCTACCCGAGGGTGGCTGGAAGGACGAGGCCACCTTCACGACGCTGCACATCGCGGCGATGGCGGCGCCCTCGCTGCGGACGGGGCTGACGAGGGAGTCGGCACGCAAGGCCGTACGGCATCTGCGGGCCCTGCTCGGCACCTCGGCTGTCGCGATCACCTCGACCGACGCCGCGCTGGCCTGCGACGGAGCGTGCCCCGAGGAGGTGCTCGCGCACGCGCGCACGTCGCTGGCCTCGGGGCGGCCGCACGTGTTCGCGGGCGAGCCGAACGGCGCGGTCGTGGTGCCGCTGACCGTCGAGGGCAGAGTGGTGGGCGCGCTGGCGGCCTACGACGAGGAGCTGAGCGCGGCGCTGGTGCGCACGGTCACCGAGGTGGCCAGGTGGGTCTCCGGGCAGCTGGAGCTGGCCGAGCTCGACTCCTCCAGGCGGCGCGCGATGGAGGCGGAACTGCGCGCGTTGCGCGCCCAGATCTCCCCGCACTTCGTCTACAACGCGCTGACCACGATCGCCTCGTTCGTCAGGACCGACCCGTGCAGGGCCCGCGAACTCATCCTCGACTTCGCCGACTTCTCCCGCTACGCGCTGCGCAGGGCGCGGGACTTCACGACCCTCGCCGACGAGCTGACCTGCGTGGACCGCTACCTGCTGCTGGAGCGGGCCCGCTTCGGCGACCGGCTGCGCTTCAGCGTGCAGGTGGCGCCCGAGGTGCTGCCGGTGCCGGTGCCGTTCCTGTGCCTGCAGCCGCTGGTGGAGAACGCCATCAAGCACGGCATGGGCGGGCGTGACGGCACGGGCGAGGTCAGGGTGGTGGTCCGCGACGCGGGGCCCGAGGCGCACATCACGGTCGAGGACAACGGCATGGGCATGGAGCCCGAGCGCGCCCGCGAGGTGCTCGACGACGACCCGCGCCGCAGGGGCGGCGGCATCGGCCTGGCCAACGTCGACGTCAGGATGCGGCAGATCTACGGCGAGGGTTACGGCCTGGTCGTGGAGACCGCCGTGGGCGCCGGCACCAAGGTGAGGATGCGTGTGCCCAAGGCCCGCCATAGCTCTTTGTAGTCAATTCTTTACCCTACGCTGGCGTGTCGCTTGTGACCTGTGTGTTCTTGAGGCACCGTGGAAAGCATGCTACGTGTTCTGGCCGTCGACGACGAGGTGCCCGCCTTGGAGGAGCTGGCCTACCTGCTCCGTCAGGACGCCAGGGTCGAGCACGTCGTGACCGCCTCCGACGGTGTCACGGCGCTGCAGGACATGGTGCAGATGATCGGCGGGGGAGAGCGGCTCGACGGCGTCTTCCTCGACATCCGCATGCCGGGGCTCGACGGGCTCGACCTGGCCAGGCTGGTCGGCGGGTTCCCGAGCCCGCCCAGGCTGGTGTTCGTCACCGCCCACGACGACTGCGCGGTGCAGGCCTTCGAGCTGGAGGCGGTCGACTACCTCCTCAAGCCGGTGCGCGCCGAGCGGCTCGCCGAGGCGGTGCGCAGGCTGGAGGCGGCCGCCGCCCCGCCGTCCGAACACGGGCCGGACGACGTCATCCCCGTCGAGCTCGGCGGCGTCACCAGGTTCGTGCCGCAGCAGGCGGTGTGGTTCGCCGAGGCGAAGGGCGACTACGTGCGCCTGCACACGCCCGACGGCGGATACCTGGTGCGCATGTCGCTGGCCGCGCTGGAGCGCAGGTGGGCGGACGCGGGCTTCATCAGGGTGCACCGCAGCACGCTGGTGTCCGCACGCCATGTCAGCGAGCTGCGCTTCGAGGGCGGCAGGGTGCTGCTGACGGTCGGCAGGGAGACGCTGCCGGTCAGCCGCCGCCATACCAGGCAGGTCAGGGAGCAGCTGGTGCGACAGTTCAAGACGCTCACATGAACGCCAGGCGGGTGGTCGTGCCCAGGAGGCCGGCCGCCGTGCAGCGGGCCCCTGTCCCGCTCGGGCTCGACGGGCCCGACAGCGACGCGGAGGTCAGGGCGCTCATGGGTAGGCAGGCCAGGCACGCGCTGGTCACGGTGGCCGCGGTGGCAGCCGTGCTGGTCGCCCTGCCGCTGCTGACGGCCGAGGGCGACTGGCTGCTGGTGACGCTGGCCGTCCAGCCGCTGTGGGTGGTGCTGGCCGTCTTCCAGCTCAGACGGGCGGAACGCGCGGAACGCGAGCCGTGAGCAGCACCGTCGCCGCGTCGGCGGCCGGCATCGCGTTCGTGGTCATCATCTCGGTGATCGTCGGCGCGGTACGGCCGCGGCGCTACGCGACGGTGTCGGAGTTCTACGTGGCGGCGAGGGCCGTGGGGCCGTGGTGGAACGGCGCGGCGATCAGCGCGGAGTTCACCTCGGCCGTGGCCTGCCTGGGACTGGCCGGGTTGATCGCCACGCACGGCGCGCCCGCGCTGTGGTTCCCGGTGGGCGCCGCGGCGGGCTATGTCGTCATCCTCGCCCTGGTGGTGGCGCCGCTGCGCCGCTCGGGCACCTACACGCTGCCCGACTTCGCGCAGTGGCGGCTCGGGTCGGCGGCGCTGCGCAGGTTCGCCACCTGCTACGTGCTGGCGATCGGGCTGCTCTACCTCGTCGCGCAGCTCCACTCGGCGGGGGTGGTGCTGCACCTGCTGACCGGGCTGCCGCCGTGGACGGGCTGGCTGTCGGTGACGCTCGTGTCCGTCTTCGTCACGCTCGCGGGCGGGATGGGCAGCGTGACCAGCGTTCAGGCGGTGCAGTACTGGCTCAAGCTCGTCGTGTTCACCGGGGTCGCGCTCGTGCTGTGGTGCGCGTGGCGGTGCGCGGTCGAGGCGGGCCCGCTGGAGGTGGCGGGGTTCGCCGCGCCGTACGGAGACCTGCTGGCGGGCTCGGGCGACCCTTCGCTGCCGGGCGTGCTGACCGTGCTGCTGGCCTGCGCGCTGGGCACCATGGGACTGCCGCACATCATCGTCCGCGTCTACACCAATCGCGACGGGCCCAGCGCGCGGCGTTCGATCTTGGCCACCCAGGTGCTGCTCGGCCTGTTCTTCCTGGTGCCGCCGCTGTACGGCATTCTCGGCCGCGTCCACGTGCCCGACGCCCAGGACGAGGAGGTCGTGCTGCTGCTGCCCGGCGCGATGCTGCCGGGCCCCGCGGGCGACGTGCTGACCGGGCTGCTGGCGGCAGGGGCGTTCGCGGCCTTCCTGGCCACCTCCTGCGGGGTGCTGGCCGCTGTGGGCGGCGCGGTGTCGGCCTGCGTGACGCGGGCGGGGGTGAGCGCCTTCCGCCTCGCCACGGCCGGCGTGGCGTTGACGACGCTGGCGCTGACCTCGCTCACCACCCCCGGCAGTTCCGTGCTGGGCGTGCTGCTCGGATTCAGCCTCTCGGCGGCGACCTTCTGCCCGTTGCTGCTGCTCGGCATCTGGTGGCGGCGGCTGACCGCCGTGGGGGCGGCCGCGGGGTTCGCGGTGGGCGGCGGGCTCACCGCCGTGCTGGCCGCCGGTGAGGCGACGGGCGTGAAACTGGGGTTGGTGTCCGAGTATCCTGCGACCTTCGCCGTGCCGCTCGCCTTCGTCGCGATGGTGGTGATTTCCCTGGTCACGCCGGGTCGGGTGCCTATGGGTGTGGATCGGATGATGGCCAGGATGCACCTGCCGGAAGAGGCCGCGAGCGCCTCCGGCGACCGCTCGTCGCTTGAGGACGGCCGCTCGTCAGTGCGGCACTCTCCGTACGTCGATGACTACTGACCGTTCAGCGAGCTGTTCTTGAAGAGGGTTTCACGTTCAAGATCGCATCCGTAGTGTTTCCGCATCGGAGAGCCACTCCGTCGCATCGGGGGGACGAGCCGCGCGGCTCACACAGGCCTGATGCGCGGTTCCGCTGGTGACCAGCTGGTCACCGAAACGGTGGTCGGGCCCTTTACCGGGGGGTAGGGCCCGCCCGCCGAGGACGTGAAGGGGCGCCCGCTGTAGCTGCGTGCCGGACCGCGATCCGGCCATACGGGGGCGGCCGGGTCGCGCGAGCGGCGCCCCTTTACGCCACCTCCGAGCCGACGGCGCCGCCGGGCTCAGGCGTCGCGCAGCTTGCGCAGCAGCTCGATGTCCTCGCGGTGCTTGTCGGCCTTGCCCGGCGTCTCGATGCAGATCGACACGCCGGCCACCACCGGGTGGCGCATCAGGTCGGCGAACGGCTGGGCGCCGATGTGACCCGCCCCGATGTTCTCGTGCCGGTCCTTCTTCGACCCGCACACGTCCTTGGAGTCGTTGGCGTGGATCAGCCTCAGCCGGCCGGGCGCGACCCGGTGGAGCGTGTCGAAGGTGTCCCTGACCCCGTCGGCGGTGGTCAGGTCGTGGCCGGCCGCGAAGGCGTGGCAGGTGTCGAGGCAGACGGTGGCCTTGGGATGCCACTCGAGCGCCGCCAGGTAGGGCTCCAGGTCCTGGACGGTTGCGCACAACATCGCGCCCTGTCCCGCCATCGGCTCCAGCAGCAGGTCGGGCCCGTCGTCCGGGATCTCCTCCAGCAGCGGCAGCAGGTGCTCGTGGAGCTGGCGCAGCGCGTCGTCACGCGACTGGGTGACCGCGGAGCCCGTGTGCACGACCACGCCCTTGGACCGCGTCGCCAGCGCGCGCGCCAGCGAGTGGCGCGTGATGGCCACCGAACTGGCCAGCGTCTCGGGATTCGGTGAGCCGAAGTTCACCAGGTAGGGCGTGTGAATGAAGGACTCGACGCCCGACGCGGCGAACTTCGCGTCCTCCTCGGGTTTGCCCTCCGTCAGCGCCCAGCCACGCGGGTTCGTGACGAACACCTGGACCATCTCGGCGCCGATCTCGGCCATGTACTTCAGGCCGCCCGTCGCCAGGCCGCCGGTGACGGAGACGTGTCCGCCGATGAGAGATGTAGGGCTCATGATGTGGCCAGTCTAGGCGCTCGAGGTGACATCCCAGGTGGCGATCACTCCCAGGTGATCTCCGGCGAGCGGTAGTAGTTCACCGACTGGGCGCTCCACCGGGGGCCGTGGCCGGCCAGCCGTCCCTTGTAGTCCTCCCACGAGCGGCCGGAGGAGGGCGACCAGCCGATCTCGGCGATGCCCGGCAGGCGTGGGTAGGCCATGTACTCCAGCGCGTCGGGCGTCTCCAATGTCTCGGTCCACAGCGGGGCCTCGACCCCCAGGACGTCCTTCTCGGCCACGCCCGCGAGGAGCGTGGCGGGGTCCCACTCGTAGCTGTCGGCGACCTCGACGAGTCCGGCCCAGTCCAGGCCGTACTCGGTGTCCTGGGTGTACTTCATGTCCAGGTAGGAGCGGTCGGCGGGGGACATGACGAGCTTGGCGCCCCTGGCCACGGCGGCCACGGCGCGTTCGGCCTCGCGCGGGTTCCAGTGCTGCGCCACCGCGCCGGAGGTGATCTCGGCCCAGCCCATGAGGCGCTTGCCGTACTTGTCGACGACCCGCTGGGCGCGCGCGACGAACTTCTCGTAGTCGGCGGGATCGGTGCTGTGCGCCTCGTCGCCGCCCAGGTTGAGGTACGGCCCGGGCGTCAGCTCCGCCATCTCGCGCACGACGTCGTCGAGGAAGCGGTAGGTGACCTCCTTGCCCACACACAGCGAGCTGAAGCCCACCTCCCTGCCCCTGTACGGCTCCCGCGCCCTGCCGTCGCAGTTCAGCTCGGCGTAGGCGGCCAGGGCGGCGTTGGTGTGCCCCGGCGTGTCGATCTCGGGGACGACGGTGACGAACCGCTCGGCGGCGTAGCGCACGATCTCGCGGTAGTCGTCCTGGGTGTAGAAGCCGTCGGTGGCCAGGCGCGGCCAGCTCTTGATCTCGATACGCCAGCCCTGGTCGTCGGTGAGGTGCAGGTGCAGGTGGTTGACCTTGTAGGCGACGGCCAGGTCGATGTAGCGCTTGACCTGCTCGACGGTGAAGAAGTGGCGGGCCACGTCGAGCATGACGCCGCGATAGGCGAAGCGCGGCCTGTCCTCGATGCTGAGGCCCGCGATCGTCCACGGGCCTGGCTGCTCGCCGGCGCTCTCGACCTTGGCGGGCAGGAGCTGGCGGAGCGTCTGGACGCCGCGGAAGAGTCCCTCGGGGGTGGAGGCGGCCAGCCGTACCATGCCGGGGGTGACGTCCAGCGTGTAGCCCTCCGGGCCGAGGTCGCGCCCGCTCGCCTCCTCCAGCGTGATCTCCGCCTCCTGCCGGACCACGGGCAGCGCGTAGCCGGTGGAGCGGCGCAGCAGCCGGGCCAGCTCCTCGGCGACGGGCGCGGCCCCCGCCGCGCGCAGGCCGATCCGCGCGCCGGCCTCCAGGGAGAACGTGCCCTCGGCCATCCGCACGGAGGCGGGCAGGGGGATCAGGGGCGGACCCTTCGGCTCCGGCACATCGGATGCGCACGCGGTGGCGAGAGTGGACGCCGTCATCAGCGCGGCAAGTCGGCGGTGCGGCAACGGACGCTCCAATTGTAAGGTTTCTTTACATATATCACCTATTGCAGGCGGAGGGCGAGGAAGAAGTCCACCCTGTCCTCCAGGCGCGACAGGTCCCTTCCCGTCAGGTCCTGGATGCGCTGGATGCGGTAGCGCAGGGTGTTGACGTGGACGTGGAGCAGCTCCGAGCACTTGGTCCACGAGCCCGAGCACTGGAGGAAGGCCTCCAGGGTGCGGACCAGGTCGGCCTTGTGCACCTGGTCGTAGGAGCGCAGCGGGTCGAGCAGGCGGACCCTGAACATGTGGCGCACGTCGTCGGGCACCGAGGCCAGCAGCAGGACGTGGGTCGCCAGCTCGTCCTGCCCGACGACCGCGTCGGGCTCCGGCTTGCCCTCGGCCATGCGACGGGCGTACCTGGCCTCCTCGACCGCGCCGCGCAGCCCCTCGACCCCGGCGATCCCGCTGACGCCCACGGTCAGCCTGCCGCCCGCGAGTCCGGGCGCGAGCTCGTGCACGGCGGTGCGGACGCGCCCGGCGAGCTCCCGGTCGGCCGAAGGGACGAGCGCGATCGTCTCCTCGCCGACGACTCCGATCGCGAGCGGCGTAAGCGCGCGGGCCGTCCCCTGCGGCGGTCCCGCGCCGCTGGAGACGGCCGCGTGCAGGATCTCCTTGACGACCGCGCGCAGCTCGGCGGGGCGCAGGGCGCCGTGCGCGGCGGCCGCCAGAACGACGTAGCCCGGCGCCCCCGCCAGCCCCGTGACCTCCAGCCTGGGCAGGATGTCGCTGGGCTTGCCCTCGGTGAACACCAGGCGGACCAGCTCCTGGGCGATGCGTCCCTCGGGGCTGAGCCGGTCGTCCAGGCGGATCCGCTCCAGGGCGGCGACCGCCGCGAGCTCGCCCGCCAGCGCCTGCCGCTCCTCCGGCCAGTCGGTGAAGCAGCCCTCGACCGCGACGAACCAGTCGGCCACCCTTGAGGTGGTCTGCTCGTCCACAGGGAAGATCGAGTAGCCGTTCCTGGAGCAGGGCAGCCGCTTGACGGTGAGGAACGTCCTGGCCATGGCCATGGCCGTGTCGTGGTCCAGCGGACTGGAGCCCGCCACCAGGCGCCCCGAGGGCGTGAGGACCCAGCAGCGCATGCCCAGATCCCGCCCGATCATCTCCAGGACGGGGTCGAGCCCCGCCCCCGAGACGAGCTGGCGGTGCCGGTCGAGGACCGCGGTCACGTCAGAGGCGCGGGCCGTCGACAGGTGGCGCACGATGTGCTCGGTCACCTCGGCGAACGACAACGCCTGCGGCACGTGGAAGAGCGGCATCCGGTGCCTGCGGCAGGCGTCGACCAGGTCGGCCGGCAGATCGCCGCTGCGCGCCTCGCAGGCGCCGAGCCCCGAGGCGCCGGCCCTGGCAAGCGCCCTGACGAAGGTCTCGCTGTCGGCGGGCGCGCGCCGCCAGATCAACCCGGTGAGGACCAGCTCGCCGCCGCTGAGATAGCGCCCGGGATCGAGCAGGTCGGTGGTGACGACCCACCTGATGGGCCGCTCCAGATCGTCGTGGCCTGCCACGACCGACAGGCCCAGTTCAGGCATGTCGAGCAACGCGTTGAGCCGCATGCATTCGGAGGGTAACCGATGGGTGAACAGGACGTGCATTGGAGCATGACACGAAAAGACCAGGCCAACCCCCCTCGCACTTCGGAGTTCTTGCTGCTGGACCGGGGACATCAGCCCTGTGTGTACTCATGACATGCCCAACCTCAACGCACTCAGCGCCGACGAGGCGGAGAAGGAGCTGCTGGCCTGCTGCGCCTCCCGCGCCTTCGCCCGCGAGGTGGCCGCGCTGCGTCCGTACCAGGACCTGGCCGCGCTGACCGCCGCCGCCGACGCCGCCGTGCGCGCCCTTGCCTGGCCCGACGTCGAGGAGGCGCTCGCGGCCCACCCGAGGATCGGGGAGCGGGCCGAGGGCGCCGACCGCGAGTCCGCCTGGAGCAGGCAGGAGCAGTCGGGCGTCGAGGACCACCTGCGCCAGGCGCTGGCCGAGGGCAACCGCGCCTACGAGGAGAGGTTCGGCCACGTCTACCTCATCTGCGCCACAGGACTGTCGGGCGAGCAGATGCTCGCCCGCCTGAAGGAACGTCTGGCCAACGACCCCGGCACCGAGCGCGCGGTCGTACGCGACGAACTGGCCAAGATCACCAACCTGAGGGTGGCGAAGATATGAGCTTCTCGACACACGTGCTCGACGCGGTCACGGGACGGCCCGCCGTGGGCGTCGAGGTACGGCTGGAGCACCAGGGACAGGTCGTGGCGCAGGGCCGCACGGACGACGACGGCCGGATCAAGGGCTGGAACCCGGAAGCGGGCGTGCACCGCGTGGTGTTCGACACCGGTTCCTACCTGCGCGACACCTTCTACCCGGAGGTCGTCATCACCTTCACCGTCGCCGACCCCGCCGAGCACTACCACGTCCCCCTACTCCTCAGCCCGTTCGCCTACTCCACCTACAGAGGGAGCTAGATGTCAGTCATCCTCGGACCCAACCGGTACGGCAAGGCCGAGACCAGGCTCGTCCGTGTCGTCCGTGACGGCGAGGTCCACCATCTCAAGGACATCAACGTCAGCAGCTCCCTGTCGGGTGAGATGGAGTCGGTCCACCTGACCGGCAGCAACGCCGCCGTACTGCCGACCGACACGCAGAAGAACACCGCCTACGCCTTCGCCAAGAAGTACGGCGTCGACCAGATCGAGGACTTCGCCCTCCTGCTGGCCAGGCACTTCGTCGACTCCCAGCCGACCATCCACCACGCGAGGGTGGAGATCGAGGAGTACGGGTGGGAGCGCATCAGCGGCGGTCACTCCTTCGTGCGCAGCGGCAGGGAGGTGCGCACCTGCGTCGTGCACTACGACCGCGACGGCCGCACGAGCGTGGTCTCCGGCCTGAAGGACCTGGTGGTGCTCAACTCCACCGACTCGGAGTTCCACGGCTACATCGTCGACGAGTACACCACCCTGCAGCCGACCGGCGACAGGATCCTCGCCACCGCGGTGGCCGCCCAGTGGCGGCACGCCTCGGCCACGGGCGAGTTCGGCAAGTCCTACGCCGACGTGCGGCAGGCCCTTCTCGACGCCTTCGCGGAGACGTACAGCCTCTCGCTGCAGCAGACGCTGTACGCCATGGGCCGGCGAGTGCTGGAGACCCGCCAGGAGGTGTGCGAGATCCGCTTCGCGATGCCGAACAAGCACCACTTCCTCGTGGACCTGGCGCCGTTCGGCCTGGACAACGACAACGAGGTCTTCTACGCCGCCGACCGGCCCTACGGCCTGATCGAGGGCGGCGTCCTGCGTGAGGACGCGCCCGACGCGGCGTTCGCCTGGGAGTGAGACATGGACTTTCTGCGGCCCACGACATGGGCGGAGGCGCTGGCGGCCAAGGCCGACCAGCCGGAGGCGGTACCCATCCAGGGCGGCACCGACGTGATGGTCGAGATCAACTTCGACGTGCACAGGCCCGTGTCCCTGCTGGACCTGAACCAGGTGGCCGAGCTCCAGACGATCGAGCTCGTCGACGGCGTGTACAGGGTCGGCGCGGGCGTGCCGTACGTGCGGATCATCGAGGAGTTGCTCGGCGCGCTGCCGGGCCTCGCGCAGGCGTCGCGGACGGTCGGCTCGCCGCAGATCCGCAACCGCGGGTCGGTCGGCGGCAACCTCGGCGCCGCCTCGCCGGCGGGTGACAGCCATCCGCCTCTGCTGGCGGGCGACGCCGTGATCGAGGTGGAGTCGCGCGACGGCGGGGTCAGGCTGATCCCCGCCTCCGAGTTCTACCTCGGGGTCAAGCGCAGCGCGCTGCGCCCCGACGAGCTGATCAGGGCCTTCCACATGAAGACCGCCGAAGGGCCGCAGTACTTCTCCAAGGTCGGCACGCGCAACGCCATGGTGATCGCGGTGTGCTCGTTCGCGGTGGCGCTGCACCCGTCGGAGCGACGCGTCGGCACCGGGATCGGCTCGGCCGCCCCGACGCCCCGCAGGGCGCTGGAGGCCGAGGAGTTCATGGCGGGCGAGCTGGACTGGGACGCCCGCCTCGACCCCGCCGTGCTCAAGCGGTTCGGCGAGCTGTGCGCGGCGGCGGCCTCGCCGATCGACGACGTGCGCGGCACGGCCGACTACCGCAGGCACGCGATCGCGGTCATGGCCCGCAGGACCCTGACGTGGGCCTGGAACGACTACAGGAAAGCGAGGGCCGCGTGATGCGCGTGAACTTCACCGTCAACGGCCGCACCGAGGCCGTCGACGACGTGTGGGAGGGCGAGAGCCTGCTCTACGTGTTGCGCGAGCGGGTGGGCCTGCCGGGCTCGAAGAACGCCTGCGAGCAGGGCGAATGCGGCTCTTGCACGGTCTACCTCGACGGCACGCCCGTCTGCTCGTGCCTGGTCGCGGCAGGCCAGGTCGAAGGGCGGGAGGTCCGCACGGTCGAGGGGCTCGCCGACGGCGACAGGCTCGACCCCGTGCAGGAGGCCTTCGTCGAGTGCGGCGCCGTGCAGTGCGGCTTCTGCACGCCCGGCCTGATCGTCCAGGCGCACGACCTCATCCAGCACAACGACCGGCCGTCCGACGCGGAGATCCGCGAGGCGCTGGCCGGCAACCTGTGCAGGTGCACCGGCTACGAGAAGATCCTCGACGCCGTACGGCTGGCCGCCGCCAGGAAGGCGGCACTGCGTTGATCATCGAGAACGTCCGCATCGCGCCGGTCGTGGGCCCCGAGATCGAGTCGGGGTTCATCAGGATCGAGGGCGACACCATCGTCGAGGTCGGCAGGGGAAGGCCCGCGGCGCCGCCGGAGGGCGGCGACCATGAGCGGATCGACGGCAGCGGCTGCCTGGCCACGCCCGGCCTGGTCAACACCCACCACCACCTCTACCAGTGGGCCTCGCAGGGCCTCGCGCAGGACGCGACGCTGTTCGAGTGGCTGGTGTCGCTCTACCAGGTGTGGGCGGCGATGGACGCCGAGGTCGTGCACGGCGCGGCCACGGCGGGGCTCGGCTGGCTGGCCCTGTCCGGCTGCACGACCTCCTCCGACCACCACTACGTCTTCCCCAAGGGCCGCGGCGACCTGTTCGGCGCCGAGGTCGAGGCCGCTCGCGCGGTCGGGATCAGGTTCCATCCGGCGCGCGGATCCATGGACAGGGGCCAGTCGCAGGGCGGCCTCCCGCCGGACGTCGTGGTGGAGAAGCTCGACGAGATCCTCGACGCCACGCAGGAGGCGATCGACACCTACCACGACCCCTCCTTCTCCTCGAAGCTGCGGGTCGCGGTGGCGCCCTGCTCGCCCTTCTCCGTCAGCGCCGAGCTGATGACCGAGGCCGCCTCCCTCGCCAGGGCCGCGAACGTGCGCCTGCACACCCACCTGGCCGAGACCCTCGACGAGGACGAGCACTGCATGGAGCAGTTCGGGATGCGGCCCGTCGACTACATGGAGAAGCTCGGCTGGCTCGGCTCCGACGTGTGGTTCGCGCACGCGGTGCACCTCAGCGACGGCGACATCGAGAAGTTCGCCCGCACCGGCACGGGCTCGGCGCACTGCCCCTCGTCCAACGGCCGGCTCGGCGCGGGGATCGCCCGCGTGTCGGAGATGCTGGCCCGCGGCGCCAACGTGGGTCTCGGCGTCGACGGCAACGCCTCCTCCGAGCTGACCACGATGGCGGGCGAGATGCGGCAGGCGCTGCTGTTCCAGCGCGCCCGCTACGGCCCCACCGCGCTCACCGCCAGGCAGGCGCTGGAGACGGCCACGCTCGGCGGCGCGCGCAACCTCGGCAGGCAGGACGAACTCGGCTCGCTCGAGCGGGGCAAGCTCGCCGACATCGCGCTGTGGCGCGTGGACGGCGCGTTCGGCTCCGCCGTCACCGACCCCGTGTGCCAGCTGGTCTTCGGCACCAGGCAACCGCCGCTGGCCAGGCTGCTGGTCGGCGGGGAGACGGTCGTCGAGGACGACGAGCTGCGCACGGTGCCCCAGGACGCGGCCGGACGCGCGGGGGCCGACGCCCACCGCAGGCTGCTGCGCCTGGCGTCCGAGCAGGGATTCAGCGCAGCCAAGGAGGTTCACGCGTGACCGGCTCCCGACAGAGCACACCGCTGAGAGCACCGCACGAGATCGCCGTGCCCGGTCAGGGCGGGGTGGGCGACAGCCCGCTGCGGCCCGACGGCACGCTCAAGGTCAAAGGGGAGTTCGCCTACTCCTCCGACCTGTGGATCGACGGGATGCTGTGGGGCGCGACGCTGCGCAGCCCCCATCCCCGCGCGCGCATCGTGTCCATCGACACCTCGGCGGCCCTCGCCCACCCGGGCGTGCACGCCGTGCTCACCGAGCAGGACGTGCCGGGGCGCAAGCACTTCGGACTCGACCTCACCTGGGACCAGCCGGTCCTGGCCATCGGCGAGGTCCGCCACCAGGGCGAGCCGATCGCGCTGGTGGCCGCCGACCATCCCGAGATCGCCCGCAGGGCACTGGAGAAGATCGCGATCGAGTGGGAGGTGCTCGACCCGCTCATCGACGCCCGCAGGGCAGCCTTCGACCCCGACTATCCGCAGGTACAGGACCGGCCCAACCCCGCCAGGCACCAGCCGGTGCGGATGGGCGACGTCGAGTCGGCCAGGGCCACGGCGCAGGTCGTGGTCACCGGCTCCTTCGAGGTCGGCATCCAGGACCAGGCCTTCCTCGGGCCCGAGTCGGGGCTGGCCGTACCGGCCGACGACGGCGGGGTGGACCTCTACGTCGCCACCCAGTGGATGCACAACGACCTCAAGCAGATCGGGCCCTGTCTCGGGCTGCCCGAGTCCAAGATCCGGATGACGCTGTCGGGCGTGGGAGGGGCGTTCGGCGGTCGCGAGGACCTGTCGATGCAGATCCACGCCGCGATGCTGGCCATGCGGACGAGACGGCCCGTCAAGATGGTCTACAACAGGCACGAGTCGTTCTTCGGCCACGTGCACAGGCACCCGGCCGAGATGCGCTACGAGTACGGGGCCACCAGGGACGGCAGGATCGTCTACGCGGACGTGGAGATCCTGCTCGACGGCGGCGCCTACACCTCGGCCACGCTCAACGTCGTCGGCAACGCCGCCTCCCTGGGCGTCGGGCCCTACGACATTCCCAACGTCAAGATCGACGCGTACGGCGTCTACACCAACAACCCGCCTTGCGGCGCGATGCGCGGTTTCGGCGCGGTGCAGGCGTGCTTCGCCTACGAGTCGATGATGGACAGGCTCGCCGCCGCCTGCGGCCTCGACCCCGTCACGGTCAGGCAGCGCAACGCCGCCGGCCAGGGCACCAGGCTGGCCACCGGGCAGGTGCTGTGGGCGCCGCTGCCCATGGCCGAGATGCTGGAGCAGGCCCGCACCCTGCCGCTGCCCGCCGGCCTCGACGCCGGGGACATCAGGAACCTGCCGGGAGGCGCGTCGCAGACCACCCACGGCGAGGGCGTCGTGCGCGGCGTCGGCTACGGCGTCGGGCTGAAGAACATCTGCTTCTCCGAGGGGTACGACGACTACTCCACCGCCAGGGTCCGCCTGGAGGTCGTCGGGGGAGAGGCCACCGCGCTGGTGCACACCGCGGCGGCCGAGGTGGGACAGGGACTGGTCACCGTCGAGGCCCAGATCGCTCGCACCGAGCTGGGCATCGAGAGGGTCGTCATCCACCCCGCCGACAACCAGGTGGGCGACGCGGGATCGAGCTCCGCCTCCCGCCAGACGTACATGACGGGCGGCGCGGTCAAGGCGGCCTGCGAGGCCGTGCGCGACCGGCTGTTCGAACGGCTGGAGCACGACGACCTGTCACTCGTCGGCGGCAAGGTCGTCTCCGCGAGCGCCGGCGTGATCGCCTCCATCGAGGAGATCCTCGGCGACGAGGCCATCGAGGAGACCCGCGAGTACCACCACGAGCCGACCACCGGCATGGACAAGGCGACCGGGCAGGGCGACTCGCACACCCAGCTCGCCTTGTGCGTCCACCGCGCGGTGGTCGACGTGGACGTCGAGCTCGGCCTGGTGAAGGTCGTCGAGCTGGCGGCCGTCCAGGACGTCGGCCGGATCATCAACAGGCTCTCGCTCGAAGGCCAGATCCACGGCGGCAGCGCCCAGGGCCTCGGCCTCGCGGTGATGGAGGAGATCGTGGTGCGCGACGGCAAGGTGCGCAACCCGTCCTTCACCGACTACCTCATCCCGACCATCCAGGACATGCCGCCGATGCGGCTGGAGATCCTCGAGAACGCCGACCCGCGCGCGCCGTACGGGCTGCGCGGGGCCGGAGAGCCACCCACGCTCTCCTCCACGCCCGCGATCGTCGCGGCCATCCGCGACGCCACGGGTCTCGCACTCAACCGGGTGCCGGTCCGCCCCGAGCACATCACGCTCGGCGCAGCAGTGAGTTGATCAACAGGGGCCGCCCCGTCTGCGGCGGTCCCACAACCACACCCCCCGCGGCGCGGCCTGTCATGCCGTGCCGTAGGTCGACCATGCCCTGAGGAGGGCCCCGACCATGACCCAGCTGAAGCCCAAGCCCGTCACAGGCGACTTCTTCGAACTGGCCGCCAGGGGCACCACGGTAGGCAGAGAGGTGCGCGGCGGCATCACGACGTTCGTGGCCGTCGCCTACATCGTCCTGCTCATCCCGATCATCCTGAGCGGCGCCAAGGACGTGACCGGCGCCACGATGACGATCCCGCAGCTCACCACCGCCGTCACGCTGTCGGCGGCGCTCACCACCATCCTGATGGGCCTGGTCGGCAACGCGCCCTTCGCCCTGGCCTCCGGCCTGGGCGTGGCACCCGTCGTGGCCTTCCAGGCGGCCCCGCACATGACCTGGGCGCAGGCGATGGGCCTGGTCGTCCTGGAGGGCGTGGTCATCGTGATCCTCGCCCTCACCGGGGTCAGGCAGCTCATCATGGACGCCATCCCGACCCCCATCAAGCACGCCATCGGCGTCGGCATCGGCATGTTCATCGCCCTGATCGGGCTGGTGGACGCGGGGTTCGTCGGCAAGGGCGCGGGCACGCCCGTGACCCTCGGCGTCGGCGGTCACCTGGCCGGCTGGCCGATCGTGGTCTTCTGCGCCGGGCTCCTGCTCACCATCGCCCTGTTCGTCAGGAAGGTGCCCGGCGCGCTGCTCATCGGCATCGTCGTCGCGACGGTCTTCGCCATCGTCGTCAACGCGGCCGTACCGGGACTCAAGTGGGGCGTGGTCACCCCCGCGATGCCCTCGCAGATCATCGCCACACCCGACTTCGGGCTGCTGTTCGGCGTCGACCTGTTCGGCGGGTTCGGCTCCGCGGGCTTCCTCACCGCGACCGTCGTGCTGTTCACGCTCGTCCTGTCCGGATTCTTCGACGCGATGGGCACCATCCTCGGCGTCGGCGAGGAGGCGGGCATGGCCGACTCCCAGGGCCGCATCCAGGGCATCGGCAAGATCCTGACGATCGACGGCCTCGGCGCCGTCATCGGCGGCGGCACAGGGGCCTCGGCGAACACCGTCGTCGTCGAGTCGGCCGCCGGGGTGGGGGAGGGCGCTCGCACCGGCCTCGCCAGCCTCGTCACGGGGGCGCTGTTCGCCGCGGCCATGTTCCTCACGCCCCTGGCCGCGGTCGTGCCCGCACAGGCGGCGGCACCCGCGCTGGTGCTGGTCGGCGCCCTTATGATGACCGCGGCCCGCAAGATCGAGTGGGACTCCCTCGACCTGGCGATCCCCGCGTTCCTGACGATCGCGCTGATGCCCTTCACCTACTCCATCACCAACGGCGTAGGCGCGGGCGTCATCGCCTACACCGTCATCAAGGCCGCCCGCGGCCGCTTCGACGAGATCCACTGGCTGCTCTGGGTGATCAGCGCCATCTTCGTCGGGTACTTCGGCATCGGCTTCATCGAGAGCCTCATCGGCTGATGTTCGAACTCCTGGAGGAGCTGAAGGCCTGGGCCGCCTCGGGCAGGCCGTTCGCCGTCGCCTCCGTCGTCTCGACCACCGGCAGCGCCCCCCGCCCCGCGGGCGCGGCGCTGGCGGTGTCGGCCGACGGGGAGGCCATCGGGAGCGTGTCAGGCGGCTGCGTCGAGGGCGCGGTCTACGAACTGTGCCTGGAGGTCGCCGCCGGCGGCGTCCCCGTCCGCCAGACGTTCGGCTACAGCGATGACGACGCCTTCGCGGTCGGCCTGACCTGCGGCGGCGTCATCGAGGTGCTCGTCTGGCCGAGCCCCCGCTTCCTCGAGCCCGTACGGCAGGGCGAGCGCGTCGCGGTGGCCAGGGCGTTCGGCGATACGGCCGGCGCCGTCGTCGTGTGGCCCGACCGCCACGAAGGCGGCATGGGCGACGACGAACTCGACGCGGTCGTCGTCGCCGAGACCAGAGCCATGCTGGAGGCGGGGCTGACCGGCGTCCGCGAGGTCGGCTGCGGCGAGCGGCGCGTGGAGCTGTTCGTCGAGTCGCACACCCCGCCGCCGCGCCTGCTCATCTTCGGCGCCATCGACTTCGCCGCCGCGCTCACCAGGGCGGGCCGCCTGCTCGGCTACCACGTCACCGTGTGCGACGCCCGGCCCGTCTTCGCCACCCGCCGGCGTTTCCCCGAGGCGCACGAGGTGGTCGTGGACTGGCCGCACCGGTACCTGGCCGGGACCGAGGTCGACTCCCGCACGGTCATCGCCGTTCTCACCCACGACGCGAAGTTCGACGTGCCGCTGCTGGAGGTGGCGCTGCGGACGGGAGCGGCGTACGTGGGGGCGATGGGCTCACGCCGTACGCACAGGGACAGGATGCGGAGACTGCGCGAGCAGGGGCTGACCGAGGAGGAACTCGGCGGGCTGCGCTCGCCCATCGGCCTCGACCTCGGCGCGCGCACGCCTGAGGAGACCGCGGTGTCGATCGTGGCGGAGATCGTCGCCGCCCGGCGCGGCGGCAGCGGCGTGCCGCTGTCGCAGACGGGCGGGCCCATCCACAGGTTCACCGGCGACCGGCTGGTGGACGCCTAGCGCAGCGACCGTTCGAGGGGCGTCCTGAAGCGCGGCGTCACCGTCATCCCGTCCAGCCAGGCCCCGACGCCCGCCGCCGCGCGCTCGACGGCCTGGCGGGCGTCCGCGCCGACGTCCTCCAGCAGCCGCCACACCACCTCGCCGTCCGCCCGCTGGCCCCACCCGCCGACGACAGCGCCGTTCCACCACACGGTGGGGCCGACGTTGCCCGATCGGTCGAACAGCTCGGCTCGATGCGCCTGCGGCAGGTACCAGTCGCGCTGCTGCCAGCCCATCGGCGTCGGGTCGAGCGCCGGCAGGAAGGCCGCCCACGGCTCGGACTCGACCGCCTCGACGTCGTCCGGCAGGACGTAGCCGATCGGACCGTCCTCCAACTCGACCTCGACGGCGCCCACCGCCCCCAGCGCCTTGCGCACGTCGCCGAGCGACCAGCCGGTCCACCACTTCAGGTCGCCCTCGGTGCCGGGGCCGTAGGCCGCCAGCCACCTGCGCACCAGCTCGGCCTGCGCGTCCCGCACGGCCATCGGCGGCATCTCGGGCGCAGGCGCCCACCGATGCTGCCCGCTGATCCACGAGCCCGAGGGCCTGCCCTGCCGGACGATCAGGCCCTCGGCCGCCATCAGGAACAGCAGCCTGGTACCCACCCCCTGCCTGGCCTCGTACGGCTTGCCCGCCGCGTAGACGAGCTGCTCGCGCAGCTCCGGAACGACAGTTCCCAGCGTGGCCGCCGTCGCCTCGCCGTGCTCGCGCAGCGCCTCCAGCACCTTGGCCTCGACCCGAGAGATCCACTCACCGTCGAAGCCGCCGCCCTCCTCGAAGTGCCGGGTGAGCAGCCTGCGCTCCCTCACCGCGACGGCGAGGGTGCTGGAGTGGTGGACGACCGGAGCGAGGCCGCGCGGCACCACGAAGATCGTGCGCCGCATGCCGGTCATCCTGACCAGCGTCCTGTCCTCGTACAGGGCCCGCTCCACGGGCTCGGGGCCCTTCACGCCCGCCCGCGCCGCCGCCGACAGGAACACCGTGGCGGGGTCGGTGCCGTGCAGCGCCACCACGGCCTGCGCCGCCTCCTCGACGCTGCCGCCCCGCTCGGCCAGCAGGTGCCTGACGCCGAGGCGGGCGCGGCGCTGTGCGGTACTCATGCGCATGCTCGGAGCATAGAGGTTGGACCAACGCACAATCCGGGCGCGTTCCCCGCCCCGCAGCTTCGGACGTCCTGCCGGTAGACCCGGCGGAGGGCGGGTGTGTCTACTGGTTGGCACACCAGGTACCGCGCTGCCGACGGCAGAACTACGGGCCTCTCCCCACGAGAGGAGCCTGCGATGGCCCTGATGTTCCTCAACGGCGGCGCGATGCGAGGCGGGCCGCTGCACCACCTCCTCGACGGCGCGCCGCTCGTCGCACAGACCGAGACGGCGCCCAAGTACCGGTTCTACTCGGTCGGCGGGCGCTGCCCCGCGCTGGTGCCCGTCGCGCACGGCGGCGCCGCCATCGCGGGCGAGCTGTACGACGTGGACATGGACGTCCTGCGGGACCGCCTGCTGCCGGCCGAGCCGCCCGAGCTGGAGCTCGGGGTGATCGAGCTGGCCGACGGCGGCTCGTCGCTGGCGATGCTGCTGCGCAAGCCGGTCACCTCGCACGTGCCGCTCATCGACATCACCTCGCAAGGAAGGTGGGTTTCGTGAGGTTCGACGTCAACTGCTCGATCCTGTTCACCCAGCTCCCACTGCTCGAACGCCCTGCCGCCGCCAAGGCCGCAGGCTTCGACGCGGTGGAGTTCTGGTGGCCCTTCGACAAGGCCGTGCCCGGCGACAGGGAGGTGGACGCCTTCATCGACGCGATCAGGAACGCGGGCGTGCGGCTCGTCGGCCTGAACTTCGTCGACGACATCCCCGAAGGCGGACGCGGCCTCGTGGGACGCCCTGGCGACGTGGCGAGGTTCAGGGACAACATCGACGTCGCGGTAGGAATCGCCGGACGGCTCGGCTGCCTGGCGCTCAACGCCCTGTACGGCAACAACGGCGAGAGCGAACCGGCGCTGGAGAACCTCGCGCTGGCCGCCCGCAAGGCCGCGGCCGTCGACGCCGTCGTGCTCGTCGAGGCGCTCAACGTCTACGAGTCGCCGTCCTACCCGCTGGTCTCCGTCAAGGCCGCCACCGACGTGATCGAGGCGGTCGGGCAGCCGAACGTGCGCTTCCTGTGCGACCTCTACCACCTGGCGCGCATGGGCGAGGACCTGCCCTCCGCGCTCGCGCACCCGCTGACGGGACACGTGCAGATCGCCGACAACCCCGGCCGCGGCCGCCCAGGCACCGGATCCCTGCCCCTGGCCGAGCTGCTCGACGGCTACGAGGGCTGGGTCGGCCTGGAGTACAAGGACCCCGACCTCGACTTCGGGTGGGTCTCGAAGTGGTCGGCCCCCACACACGAACAGGAGCTCGTCACGTGAGGATTGGATTCATCGGGCTCGGGATCATGGGGTTGCCCATGGCCGAGCACCTGGTCAAGGCGGGACACGAGGTCGTGGGCTACGACGTCGTGCCGCGGCCGTTCCCGACCGCGGCGAGCATCGCCGAGGCGGTCAGGGAGGCGGAGGTCGTCATCACGATGCTCCCCGCCGACCCGCAGGTCGAGGCCGTGTTCCCCGAGATCGCCGCGAACGCCCCGCAGGACGCGCTCTACATCGACTTCTCCACCATCACGCCGCAAACCTCGCGCAAGCTGGCCGAGCAGTGGAAGCGCACGCTCGACGCCCCCGTCTCCGGCGGCGAGAAGGGCGCGGTCGACGGCGTCCTTTCCATCATGGTCGGCGGAGCGGAGAGCGACTTCGAGGCGGCCAGGCCGATCTTCGAGGCCGTGGGCAAGACCTTCAGGCTCGTCGGCGGCCCTGGCGCGGGACAGTTCGTCAAGGCCGCCAACCAGCTCGTCGTCGGCGGCACCTACGCGCTGGTCGCCGAGGCCATCGTGCTGATGGAGGCGGCAGGCGTCGACGCCGCCGCCGGGCTCGACGTGCTCGCGGGAGGGCTGGCCGCCAGCCGCATCCTCGACCTCAAGCGCGAATCGATGCTGGCCCGCAGCTTCCAGCCGGGCTTCCGCATCGACCTGCACCACAAGGACATGGGCATCATCCTCGACGCCGCTCGCACCGCCGAGGTCGCGCTACCCATGTCCGCGCTCACCGCGCAGCTCATCGCGGCCGCCCGCGCGCAGGGGCACGGCTCGCTCGACCATTCCGCCCTGCTCCTGGTGATCGAAAGGCTCAGCCGATGAAGATGCCCGCGATGAACGCGGTCGTGGAGGTCCTCAAGTCCGAGGGCGTCGACGTCGCCTTCGGCTGCCCGGGCGCGGCGATCCTGCCGCTGTACAAGGCGATGGAGGAGCTCGGCGGCATCGAGCACCTCGTCGTCAGGCACGAGGAGGGCGCCACCCACATGGCCGACGGCTGGGCCCGCACGAACGGCCGCGTCGGCGTGGCCATCGGCACCTCGGGCCCGGCCGGCACCAACATGATCACCGGTCTCTACACGGCGTTCGCCGACTCCATCCCGATCGTCTGCATCACCGGGCAGGCCGCCTCCACCAAGCTGCATCAGGAGGCCTTCCAGGCGGTGGACATCGTCGCCATCGCCACGCCCGTCACCAAGTGGGCCGTGCAGATCAAGGAGGCGGGACAGGCGCCGTGGATCTTCCGCGAGGCCTTCCGCGTCGCCCGCTCGGGCCGTCCGGGCCCCGTGCTGATCGACATCCCCGTCGACGTGGCCCGCCAGCTCATCGAGTACGACCCCGCCATCGACGCGCCGCTGCCCGTCGCCGCCGTCGAGCCGCACCTGCCCCGCGTCGAGAAGGCGCTGGACCTGCTGCTGGCCGCCGAGCGCCCGCTGCTGCTGTCGGGCGGCGGCGTCATCGGCGCCGACGCCTCCGCCGAACTGGTGGAGCTGGCCGAGCTGCTGCAGGTGCCCGTGCAGGTCACACTCATGGGCAAGGGTTCCATCCCCGACGACCACCCGCTGCACAGCGGGATGACCGGCATCCAGACCTCCCAGAGGTACGGCAACGCCTCCTTCCTCGAATCGGACCTCGTGCTCGCCCTCGGCTCCCGCTTCGGCGACCGCCACACCGGCACGCTCGACGTCTACAGGGGCGAGCGCACGTTCATCCACGTCGACATCGAGCCGACCCAGCTCGGCAGGGTCTTCGAGCCCGACCTCGGCATCGTCTCCGACACCCGGCTGTTCCTGCGGGCGATGATCGACCTGGCGAAGGCGCGAGGGGTCAGCCGTGCGCCAGGACCGTGGGTCGAGCGTGTGCGGGAGCTGCGCAGGACGCTCACCAGGCGCGAGGACTTCGACGACATCCCCGTCAAGGCACCCCGCGTCTACAAGGAGATCAACGACTTCTTCGACGAGGACACCTACTTCGTCACCGCCATCGGGCTCTACCAGATCTGGGGCGGTCAGCACCAGAAGGCCTTCAAGCCGCGCCGCTACCAGGTGTGCGGGCAGGCCGGGCCGCTCGGCTGGGAGATCCCCGCGGCGATCGGCGTCAAGAAGGCGGCCCCGGACGCGCAGGTGGTCGGGGTGGTCGGCGACTACGGCTTCCAGTACCTGGTGGAGGAGCTCGCCGTCGCGGCGCAGTACGACGTGCCGTTCGTGCTCGTCATGCTGAACAACGAGTATCTCGGCCTGATCAGGCAGGCGTCGCTGCCGTACGAGATGAACTACCAGGTGGACATCCACTTCGACGAGTACGGCACCGACAACGTCAAGATCATGGAGGCGTACGGCTGCTCGGGTGTGCGCGTCTTCGACCCCGCGGAGATCCGCTCCTCGCTGGAGTGGGCGACCAAGGAGGCCACGCGCACGTCGCGGCCGGTGCTCGTGGAGGTCATGATCGAGCGGGAGGCCAACACCCCGCACGGGCTGTCCATCGACGCGGTGCGCGAGTTCGAGCCGCTTCCCGCCGAAGTGTGATGATGGGTCATCGCAGGCACGCCCTCCTGCCCGCTCGCACCGGGCAGGAAGGCGTGCCAGCCCATTCTTCATCATCGGCCTGGGAGTGTCGCAGTGGTTGAGCATGTTCTTGTCGCCCCTGACAAGTTCAAGGGGTCGCTGACGGCGGCCGAGGTCGCCGCCAGGGTGTCGGCAGGGCTGGGCGTCCCCACCGTCGAGCTGCCGGTCGCCGACGGCGGCGACGGCACCGTCGACGCCGCCGTGGCCTGCGGTTTCACCCGCGTGACCCTGAACGTGACGGGGCCGACGGGCACGCAGGTCCCGGCCTCCTACGCCTGGCTCCCCACCGCTGCCGCCCACGCCGACGCCGATCCCTATCCCGTCGCCGTCATCGAGCTGGCCGAGGCCTCGGGGCTGCGCAAACTCCCCGGTGACGCCGAGCCGCTGACGGCCACGAGCAGGGGCACCGGCGAGCTCGTCGCCGACGCGGTACGGCGCGGCGCCCGCAGGATCGTGCTCGGGCTCGGCGGCAGCGCCTCCACCGACGGAGGAGCGGGGATGGTCCAGGCGCTGGGCGCACGCCTGCTCGACGCCGAGGGTGACGAGCTGGCCAGGGGCGGGGCGGCGCTGCGGGACCTGGCCAAGATTGACATTTCTGGATTTATCGACATTTCTGGGGTGGAGTTCGTCGTCGCCAGCGACGTCGACAACCCCCTGCTCGGCCCGCACGGCGCCGCCGCCGTCTACGGCCCGCAGAAGGGCGCCACCCCCGACGAGGTCGTCCTGCTCGAAGGCGCGCTCGGCCGGCTGGCCGCCGTCGCCACCCAGACGCACGGCCTGCTCGGCGCGGTCGAGCACGACGGCACCCCCCGCCCGATGGGCGTGGCGGGGGCGCCGGGCGCCGGCGCGGCCGGAGGGGTGGGCTTCGCCGCGCTCGCCTTCCTGCACGCCGAGATCCGCCCTGGCATCGAGTACCTGCTCGAGCTCCTCGGCTTCGACGACCAGGTCCAGGGCGCGCGGCTGGTCATCACCGGCGAGGGCTCGCTCGACGAGCAGTCGCTGCGCGGCAAGGCCCCCGTCGGCGTCGCCCAGGCCGCGGCGAAGGCGGGCGTTCCCGTGATCGCCGTCTGCGGTCGCCGTACGCTCACCGACGAGGCGCTCCGGGCGACCGGCATCGAGGCGGCCTACGCGCTCACCGACATCGAGCCCGACCCCGCCCGCTGCATGGCCGAGGCGGGTCCCCTCCTCGAACGTCTGGCCGCCCGCGTCGCCGCCGACAGGCTGAGCTGATGCGCACCCCTTCGAGGAAAGGCAGGAGATGAGCGAATACGAGCTGGTCGTCCGATCCCGCGTGGCGGTCACGCCCGAGGGCGAGCGCCCCGCGGCCGTGGCGGTGCGCGAGGGGAAGATCGCGGCCGTGCACGCCTACGACGCCGCCCTCGACGCGGGGCAGGACGTCGACCTCGGCGACCTGGCTCTGCTGCCCGGCCTGGTCGACACCCACGTGCACGTCAACGAGCCGGGCCGTACCCACTGGGAGGGGTTCGCCTCCGCCACACGCGCGGCCGCCGCGGGCGGGGTGACGACGATCGTCGACATGCCGCTCAACTCGTTGCCGCCCACCGTGACCGCCGCCGCGCTCACCGCGAAGCAGGAGGCCGCCGCCGGCCAGTGTTACGTGGACGTCGGCTTCTGGGGCGGCGCGATCCCCGGCAACCTCGACGACCTGCGCCCCCTGCACGAGCGGGGCGTCTACGGCTTCAAGTGCTTCCTCTCACCGTCCGGGGTGGAGGAGTTCCCTCCGCTGACCCCCGACGAGGTACGGCAGGCGCTCAAGGTCATCGCCGAGTTCGACGGGCTCATGGTCGTCCACGCGGAGGACCCGTCACTGCTGCTGGAGCCCGCGGGGCCGACCTACCCCGAGTTCCTGGACTCGCGGCCGGGCGCCTCGGAGCGGCGCGCGGTCGAGCAGGCGATCGAGCTGTCCAGGCAGACCGGCGTCCGCGTCCACATCCTGCACGTCTCCAGCGCCGACTGCCTGGAGCCGCTGGCGGCGGCCCGTCGTGGCGGCGTGCGCGTCTCGGCGGAGACCTGCCCGCACTACCTCACGCTCACCGCCGAGCAGGTGCCCGACGGCGACACCGCCTTCAAGTGCTGCCCGCCCATCCGCTCTGCCGAGAACCGTGACCGACTCTGGGCGGGGCTCGCCGACGGCGTGCTGAGCTGCGTCGTGTCCGACCACTCGCCGTCCACCGCCGACCTCAAGCTGCCCGACTTCGCGGCCGCGTGGGGCGGCATCGCCTCGCTCCAGCTCGGCCTGCCGGCGATCTGGACCGAGGCCGCGACCCGCGGGCACGGCCTGGCCGACGTGGTGCGCTGGATGTCGGCCAATCCCGCCGCGCTGGCGGGCATCCGCGGCAAGGGCGGGCTCGTCCCGGGCGCCGACGCCGACCTGGTCGCCTTCGACCCCGCCGCCGACCTGCCCGTCGACGCCGCCGCCCTCCATCACAAGAACCCCGTCACGCCGTACCACGGACGCACGCTCAAGGGCGCCGTCCGCACCACGTGGCTGCGCGGCGTCCCCGTGGACGTCACCGCGCCGCCCCGTGGCGTCTTCCTCTGACCCGCCACCAGCCCTCTGACCCGCCATCGAGACCGACCAGGAGAGAGCGAACCGCATGCCCGACTTCACCACCCTTCCCGACCTGGCCCTGCGCACCGTCGGCGGCTCGGTCGTGGCCGCCAACGACGAGTCGTTCGCCGAGAAGGAGAGCCTCATCAGGCCCGGCCGTCCCGGTTTCAAGGCCGAGACGTTCGGCAACAAGGGCCAGGTGTACGACGGGTGGGAGACCCGCCGCCGTCGTGAGCCCGGCCACGACTGGGCGATCGTGCGCCTGGGCATGCCCGGCGTGATCCGCGGCGTGGTGATCGACACGGCGTGGTTCAAGGGCAACTACCCGCCCCACGCCTCCGTCGAGGCCTGCGCGATGGACGGCTATCCGAGCCCCGCCGAGCTGGCCGCGGCCGACTGGGTTCAGATCGTCCCCAAGGTCGATCTGAAGGGCGACGCCGAGCACGCCTTCGAGGTGTCGGACGAGCACCGCTACACCCATGTCAGGCTCAACATGTTCCCCGACGGCGGCATCGCCCGTCTGCGTGTGCACGGAGAGGTCCGCCCCGACCTGTCGGTGTACGAGGGGCTGGGGCTCGACCTGGCGGCGCTGGCCAACGGCGCGGTCGTCACCGCCTGCTCCAACGAGTTCTACTCCGCGCCCAACAACGTCCTGGCTCCTGGCCTGGCCAGGCACCAGGCGGAGGGGTGGGAGACCGCCCGCAGGCGCGACGAGGGCAACGACTGGCTCGTCATCCGCCTCGCGACGCTCGGCGTGATCAGGCTGGTCGAGATCGACACCACCAACCTGCTGTTCAACGCGCCGGGCGCGGTGTCGCTGAAGGGCAGCGTGGACGGCGAGACGTGGTTCGAGCTGCTGCCCACGACCCGGCTGCAGCCCGACACCCCGCACCGCTTCCGGCTGGAGGACGCGCCCGCTGCGGCGTACGTGCGGGTCGACATCTACCCCGACGGCGGCCTGGCCCGCGTCCGCCTCCTCGGCACACCGGCCTAGCGCGGAGGCGCGGGCCCGCATCCGGCCCCAGGGCGCAGGCCCGCGTCCGGCCTCCAGGGTGGCGGGCGGGTCAGCGATGGGCGGCGAGGACGAGCGTCCAGTAGTCGCCCGCGGGGGCGTAGCCCACGCCGATGTGGGTGAGGTCGCAGTTCATGATGTTCGCGTTGTCGCTCGGGTGGTCCAGCCAGGACTTCACCACGTCGGCGGGGGTGGGCAGACCCCTGGCGATGTTCTCGCCCCAGGGGCCGAGCGGGGAGAATCCCGCCTCCTCCATGCGGTTGGCGGCACCGCGATCGTCAGGAGAGGCGTGGCTGAAGTAGTTCTTGGCCGACATGTCCGCCGCGTGCCTCATCGCGGCGAAGCGCAGCCGCGTGTCGGGAGCGAGCGGCCTGCACCCCCCGGCGGCACGCGCCTCGTTGGTCAGCCTGACGACCTCGTTCTCCATCCCCACGGCGTCGAGCGAGCCGATGTCGTACAGGGTCCGCCAGCGGCCGCATTCGCCGACGGACTCGCCGTCGGGGTCGTACTGGCACACCCGAACCCGCACCCCCTTCACACCCTGCACCTCGAAACCGTCGGCAGCGGGCGTGGAGCCGCCGCAGTGGCGGGCCTGGTGGACCTCGCTCCATCGGGCGTTGCCCTTGAGTGCCTGGAACACCACGTACGCGCACTCGCCGCCTGCCTCGGCGGAGGTGCCGTCCAGATCGTAGAGGGAGAAGGTGACCTGCGCGGTGGTGTCGTCGCCGTTCGAGGTCCTGATGGAGAGCGTGCCGCGAGCCCTGGCGAGGGAGTTCCCCGACTGGGCGGGCCCCCAGGGCACGGCGCGGTCGGCCACGCTCGTGCCGGGTGGGACGGCGGTCGAGGCACCGGCGGTGGCGGGTGCCGTCGGCGCCAGCACCCCGATGACCGCGACCGCGACCAGTCCTGGCGCGCACTTCCTGGTCATGATGTCTCCAGCAGCCCCCTCGCTCCGGCCTCCCCGCCGGACCTCGGGCCGGGAGAGCAGAGCCAACCTGTGCCGCTTTTGGTCATCGTACAACGCGCGGTACAAGTCCTAGCAGGTCACAGGCATGAGGCTCGGATCACGCGACGTGGCGGGGGCGGCGTCTCAAGGGCTGAGCCTGGCCCGGTGGTGCGGCGGCAGGTCGAGCCTGCGCAGCGACAGCAGGGACTCGCCGGGCCGCCACGCGACCACGAAGGAGGCGTAGTCGAACTCGGCGGGCATGACCTTGCCTGTGGTGACGAAGTCGCCCGCCAGGACCAGCCGGCCGTCGCGGGTCCACGCCATCGAGGTCGACTTGATCGACGCGGGCACCGGCATCGAGGGCAACCGCGTCCACGTCCGCGTGCCCAGGTCCAGCACCTGCACGTCGAGGTACTGGCGGGGCCCTGGCCAGGCGGGGTCGGCGAACCAGAGCGCGATCCGCCGCCCGTCAGGGCTCACCTCGGCCGTGGAGGGGGTGCCCTCGGTGTCAGGAGCCGGCAGCGGCGTGCGCCGGGCGGCCTCCGGCTCGACCAGCGCCGGGTCAGGCTGCGAGCCTTTCGAGACCAGGACGAGGTCGCGGGTGACGGCGTGCACCCTCTGCTCGGCGAAGACCTCCTGGCCCGTGGCCCTGTCGAGCAGCAGGGCGCGCTCCTGCTCGGCGAACGACAGCAGTCCCTGTGGGGTGTCCTGGGCGGGGGCCCGCGAGCAGGCGACCCGCAGTGCCCTGCCTCGCTCGCGGCCGCGGAAGTCGAGCGGGCGCAGGCGGCACTCGTCGGCCCTGACCCGTTGGAGCGTCCACACGCCCTTGCCGTCGGCGGCGGCGAACGCGAAGAGCGCCGTACCGCCGAGCGGGCGGGCCCGGTCGCCGGTCAGCAGGAACAGGCGGCCTCCGGCGTCGGCGTCGTCCGGGGTGGACATGACGAGCTCGCGCGAGCCCGCGGTGAAGGCCCAGGTCCGCTCGCCGTACGGCAGGCCGCGCACGCGGGTGCGGACGCGCGAGTCCACGTCGAGCCTGAAGACCTCGCCCTCGCCGGTGACCAGCAGGCGCAGCCCGCTGCCCGGCTCCAGCGGACGCCCCGAGACGGGCGGCATGGGGTCGCCGGGACCGTGGCGGGCGGTCTCCGCCGCCGCGCCGCGGCCGGGAACCGCCTCCTGGGTGGGCTGCGCGGCCTGGGTGGCCTGGGTGTTCTGGTTGGCCTGCGTGCTCTGAGCGGCCTGTGTGCCCTGAGCGGCCTGGGTGGAAGTACCGGAGCGCGGGGCGGTCGCGGAGGTGCCGCCCGCCGGGGTGCACCCCGCGACGGCGGCCAGAAGGGCGACCAGGGCGGCGGGCAGGGCCGCAGTGAGTCTCACACCCCGGTCTACCGTCTCAGGCCGGAGAACGTTCCGGCCGCTCAGCGCCAGATCGTCACCGTGGTGTTGGCGGGGCGCTCCTCCCCGGCCAGCGGACGCTGGAAGCGCACCTGCTCGCCGTTCGTCAGATTGCGCACCCTCACCCGGTAGCCCTGCTGCTGCAGCTCCGTCGTCGCGTCCCGCACGCTCTTGAACACGACGTTCGGGACGATCCTGAACTCGGTCTGGTCCTCGGCCTGGCTGTTGTTCTTGCCGAACCAGTCCATCCAGCCGCCACCGCAGCGCGAGACCGTGACGCTGGTCATCGTGCCGGGGTCGACCTCGGCCTTCGGCCTGGGGTTCTGCGAGATGACCTGGCACGGCTCGGCGTCGTCGTCGACCTCGTTGACCTGTACCTGGAAGCCCTGCTCGGTGAGGAACTGGGCGGCCTCGTCCTTGGACATGCCGCTGACGTCGGGCATCACCAGCCCCGCGCTCAGCACCAGGTTGACGCGGGTGCCCTCCTTGACGCTGTCGCCGATACTCGGCCTGGTCTGCGTCACGAGACCGCGCTGCACCTTCGGGTTGGCGACCTTGGTCACCTTGCCGACCTTGAGGCCCTGCTCGGCCAGCTTGACCGCCGCGCTGTTCTGGTCGAGACCCTCGAGGTTGGGCACGGTCACCCGCTTGGCGCCGAGCGAGGGCACGATCGTGATCGTCTGGCCGATCTCCACCTCGGTCTTGGAGGCGGGGTCGGTGCTCAGCACCTTGCCCTCCTCCATCTTCTCGTCGTACTGCCCCTGCGCCACCTTCACCACGAAGCCGTTCTTGGCGGCCTCGCTCTTGGCGACGGCGATGCTCCGCCCGACGAGGTCGGGCACGATCGCGTACTTGTTCTGCGCGAAGTACCAGCCGGTCAGGCCGACCGCGACCACCATCAGCGCGGCCAGCGTCACCAGGAACCAGTTGGGCCTGAACCCGCTCCGGGCGCGCCTGTGCGCGGGCGGCTCGCCGCCCTGCCCCGCGGGCGCGGTCAGCACCTCGGCGCGGGGCGCCACCAGCGTCGGGTTCGGCGCGGCCACCTTCGGCTGGGAGGGCTGCTGCGGATGCGGCTGCGAGGCGTTGGGCATGAAGTGCTGGCCCGTCGAGTACGGCGGGCTCGACTCCCTCGGCACCATCCTGTGCGCGTCGACGGCCGCCACCAGCATCGCGGAGGCGTCGGCCGGACGGTCCTGCGGATCGCGCGCGGTCGCCTGGGCCACCAGCGTGTCGATCAGCGGTGGCACCTCGGGGATCAGCGAGGAGGGCGGCGGGACGGTGTCGTGAACGTGCCGGTAGGCGACCGACATCGGCGTCTCGCCGTCGTACGGCTGGCGGCCGGTCACGAGCTCGAACAGCATGATGCCGGCGGCGTAGACGTCGCTGCGGACGTCGGCTCCTCCGGTGGTCACCTGCTCGGGCGACATGTAGCCGATCGTGCCGATCATCATGCCCGTGCGCGTCTGGTTCGTCGCCTCGATGGCCCTGGCAAGGCCGAAGTCGACGACCTTGACCCTGCCGTCGTCGGTCAGCAGGACGTTCTCCGGCTTCATGTCACGGTGGACCATGCCCTGCTGGTGGGCGGCGCCGAGCGCGGCCAGCACCGGGATCATGATCTCCAGCGCCTCGCGGGCGGGCAGCCTGCCCCGCGCCCGCAGCACGTCGCGCAGCGTCTTGCCGGGCACGTACTCCATCGACAGGTACACCACGTCGCCGTCGGTACCCTGGTCGAAGACGTGCACCACATTGGGGTGCGAGAGGCTGGCCACCGACTTGGCCTCGCCGATGAACCTGCGCACGAACGCCGGGTCCTCGGCCAGCGAGGAGTGCATGACCTTCAGCGCGACCGTGCGGTCGAGCCGGATGTCGAGCGCAAGGTAGACCGTCGCCATCCCGCCCCGGGCGATCCGGGACTCGATGCGATAGCGCCCGTCGAGCAGTCGCCCTACCAGGGGGTCCGCGATCGTCGTGTCCACCCCGCAGAGTTTACGGGCGATTCGCCCCCGGCAGGGCCCGACAATCCCAAACCGATGCCCGTTTGATTCATGATCTTGAACAGGCCTGTGGGACGTGCGGGTGGCCGTCTGGCCGGGGTTTCCCGGGGTGTCGCGCGTGCCGGCGGACGGGGCTTCTCCGCCTCTCGTCGGCAACCCCCGGACGGGCGCACCGCCGCGCCTGCCATCCCCGCCGGCCCGCGGGGCAGAGGGAGGGGACGGCGCGGTCTTCTCGAGGAGACCGGCGGCCGGCGGGGCTTCCGGAGGGAGCAGGAGGGCCGTGCTCTGAAAGATCGCCGGGGTCGGAGGGCGGGGTCAGAGGGTGGTCGGGGAGGACGCCTCGGCGTAGCGGCGGCGGGGGATGCGGCCCGCCTGGCGGGCCAGCCGTCCCGCCTGCACCGCGGCGCGCATCGCCGATGCCATCAGCTCGGGCCGCTGCGCCCGGGTGACCGCCGTCGCCAGCAGCACGGCGTCGCAGCCGAGCTCCATCGCCAGCGCCGCGTCGCTCGCCGTGCCGATGCCCGCGTCGAGGATCACCGGCACCGAGGCGGCCTCCACGATCAGCTCGATGTTGTGCGGGTTGCGGATGCCGAGCCCCGAGCCGATCGGCGCGCCCAGCGGCATCACCGCCGCGCACCCGGCCTGCTCCAGCCGCCGCGCCAGCGCCGGGTCGTCCCCGATGTACGGCAGGACCACGAACCCGTCGGCCACCAGCCGCTCGGCCGCGTCGAACGTCTCGATCGGATCGGGCAGCAGCGTCCGCTCGTCGTTGATGACCTCGAGCTTGACCCAGTTCGTGCCCAGCGCCTCGCGGGCCAGCCGCGCCGTCAGCACCGCCTCACCCGCCGTGAAGCACCCCGCGGTGTTCGGCAGGACCTTGATCTGGCGCGAGCGCAGCACGTCGAGGACCGAGCCCCTGGCGCCGGGGTCGAGGCGGCGCATGGCGACGGTGGTCAGCTCGGTGCCGGAGGCGACCAGCGCCTGGTCGAGCACCTCGAGGGAGGGCGCGCCTCCGGTGCCCATGATGAGCCTGGAGGAGAACTTCTCTCCGGCGATGATCAGCTCATCCACCCTGCACCGCCGTGAGGATCTCGATCCTGTCGCGGTCGGCCAGCGCCGTGGTCGCCCACGTACCCCTGGTGACCACCTCGTCGTTGACCGCCACGGCCACGCCCGTGGTCTGGGACGTCAGCCGCTGGACGGCCTGGGCCACGGTGGTGCCGTCGGGCACGTCGTGCGCGGCCCCGTTGATCGTCACGTGCATCAGATACTTCCTTGTCCGGCTGTCTGGAACCGCTGCGGCGAGCACAGGGCGGCCAGGTCGCCCTCCTCGCCCTGGAGGAGCGCGGTGGTGAGAGGGGACAGCAGCACGCCGCCCCTGTGGTGTCCGGTGGCCAGGGTGAGGCCGGGGCCGTACGGGCCGATGAGCGGCAGGTTGTCGGGGGTGCACGGCCGCAGGCCCGCCTCGATGTCGGCCACCTGCAGCTCGGTGACGCCGGGGACCAGTTCCCTCGCGTCGCGCAGCAGCTCGTACAGGCCGCCGGCCGTCACCCGGGTGTCGAAGCCGAGCTCTTCCTGGGTGGCGCCGACGACCAGCTCGCCGTCACCGCGCGGCACCAGGTAGACGGGCGAGCCGTGGACCATGCCGCGCACGCATCTGCCCAGCAGAGGGGAGGGCGAGCGCAGGCGCATGATCTGGCCCTTGACAGGGCGCACGGGCAGGCCGGCCAGGCCGCCGCTCCACGCGCCCGCCGCCAGCACGACCCGGTCGCCGAGCACGACGTCGCCGGCGCCCGTCTTCTCGTCAGGGGCCAGCCGTACGCCCACCACGGCCGTGCCGTCGCGGACCAGCTCTGTCACGCGCCGCCGTTCCACAGGGACGCCGGACCGCTCCAGGGCGGCCAGCAGGGCCGCGGTGACGCGCCTGGGGTCCACCCACGCGTCGCCCTCGGCGAGCACGCCACCTCTGACCGACGGCGCCAGCATCGGCTCCAGGCGGCGGCACTCGCGCCCCGTCAGCCGCCGCACCGGCAGCCCGAGCTTGTCCATGAACGCCGCCAGCTCCTCGAGCGCCGCCATGTCGTCGGAGCCGAAGGCGAGGTCCATGGTGCCCTGCGTGCGGTAGTCGAGGGCGAGCCCGCTGTCGGCCTCCAGTTCGGCGGCGAAGGCGGGCCAGCGTTCGAGGGCCGCCAGCCCCAGCCTGAGCAGCGGCTCCTCGGTGTAGGACACCTCGCTGACCGGGGCCAGCATGCCGGCGGCCGCGTGAGAGGCGCCCGAGGCCGGGGCCGGGTCGATCACCGTGACCCGGGCGCCCGAGCGGGCCAGACGCCAGGCGACGGACAGGCCCACCACGCCGCCGCCCACGATCAGATCCATCTCGCTCCCTTCGCCGGCATGATCCGGATCAGGTGTCTTGCGGTCGAAGGCCCTTCGAAGCCTTCCTCTCAGCCCGGTACGGCCGGACTCCCGCGCGTCTTCTCCGAACAAGCCTACTCATGGCCCGGACCCTGGTCGCCGGCGGTGGATTGGTTAAGGTCATGAGCGTGAATCATGTCGTGGTTGTGGGCGCGGGACTGGCAGGCATACGCAGCGTCGAGGCCCTCAGGTCTCGCGGATTCAGCGGCAGGATCACGCTGATCGGGGAGGAGCGGCACCGGCCCTACGACCGTCCGCCCCTGTCGAAGGCCGTGCTGCTCGGCACCGCCGACTCCAGCTTCGTCGACTCCGATCTCGACGCCATGGACGTGGAGCACAGGCCGGGGGTGTCGGCCAAGGGGCTGCGCGACGGCGTGGTGGAGACGACCGAGGGCGAGATCTCCTACGACGGCCTGGTCATCGCCACAGGAGCCGAGCCGATCAGGCTCCACGGCGAGGGCCGCCAGCACGTGCTGCGCACCCTCGACGACGCCCTGACCCTGCGCGCCCTGCTGGTCGAGAACGCCAAGGTCACGATCATCGGGGCGAGCTGGATCGGCGCCGAGGTGGCCACGGCCGCGCGCAGGGCGGGCTGCGAGATCACGGTCCTGGAGGCGGGTCCCACGCCGCTCTCGCACGTGGTCGGCCGCGAGGTGGGCGCCGACACCATCCCCTGGTACGAGGGGATGGACCTACGGCTCGACACCATGGTCGCCTCCGTCGACGAGGGAGGGGTGTCGCTGGTCAACGGCGGTTTCATCGAGGCCGACGTGGTGGTGGCGGGCATCGGCGTCCGCCCGGCGGTCGAGTGGCTCGCGGGCTCCGACATCGACCTGCACAACGGGGTCGTCACCGACGAGCACCTGAGGACCTCCCTGCCGAACGTCGTCGCCGTCGGCGACTGCGCCGCGTGGTGGTCGCGCCGCTTCCACACCAGACTGCGGGTGGAGCACTGGGACACCGCGCTCAACGCCCCCGAGGTCGCCGTGGCGACGCTGCTGGGCGACGACGCCGTGTACGATCCGGTCCCGTACTTCTGGTCGGAGCAGTTCGGCCACATGGTGCAGTACGCGGGCCACCACGCGGGCGCGCGCCTGCTGCGCCGTGGCGATCCCACGGCGGCCAAGTGGTCGGTCTGCTGGTTGACAGACGAAGACAGGCTCGCGGGGGTGCTGACGGTCAACAAGCCCCGCGACCTCGTCCAGGGCCGGAGGATCATCGAGTCAGGGCAGCGCATGGACCCCCTCAGACTGGAAGATCCCGAGGTCGCGATACGTGACTGTGTAGTTTGAAGATGGATGCGATGTGGTAGTGGTGGATTCGTGACGCTTTCTGTTGCGCAGATAGACCGGGAAACGGACCAGCTCGTGGGTGAGTGGCTGACGCTCCCCGAAGTGGCCGACCGCCTCGACCTCACGATCGGGCGGGCCAAGCAGCTCCTGAAGGACCACAAGCTCCTCGGCGTACGGCGGGGCTCCGGCGGCCCTCAGGTCCCAGCGGTGTTCCTCGACGGCAAGGACGTGGTGAAGGGCCTGTCCGGCACGCTCATGCTCCTGCTGGACGCGGGTTACGACGACGTCGAGGCGATGCGCTGGCTGTTCACTCCCGACGAGTCCCTGCCCGGCTCGCCCATCGACGCGATCAAGGCCGGTCGCCACACCGAGGTCAAGCGGCGTGCCCAGGCGCTCGGTTTCTGAGGCCAGGCTCTACCTCTGCACCGACGGCAGGAGGGAGCGCGGCGACCTGGCCGACTTCCTCGACGCGGTGCTGAGCAACGGGGTCGACATCGTCCAGCTCAGGGAGAAGGGCCTGGAGGCGCGCGAGGAGCTCGCGCTGCTCGAGGTCTTCCGCGACGCGTGCGACCGCCACGGCAAGCTCATGGCGGTCAACGACAGGGCGGACCTCGCCTTCGCGGCCAGGCCCGACATCCTCCACCTCGGCCAGGACGACCTGCCGGTGACCGTCGCGCGGGAGATTCTCGGCGACGACATCCTCATCGGCAGGTCCACCCATGCGGCGGGGGAGGCCTCCGCCGCCGCCGTCGAGGAGGGCGTCGACTACTACTGCTGCGGTCCGATCTGGCCCACCCCGACGAAACCGGGACGGCCGGCGCCCGGCCCCGACCTGCTCAGGTACGCGGCGACGCTCGGTGACCGTCCATGGTTCGGCATCGGCGGCATCGACCTCGACAACCTGGACGAGGTCAGGTCCTACGGCGTGAGCCGCGTCGTGGTCGTCAGGGCGATCACCGAGGCCGACGACCCGGGGGCGGCCGCCGCCGAGTTCGCCAAGCGGCTGGCGTCGTAGCGGGGCCGCTCAGGTCTTGCGCGTGGTGGCGGCCACCGCCAGCTCGGCCAGCGCCGCACGGGCCTCGGCGGTGATCGGCGCGTCGTCGAGCGAGGTCAGTGCCTCCTCCAGGTACGTGCCGATCATCTCCTCGCACGCCTTGAGCGCGCCGCTGCCCTCGATGATGCCGCGCAGCTCGGCCACCCCCTCCGCGTCGAGGTCGGGGTCGCCGAGCAGCCTGCGGACGGTCGCGGCGTCCTCGGGGGTCGCCGAGGCCAGGGTGCGGGCGATGAGCATGGTGCGCTTGCCCTCGCGCAGGTCGTCACCGGCGGGCTTGCCGGTCTCGACGGGGTCGCCGAACACGCCGAGGATGTCGTCGCGCAGCTGGAAGGCGATGCCGACGCGGTTGCCGTACTCCACGCACAGCTCGTCGATCCACGGCGCGTTCCCGCCCGCGGCCAGCGTGAGGCCGAGCCTGAGGGGCTGCTCCACCGAGTACTTGCCGCTCTTGTAGAGCGCCACCCGCAAGGCCGACTCGAAGGTGTTCTCGCCGTGCGCCTGCTCCAGCAGGTCGAGGTACTGCCCGCACATCAGCTCGGTGCGCATGTGGTCGTGGTAGGGCTGGGTGGCGTTCAGGTGGGGCAGCCCGCATGAGCGCCACATCTCGCCCGACCAGATCAGCAGCAGGTTGCCCAGCAGGATCGCCGCGCCCTCGCCGAACTGCTCGGCCGAGCCGTACCAGTCGCTCTTCTCGTGCAGGCGCTGGAAGCGGCGGTGCGCCGAGGGCATGCCCCTGCGCAGGTCGCTCTTGTCCATCACGTCGTCGTGCACCAGGGCGCTGGCCTGCAGCAGCTCCAGCGAGGCCGCCGCGACGAAGATGCCCGGCTCGTCGGAGCCGCCCGCCGCGCGCCATCCCCAGTAGCAGAACGCGGGACGCAGCCGCTTGCCGCCCGCGAGCAGTTCCCTGGCCGCGTTGAGCAAGGGGACGAGGTCCGGGCCGTTGACGATGGGGCGTTGCCGGTCGAGGAACTCCCCGAGGGACCGATCAACCTCGGTGCGGAGGGTGTCCATGCTCATGCCATGAGAGTAACGGGCTGTAGCCAACGTTTCGATCTCCCGCTCCCGTCATATGGACGTGGCGACGGCGCCCGCATCCGTACCGGTAGCCTTGGATTATGGCTCTGGGTCGACCCTCCGTCCTTCCCGATCGCGTCCCCACGGTCCGCGATCTCCTCGCCTCTGGCGGCCGTTCCTTCTCCTTCGAGTTCTTCCCGCCGAAGAACGAGGAGGGCGAGCGCCAGCTCTGGCGGTCCATCAGGGAGCTGGAGGCGCTGCGGCCGACGTTCGTGTCCGTGACCTACGGCGCGGGCGGCTCCACCAGGGACCGCACGGTCGACATCGTGGAGCGGCTGGCCCATGAGACCACGCTCACCCCTGTGGCGCACTTCACCGCGGTCAACCACTCCATCCGTGAGCTCCGCCACCTCGTCGGGCGCTTCGCCGACGCGGGGGTGCGCAACATCCTGGCCGTCAGGGGCGACCCGCCCGGCGACCCCAACGGCGAGTGGATCCAGCACCCCGAAGGCGTGCTCTACGCCGAGGAGCTGGTCAAGCTGATCCGCCAGGCGGGTGACTTCTGCGTCGGCGTCGCGGCCTTCCCGTACAAGCATCCGCGCTCGCCGTCCATCGAGAGCGACACCGCGCACTTCGTCAGGAAGTGCGCGGCGGGCGCCGACTACGCGATCACCCAGATGTTCTTCCAGGCCGACGACTACCTCAGGCTCAGGGACAGGGTGGCCGCGAGCGGCTGCGACACCCCGATCATCCCGTGCATCATGCCCGTCACGAAGATGAGCACGATCGCCAGGTCGGAGCAGCTGTCGGGCGCGCCGTTCCCGCCGGATGTCGCCGCCCGCTTCGAGGCCGTGGCCGACGACCCCGCCGCGGTCAGGCGGCTGGGCATCGACCACGGGGCAGAGTTGTGCCAGCGGCTGCTCGACGAGGGCGCGCCCGGCATCCACTTCATCACCTTCAACAGGTCGAGCGCGACGCGTGAGGTCTTCCAGCTGATCCAGCCCGCCGCCCTGTCCGCCTGACCGGGCCTGCCGCAGGGCCCGGCTCCCCGTAGCCGGTCAGGGGAGGGGCAGGGGCGTGCCCGCGATGGCGTAGTGCTCGTGGCCCCCGGGGAAGACGAACCGGGTGAGCAGGTCGGTGAAGCCGAGCGCCCGGTAGAGATGCCTGGCGGCGGTCGGCTGGTCGTGCGTCGACAGGACGGCCGAGCGCTCGGGCCGCCCCTCGCACAGGGCGTGGACGAGCGCCCTGCCGATGCCCTTGCCCTGGTAGTCGGGGTGGACGTGGATCTCGGCCAGTTCCAGCGAGTCGCCGAGCCACGCGTCGGCCACCGCGACGCCCGATCTCTCACGCAGCGCGCGGTAGACGACGTCGTGCCACCACTGTCCTGCCTGGCCGTGGAAGCCGTAGGCGAAGGCGACGGCCCTGCCGTCGGGCGGCGCGGCGAACAGGCAGCGGAAGGCGGGGTTGGCGCCGTGCCCCCGCATGATCGCCCGCCGGCCCGCGATCTGGTCCGCCGGCGGGTTCATGGCGGCCGTGTAGATGCCCATCACCGTGTCGAGCCGCTCGGTGAACTCCGCAGGTCCCGTACCGCGGATCTCGATCACTCGACCTCGACCGCCGTGCCGTCGGTGATGCGCAGGAGTTCGTCGAACGTCGTGGGGAAGACGGTGTGCGGGTGCCCGCCCGCGGCCCACACCTCGTGGTGCTTGTCCAGCCACGTGTCGACGAACGTGCGGATGGGGGCGGGATGCCCGACGGGCGCGACACCGCCGATGGGCTGCCCTGTCGCCTCGCGGACGAACTCGGGAGCGGCCCTGCGCACCCGCTGAACCCCCGCCGTGCGGGCGATCAGCTCGACGTCCACGCGGTGCGCGCCGCTGGTCAGGACGAGCAGGGGCGCGCCGTCGGCGTCGAAGATCAGGCTGTTGGCGATGGCGCCGACCTCGCAACCCAGCTGGCCGGCCGCCGCGGTGGCCGTGGGCGCCGATTCCGGCAGGACCACGATCTCCCCGGTGGCGCCCAGCTCACGCAGGGCCGATGCCACGCGAACAGCGTTCGGGTGCAAGAACTTTTCGGGCATGCGCCCACTCTAAACAGATTGACCCAAGAATTGCCGGTACATGGTGGTGCGCTAGGGTCCTTTGATTCGATTGTTAATCATTTGAGGGGATGGATGCATGGGAGCTCGACGCCAGCTCGGCCTGGCTGCTCTCTTGACGGTGGGCACCGTCGTTCTCTCAGCGTGCGGCTCGGCTGTCCCGCAGGAGACGCGGCCCGCCGCCGCGGTCGCGCGCATCGACTCGCCCGTCACCGCGGCGGGCGCGGTCGCGCAGGTGGAGAAGGTCGTCACCGCGCCTGACAAGACGCTGAAGCTCGGCTCGAAGGGCGCTGCGGTCGTGTGGCTGCAGAAGCGGCTCAAGCAGCTCAGCTACATGCCGGGCAAGCCCGACGGCAGGTACGGAGGCACCACCCTCGCCGCCGTGTGGGCGTTCCAGAAGGTCAACGGGATCAGGCCGACCAGCACCATCGGCAAGCGCACATGGGCCGCGCTGGAGAACCCGAGGTCGCCGCAGATCCTGGTCAAGAACGGCAAGCCCACCAGGGTCGAGGTCAACCTGGCCAAGCAGATCATGGTCTACTACGTCGACGACCAGGTGAAGCTGATCTCCCACACCTCGTCGGGCAGCGGCGTGCCGTACTGCGAGACGGCCGTGTGGCAGGGCAAGTCGCAGCGCTTCTGCGGGTCGGCGAGCACGCCGGCGGGCGACTTCAGGACGACGTGGCGGGCGTCGGGCTGGCACAAGTCGTACCTGGGCCAGCTCTACAACCCGATCTTCTTCAACGGCGGCATCGCCTTCCACGGGGCGCTGTCGGTTCCGCTGTACCCGGCCTCCCACGGCTGCGTGCGACTGCCGATGAACGTGGCCGAGGTGCTGCCGGGGATGCTCGGCAAGGGCGTGCCCGTGCACGTCCGCGGCCGCTTCAAGCGCTAGCCGTACGGCACGCCGGTCCGGCGTCCGCGTCCGCTTCTGCGCGGGGCGCGCGTCCTCCCGGGGCGCGCGCCCTCCAGGCTCCCGGTTCCCGCCGTCGCTGTGCTCGTTGCTGTCATGGCTCCAGTAGGCCGTCACGTCCACGCAGGGGAGCCGCCAGGCGATCCTGAGCACCCTGGCGACGGCGGGCCTCACCAGGACCTCCAGGATGCCCTCCGGGCTCTCCCTGACGTCCCATGTGAGCACGGAGGCGGCCTCGATGAGGAACTGCCCCGCGGGGGATCTCCGTCGTGCGGACCTCGCCGCAGGCCCGGTCGTGCGGCTGCCGGATCTGGATGGTCGTCAAGGGCGTCCTTCCCAGAGCGTGAAGAGCTGGGACGCGAAGGGCGGGTCATGCGGTCGCTCTCGCCGGGCGGCCGAGCGCGTCGAGCCCGCCGGCCACGACCTGGGCGGCCCTGCGCACCGCCGTCCACGCCTCCGCGTACGGCTCGCCCTTCGCCAGGCTCATGACGGCGGCCAGCTTGGCCGCGCCGACCATCGCCCCCACGGCCGCCGCGGCCGACACGGGGTCGAGCTCGTCCGGATAGGCCGCGCACAGCGCCTCGGCAACCCGCCGCTGGCTGTCGAACAGCAGGTGGAGCGCCCTCGCCTGGAGCGCGGGCACCGTCATCACCAGCCGGAAGCGCTCGGCCGCCAGCCGGGAGGCGAACTCGTCCTCCCAGGTCGCGCCCGCTTCGACCACCCGCAGCAGCAGTTGCGCGACCGACTCGCCCTCCTGCCTGTGGCCGACCATGGCGAGGGTCCTGCCGAGACGCTCGTCGGCGTCGAAGAAGACGACCTCCTCCTTGGAGGCGAAGTAGCTGAAGAACGTGCGCGTCGACACCTCGGCCGAGGCGGCGATCTCGGCGAGCGTGGTCTGCTCGAACCCCTTCTCGGCGAACAGCCGCATCGCGCCCTCGACGAGAGCGCGCCGGGTCTTGGCCTTTTTGCGCGCTCTAAGCCCTGCCTCGTCCGTCATGGAACTAATGTACTGCACTGATTGAATTTTTGCATTCGATGATGTTTTCTGGAGGTGTCGATCTCACGAAGGAGTGCGGAATGACCTACCCGATGACCCGGCAGCGCACGTTCGACCCGCCCGACGAGCTGTTCGGCGACCCCGCGCCGGTGCGGCCGCTGACGTTCGCGGACGGGCACGAGGGCTGGCTCGTGACCGGACACGCGGCCGGCCGCGCGATGCTGGCCGATCCCCGCTTCAGCACCGACCCCCGGCGGCTGCATCCGCTCCTCATGTCGCGCAGGCTGCCGGAGAGCGACGTGCCGGCGGGGTTCTTCCTTCGGATGGACGCGCCCGAACACACGCACTACCGCAGGCTCCTCACCGGGCAGTTCACCGTACGCAGGATGAACCTGCTCAGGGCCCGCATCGAGGAGATCGCCGCGGACTGCCTCGACGAGATGGAACGCCAGGGTCCGCCCGCCGACCTGGTGCGCTCCTTCGCGCTGCCGATCCCCTCGCTGGTCATCTGCGAGCTGCTCGGCGTGCCGTACGAGGACAGGGAGCAGTTCCAGCGCGACTCGTCGCGGTTGCTCCGGCTGGAGAGCTCCCCCGAGGAACTGGCGGCCGCGGTCAGCGACCTGATCAAGTACTTCTACACCCTCATCGCGCGCAAGCGTGCCGAGCCGGAGAACGACATGCTCACCGGACTCGTCGCCAGTGGAGAGCTGAACGACGACGAGATCGCCGGCATGGGCTTCCTGCTGCTGGTGGCGGGGCACGAGACGACCGCCAACATGCTCGGGCTCGGCACGTTCGCGCTGCTCCAGAACCCCGACCAGCTCGCGATCGTCCGCGACGACGCCTCCGTGATCGACAACGCGGTGGAGGAACTGCTCCGCTACCTGTCGATCATCCACTTCGGCCCGACGAGGACCGCCATGGAGGACGTCGTCGTCGCGGGCACGCTGATCAAGGCGGGGGACTGCGTCGCGCTGTCCATCCCCGCCGCGAACCGCGACACCGCGCGCTACCCCGACCCCGCCGTCCTGGACGTACGGCGGCCCGCGAGCGGCCACCTGACCTTCGGTCACGGCATCCACCAGTGTCTCGGACAGCAACTGGCCAGGATCGAGATGCGGGTCGCCTACCCCGCCCTGCTCAAGCGCTTCCCTTCGCTCCGGTTGGCGGTCCCCGCCGACGAGGTGCCGATGCGCACGGACATGAGCATCTACGGCGTCCACTCCCTGGAGGTGGCCTGGTGAGGATCAACGCCGACAGGGGCGTGTGCATCGGCGCCGGCATGTGCGTGCTGACCGCGCCGCTGGTGTTCGACCAGGACGAGGACGAGGGCCTGGTCGTGTTGAAGGTCGCCGAGGTGCCACCAGAGGCCGAGGCCGCGGTCGCCCGCGCGCTCACGCTCTGCCCGTCCGGCGCCATCACCCGCGCGGACGAGGCACGCTGACCTCCCCGACGACGTGACCCGCGTCGTCGGGCCGTCGGGCGACACGCCCTGGGGTGACGTTCCCTCGCGGACGGCCGTGCCCTTGTCATGCCTCGCGCTCTCCGTCGCCGCCTTCGCAGGTCAAGCCGATTGATCGAACCTGTGTTCGCGATTCGGTTGACATTCATGGTCATCGAAATTATGTTCGACGGAGTGACGTGAGGCTCGCGGCTCACGTCGAAGAGCCTGGTCGCGGGTTCCCGCTACCCCCATGCGGGGCCCGCGGTCGGGTTCCACGGGCGAAGGGCGCGTCCTCGTCGTCGGCGGAGACGAGTGGGCGCGCGCTGGCCGGACGGGGAGAGGGGAAGCTCCTCGTCCGGCCGCCCGGCGGAAATGTCGGTGGGGTCTGCAAGTGTTGGCTTCACCGGCGGAAACGCCGGGGCCGCCAAGACCCCTCAAAGGAGGCTGGCATGACGACAAGGCTCAGCGACACGCACGGGCCCCGCCTGTCGCCCGCAGTCAGGGCGCATCTCACCGACTCACGCACCTGCCTGGCCGACGCCGTGACGGCCCGCACCCCCGCCACCCGCTACGTCGCCGCACACCTCGCCGCCCTGCGCGCGGCGGCGGCCATCCTGGCCGCGCGTCCGCGCCCGATGGAGGGCCGCAGGCGCAGGCTGCGCAGCGCGTGGGAGCTGCTGCCCGAGGCCGAGCCCAGGCTCGCCGAGTGGGCGGCCTACTTCTCGATCAGCGCCGCCAAGCGTGCCGCCGCGGAGGCCGGCATGGTGCGCGGCGTGACCATGGCCGACGCCGACGAGCTCCTGGCCGAGGCGGAGACGTTCGTCGCCACGGTCGAGGAGATCCTCGGCGTCCCCGGGCAGCCCGCCCTTCCCGTCAACGTTCCCCTGGCGGGCTGAGGGCCCGTCTCCCCGTCTCCCCTTTTCCCCTGGCCCAGGTTCACGGCCGGTCGTCTCGTTCTCGTCGGTGGGAGGACGAAGCGCCCGCCCGGCAGGCCGTCCGGCTCGATCCCTCCGCGAGCCGGACTCCCCCTTCTCCTCACTCCGTTCCTCGCGTCGCGTTGTTCCTCGCGTCGCCTGGCCGAACCCCCGGTGTCTTCCGCCAGAACGGATGCCGGGGCCGAGAAACGTTCAGCACCAGGGCGACCGCCGCCCGGGCGTAGGCCGCCGGGCCGACGAACGGCGTTCCCGGATGCGGGGTGGCCCGTGGGTGGAATCGACCGCAACCCTTGCATCCGGCCGCCGGGCTGTCGGCCGGCGCAAGATGAGCGGCTGGATGTGATTGCTGCGGCGACAGGTCGTCGGGCGCTGACATCGGCTGGCGTTCCCTGATGCGGGGCGGCCTGCGGGCGGGATCGACCGCGACCCCTATGCCTGGCCGCCGTGGTCGCCGACGGGCCCACGATCGTGGACGGTGGCTCCTGGGGGCTCGCGGCCAGGCGCCGCTGGTCGTGCCGGCCTCCACGGTCAGGGCGGGCTCGCGGCCCGGCTCGGTGGGTGGTGTCCGGCGTCGGCTCGGCTGTACGGCGCGGGCGACGGGTCGGCGCCGCAGCCGCTCAGGCACCCGCCGGTCGGCTCAGCCGGTTCCCCGTACCACCTGCTTGAACTCCGGGCACGCGATGAGCGGGTCGTGCGTGCAGGAGGCCGCGTGGCGCAGGCTGTCGCGCATCCTGGTGAGCTGGGCGATGCGGTCGTCCAGCTCGCTCGCCTTCTCCGCCATCCGCTCGCGCAGCGCGTCGTCGGACGGCTTGGCGTGCAGCAGCCGGCCGATCTCCGTCAACGTGAACCCCGCGCTCCTCGCACAGGCGATCAGCGCCAGCCGGCTGAGCGTCTCCGGCTCGTACGTCCGCCTGATCCCGTTACGCCCGGTCGCGCTGATCAGTCCCTTGCGCTCGTAGAACCGCAGCGCGGAGGCCGCGAGACCCGACCGCTGGGCCACCTCGCCGATGTCGAGCAGCATCCGTGACGCCCCCTTGACTTGAACCGCGCTTCAAGTCGCAGTGTAGGGGGCATGACGAAAGTTCACCATCTGAACCTGGCCTCCATGCGCACCGTCGACCCCACCTACGAAGGACTCGAACCGGCCCCCGCCGTCAGCCACGCGCTGCTGGTCGAGACCGATGCCCATGGCCTCGTCCTGGTCGAGACCGGCCTCGGGGTCGACTCGGTCGAACAGCCTGGCCAGGTCCTCGATCCCGAGTGGGTCGAGCTGGTCACCCCCAGGCTCGACAGGGCCGAGACCGCGCTGCGCCGGCTGGCCGACCTCGGCCACGACCCCGCCGACGTGCGCCACATCGTGCTGACCCACCTCGACGTCGACCACGCGGGAGGGCTGCCCGACTTCCCCGAAGCCAGCGTGCACGTCATGGAGGCCGAGCACGCGGCGGCGATGGCAGAGGGACCGAGCCGCCGCTACCGTCCCGCCCACTGGTGGCACGGGCCCAACTGGCAGCTGTACGGCGCGGACGCGGGGGAGGAGTGGTTCGGCTTCGCCGGGGCCCAGCCGTTGCGCGGACTCTCGCAGGACTTCCTCCTGGTGCCGCTGGGCGGGCACACGGCAGGACACGCGGCCGTCGCCGTCAGGAACGGGGACGGATGGTTCCTGCACGCGGGCGACGCGTACTTCTACCACAAGGAGATCGACCCGGCCGACCCCGCGTCGCACCCGCTGTTCGACTTCGTGCAGCTGGACTCGCAGGTGGACGCCGAACTGCGGGTGGCCAACCAGGAGCGGCTGCGCGAGCTGGTGCGTGACCATTCCGACGAGGTGCGGGTGTTCTCCGCGCACGACCCGTGGGAGTTCGCCCGCCTCAGCGGATCCGCCTGACCTTGCGTTCGGAGGCGAACTCCTCGCCCGGCAGCCGCAGGAGACCCGCAGCCGCAGGAGACCCGCCGCAGGAGACTCGCCGCCACAGAAGACCCCGGCCGCCGCAGGTGATCCCGGCCGCCGCAGGATACGGGGTGCCCCTGCGGGACGGCCGGTGCCACGAGACGACGAAAGAGGCGCTTCCCGGGAGATCCAGGGAAGCGCCCCACCCGCGCCTACAAGAGCCTTCAGAAGGACTCGACGGCCCTGCGGGCCTCCGCGTCCAGCACACCCCAGCTGATGAGCTCCTCGGTCAGCTCACTGGGCGACTTGTCATAGATGACGGCAAGCGAACGCAGGTCCTCCTGCCGGATGGAAAGGACCTTGCCGTTGTAGTCTCCACGCTGGCTCTGGATGGTGGCCGCGTAGCGCGCCAGAGCACCCGCCTTCTCCTTGGGCAGCGTCGCCAGGCGCTCCAGGTCGATCACAAGCTTCGGCGTGGGCCCGAGCGGGCTGGGTGCCGCACCCCCGGGCAGCAGTTCCGAGACCGGCACGCCGTAGAAATCGGCAAGCTCGGCAAGCTTCTGCACCGTGACCGCCCTGTCGCCACGCTCGTAGGAACCCACGACGACGGCTTTCCAGCGTCCACGCGACTTCTCTTCGACTCCATGCAGGGACAGGCCCTGCTGGGTGCGGATGGCGCGGAGTCGTGCACCCAGCGACTTGGCGTACTCAGACGGCATCGTGTGGCCCCCCGGCTCTTGTATGTGCTGCTCTCAGTAGATTGTGCTCCCTTGCGACGATTGCCCGGACCACCGGGGGGTGGGTGCCGTACAGGCACCTTCGGTAGCCGAGCCACTGGGGTTTACCCCAGAACGCCGCGAGGTGTGGTTACGGACAGTGACGGTAAAGCTGTGGACGCCTAAGGTCAAGCTGATTGGAAAAAAGATGCCGAATCCGGTCCGGGAGGGTCCGCCTCAAACATCACTGATGTCCCTTGCGTAACACTACTTCGTCACTGTTTGCCGAGAGCCCGAAGGCTGTCTGGGCAGAACGAGGACAGGACGCGGCGCCGCCCTTATGATCTTGACCGATGTGTCGCCGAGGAAGACCCGCCGCAGGGGTCCAGAACCGCTGGAGGCCAGGACGATCAGCTCGCCGTCCAGCCAGTCCGTCCCGCCCATGGCCTGGGCGACGTTCCTGCCCTCCAACGTCTCGACCGCCACTTCGGGCCGCCGGCTCGAAGCCGCCCGCTCCAGGTCGGTCATGGCCTGGGCGCGCAGGCCCTCCAGCATGTCCTGTTCGATCCTGGCCCGGCTCGCGCCGACCACCAGCGTCACCAGGCGCAGCGGCACGGCCAGCGTGACGGCGGTGGCCGCGGCGACCGCCAGAGCCGCGTCACAGGAAGGGGCGCGCCGGTAGGCCACGGTCAGCCGTTCGATGCGCGCCGGCGGATTCTCCGCGTAGCCCTTCGGCGTCAGCAGCACCGGCACAGGGGAGGCGTGCAGGAGCTGGTCGGCGGTGCTGCCGAGGGAGATGCGCGCCTTGGCTCCTCGCGGCCCTGAGCCGATCACGATGACGTCGGCGCCGATCTCGCGCGCCACCTCGACCAGGCCGCGGCCGCTGCCCCTGTGGAAGTGGGAGACGAATGCCGCGTGCTCGCCCACCCGCTTGCGCGCCTCCTCGAAGCCCGCCTCGACCTGCTCCAAGAGGTAGGCCCGCCATGCGCTCTCGTCGGCCCTGCCGGGGCCGGGCGTGCTCCAGGGCGGGGGCTGGATCGTGGCGACGCTCAGGCGCGCTCCCGCCTGCGCGGACAGCAGTTCGGCGAGCATCAGGCCGTCGTGGCCCCGGGAGTCGGGCAGGAATCCGGCGAGGACGTGCTCGAGCTTCATCGGACGCTCCCGGTGTTGAGCCGCGAATGCCTGTAGCCGTAGATGATGTAGGCCACCAGGCCGACGCCCGTCCACAGCAGGAACGCGACCCAGGTGGCCCAGGCCAGCTGGGACATGAGGAGCAGGCAGAAGATCACGCCGAGGACCGGCGTGGCGGGGAACAGCGGCGTGCGGAAGCTGCGCGGCAGGTCGGGTCTGGTACGGCGGAGCACCAGCACGCCGACGTTGACGATGGCGAAGGCGAACAGCGTGCCGATGCTGGTGGCCTCGGCCAGCTGCCCGAGCGGCACGAAACCGGCGAGCACGGCGACGAACAGGCAGACGATGAGGGTGTTGGCGACGGGCACCTGGCGGCGCGGGTTGACCTTCTCGAAGATCTTGGGAATCAGCCCGTCGCGCGACATCGCGAACAGGATGCGGGTCTGGCCGTACAGCACGGTGATGACGACGCTGGCGATCGCGATGACCGCGCCGAAGGAGACGATCAGCCCAGGCCAGGTGGCTCCGGTGGCCAGGTCGACGATGAGCGCCAGGCTGGCCTCGGTGTTGTCGGGGTCGAAGTCGGTCCACGGCATGGCGCCGATCGCCGCCACGGCGACCAGGACATAGATCACCGTGACGATGACCAGCGACAGGATGATCGCCAGCGGCAGGTCCCGCCTGGGATTCTTGGCCTCCTCGCCTGCGGTCGAGGCGGCGTCGAAGCCGATGTAGGAGAAGAAGACCTGGGAGGCGGCGGCGGTGATGCCGGCGATGCCCAGCGGGGCGAAGGGGGTGAAGTTGCCCGCGTTGAAGGCGGTGAAGGCGACCACGCAGAAGAAGAGGAGCACCGCGACCTTGATGTACACGAAGATCGTGTTCGCGGTGGCCGACTCCGAGGTGCCACGCAGCAGCAGCCAGGTGGCCAGCGCGACGATCGCGATGGCCGTGAGATTGATCACCCCGCCCTGCATCGGGCCGTGGATGATCGAGGCCGGCAGCGCCCAGCCGAAGGCGCCTTCGAGGAAGGTGTTGAGGTACTCGCCCCATCCCACCGCCACGGCCGCCACGGAGACCGCGTACTCCAGCATCAGGCACCAGCCGCACACCCACGCCACGAGCTCGCCGAGCGTGGCGTAGGCATAGGAGTAGGACGAGCCCGACACGGGGATCGTCCCGGCCAGTTCGGCGTAGGACAGCGCCGAGAACAGCGCCGTGATGGCGGCGAGCACGAAGGACAGCACCACCGCGGGTCCTGCCTTCGGCACCGCCTGGCCGAGGATGACGAAGATCCCCGTGCCCAGCGTGGCGCCGACGCTGAACAGCGTCAGCTGCCACAGGGACATGGTGCGGCGAAGCTCGCCGCCCTCTCCATGTCCGGCCTCCGCCACGATCTGGTCGGTGGGCTTGGTGCGGAACAGCCGTTCGGCCAGCGCCACGGGCTCCTCCTTACAGTGTGCTGGACAGCGGCCAGGTGGCGTTGGGCGTGACGATGGTGCCCGCCCTGCCGTCCAGGATCTCCAGGGCCTGGTCCAGCTTCCCGATCGCGGCCATGTCACCCGTCGTCTCCACGAACCTGCAGACCGCCTCCGCCTTCGGGCCCATGGACCCGGCGGGGAAGTCGATCGAACGCAGTTCGTGCGGCGTGGTGTGGCCGATCTCGGTCTGCTGGGGGGTGCCGAAGTCGCGCATGACACGCGGCACGTCGGTCAGGATGAGGAAGGCGTCGCATTCCAGGGCCTCGGCGAGCAGCGAGCCCGTCAGGTCCTTGTCGATGACGGCCTCCACGCCCGACAGGCGGCCGTTCTCGTCGCGGATGACGGGCACGCCGCCGCCGCCCGCGCACACGACGGTGACGCCGTCGCGCACCAGTTTGCGGATCAGCCGCGTCTCGACCACGCGCTGCGGTTTGGGCGAGGGCACGACGCGACGCCAGTACTGGCCGTCCTGCTTGACGGTCCAGCCGTACTCCGCGGCCAGCTTCTCCGCCTCCGCCTGCTCGTAGACCTGGCCGACGAACTTGGTCGGGTTGTCGAAGGCGGGGTCGACGGCCGACACCAGGGTCTGGGTGACGTGCGCGATCACCTGCCGGCCCGGCAGCGCGTTCTGCAACGCCTGCTGCATCCAGTAGCCGATCATGCCCTGGGTCTCGGCGCCCAGCGTGTCGAACGGGTAGGGCTTGGTCAGGTTGGGGTCGTTGGCGCTCTCCACCGCCAGCAGGCCCACCTGCGGGCCGTTCCCGTGGGTGATGATCAGCTCGTGCCGCTCGGCCACCTTGGCGAGCGTCTTGACCGCCACGGCCACGTTCGCCTGCTGGACGTCGGCGTCCGGTCTCTCCCCGCGTCGCAGGAGCGCGTTGCCCCCCAGCGCGACCAGCACCTTCACGTCAGCCCCCCAGCGTCGCGACCATGACGGCCTTGATGGTGTGCAGGCGGTTCTCGGCCTGGTCGAAGACGATCGAGCGAGGCGACTCGAAGACGCTCTCGGTGATCTCCAGCGCGTCGAGCCCGGTCTTCTCGTAGATCTCCTCGCCGACCTTGGTCTCCCTGTTGTGGAAGGCCGGCAGGCAGTGCATCACCTTGACGCCGTCGTTCCCCGTCGCCTTCACGACCTCGTCGTTGATCTGGTACGGCCTGAGCAGCTTGATCCGCTCGTCCCACACCTGTTTCGGCTCGCCCATCGACACCCACACGTCGGTGTAGAGGAAGTCGACGCCCTTGACGCCCTTGCCGACGTCGTCGGTGATCGTCAGCGTGGCGCCCGTCTGCTTGGCCAGGTCCTTGGCGGGCTTGACGACCATCTCGGTGTCGGGCTGCAGCGCCCTGGGCGCGACGAGCCGTACGTCCATGCCCAGCATCGCCCCCGTGACCAGCAGCGAGTTGCCCATGTTGTTGCGGGCGTCGCCGAGGTAGGCGAAGGAGACGTCGTGCAGCGGCTTGTCGCTGTGCTCCCGCATGGTGAGCATGTCGGCGAGCATCTGGGTGGGGTGCCACTCGTCGGTCAGGCCGTTCCAGACGGGCACGCCCGCGTAGGCGGCCAGTTCCTCGACGTACTCCTGTTCGAAGCCCCTGTACTCGATGCCGTCGAACATCCTGCCCAGCACGCGGGCGGTGTCCTTGACCGACTCCTTGTGGCCCATCTGCGAGCCCGCCGGGTCGAGGTAGGTGACGTGCGCGCCCTGGTCGTGCGCGGCGACCTCGAAGGCGCAGCGGGTGCGGGTCGAGGTCTTCTCGAAGATCAGCGCGATGTTCCTGCCCTTGAGCCGCGGCTGTTCGGTGCCCGCGTACTTGGCCCGCTTGAGCTCGGCGGAGAGCCCGAGCAGGAACCCGAACTCCGCGGGCGTGAAGTCGAGCTCCTTGAGGAAGCTGCGGTTGCGCAGGTTGAAGCTCATGGTCAGATGCCCCCCCTCTCGAGTGGGCAGCTCATGCAGCGGGGCCCGCCCCTGCCGCGGCCCAGCTCGCTGCCGCGGATGGTGATGACCTCGACGCCGTGGTCGCGCAGGAAGTTGTTGGTGGTGGTGTTGCGCTCGTAGGCGACGACCACGCCGGGCTCGATGGCCAGCACGTTGCACCCGTCGTCCCACTGCTCGCGCTCGGCGGCGTAGACGTCCTGGGTCGCGGTGAGGACCTTGATGTCGTCGAGGTCGATCGCCCTGGCGATCGCCCTGTGCATGTCCTCGGGCGGGTGGTCGGTGACCTTGAGCTCCTTCTCGTTGTCACCGGGCTCGATCGTGTAGGAGGGCAGCATCCCCAGGCCCGCGTACTTGACGAACACGCCCACGTCCACATTGGTCATGACCGTGTCGAGGTGCATGAACGCGCGCGCCTTCGGCATGTTGAGCGCGACGATCCTCTTCGCGCCGCCCCTGGCGAACAGGTTGCGCGCGAGCATCTCGACCGCCTGCGGCTGGGTGCGCTCGCTCATCCCGATGAGTACCGCGCCGCGGCCGATGACCAGGACGTCGCCGCCCTCCATGGTGGCGGGCGCGACCTTGGTGCCCGGCATCCACACGTGGAACGAGCCCGCCTGGGTGGCGAAGGTCGGATGGTAGGTGTAGATGGCCTCGAAGTTGATCGTCTCGGCCTGCCTGGCCTTCTTCTTCATCGCGTTGATCGACACCCCGTTGTAGATCCAGCAGGAGGTGTCGCGGGTGAACAGGTGGTTGGGCAGGGGAGGCAGGACGAAGTCCATGTCGTCCAGCACGTGGAAGGCGACGCTCTTCGGGTCGGCGCCGCGCTCCATGATCTCGGACTTGGTGATGCCGCCGGTGAGGAACTGCTGCAGGTCCTTGGAAGGGAGCGAGTCGAGGGTGTTGCGGATGGCGTCGGTGGCCAGCGGGCCGTGCCAGCGCTCGTCCACGACGTGGTCGAGGATGTGCTTGCGCGCCTCGGGGATGTCGAGCGTCTCGCGCAGGAGGTCGGCCAGCATGTGAACCCTGATGCCCCGGTCGCGCAGCGTCCGCTGCCATTCCTCGTGCTCCTCCACCGCGCGCTGCACCCACAGCACGTCGTCGAAGAGGAACTCGTCCTTGTTCGTCGGGGTGAGCCGCTTCAGCGCCAGATCGGGCCGGTGAAGCATCACCTGGGAGAGCCTGCCCACCTCGGAATCGACATGAAAGGTCATAACCTGTGTTCCTTTCCTAGACCTTGGGGCCGTACTCGCCGCGCCGGGCCTTCACCCAGATGTAGACGGGCACGCCGACCAGGAGCATCAGCGTGCCGCCGAGCACGGCCTCGGGGCCGGAGCCGTAGGCCATCCAGAACGCGAACACCAGCGCGATGACGGCGATGACGCTGTCGCGGGCCAGCCGTCCCTTGTGGACCGCCCGTTCGCCCGTCACCAGCCAGAACAGCTGTGCGCATGCGGAGAAGAAGTAGGGGATGACGGTGGTGAAGGAGGCCAGCAGCACGATCGTGTTGAAGGCGTTCGCCGAGGCGTAGGCGACCAGCAGCATCAGAGAGGTCAGGACGCTGCCGACCAGGATGCCGGGGACGGGCGCCCCGCGGCGCGACTCCCTGGCGAAGAAGGCGGGGAACATGCCGTCCCTGGCGGCGGCCTTGGGCATCTCGGCCACCAGCATGGTCCAGCCGTTGAGCGCGCCGATGCCGGAGACGATGGCGCAGAAGGCCATGAGGATCCCGCCCGCCGAGCCGCCGAACATGTTGTTGATCGCGTCGGCGAACGGGGCCGACGACTGCACCAGCGTGGCGTACGGCACGGTGCCCATGACCGCCACGGTGCTCAGCATGTACAGGAAGGCGCAGGCGAGCACGCCGATGACGCTGGCGCGGCCGATGATGCGGACCGGGTCCTTGACCTTCTCGGCGGCGATGGAGACGCTCTCCACGCCCGAGTAGATGAACAGCGCCACCGCGCCGGCCAGCGAGATGGCGCCGAGGGCGCTGTCGTCTGTGGCGTTGAAGGGGCCGAAGTTGGCGCCCTGGACGAAGAACAGGCCGACGACCGCGACGAACAGCAGGGGCGCGAACTTCAGGACCGTGGTGACGAGTTGGAAGGCGGCCATGTTCCTGGCGCCCATCATGTTGACCACCGCGGGGATCCAGAGCCCGACCAGCGCGATGACGATCGCCGCCGTGGCGCCGCCCCAGTCGAGGCCGAAGACCCCCGTGGCCGCGAACTGCACGTACCCGACCCACGCGACGGCGATGGCGGCGTTGCCGATCCACGCCGTCAGCCAGAACGACCAGGCGTTCCAGAAGCCGACGAACTCGCCGAAGGCGTCGCGCGCGTAGGCGTAGGGGCCGCCGCCCGCGGGGATGCGCGCGCCCAGCCTGCCGAAGACCATGGCCATCGCGATGGCGCCGACGGTCACCGCGCCCATCGCGACCAGGCTGACCGTGCCGAAGGCGGCCAGGGCGGCGGGCAGCAGGAAGATCCCGGTGCCGACCACGTTCCCGATGACCAGGGCGATGGCCGCGCCGAGGCCGAGGCTGCGCCCCGGTCCCTCGGTGACACCGGCAGGCTCGGAGCGGACCGTGTCGACGCCGCCGCCGGCCGGATGCCGCGGTCCTCCCATAGCGCCCCCCGACGCCGAAATCCCCCGATGTCCTATGACCTTGGGGGACCTCCCCTTTGCGAGGTGCGCTAAAACGCCCAGCTCAGGCGCATCACGGGCAGGCGGGGGAGGGAGGCGCTCAGGTGCGCGAGTTGCCCGAGAGGAGCAGCACGACGGCGAAGACGGCGAGGCAGACCGCGATGAGCGCGACGGGCCACGCTTCCCAGCGACCCTTGGAGCGCTCGGCGGTGATGCGCTCGGCGGTCACCCGACCGCGGCCGTGCTCGGAGAAGCCGCGCGCCAGCGCGGGCTCCTCCGCGGCGAACTGACGCGCGATGGCGTCGAGGATCTGGCGCTCGCGTGCCGACAGGGACATGCCGGGACCTCCCGAGAAAGACTTGGAGGAGGTTTTATCTCTTTTGTCCGGATTTTCCAAATCGTTCAGCCGGCCTTGGGCGGCTCGGCCCCTGGCCCGCCCCTCGCGGAGCCCGCCACCACCCGTGGGAGCGCACCCCGCGCGTCGTGGCTGGTGGCTGCTGGTAATGTGGCTGCGACCCAACACCCTTTTAAGCCCCGTCCTGTGAGGCGGGAAAGGTGGTGAGCTACACCCATGTCCGAACCCAGGGCCGTTCTCGAAGGCCCGGACATCCACCGGGCGCTGACCCGCATAGCGCACGAGATCCTCGAGCGCACCAAGGGCGCCGACGGCGTCGTCCTCCTCGGCATCCCCACCCGCGGCGCCACTCTCGCGGCCCGGCTCGCCGAGCGCATCGAGCAGTTCGAAGACGTGAAGGTTCCCGTCGGCTCGATCGACATCACCATGTACCGCGACGACCTCAGGCTCAGGCCCGCGCGCCCGCTCGGCCGTACCGACCTGCCGGCCGACGGCATCGACGACAAGCTCGTCGTCCTGGTCGACGACGTCCTCTTCTCCGGACGTTCGGTCCGCGCCGCGCTCGACGCCCTCAACGACCTCGGCAGGCCCACGGCCGTGCAACTGGCCATCCTGGTCGACAGGGGTCACCGCGAACTGCCCATCAGGGCCGACTACGTGGGCAAGAACCTCCCGACCGCCAAGAGCGAGAAGGTCAAGGTCTACCTGGAGGAGACCGACGGGCGCGACGCAGTGGAGTTGATCAAGTGAACAGGCACCTCATCTCGGCGGCCGACCTGACCAAGGACGACGCCCTGCTGATCCTCGACACCGCCGAGGAACTGGCCCGCGTCTCGGAACGCTCCATCAAGAAGCTCCCGACGCTGCGCGGCCGTACGGTGGTCAACCTCTTCTTCGAGGACTCCACCCGCACCCGCATCTCCTTCGAGGCCGCGGCCAAGCGCCTGTCGGCCGACGTCATCAACTTCTCCGCCAAGGGCTCCAGCGTCTCCAAGGGCGAGTCGCTGAAGGACACGGCGCTGACCCTGGAGGCGATGGGCGCCGACGCCGTCGTCATCCGCCACGGCGCCTCAGGCGCGCCGCACCGCCTGGCCAACTGGGTGCGCGGCAGCGTCGTCAACGCGGGCGACGGCACCCACGAGCACCCCACGCAGGCGCTGCTCGACGCCTTCTCGATGCGCCGCCGCCTCGGCTCCCTCGAAGGGCGCAAGGTCACCATCGTCGGCGACGTCCTGCACAGCCGCGTGGCCCGCTCCAACGTGCTGCTGCTGGCCACCCTCGGCGCCGACGTGACGCTGGTCGCGCCGCCGACCCTGGTGCCGGTCTCCGTCGGCACCTGGCCGTGCGAGGTGTCCTACGACCTCGACGCCGTCCTGCCCAAGTCCGACGTCGTCATGATGCTCCGCGTGCAGAAGGAGCGGATGAACGCCGCCTACTTCCCCAGCGAGCGCGAGTACTCCCGCCGCTACGGGCTCGACCGCGACAGGTTCGCGAAGATGCCCGACGAGGCGATCGTCATGCACCCGGGCCCGATGAACAGGGGCATGGAGATCGCGGCCGAGGTGGCCGACTCGCCGCGCTCGACGATCGTCGAGCAGGTCGCCAACGGAGTGACCATCCGCATGGCCGTCCTGTACCTGCTGCTCGGGGGAGAGATCTGATGCTGATCAAGAACGTTCGCATCCTCGGCGGCGACCCCGTCGACATCACGGTGGTCAACGGCCTCATCGCCGAGATCGCCCCGGGCTCCTCGCCGAGCGCCGCGACGTCCGAAGTCGTCGACGGGAGGGGCGCGATCGCGCTGCCCGGCCTGGTCGACCTGCACACCCACCTGCGCGAGCCGGGTCGCGAGGACGCCGAGACCGTGCAGACGGGCACCCAGTCGGCCGCCCGCGGCGGCTACACCGCCGTCCACGCCATGGCCAACACCATGCCCGTCGCCGACACCGCGGGCGTCGTCGAGCAGGTCTGGCGGCTCGGCCAGGAGTTCGGCCACTGCGACGTGCAGCCCGTCGGCGCCGTCACCGTCGGCCTGGAGGGCAGGCAGCTGGCAGAGCTCGGCGCGATGGCCGACTCCGCCGCCCGCGTGCGCGTCTTCTCCGACGACGGCAAGTGCGTCGACGACGCCGTGCTGATGCGCAGGGCCCTGGAGTACGTCAAGGCCTTCGACGGCGTCGTCGCCCAGCACGCCCAGGAGCCCAAGCTCACCAAGGACGCCCAGATGAACGAGGGCGTCATCTCCGGCAGGCTCGGCCTGGCGGGCTGGCCCGCGGTGGCCGAGGAGGCGATCATCGCCCGCGACTGCCTGCTGGCCGCGCACGTCGGCTCGCGCCTGCACGTCTGCCACGTGTCCACGGCGGGCTCGGTCGAGATCATCCGCTGGGCCAAGTCCAAGGGCTGGAACGTCACCGCCGAGGTGACCCCCCACCACCTGCTGCTCACCGACGAACTCGTCGAGAACTCGCCCAACGGCTCCTACAACCCCATCTACAAGGTCAACCCGCCGCTGCGCACCAGCGACGACGTCCACGCCCTGCGCGCGGCACTGGCCGACGGCACCATCGACGTCGTGGCCACCGACCACGCGCCGCACCCGGTCGAGGACAAGGAGACCGAGTGGGCCGCCGCGGCCATGGGCATGGTCGGCCTGGAGACCGCGCTCAGCGTCGTCCAGGAGGCCATGGTCGACACGGGCCTGCTCGACTGGGCGGGCGTGGCCGAGCGCATGTCCGCCGCCCCCGCGCGCATCGGCCGCCTGCCCGGCCACGGCCAGGCGCTCGAGGTCGGCGCCCCCGCCAACATCGTTCTCTACGACCCCACCGCGCGCGCCGAGGTGGACCCCTCCGCCTTCGCCTCCAAGAGCCGCAACACCCCCTACGAGGGCATGACCCTCCCCGGCAGGGTGCTGGCGACGTTCCTGCGCGGCAGGCCAACCGTTCTCGAAGGGAAGCTCGCTTGAGTAACGTCGCCGTCCTCGTACTGGAAGATGGCCGTGTCTTCCACGGAACCTCGTACGGCGCCGAGGGGGAGACGTTCGGCGAGATGGTCTTCAACACCGGCATGACCGGCTACCAGGAGACCCTCACCGACCCGTCCTACCACCGCCAGATCGTCGCGATGACCGCCCCGCACATCGGCAACACGGGCGTCAACGACGAGGACCCCGAGTCCTCGCGCGTCTGGGTCGCGGGCTACGTCGTGCGCGAACCCTCCCGCGTGGTCTCCAACTGGCGGGCGAACCGCTCCCTCGACGACTACCTCAGGGAGCAGGGCGTCGTCGGCATCGCGATCTCCGGCACCCGCGCGCTGACCCGCCACCTGCGGGAGCGCGGCGCCATGCGCGCGGGCATCTTCACCGCTCCGTCCGAGCCGGTCGAGGCCCTCGTCGAGCGCGTACGGCAGCAGCCGCCCATGGAGGGCGCCGACCTGGCCGCCGAGGTGGCCACGGCCGAGCCGTACGTCGTCGAGGCCGTCGGCGAGAAGCGCTTCACCGTCGCGGCCGTCGACCTCGGCATCAAGGGCATGACCCCGCACCGCATGGCCGAGCGCGGCTGCGAGGTGCACGTCCTGCCCGCCACGGCGACCTTCGACGACATCAGAGCCGTCGGCCCCGACGGCGTCTTCTTCTCCAACGGCCCGGGTGACCCCGCCACGGCCGACGTGACGACGCTCAGGCAGGTGCTGGAGTCGGGGATCCCGTTCTTCGGCATCTGCTTCGGCAACCAGCTGTTCGGCAGGGCGCTGGGCCTGCCCACCTACAAGCTCCGCTACGGCCACCGCGGCGTGAACCAGCCGGTCCAGGACGTGCGCACGGGCAAGGTGGAGATCTCGGCGCACAACCACGGCTTCGCGGTGGAGGCCCCGCTGGACGGGCCCTTCGACACGCCGTACGGCCGCGCCGAGGTCAGCCACGTCAACCTCAACGACCGCTGCGTGGAAGGCCTGCGCCTGCTCGACGGGCGCGCCTTCAGCGTGCAGTACCACCCGGAGGCCGCCGCCGGCCCCCACGACGCCGCCTACCTGTTCGACGAGTTCTGTTCGTTGATGGCGGCGTCGTGAAGGCAGGACGCCGCGCAGCGCCCCACTCAACCCATGTTCGACGAGTTCTGTTCGTTGATGGCGGCGTCGTGAAAGCACGACGCCGCGCAGCGCCCACTCAACCCATGTTCGACGAGTTCTGTGAGGTCATGAGCCGTGCCCAAGCGTGAGGACATCAGGTCGATCCTGGTCATCGGCTCGGGACCGATCGTCATCGGGCAGGCGTGCGAGTTCGACTATTCGGGCACCCAGGCCTGCCGCGTGCTGCGGGCAGAGGGCTTCAGGGTGATCCTGGTCAACAGCAACCCTGCCACGATCATGACGGACCCCGAGTTCGCCGACGCCACCTACGTCGAGCCGATCACCCCCGAGTTCGTCGAGAAGATCATCGCAAAGGAGCGGCCCGACGCGCTGCTGCCCACCCTGGGCGGGCAGACCGCGCTCAACACGGCGGTCGCCCTCCACGAGGCGGGCGTCCTGGAGCGCTACGCGGTCGAGCTGATCGGCGCCGACTTCGACGCCATCCAGGCGGGCGAGAACCGCGAGCGGTTCAAGGAGATCGTCGCCAAGGTCGCCCGCGAGCACGGCCTCAACGCCGAGTCCGCCAAGTCGATCATCTGCCACACCATGGACGAGTGCCTGGCCGCCTCGGACGAGCTCGGCTACCCGCTGGTCGTGCGGCCCTCGTTCACGATGGGCGGCGTCGGCTCCGGCTTCGCCTACGACGAGAGCGACCTGCGCCGCATCGCCGGCGCGGGCCTCGACGCCAGCCCCACCACCGAGGTGCTCCTGGAGGAGTCGATCCTCGGCTGGAAGGAGTACGAGCTGGAGGTCATGCGCGACAAGGCCGACAACGTCGTCATCGTCTGCTCCATCGAGAACATCGACCCGATGGGCGTGCACACCGGCGACAGCGTCACCGTGGCCCCCGCGCTGACCCTGACCGACCGCGAGTACCAGAACATGCGTGACGTCGCGATCGCGGTCATCCGCGAGGTCGGCGTCGACACCGGCGGCTGCAACATCCAGTTCGCGGTCAACCCGCGCTCCGGCCGCATGATCGTCATCGAGATGAACCCGCGCGTGTCGCGCTCGTCCGCCCTGGCCTCCAAGGCGACCGGCTTCCCGATCGCCAAGATCGCGGCGAAGCTGGCGATCGGCTACACGCTCGACGAGATCCCGAACGACATCACCAAGGTGACGCCGGCCTCCTTCGAGCCGACCCTCGACTACATCGTGGTCAAGGTGCCGAGGTTCGCCTTCGAGAAGTTCCGCGGCGCCGACCAGACGCTCACCACGCACATGAAGTCGGTGGGCGAGGCCATGGCGATCGGCCGCTCCTTCCCCGAGGCGCTGCAGAAGGCGCTGCGCTCGCTGGAGAAGAAGGGCTCGTCCTTCTCGTGGGCGGGGCCGCTCGAGCCGAAGCGGGAGCTGCTCGACGAGTGCCGCACGCCCCACGACGGCAGGCTGCGCACCATGCAGCAGGCGATCAGGGCGGGCGCGACGGCCGAGGAGCTGTTCGAGGCGACCAGCGTCGACCCGTGGTTCATCGACCAGCTCATGCTGCTGGACGAGGAGGCCCGCGCGCTCGGCGAGGCCGCCGAGCTCACGAGGGAGGCGCTGGAGCGAGCCAAGCACCACGGCTTCTCCGACGCGCAGATCGGCGAGATCCGCGGTATGAGCGAGTCGCGGGTGCGCGACCTGCGCCACGCGCTCGGCCTGCGCCCCGTCTACAACACCGTCGACACGTGCGCGGCCGAGTTCGCCGCCAGGACGCCCTACCTCTACTCGACCCACGACGAGGAGAGCGAGGTCCCTTACGGCGAGCGCCCCAAGGTCCTCATCCTCGGCAGCGGGCCCAACCGCATCGGCCAGGGCATCGAGTTCGACTACGCCTGCGTGCACGCCTCCTTCGAGCTGTCCAGGGCGGGATTCGAGACCGTCATGGTCAACTGCAACCCCGAGACGGTCTCGACCGACTACGACACCTCCGACCGGCTCTACTTCGAGCCGCTCACGCTGGAGGACGTCCTCGAGGTCGTCCACGCCGAGCAGCAGACGGGCCCCGTGGCGGGCGTCATCGTCCAGCTCGGCGGTCAGACGCCGCTGGGGCTCGCGCAGGCGCTGAAGGACGCGGGCGTGCCCGTCGTCGGCACCTCGCCCGAGTCCATCCACCTGGCCGAGGAGCGCGGCGCGTTCGGCCGCGTGCTGGCCGAGGCCGGCCTGCCCGCTCCCAAGCACGGCACGGCGCTGACCGTCACCGAGGCACTGGGCATCGCCGAGGAGATCGGCTACCCGGTCCTCGTCCGGCCCTCCTACGTCCTCGGCGGCGCGGGCATGGCCATCGTCTACGACGACGAGACGCTCGGCACCTACATGGCGGCCCAGGAGGGCGGCCACCCCGTGCTGATCGACAAGTTCCTCGACGAGTCCATCGAGATCGACGTCGACGCGCTGTTCGACGGCGAGGAGCTCTACCTCGGCGGCGTCATGGAGCACATCGAGGAGGCGGGGATCCACTCGGGCGACTCGGCCTGCGCCCTGCCGCCCATCACGCTCGGCGGCAACGACATCAAGCGCATCCGCGCGGCCACCGAGGGCATCGCCAGGGGAGTCGGGGTCCGCGGCCTGCTCAACGTGCAGTACGCCATGTCGGCGGGCGTCCTGTACGTCCTGGAGGCCAACCCACGGGCCAGCCGTACGGTGCCGTTCGTCTCCAAGGCGACGGCGGTGCCGCTGGCGAAGGCGGCGGCCCGCGTCATGATGGGCGCGACCGTGGCCGAGCTGCGGGCGGAGGGCATGCTGCCCGAGACGGGCGACGGCGGCACGCTGCCGCTGGACGCCTCGATCGCGGTCAAGGAGGCGGTGCTCCCGTTCAACCGCTTCCGCGGCGTCGACACCGTGCTCGGCCCCGAGATGCGCTCGACCGGCGAGGTCATGGGCATCGACGAGTTCTTCGGCATCGCCTACGCCAAGTCGCAGGCCGGGGCCTACGGCGAGCTGCCCACCAAGGGCAGGGCCTTCGTCTCCGTCGCCAACAGGGACAAGCGCTCGATGATCTTCCCGGTGCGCGCTCTCGCCGACCTCGGCTTCGAGATTCTCGCCACGGAGGGCACCGCCGAGGTGCTGCGCCGTAACGGAGTCCATGCCAAGATCGTGCGAAAGCAGAGCGAGGGAACGGGACCCGACGGTGAGCCGACGATCGTGCAGCGCATCCTGGACGGTGAGGTGGACCTGATCGTCAACACGCCGTTCGGCAGCCCCGGCCAGTCGGGGCCGCGCCTCGACGGCTACGACATCCGCACCGCCGCCGTCCTGCGCGGCATCCCGTGCATCACGACGGTCCAGGGACTCGCCGCGGCCGCCGCGGGCATCCAGGCCATCGTGCGGGGCGATGTGGGCGTACGGTCCCTTCAGGAACACGCACGAGCCCTGCGGGGGTGATCAGGTCTGGCCGGGACTCCGGTGCAGGTGACTGGCACGGTGCTGACCACGCGCCGGGTCGACGCCTACCATGCGCTGACCGTGGTGGCGCCGGGCGTCGCCGAGCGGTTCCGTCCAGGCCACTTCGTCTCGGTCGCCGTCGGGGGGCCGCGCACCTCGATGGTGACCAGGCGCGCCCTGTCCATCCATGACGTCAAGCCCGACTACGGCGGCACGGTCGAACTCGTCTTCACCGCCTCGGGCCCCGGCACGTCGTGGCTGGCGGAGCGGCGCGCCCGCGACACGCTCGACCTGGTGGGGCCGCTGGGGCGGCCGTTCCCGCTGCCCCGCGACCCCGCGGTCTGCGTGCTCGTCGGCGACGAGTACGGCGCGGCCCCGCTGTTCCCGCTGGCCGACGCGCTGATGGAACGCGGCTGCCGCATCGACTTCGTGCTCGGCGCGGCCTCGGCCGACCGGGTGTTCGGCGCGATGCGGGCCCGCAGGATGTCGGAGACCACCACGCTCACCACCGAGGACGGCTCGCTCGGGCTGCGCGGCAAGGTGACCGACGTGCTGCCGTCGGTCATCGCCGACACGCGCGCCGACGCCATCTACGCCTGCGGGCCGATGGAGTCGCTGCGCCAGGTCACCGCGGTGGCGATCGAGTTCGACATCCCCGTCCAGGTGGCGGTGGAGGAGGCCATGGCCTGCGGCATCGGGATCTGCATGACCTGTGTGCTGCCTGTCATCGGCGACGACGGCGTGACCAGGATGGTGCGCGCCTGCGCCGAGGGTCCTGTCTTCAGGGGGGAACGCGTGCGGTTCGAGGACGTGGGAACGATCCCGTTCGACGCGCTCGGCGCCCCCGGCGGTGGAGCTCGACATGTCGGTTGACATGCGGACGTTCCTGGCGCACGTCGAGCTCGCCAACCCCGTCACCACCGCGGCGGGCTGCGCGGGCTCGGGCCGCGAGCTGGCCCAGTTCTTCGACCTGCACCGCCTCGGCGCGCTGGTCACCCGGTCGATCACGATGGCGCCGAGGGCGGGCAGGCCCACCCCGCGCATGGCCGAGACGCCCTCGGGCATGCTCAACGCCGTGGGTCTCCAGGGGCCTGGCATCGACGCCTTCCTCGAACGCGAGCTGCCGTGGCTGGCCCAGCGCGGCATCAGGACCGTCGTGTCGATCGGCGGCGGCACGGTGGCCGAGTACGCGGCGCTGGCGCGCAGGCTCACCGACGCGCCCGGCGTGACCGCGATCGAGGTCAACCTCGCCTGCCCCAACATCGAGGACCGCGGGCGCGTGTTCGCCCGCGACGGAGGGGCCGCGGCCGAGGTGATCGCGTCGGTGCGCTCGGTCATGCGCTACGACGTGCCCGTCGTCGCCAAGCTGTCACCTGACGTGGCCGACGTCGTGGCCGTCGCCCGCGCCTGCGTCGACGCGGGGGCCGACGCTCTTTCCATGATCAACAACCCGCTCGGCATGACCATCGACATCGACGCGCTCAAGCCGTCGCTCGCCGCGGGCACCGGGGGGCTGTCGGGTCCCGCGATCCTGCCGCTGGCCGTACGGTGCGTCTGGCAGGTCCACGCCGCCATCCCCGGCGTGCCCATCATCGGCGTCGGCGGCGTGATGAGCGGTCACGACGCCCTCCAACTCGTCCTCGCGGGTGCCTGCGTGGTCGGGGTGGGCACGGCGCTGTTCCACGACCCCTACGCCTGCCTGCGCATCGAGCGCGAGCTCGAGGAGCTGTTGCAGGCCAGGGGCTTTCACCGCCTCGCCGACGCCGTCGGCCTGGCACACCGGCCACCGGGCAGCGCCGCCCGGCACCTGCTCGTCGACTCCGAGGAGAGTTCCCTGTGACGCCCGCACCCATCGCCGTCGCCCTGGACGCACCTGACCTGGAGACCGCGGCCCGCTGGGCTTCGCTGGTGACCCCGCACGTGAGCACGGTCAAGGTGGGCCTGGAGCTCTATCTGCGCTACGGGCCCGACGTGATCGCCTCCGTCCAGGGGGCCAGCGGCGTGAAGGTCTTCCTCGACCTGAAGCTCCACGACATCCCGAACACCGTGGCGGGCGCCACGAGGGCCGTGGCGCGGCTCAGGCCGGCCATCCTGACCGTCCACGCCTCCGGGGGCCCCGCGATGATCCAGGCGGCCGTGGAGGCCGCTCCGCACACCGAGATCGCGGCCGTCACCGTGCTCACCTCGCTGTCGGCCGCGGACCTGGCCGCCATCGGGGTCGGGGGCTCGCCCGAGGACGCCGTGCGGCGGCTGGCGGTGATGTCGGTGGAGGCGGGCGCCAAGGCGCTGGTGTGCTCGCCTCGCGAGGTCGCCGGCGTGCGGGCGGCCGTGGGGCCCGGCATCACGCTGATCACCCCCGGGGTGCGGCCCGCCGGAGCCGACAGCCAGGACCAGGCGCGGGTGGCCACGCCCGAGCAGGCTCTCGCCGACGGCGCGGACCTGCTCGTCATCGGCCGCCCGATCACGGGCTCGGCCGACCCCGGCGCGACGGCCGCCTCGATCGCCGCCTCACTCCGTCGCTCATGATCATCTCTGGGTACGGCACGCCGGGTCAAGCCCCCTGTTGATCACCGGTGCCCGCCCGTCCCTCACGCGTGCTCCAGCGGGACTCGGGCGGGCTCTGGAGACGTCGCACCGCGTGGCCCTCAGGGCGCGTAGGCCCCGAAGGGCCCGCCTGCCACGCGAGCCACTCATGACGCGTCCGTCACAGCCGTTTCGGCGCGTCCTGAGCCGCTCAGGCCGTTCCTGACGCGCCGTGCGGGCGATCACGGGAGCGGACGGCGTTGTCCGAAACCCCTGTCCCGCCGCCGAATCCGAGCCTCGGCTGTCCGTAAACCCCCTCCCCGCGCGGGCCTGCGAGGCCTCTCCCGGGCCGGTTTCTGTGATCATGATCGCATTCCTGTCAACCCGGTTGACGAATGGCGAGAAGCGCGAAGTGAGGGCATTTTGATCGGCACAGCGTAGTTATTCGAACACACGGAGTGAAGAAGTGGATTTTATGGTGAGAGAAACGGCGCTTGACGTTGCTAACGACGCCTTGACCAGCTAGTTTCCCATCCCGTCCGAGTACATCGACAGAAATTCGAGGTGACCCGGCGTGGCTCTTCCTCCCCTGACCCCTGAGCAGCGCGCCGCAGCCCTTGAGAAGGCTGCCAAGGCCCGTAAAGAGCGTGCCGAGGTCAAGAACCGACTCAAGCACGGCGCGGTTTCTCTGGCTGAGGTGCTCAAGGATGGGCAGACCGACGACGTCATCGGCAAGATGAAGGTGTCGGCTCTGTTGGAGTCGCTCCCCGGCGTGGGCAAGGTCCGCGCCAAGCAGCTGATGGAGCGGCACGCTATTGCCGAGTCCCGCCGCGTGCGGGGTCTCGGCGCGAACCAGAGGGCTGCCCTCGAGCGCGAGTTCGGTGGCAACGAGGGCTAACCTCGGTACCACACGAAAGCGCAGGTTCGACGGGGGTAACGAAGTGACCGACAGGTCCTGGTCCGATGGTGAAGGCACGGATCGCGGTGGTTTCGTTCCCCCTGGTGGCAACGCGCACCAGCACGGTGCCACCAGGCGGTTGACGGTCCTGTCAGGGCCGTCAGGCGTCGGCAAGTCCACGGTCGTCGCCGAGCTCCGGCGGGCACACCCCGAGGTGTGGCTGTCGGTCTCGGTGACCACCAGGAAGCCCCGCCCCGGCGAGACGCACGGGGTCGAGTACTTCTTCGCCGGCAACGACGAGTTCGACGGGCTCGTCGAGTCGGGCGAGCTGCTGGAGTGGGCCGAGTTCGCGGGCAACAGGTACGGCACGCCGAGGCAGGCCGTGCTCGACAAGCTCGCGGCCGGGGTGCCCACGGTGCTGGAGATCGATCTCCAGGGTGCCAGGCAGGTGCGCGAGAGCATGCCGGAGGCGCTGCTGGTCTTCCTGGCCCCCCCGTCGTGGGAGGAGCTGGAGAAGCGCCTTCGAGGGCGCGGCACCGAACCCGAGGACGTCATCGCCCGCCGGCTCGAGGCCGGGCGCGTCGAGATGGCGGCCGAGAAGGAGTTCGATACCACGCTGGTGAACACGAACGTCCAGGACGTATGCCACAGGCTGATAGCCTTGATGACCGCATAGCATTCCGACGAGAGGTCTGACAACGTGGCAGGCATTGCCCCGACGACCGAGGGCATCACCAACCCCTCGATCGACTCGCTGCTCGACATCGTCGACAGCAAGTACTCCCTGGTCATCATGGGTGCCAAGCGCGCCCGCCAGATCAACGCCTACTACTCCCAGCTCGGCGAGGGCCTGCTGGAGTACGTCGGCCCCCTGGTCGAGACCCACGCGCAGGAGAAGCCGCTGTCCATCGCGCTCCGCGAGGTCGCCGACGGTCTCCTCAACGCCGAGCCCATCGAAGGCGCGGTCTGACCCTTCCATGAGGGTCGTCCTGGGCGTCAGCGCGGGCATCGCCGCCTACAAGGCCTGCGAGCTCCTGCGCCTGTTCACCGAGTCGGGCCACGAGGTGCGGGTCGTTCCGACCCGCGACGCGCTGCGGTTCGTGGGCGAGCCCACGTGGGCGGCGCTGTCAGGGCACCCGGTGGCCACCGACGTGTGGGACGACGTGCACGAGGTGCCCCACGTACGGCTCGGCCAGCGCGCCGACCTCGTCGTGGTCGCGCCCGCGACGGCCGACGTCCTCGCCAGGGCCGCCCACGGCCTGGCGGGCGACCTGCTGACCAACACGCTGCTCACGGCCAGGTGTCCCGTGGTGTTCGCGCCCGCGATGCACACCGAGATGTGGGAGCACGCGGCCACCAGGGCCAACGTGGCCACCCTCCGCGAGCGGGGATCCATCGTCATCGACCCCGCCGTCGGCCGCCTCACGGGCGCCGACACGGGTCCAGGCCGGCTGCCGGACCCCGAAGAGATCTTCGAGATCTGCCTCCGCGTCATGGCGGGCCGCCCTCGCGACCTGGCGGGACGCAAGGTCGTCATCTCGGCGGGCGGCACCCGCGAGGCTCTCGACCCGGTCCGCTACCTCGGCAACCGCTCCTCGGGGCTGCAGGGATACGCCCTGGCCCGCACGGCGGTCGCGCGCGGCGCCGAGGTGACGCTCGTGGCGGCCAACGTGTCGCTCGGCGACCCGGCGGGCGCCAAGGTCATCAGGGTCGAGTCCGCGGTGGAGCTGCGCGACGCCGTGCTGTCGGCCGCCGCCGACGCCGACGCGGTCGTCATGGCGGCGGCCGTGGCCGACTTCAGGCCCGCCGTGCGCCACGACTCGAAGATCAAGAAGACCTCGGGCGAGCCGGAGCCGATCGAGCTGGTCAAGAATCCCGACATCCTCGCCGAGCTGGGCGAGCGGCGGCGCGCGGGCGCTTTCGCCCCCGCGCGTCCTGCGGTGATCGCGGGCTTCGCGGCCGAGACCGACGACGTGCTCGCCAACGGCAAGGCCAAGCTCGCCCGCAAGGGATGCGACCTGCTGGTGGTCAACCAGGTGGGGGAGGGGCTGGCCTTCGGCACCCCCGACAACGCCGCGACGATCCTGGCCGCGGACGGATCCCAGGTCGAGGTGCCACGCGGGCCCAAGGAGGACCTCGCCGACGCCGTGTGGGACCTGGTCGCCGCCCGCCTGTCCTGAGCACCGCCCGCCCGTGACGGTCGCGGCCCGCCCGATCGGCGAGCCCGAGATCGCCGTGGCGGCACTCCGGCCCCTGCGCGTCCCGAGCGGGCCGGTTCACAGGGGAGATCAGGCGGTCGGGAAAGGCCGGGTTCCGGCATGGCCCGTTACCTGATCAACTGTTGCGGCACCCCGCCTGCCTGCGGATACTGAGGGTCGGCGAGGGGGGATGGGATGCCGGTGACGTCGGCTGTCAGGGATCGCTGCAGGGCTCTGCTGCGCCAGGGGGAGGAGATCCGCTATGTCTTTCCCGCGCTGTCGATCGGCCCGCCCGGCGTCGCGAACTTCCTGATCGTCGTCACCGACAGGTCCGTCTCCGTCCTGGCCACCAGGATGCTCAGGAGCGACCGCCCTGTCGCGCTCTACGCCGCCTTCCCCCGCGCCACGAGGCTCGGGCCGATCACCATGGCGCCCAGCCCCGTCATCCAGCTCGGTGAGATGTTCTTCGAGTTCGACGAGGAGTACGCCGCCGTCGTCGCCGCGGCCGACGCCGAGGTGTTCGAGCCCGACACTCTGCCCCTCGATCCGCTCCCTCACCTCTGACAAGGGGCAGAATGGGAGCAGTTTCGCGGGGCGCGGGCATGTGGGGCTACACTTCGGCGATGGCCCTGGCGTGTCTCTACCGCCCGAGCCGTACATCCGTCAGCAGCCGCTGCATGAGGAGCCACTGAGTTGTCACGTCGCCTGTTCACCTCCGAGTCGGTCACCGAAGGCCACCCGGACAAGATCGCCGACCAGATCAGTGACGCGATTCTCGACGCCATGCTCAAGGACGACCCCAAGTCCAGGGTCGCCGTCGAGACGCTGATCACTACCGGCCAGGTCCACGTCGCAGGCGAGGTGACGACCGAGACCTACGTCGACATCGCCGGCGTCATCCGCGAGAAGATCCTTGAGATCGGCTACGACGCCTCCCACAAGGGCTTCGACGGCGCCTCCTGCGGTGTGTCGGCCTCCATCGGCGCCCAGTCGCCCGACATCGCCCAGGGTGTCGACGACGCCTACGAGCACCGCGTCGAGGGTGACGTCGACGAGCTCGACCGCCAGGGCGCCGGCGACCAGGGCCTGATGTTCGGCTACGCCTGCCGTGAGACGCCCGAGCTGATGCCGCTGCCGATCACGCTCGCGCACAAGCTCGCCCGCCGCCTTTCCGAGGTGCGCAAGTCCGGCCTGGTGCCCTACCTGCGTCCCGACGGCAAGACCCAGGTCACGATCGAGTACGACGGCGACAAGCCGGTCCGTCTCGACACCGTCGTCGTCTCCACCCAGCACGCGGCGGAGATCGACCTCAAGGAGATGCTGACGCCCGACATCAAGGAGCACGTGGTCGACCACGTCCTCGCCGGGATCGACATCGACATCGAGGGCTACCGCCTGCTGGTCAACCCGACCGGCAGGTTCGAGATCGGCGGCCCGATGGGCGACGCAGGCCTCACCGGACGCAAGATCATCGTCGACACCTACGGCGGCATGGCCCGCCACGGCGGCGGCGCCTTCTCCGGCAAGGACCCGTCCAAGGTCGACCGCTCGGCCGCCTACGCGATGCGCTGGGTCGCCAAGAACATCGTCGCCGCGGGTCTCGCCGACCGTGCCGAGGTCCAGGTCGCCTACGCCATCGGCAAGGCCGAGCCCGTGGGTGTCTTCGTGGAGACCTTCGGCACCGAGAAGGTGGCCGTGGAGAAGATCCAGGAGGCCGTGACCAAGGTGTTCGACCTGCGTCCCGCCGCGATCATCCGCGACCTCGACCTGCTGCGCCCGATCTACTCCGAGACCGCCGCCTACGGCCACTTCGGCCGTGAGGGCTTCTCGTGGGAGTCGACCGACCGCGCGCCCGCGCTGCGCGAAGCCGCCGGTCTCTGACCGCTCGCCTGACGACGATGCCGCACTCCGGAAGGGGTGCGGCATCGTCGTCGCATGGCCGGGTCCCGTGCCGTCCGCAGCCGTCCGGCGGGCGCCGCGCATCTGGTAGACGTAGTCTGTGACCGACTCCGACGACGCCCTCCTGCCCCTTGAGGCCGTGCGCCCCGCGGAGTCGGCCAGGCGGGACCTCGGCGCGCCTGTGGCGGCCGCTGAGCTCCCCGTGGCCAGGATCGTCGTCGACAGTCCGCTGCCGCATCTCGACCGGCCCTTCGACTATCTGGTGCCCGAGGCCATGGACGGCGACGCCGTGCCCGGCGTGCGGGTGCGCGTGCGGTTCGCGGGGAAGCTGGTGGACGGATTCCTGCTGGAGCGCGTGTCGGGCAGCGAGCACGAGGGGCGGCTCACGGCCCTCGAACGGGTCGTGTCGCCCGAGCCCGTGCTGACGCCCGAGATCGCCGGGCTGGCCCGCGCCGTCGCCGACCGCTACGCAGGAACGCTGGCCGACGTGCTGCGCCTGGCGGTCCCCCCGAGGCACGCCCGCGTCGAGGCGGAGAAACGCGACCCCGTCGCCGAGGGCGAGGGCGGCGGCGACGGCGCATGGGACGCCTACCCGATGGGCGCCTCCTTCCTCGACGCCCTGAAGAACGGCAGGTCGCCCAGGGCGGTGTGGGGCGCGCTGCCGGGCAACACGAGCTGGGCCCGCCCCGTCGCCGAGGCCGTCAGGGCGACGCTGGACGGCGGCAGGGGCGCCGTGGTCGTCGTCCCCGACGGCAGGGACGTCACGTTCGCCGACCAGGCGCTGTCCGAGGCGCTCGGCCCCGGCAGGCACGTCGCCCTCACCGCCGACCTCGGTCCAGCCGAGCGCTACCGCCGGTGGTTGCGCGCGCTGCGCGGCCAGGTCAGGGCCGTCGTCGGTACGAGGGCGGCGATGTTCGCGCCCGTGGAGAAGCTCGGACTCGTCGTCATCTGGGACGACGGCGACGACCTGCACGCCGAACGGCTCGCCCCCTACCCGCACGCCAGAGAGGTGCTCGCCCTCCGCGCGCACAGGGCGGGGGCGGGCATGCTCATCGGCGGCCACTCCCGTACGGCGGAGGCCACCCAGCTCATCGCCTCGAAGTGGGCCAGACCGATCGTGGCGGACAGGCAGGCCATCAGGGCGGTCGCGCCGAGGGTCAGGCCCGCGGGGGAGGACGGCGAGCTGGCCAAGGACCAGGCGGCCCGCGCGGCCAGGCTGCCCAGCCTCGCGTGGCGGGCCCTGCAGCAGGGGCTGGAGGAGGGCCCCGTGCTCGTGCAGGTGCCCAGGCGCGGCTACCTTCCCTCGCTGGCCTGCCGCACGTGCAGGGCGGCCGCCAGGTGCGAGCACCCGCCGACCCGCGCGACGATCACCGGTGAGCAGCTGTGCCACGGGCCGCTCGCGCTGCGTGGCGGGCACGCGGCGCCGTACTGCAAGTGGTGCGGGCGGATCGCGGGCGACTGGCGGTGTCCTTCGTGCGGCGACGGCAGGATCCGCGCGTCCGTGGTGGGCGCCCGGCGCACCGCCGAGGAACTGGGCCGCGCCTTTCCCTCGGTGCCGGTGAAGACCTCGGGGCGCGACGGCGTGCTGGCCACGGTCGGGCCGGGTCGCGCGCTCGTGGTGGCCACGCCCGGCGCCGAGCCCTTCGCCGAGGGCGGCTACACGGCCGCGGTGCTGCTCGACGGCTGGGCGATGCTCGGCAGGGCCGACCTGCGGGCAGGGGAGGAGGCCGTCCGGCGCTGGATGAACGCCGCCGCGCTGCTGCGTCCGGCCGCGGAGCTGGTGGTGCTGGCCGATGCCGCGATGCCGGCCGTCCAGGCGCTGCTGCGCTGGGACCCGATCACGCACGCCGAGCGCGAGCTGGCCGACCGGCGGGAGCTGGGGTTCCCTCCGGCGGTGCGCATGGCGACCCTGACCGGCGCGCCCTCGGCGGTCAGGGAGATGCTCGGCGAGGTGAGGCTGCCGCAGGAGGCGCAGGTCCTCGGCCCCGTACCGGTGGACACGCGGCGCGCCGAGGGCGAGCAGGAGCGCGCCATGATCCGCGTGCCGCGATCGCTGGGGCCGCAGTTGGCCATCGCGTTGAAAGGGGCCACGGGGGTGCGTGCGGCGCGTAAGGCGCAGGATGTCGTGAGGGTAAGTGTTGACCCTCTCGACCTGATATAGCCTCTTTCCCCGATTCGCGTGCGCGTAAGTCGTCCGTTAGCGTCGCCCTGTGTCGATCGAATGGGTGAACCGAGCCATCGACGATCTGCGCGCCTGGGGTCGGGCGCACGAAGTCGACGTGGACGCGGACGAGATCCGTCTGCTCTGCGACTACGCCAGCGACTATCTCAACGTGACCGAGCTCGGCGAGTTCACTCCCGCCACCTTCGACGAGCTGCTGCTGTCGATCTACCCGCGTAAGGTCATCGCGCCGCCGGAGAGCGCGCAGGAGACCGTCGCGGCCTCGCGCACGCTCGTCGACTTCCTGCTCGACCTCGGTGAGATCTCCGAGGACGGCGCGCGGGAGATGCGCGCCACCCTGGCGCGGATCGAGCCCGAGATGGCCACCGCGCTGGCCGACCCCGCCAACTTCGGCATGGCCAAGAGCCTGTTCAGCTCGATCGGGCCCGAGTCGCTCGAACAGGCGGTCGCCATTCCCGCGGGTGAGCTGCCCGAGCTGGGGGAGGCGCCGTGCGACTGCCCCGCGTGCGCGCCGCTGCCCGCCGTACGGCTGGCGCCGAGGGCGGAGCTGGAGGCGGCCGTCGAGGCCGTGCCGATACTGGCCGACGCGCGGCGGCTGCGCGCGTGGGTGGCCGAGCGCGGCTCCACGCCCACCGCGAAGGGGCGGCTGCGGGCCAGGGACGCCGCGGCCGCGCCCCTGCCGTACGCCGGGCTGCTGTGGGACCTGGGTCGCCTGCCGGGCTCCGACGATCCGCTGGAGTCGTGGGCGCGCACGGTGGAGTTCCTGCTGGAGAAGGACACCGGCGGCCAGGTCACCGGCTCCGCCGAGCTCGACGAGGAGCTCTACGACCTGTTCGACATGCTCTACCGCCTGCAGACGCCCGCCCCGGTGAGCGTGGTCGCCGAGTACCTTCAGGAGCTCACCGAATACAGCGGCGTCGACGTCGAGACGGCTCTCGACCGGCTGGCCCACTGCGGGCTGCTGGGGCGTGCCGACGACGCCGTCACGCTCACCCCGCTCGCCTGTTACGGCATGCGCCGCCGCTACCTCGCCCACGGCCTCGACGCGCCGGAGGCGGAGGACCTCGCGGAGGCCGACGCGATGGGCCTGATCGAGGGCCTGCTGTCCGGCATCCCCACCGAGCTGGCCGAGGAGGACATCCAGCGCTGGCTGGAGCGCAGGAGCGCGGCGGAGGCCGCGGCCGAGCTGCTGTCGGCCGCCGGGGGCGCGCCCGCGGTGGCGCGCGGCATCGCGGTCACCATCGTCGACAGGCTCGACTCCGCCGCCGAGAGCGCGGTCAGGGCCTGCCTGGATGACCAGGAGCTGCGCCCGCACGCCATACACTGGCTGACCGCCCGCGGACTGCCCGCGCCTCCGCTCACCCAGGAGGAGCTGCTGTGGGTGAGCGTCGACATGCTCGCCCTCGCCATGCCCGCCGCGGAGGAGGATCCCGAGATCTTCGCCGAGAACATCGCGGCCTCGGGACCGCCCGCCCACGTGATCGAGGAAATGTGGCGGGTCGACCACCCCGACGTGGTCGAGGTGCTCGAACTGCTCGGGCGCTCCATCCCCGACGGCACCCTCGCCAAGGCCGCGAGGAAGGCCGCTTTCAAGGCCCGCTCCCGTGCGATCGGTACCTCCCTGTGACGGCTGTGCAGTAAGTTTCGTGAGTGGCAAACAACGTCTTCGACCTCACCGAGCTGCGCAAGCCCCCTCCGATCGAGGACAAGCACGTCGAAGGCCTGGTCTTCCCGCCGGTCGCGCTGGCGCCCGACGCCGACCTGGCCAGGGCCGTGCCGGGAGTGCCGCTGGTCGCCGACGCCCTGCGCCTGACGGCGTGGACGGGCACCCGCCCCGTCACCGAGCACGGCCTGCTGCGCGCCGCCGACGCCGAGGCGGCCGTCGCCGAGCTCGGCCTGGTGGCCGGGCGGCTGCGCCTGCTGTGGGTGGTCGCGGTCAACACCCAACTGCTGCAGATCATGAGGGGGACGGCGAGCCGCGGCCCGCTCCCGCACCAGCTGTCCGTCGAGGCGACGCTGGAGTTCTGGGACGGCGTGGTGATGGACGTCCTCGACAGGGCCGAAGAGGGGCTCAGCGGGTCCGCCGTGGTCGACGAGCACCTGGCCGAGACGCTGGCCACCATCTACTCCGTGCGCACCGGCGTGGCCGCCGCCACCCTGGCCAAGGGCATCCTCCAGTCCCATGAGGTGGCATGCGACCCCGGCGCGGTGGAGCTTCGCCGTCTGGCCGCGGCCCTGCCGGCCGAGCTCTTCGACGCGCTGGCGCTGCTCGAGTACTGCGGGCTGGTCGAGCAGACCACCACGGGCCATTTCAGGCTCACCCCGCTCGGGGTGTGGGCGGTCCGCCGCGACCTGCTGCGCGAGGGCCACGACGCGCCGACGGCGGCCGAGGTCGAGGTCTACTCCGACTACGCGGCGGCCGAGCTGGTCGAGGCGATGATCACCGGTGTGGTCACCCCGAGCGTGGTCGCCCACTGGCTGGAGCGCCGCTCGCCGGAGTCTGCCGCCCACGAGCTGGTCCAGGTCGCCGCGTCAGGAACGGCGGGCCAGCGCGGCGCGGTCGGCACCATCCTGGAGGAGCTCGGTCCCGAGGCCGAGCTGCCCGTCCGCAAGGCCCTCGACGAGCCGCTCATGTGGCGCTACGCCGCCTCGTGGCTGCACATCCGCGACCTGGCCGCGCCCCCGCTCAACCCCGGCGACCACACCTGGATCGCGATCGACTCCCTTGCCGCGCTGCTCTACTTCGCCGACGCGCCGGGCGCGATGGGCTCCTTCGACGTGCTGGAGGCAGGCGAGGAGCTGGTACGCCTGGTCGGCGAGATGGCCACGGTCGACCACCCCGACACGATCGCCGTGCTCGACCTGCTGGCCGACCACCACGGCGACCAGGCGGTGGCCAAGGCGGCCAGGAAGGCGGCGATGAAGGCCCGGTCGGCGAGGGCGATGGCGACCGGCGACGAGCCAGGCTAGGCGACGGCCGCCGGCATGTGGGCAACCCCGCCAGGAGCCCCAGGCCCGCCCCCGTGCGGCGTCCCGCCTGCGACCGGGGTCCGCGCCCCTGTGGGCGTCCGGCCTGCGAGAGGGTGGCCGGGGGTTCTCCGGGGAGGGTTGGCGTTTCTCCCCAGTAAACTGGGGTGATCCCATCGATGCGAAACGGAGTACCCCTTGTCCATTCAGTCGATCCGGCTGTTCGGTGACCCGGTGCTGCGCACCCCGGCGGCCCCGGTCGTCGACTTCGACAAGGAGCTGCGCAAGCTGGTCAAGGACCTCACCGACACGATGATGGACGCGCCGGGGGCGGGTCTTGCCGCCCCGCAGATCGGCGTCGGCCTGCGCGTGTTCACCTACTACGTCGACGACCAGCTCGGACACCTGATCAACCCGGACCTCGACCTGTCGGCCGACCTCGACGAGGAGGGCGAGGAGGGCTGCCTGTCCTTCCCCGGGCTGTCGTTCCCGACGCCGCGCGCCATCCGGGCGGTCGCCAAGGGATTCAACATGCACGGCGAGCCCGTCGTGCTCGAAGGCACCGACCTGATGGCCAGGTGCTTCCAGCACGAGACCGACCACCTCGACGGCATCCTGTTCATCGACAGGATGGACCCCAAGCAGCGCAAGCTGGCGATGAAGGCCATCCGCGAGGCCGAGTGGAGCGGGCTGTCGGCCCCCACCGTCAAGTTCTCACCCCACGCCACGGGCGGGAGGGCCCTCTGACGATGCGCCTGGTCTTCGCTGGCACCCCCGAGACCGCGCTGCCCTCGCTGCGCGCCCTGATCGACTCGCCGCGCCACGAGGTGGTGGCCGTGGTCACGCGCCCGGACGCCCGCGCGGGCCGAGGCCGCGCGCTGCACCCGAGCCCCGTGGCCGACCTGGCCGCCGCCGAGGGCATCGAAGTGCTGCGGCCCGCCAAGGTGAGCGACCCCGCGTTCCTCGACCGGCTGAACGAACTGGCGCCCGACTGCTGCCCCGTCGTCGCCTACGGGGCGTTGCTGCCGCAGGCCGCGCTCGACATCCCGCACCACGGCTGGGTCAACCTGCACTTCTCGCTGCTGCCCGCGTGGCGGGGGGCGGCGCCCGTGCAGCACGCCGTCCTGCACGGCGACGAGATCACCGGTGCGGCCACCTTCCAGATCGTGAAGGAGCTCGACGCGGGCCCCGTGTACGGGGTGGTCACCGAGGAGATCAAGGGCACCGACACCAGCGGCGAACTGCTCGCCAGGCTGGCCGAGTCGGGGGCGGGGCTGCTGGCGGCCACCCTCGACGGGATCGAGGACGGCACGCTCGAAGCGCGGCCCCAGCCGCTCGACGGGGTGTCGGTCGCGCCGAAGCTCACCGTGGACGACGCCAGGATCGACTGGAGCGCGCCCGCGATGCGCGTGGACAGGCTGGTGCGGGCCTGCACGCCCAACCCCGGCCCATGGACGACCTTCCGCGAGCACCGGATCAAACTCGGCCCGGTACGGCTCGCGGCCGAGGCCGAGCGGCTGGCGCCAGGCGAGCTCGTGGTGGCGGGCAAGAACAGCGTGCTGGTCGGCACCGGCACCCACCCGGTGGAGCTGGGCGAGGTGCAGCCGCAGGGCAAGCGGCTCATGACGGCCGGCGAGTGGGCGCGCGGCGTGCGCGTCACGCCGGCGGATCGGCTGCTCTGATGGCCGAGCGGGGCGCGTCCTCAGGCGGCGGCTCGCGCCGCGGGGGCTTCTCGGGCGGCCGGGGTTCTTCGGGCGGGCGGCCTTCCCCTGGTGGCCGGGCCAGGAAGCCCGCGCGTGACGAGGCGCGCAACGCCGCCTACGACCTGCTGAGAGCGGTCGACGAGCGCGACGCCTACGCCAACCTGCTCATGCCGCGCCTGCTGCGCGAGCGAGGGCTGAAGGGCAGGGACGCGGCTCTGGCGACCGAGCTGGCCTACGGCACGCTGCGCGGCCTCGGCGGCTACGACGCGATCATCGCGATGTGCGGCGACCGGGAGCCCGACCCCGCCGTCCTCGACGCGCTGCGCCTGGGCGCCCACCAGCTGCTCAAGATGCGCGTTCCCCCGCACGCCGCCGTCGGCACCACCGTCGACCTGGTACGGCTGCGCATCGGCACCGGCGCCTCCCGCTTCGCCAACGCCGTCCTCCGCAAGATCGCCTCCAGGACGCTCGACGAGTGGATCGCGATCGTCGCGCCTCCCGCCGGCAGCGACCTCGTCGGCCACCTGGCGATCGCCCACAGCCACCCCCGCTGGATCGTCAGCGCTTTCCGCGACGCGCTCGGTCGTGACGCAGAGGAGACGGCCGACCTCCTGGCCGCCGACAACGCCAGGCCCGTGGTGACGCTCGTGGCCAGGCCGGGGCGCAGCTCCGTCGAGGAGCTCGAGGAGGCGGGCGCCGAGCCAGGCCGCTACTCGCCCTACGCGGCGTACCTGCCGGAGGGTGACCCCGGGCAGATCCTCGCGGTGGCCGAGACCCGCGCCGCCGTACAGGACGAGGCGAGCCAGCTCGTCGCGCTCGCGCTCACCAGGGTGCCCGTCGACGGGCCCGACGACCGGTGGCTCGACATGTGCGCGGGCCCTGGCGGCAAGGCGGGCCTGCTCGACGCGATCGCCACGCACGGCGACCTCGCGGCGGGCAAGAGCGGGGAGGCGGCGTTCGCGTTCGCAGGCGGGGCCAGGATGCTGGCCGCCGACGTGCAGTACCACAGGGCCCGCCTGGTCTGGCAGACCACCAGGCAGGCCGCGGTGATCACCGCCGACGGCACCGAGCCCGCCTGGCGGCCCGGCTCCTTCGACCGTGTGATGCTCGACGCGCCCTGCACGGGGCTCGGCGCGCTGCGCCGCCGTCCCGAGGCCAGGTGGCGGCGCGACCCGGCGAGCGTGGCCGAGCTGGGCGCGCTGCAGCGCCACCTGCTCGGGACCGCTCTGGATTCGCTCCGGCCCGGTGGAGTCGCCGCCTACGTCACCTGCTCGCCGCATCTGGCCGAGACCCAGGTGGTGGTGGCGGACGTGCTCAGGCGCCGCGACGACGTCGAGCAGCTCGACGCCCGCGCCTTCCTGCCGGGGATCGACGGGCTCGGGGAAGGCCCGCACGCGCAGTTCTGGCCGCACCGTCACGGCACCGACGCCATGTTCCTGGCCCTGCTGCGCAGGCGGGCCTGATCCCGCTACTTCTGCATCGAGCTCAGCACCGACAGGTAGTGCTGGTTGTACATGAGGCCGAGGACGTTGCCGAACGGGTCGACGACCGACGCCGTGACGAACCCCGGCCCTCTTGTGACCACCGGCTGATACTCCTTCGCGCCCATGGAGAGCAGCTTCTCCATGGCCGCGTGGACGTCGTCGACGTGCCAGTAGACGACCGCGCCGCCCGGCTCCCCGGGGGCGCCCTCGGGGGCGTAGCCGCTGTGGATCAGGCCGAACTCGTGCTGGTAGTCGCCGACGCGGAACTCGACGTAGGCGAGGTTGCCGTCGGGGCCCGACCGCTCGAAGTAGGGCTCGATGCCGAACACCTCGGCGTACCACCGCGTGGCGGCCCGCATGTCGTCGGCCCAGAAGCTGGTGGTGGTGAGGCCTCGCAGCATGGGTGGCTCCTTCGTGTTCTCGGTGAGTGACAATCTTCATTCTTCTCCTCAAAGTGCTCATCAAATGAGCACTTTCTTTTGCGAGACTGTGGTTCATGCGAGCCGACCGTCTGGTGGCCGCCCTGCTGCTGATGCAGTCGCGGGGCAGGATCACCGCCACCGAGCTGGCCGAGGAGCTCGAAGTCTCCGTGGCCACCGCCAGGCGTGACCTGGAAGCGTTGTCGGCTGCGGGCATCCCCGTCTACCCGCAGCCGGGCAGGGGCGGCGGCTGGTCGCTGCTCGGCGGGGCCCGCACCGACCTCAGCGGGCTGACCGCGCCCGAGGCCCAGGCGCTGTTCCTGCTCGTCGGACCGGCGGCGGCCATCGCCCCCGAGGTCAAATCGGCGCTGCGCAAGCTCGTGCGAGCGCTGCCACAGACGTTCAGGGCCGAGGCCGAGGCCGCGGCGAGCGCCGTCGTGATCGACCCCGCCCGATGGGGCGAGCACGGCCGGCGGCGGCCCGAGCTGGTGGACATCCTGCAGAACGCCACCGTCCGCAGGCTGAAGGTCCGCCTGTCCTACACCGGCAGAGGCAAGGGACGCACCGAACGACTCGTCGACCCGTGGGGCCTGGTCGACAAGGACGACATCTGGTACCTGGTGGCGGGCACCGACGACGGACAGCGCACCTTCAGGGTCGACAGGATCATCGCGGCCGACGTGACCGACCTGCCGGCCGGGCGGCCCGCCGGCTTCGACCTGTCGCAGGCGTGGGGGCGGGTGGTCGACGAGGTGGAGCAGCACCGCTCGCAGCTGTCGGCCACCGTGCTCATCCAGGCGCGTTTCGTGCCCGTCCTGCGTGACCAGTTCGGACGGCACTGCGACGTGGTGGCGACGCTCGACGACGGGCGGGCGCGCGTCAGGGTCGCCGCGCCGACCCCGCTCATGATCGCCCAGTACCTCGCGGGCTGGGGCGCGCTCGTCGAGGTCGTGGACTCGCCTCCGGTGCGCGCCGAGCTCGCCAGGCTCGGCGCCGAGCTGGTAAAGCTGCACGGCCCGCCGGAGACCGGGGGGCAGGGTGTTCACTGAAGCCGGGTGCGGGCTCGGCGGCAGGCGTTCACTACACTCGGGGCCATCATGGCCGCTCAGATCTCTCCCAGCATCCTGTCCGCGGACTTCGCCCGTCTCGCCGACGAGGCCGCCCGCGTGCCCAACGCCGACTGGCTGCACGTGGACGTCATGGACAACCACTTCGTGCCGAATCTCACCCTCGGTCTGCCCGTCGTCGAGGCACTGCTCAAGGCCACCTCGACGCCGATCGACTGCCACCTGATGATCACCGACCCGGACAGGTGGGCGCCCGCCTACGCCGAGGCGGGCGCGGGAAGCGTCACCATCCACGCCGAGGCGGCCAAGGCGCCGGTGCGCACGCTGCGCCAGATCCGCTCCGCGGGAGCCCGCGCCGGGTTCGCGCTCAACCCCGCGACGGACGTCGAGCCGTACGCGGACCTGCTCGGCGAGATCGACATGCTGCTGCTGATGACGGTCGAGCCGGGGTTCGGCGGGCAGAAGTTCCTCGACATGGTGCTGCCGAAGATCCGCAGGGCGCGCTCGCTGGTCGAGCGGCACGGCGGCCAGATCTGGCTGCAGGTCGACGGCGGCGTCACGGCCGACACGATCGAGCGCTGTGCCGAGGCGGGCGCCGACGTGTTCGTGGCCGGCAGCGCCGTCTACGGCGCGGCCGACCCCGCCTCGGCGATCGACAGGCTCAGGGAACTGGCCACCCCCCACACCGGCTGACGCCAGGCTCCCGGGGCGTCGGAGGGCGGCGGGAGCGGTTCACGCTCTCCCGTCCTGCCGTCCGTCCGGCGCCGGGCCCGGGCGGGGCGGCCGGGGAGTGGCCCCGCATGGGCGCGGGCTCCTCAGGCGGCCGGACTGCCGGGCGGCGGTTCGGGGAAGTGGCAGGCGGTGAGGTGGCCCTCGCCGTTGCCGGGCAGCCGGACCAGCGGCGGTTCCTCGACCGCGCACGTGGGCTGGGCCTTCCAGCAGCGGGTCCTGAACCGGCAGCCTGACGGCGGGTCGATCGGCGAGGGGACGTCGCCCCGCAACCGGATCCGCTCCCTCGGGGCGCCGTCCACCTCCACCTCGGGCACCGCCGACAGCAGGGCGTGGGTGTAGGGGTGGCGTGGCCGCTCGTAGAGCGACGTCCTGTCCGCGATCTCCACGATCTTGCCGAGGTACATCACCGCCACCCGCTGCGAGAAGTGCCGCACCACCGCAAGATCGTGCGCGATGAACAGGAACGCGATCCCCAGTTCCCGCTGCAACCGCCGCAGCAGGTTGACGACCTGGGCCTGGATGGAGACGTCCAGCGCCGAGACCGGCTCGTCCGCGACGATCAGCCGAGGCTCCAGCGCCAGCGCGCGGGCGATGCCGATCCGCTGCCGCTGGCCGCCGGAGAACTCGTGCGGGAACCTGTTGACGTGCTCGGGGTTGAGCCCGACGGTCTCCAGCAGTTCGCGGACCTTGGCGTCCCGCGTGCCCGGCGAGTGGAGATCGTTGATGTCCATGGGGCCGCGCACGATCGAGCCGACCGTGTGCCTGGGGTTGAGCGACGCGTACGGATCCTGGAAGATCATCTGAATGTCCGGCCTGATCGGTTTCAGCGCACGCCGTCCCGCGTGGCTGATGTCGCGGCCGTCGTAGACGACCCGGCCGTCCGTCGGCTCCAGCAGCCTGGCCGCCAGCCGTCCCGCGGTCGACTTGCCGCACCCCGACTCGCCGACCAGGCCGAGCGTCTGCCCCGCCTGGATCGACAGGTCGATGCCGTCCACCGCGTGCACCTGGCCGACCTGCCGCCTGACCAGGAAGCCGCCCTTGACGGGGAAGTGCTTGCGCAGCCCCGACAGCTCCAGCAGCGTCATGGGCGGACCTCCTGCTTCTGCTTCGAGGTGAGGTAGCAGGCGTCGCTGTGCCCGCGGGGCGGGGAGAGCTCAGGCCGTTCGCCCGAGCACACCCGCGGTCCGGCCAGCGGGGCGAAGTCGCAGCGGGGGTGGAAGGGACAGCCCGGTGGCACGTTGATCAGGCTGGGCGGCGTGCCGCGCACCGGCACGAGTTCCTCGGTCACCGGGCGGCGCAGGCTCGGCATCGACCCGAGCAGACCCCAGGTGTAGGGGTGGCGGGGGTCGTGCAGAACCTCGCGGACCGTGCCGCGCTCGATGGCCCTGCCCGCGTACATCACCAGCACGTGATGAGCGGTGCTCGCCACCACGCCCAGGTCGTGGGTGATGAGGATGATGGCGCTGCCGGTCTGCTCCTGCAGGTCGCGCAGCAGGTCGAGGATCTGCGCCTGCACGGTCACGTCCAGCGCGGTGGTCGGCTCGTCGGCGATGAGCAGCGCCGGATCGCAGACCAGCGCCATGGCGATCGTCGCACGCTGCCGCATGCCGCCGGAGAACTGGTGCGGGAACTCCCGCGCCCGGGTCCTCGGCTGCGGGATGCCGACCCGGTCGAGCATCTCGACGGCCCGCTCCCAGGCGGCGGACCTGGAGGCGCCCCTGTGCCTGCGGTAGACCTCGGCGATCTGCGCCCCCACCGTGTGGTACGGCGAGAGCGACGTCAGCGGGTCCTGGAAGATCATGGCGATCTCGTTGCCGCGCAGCCGCTCCATCGTCGAGCGGGGCGCGCCCAGCAGGTCGCGGCCCTGGAAGACGATCCGGCCGGAGACACGCGAGGTCTGCGGGTCGTGCAGGCCGAGCACGGCCAGGTTCGTCACCGACTTGCCCGAGCCGGACTCGCCGACGACGCCCAGCGTGGTGCCCCGCTCCACGTCGAAGGACAGGCCGTCGACGGCGTGGACGACGCCGTCCTCGGTGTGGAAGTCCACGGTGAGATCGCGCACGTGGAGGAACACTAGGTCAGCCTCACCCTCGGGTCGATGACGGCGTAGAGGGCGTCGACCACGGCGTTCATGACCACGATCGCGCCCGCGGCGACCAGCACGGTGGCCATCAGCATCGGCAGGTCGGAGTAGGTGACGGCGCGGACCGACAGGCGGCCGATGCCCTGCAGGCCGAACGTGGTCTCGGTGATGATCGCACCGCCGATGAGCGTGCCGAGGTCGACGCCGAAGATGGTGACGACAGGGATGAGCGTGCCGCGCAGCGCGAAGCGCAGGACGACCGTACGGCCCGGCATGCCCTTGGCGCGGGCCGTACGGACGAAGTCCTCGCCCAGGTTCTCCACCATCGTCGAGCGGGTCATCCGCGTGTAGTTGGCGGTGAAGATGATCGCCAGCACCACCCAGGGCAGCAGCAGTCCCTGCGCCCATGCCAGCGGGTTCTGGGTGATCGGGGTGTAGCTCGGGACGGGAAGCAGCTTGCCCTGGTAGACCAGGAAATACAGGGCGAGCGTGCCGATGAAGTAGATCTGCACCGAGGCGCCGATCAGCGAGGCCACACTGGCGATCTTGTCGAGGGGCCGGCCGTGACGCAGCGCGGCGAGGATGCCGGTGCCGACGCCGAAGGTCAGGAAGATCGCCGCCGCGCCGACCGTCAGCGAGATCGTGACGGGCAGCCGATCGATGATCGTCTCGAACACCGGGGCGCGGTTGACGAAGGAGTAGCCGAGGCACGGGGCGGGACAGTGGCCGAGCCCGGGGAAGTCGCGCCCGGCGAAGACGCCGCCGAGCCAGGTGACGAACTGCACCACGACCGGCTGGTCCAGGCCGAGGTTGTGCCTGGCGAGCGCGAGCAGTTCGGGCGGGCAGACCTTGCCGCAGGCCAGGCTCGCGGGGTCGGAGGGCAGGGCGAAGAACAGGAAGAACGTCACCGCCGAGATGATCACCAGCGTGACCAGGGTCGTGATGGAGCGGCGGACGAGGAATCGGAGCACGGGGATCTCCTGCGGCGGGCGGGCCCCGGGCGCGGGAGCGCCCGGGGCGTGGCGCTACGGCTTCACGAAGATGGTGTTGGGAGAGACGATCCACTGCTGCGGGTCGATCTCCGCGCCGCCGACCTTGGAGCCGTGCAGCATCGTCGCTATGCGGTTCTCGGCGACGACCAGCGGCGTGATCGTCTCCTGGATCTTCTTGTCGAGGGCCATCCACGCGGCGTTCTGGGCGTCGATGTCGGGCATATCGGAGATCTTCTTCATCTCGGTCTTGAGCGCCGGATCGTTCAGGTGGGAGTAGTTCGGCGCGCCGTCGGCGACGGGGCCGAAGATGACGGGCAGGACCGTCGAGCCCGAGGCCCAGTCGGCGCCCCAGCCTCCCCAGTACAGGTCGAAGTCGTTCTTCACCAGGCCGATGGAGTCGTAGTAGGTCTTGCGGTCCATGGGCTTGGTGACGACCTTGATGCCCGCCTTCTCCAGCGCGTTCTTGATCGCGACCGTCACCCGCTCCTGCAGGGGGGTCTGGTTGTAGGCGTAGACGATGGTCGGCGTGGGATCGCTCGACTCGGCCAGCAACTGCTTGGCCTTCTCGATGTCACCCTCGGGCTTGGCGCCCTTGCCGAACACGTCATAGGACTGGTAGCCGACCGTGGTGTTCTCGTTGAGGATCGTCGTCGGCAGTGCCGCCGCCTGCGGCCCTCCCTCGATCTGCTGGATCTGCCTGGCCGGCCACGCGTGGTTGATCGCCTGCCGGATCTTGACGTCCTTCACCCTGTCGAGATTGAAGTAGTAGTAGTTGCCGTAGGGCGACGGGCTGATCATCCGCCTCGAGGCCAGGCTCTGGTCGCCCAGCACCTGCTGCAGGCGCTCGGGCGGGGTGATCGCGTAGAAGGTGAACGCCTGCTGGTCGGCCCCCGCGTCGGCGACCAGCCGGTCGGTGATCTGCAACGGCTCCTGGCCGAACTCCAGCTTCCACCCGTCGGGGTAGGCGCCCCTGATCGGGTCGGTGGCGGGATCCCACTGGGGGTTGCGGGCCAGCTCGTAGGACTTGTCGACGACGTGGGACTTGATGATGTACGGCCCGCTCGCCACGGGCTCCTTGTCGTACTGCTCCTTGGTGTCCTTGGCCTTGGGCACGATGCCGTACCCGGCCATGGCGAAGGCGTAGTTGGCGTCGGCGTGCGGTGACGTGAACTTGAAGACGACCGTCTTGTCGTCGGGCGTCTCGATGGCGTCGAGCTCCTTGCCGCCGTAGGGCCCTTCGTAGGCCGCGCGGTGGTCCACCTGGGTCAGCCACTGCTGGATGTAGGTCGGCCCCTGGGTGATGAAGGGGGCGAACATCCGCTCGATCGTCCACTTCACGTCCGCCGAGGTGATCGGCGCGCCGTCCTGCCACTTCACGCCGTCCTTCAGGGTGAAGGTCCAGGTCCTGCCGCCGTCGGAGGCGGTGCCCGCGTCGGTGGCCAGGTCGCCGACGAGCTTGTAGTCGCCCTTGGCCACCCGCTTGTAGCCGGTCAGTCCGCGATGGATGAGCAGGCCGAAGTTGGCCTCGGTGTTGACATAGATCTGGGCGGGGTCGAGATGGGAGAAGTCGTCCCTGTCGATCATTGTGACGGTGCCGCCCTTGACGACGCCTTCGGGCTCGATGGCAGGGCCCTTGGAGTCGTCCGCGGTCCCGACCGAGATCGTCGGCGGGGTGTAGGCGGCGGCCGGGGGCGCCGTCTGCTGGCTCGTCCCCGGTGGGGGAGCGCCCTGGTTGCCCGGCGCGCAGGCGCCGGTGAGCGCCAGGGCCGCGGCGGCGAGTACGGCGATGGCCGTGCGGACGGACATGTCTCTCCTATCGTTTGATCTTCGGGTCGAAGGCGTCGCGGACCGAGTCGCCGAGCAGGTTGAAGGCGACCACGAACGCCAGCAGCGCGACGCCTGGGAAGACGAGGTAGGTGATGTCGTTCTGGTAGACCTCCGTGCCGCGCAGGAACATGCGGCCCCAGTCGGGGATCGGCTCGATCATGCCGACGCCCAGGAACGACAGCGCCGCCTCGGCCGTCACCAGGGCGGGCAGCAGCAGCGTCGACTGGATGAGGATCGGCGTCCACAGGTTGGGAAGCAGTTCCCTGAACACCACCCTGGCGGGCGAGGCCCCCGTCACCCTGGCCGCCTCGACGAACTCCCGCTCCCTCAGCGTCAGCACCTGCCCGCGCAGCAGCCTGGCCAGCCCCGCCCAGCCGAACGCGGTCAGGACGACGACAAGTGTCACCGCGCGCAGCCACACGGGTGTCTGCTCGTCGGGCCTGACGAAGAGGTTCTCCACGACCGGCATGAACGCGATCGTGAACAGCACGGCGGGAAAGGACAGCACGATGTCGATCACCCTGCCGATGAGCGAGTCGACCCGTCCTCCCGCGTATCCCGCGACGATCCCGAGCACCACTCCGAGCAGCGAGGTCAGCAGCGTGGCCACCACCGCGATCAGCAGGGAGGTCCTGATGCCGTAGACGAGCTGGGTGAACACGTCACGGCCGAGACCGGGCTCGATCCCGAACCAGAATGCCGAACTCACGCCCCCGTTCGGCTGCACCGGATAACCGAAGTCGTTGAGCAGTCCGGGGCTTTCCTGGCCATAAAGCGTGTACGGGTCCCTGCCGTACACGAGTGAAATGAGCGGCGCCGAGACGGCGACGAGGAAGAAGAAGGCGACGACCAGCGCGGCGGCGACGCCGGTGCGGTCGCGTTTGAAGCGCAGCCACATCAACTGGCCCGGCGACCGGCCCACGGCCTGGGGTATCGGGGTCATGGCGGCGGCGTCGAGCGCCTGGGTCGGGATGGTCATGGGGGTGCTCCCGGATCTTTGTGCCTCGTTCGCACGTTCGCAGCAGCGACCCGGATAAATCAATGCCCGCGCCTTCTTTAACGATTCTGTCGAACAACGTGGACGTATTCGAGGCGCTATTTCCCGTTGCCGCACCGGCGAATTGGAGCGACAATCGGCGGCGTGTGGGACGGCTCGTCACGGAATCGCGACACGAACCCGACGAACCCCAGACATAGGATCATGGTTGTGGGGTAATTAAACACTTATGGAGGATCACGGGCTGTTCGGGCCGCAATCGGTGACCTGGCGGGTGATGGGGGAGCCCATCCTGCTGGTGGGCGGCTTCCGCGCCCTGCTCATGCAGGGCCTGCATCCCAGGGCGATGCGCGGAGTGCTGCAGAACTCCGCGCTCATGGACCCCGCCGAGTCGTGGTCGCGTTTCCTGCGCACCACCGAGTTCGTCAGGGTCCGCACGTACGGCACGCGGGCCGAGGTCGCCCGCGCGGGAGCGAGGGTCAGGAAGATCCACGCCACGTTGACGGCGCTCGACCCCGACACCGGCGAGCGCTTCCGTCTCGACGAGCCCGAGGCGTTGCGCTGGGTGCACGTCGGCGAGGTCGACTCCTACCTGTCGGTGGCCCGCAGGGCGGGGGTGCGGCTGACCGACGACGAGGCCGACAGGTTCGTCGCCGAATGGCGGTCGGCGGCCGAGGTGGTCGGGCTGTCGCCCGCGGACGTGCCGGGGTCGGTGGCGGAACTGCGCGACTACATCGGCGCCGCGCGGCCGGGGCTGCGTTTCGTGCCGGAGGCGGCCCACCCGCTGCGGATGTCGCTCAACGCGCCGCTGCCGCTGTACCTCGCGCCGTTGAAGCCGATGCTGCCCGCGCTCACGCTGCTGGCGTTCGCGACGCTGCCGCGGTGGGCCCGGCGGCTGTACGGGCTGCCGGCGACGCCGGTGGGCGATCTGTGGGCGACCGCGTCGCTGCGGGCGCTCCACACTGGGATCGGGTTCGTGCCGGCTCAGGTCCGCTACGCCCCCGCCGCCCGCCGCGCCCGCCGCCTCATGGCGGCGTGACGCCTGTCCGGCGGCGCCGGGTCGTGGCGGCCCGGCATCCGGGCGTCCGTGTGGTGCGCCGGGCGTGGTGGCGTGATGTCCGGACGGTCTGTAGGGCCCGCCGGGCCTGGCGGGCCCTCCGGCGCGTGGCGCCGCCCTCCGAAGAGACGCTGCTCGGGCGGCGGCGGGGCACTGACCAAGCGTTTGTTTGGGTTTGTTGGCGGGGGTGGTCGCGCCGGGCTTTTCGGGCATGGCACACTGGACGAGAACAGAGCTAGCGTGCTCCGGGGTCGGTGAAAATCCGAACCGGCGGTGACAGTCCGCGACCCGGCCGATGCCATCGGCCGGTTGACTCGGTGAAATTCCGGGACCGACGGTGAAAGTCCGGATGGGAGGAAGCGCGCGGGTGTCCGGTGTCCAACCGGGCGCCTCTGTGGTGCATGCGTCGCAGCACCCTGTCATCCCCGGGGCCCGCCGTAGCTGAGAGCTACTGGCGAGTAGGAGGTCCGGGGGTGGACGAACCCGCCCAGTCAAGGCCGGGCATTGCCGTACCCGAAATCCCCGAGAGCGACGACGCCCTGCACATGGCCAGGGCCGTCAGGCTGGCCGCGATGGGACGCGGCACCACCAGCCCCAACCCGGTCGTCGGCTGCGTCATCGTCGACGCGTCGGGAGCGCACGCGGGAGAGGGCTTCCACGCCTACGCGGGCGGACCGCACGCGGAGGTCGTGGCACTGAGCGAGGCGGGTGAGCGCGCCAGGGGCGGCACCGCCTACGTGACGCTCGAGCCGTGCGCCCACACCGGACGCACGGGCCCCTGCTCGGAGGCGTTGCTGAAGGCGGGGATCGCCAGGGTGGTGATCGCCGTTCCCGACCCCAACCCGCAGGCCGCGGGCGGGGCGGAGCAGCTGCGCGCGCACGGGGTCGGGGTCGAGGTCGGGCTGCTGGCCGAGAAGGCCGAGCGCGGCAACGCCGAGTGGCTCACGTTCATCCGCAAGGGCCGGCCCCACGTGACGTGGAAGTTCGCCGCCACGCTCGACGGAAGGTCGGCGGCGGAGGACGGCACGAGCCAGTGGATCACCTCGCCCGAGGCGCGGGCGGACGTCCACCGGTTGCGGGCGGAGTCCGACGCGATCATCGCGGGGATCGGCACCGTGCTGGCCGACGACCCCCGCCTCACCGCCCGCCCCGCCCCGCTTTCACCACCCAGGCCCGGTGCGACGTCATCCGAGCCCGGCGGGGTGTCCGGGGCGGCGTTCTCCGGCCCCGGAGCCTCCCGTCTGGCGGCTCGCGGCCTGGGCCCCTCGGGGCGCGCGGTACGGCAGCCGCTGCGGGTGGTCGTCGACACCGACGCGCGCACCCCCGCGCACGCCGGCGTCCTGTCCGCGGAGGCGCCCACCCTCGTCGCCGTCGCCGAGGACGCCGACACCGGCCTCCAGGTCCCCGTCCTGCGCCTGCCGCGGTCCCCACAAGGCGGCCTCGACCTGCACACCCTGCTGGCCGAGCTGGCCCGCATGGAAGTCGTCAGCGTGTTCCTGGAAGGCGGCGCGACCCTCGCTGGTTCCTTCATGAGGGAAGGGCTGGTCGACCGTGTCATCGCCTACGTGGCGCCCGCGCTCCTCGGTTCGGGGAGCGCCGCGCTCGGACAGGCGGGCGTGCGGACGATCGCCGACACCCACCGGCTGGTCTTCGAGGAAGTAACCCCCATCGGGACGGACCTGCGGATCACCGCCCGCCCCGCGACTGAGGAGAACTGATGTTCACCGGAATTGTGGAAGAACTGGGCGAGATCGTGGCGGTCGAGCACCAGGGCGACGCGGCGAGGCTGTCGGTGCGCGGCAAGGTCGTCACCTCCGACGCTAAGCACGGCGACTCGATCGCGGTCAACGGCGTGTGCCTGACGGTCGTCGACGTCGAGGACGACGTGTTCACCGTCGACGTGATGAGGGAGACGCTCAGGAGAAGCTCGCTCAGGAGCGTGGAGAGCGGCGCGCGGGTCAACCTGGAGCGGGCAGTACGGGCCGACCAGCGCCTTGGCGGGCACATCGTGCAGGGCCACGTCGACGGCACCGGCGTCCTGCTGTCGCGCGAGCCCGGCGAACGATGGGACGACGTGCGGTTCTCGCTGCCGGAGGAGCTGAACAGGTACGTGGCGGAGAAGGGCTCGATCGCCGTTGACGGCATCAGCCTGACCGTCACCACCGTGGACGAGGAGAGCTTCGGCGTCAGCCTCATCCCGACCACGCTCGAACTGACGACGCTGGGCGACAGGGCCGAGGGCGACCTGGTCAACCTCGAGGTGGACGTGATCGCGAAGTACGTCGAGAAGCTGGTGGTGACCAAGTGAGCGGCGACTTCACCGTCTTCGGCACGCCCGTCTACTGGACGGACCTGATCGGCAACATCGCCGCCCTGGCGACCGTGGTGCTGGCGATGCGCAGGTCGATGTGGACGTGGCCGGTGCAGCTCACCGGCGCGGTGCTGCTGTTCATCGCCTCCGTCAACGCCCACATCACAGGAAACGCGCTCAAGCAGGTGCTGTTCGGCGCGCTGGCCGTCTACGGCTGGTACAAGTGGACCAAGGGCAGGCGCGACGACGGCGGTCTGGAGGTCAGGCCCGCCACCGTGGTGGAGCGCTCGACGCTGATCGGCACCATGCTGGCCGGCACGGTCGTGGTCGCGCTGCTGTTCACGTGGCTCAACTCGATGGGCCTGAACATCTCGTGGGCGCCGTGGCCCGACGCCTACATCTTCGTCGGCTCGGCGGTGGCCACGTTCGCGCAGGGCAGGGCGCTGATCGACTTCTGGTGGATCTGGGTCCTGGTCGACCTGGTCGGCGTGCCGCTGGCGTTCACCTCGGGCCTGGTGGTCTCGGGCGCGGTCTACGCGATCTTCCTCGTGCTGGTCCTGCTCGGCTTCCGCAGCTGGCTGAAGCAGTACAGGTCGGCGAAGACGGCGGCGGTGCCGGCATGAGCATCCTCTTCGACTCGGTCGAGCGGGCCGTCCACGACATCCGCGAGGGCAGGCCCGTCGTGGTCGTCGACGACGAGAACCGCGAGAACGAGGGCGACATCATCTTCGCCGCCGCGAAGGCCACGCCGGAGCTGCTGACCTTCACCATTCGCCACACCAGCGGCGTCATCTGCGTGCCGATGGAGGGCAAGGAGCTCGACCGGCTGGGCCTGCCGCTCATGGTGGTCCAGAACAAGGAGCGGATGCGGACCGCGTACACCATCAGCGTCGACGCCCGCGACGGCGTCACCACCGGCATCTCCGCCGCGGACCGGGCCAGGACCATCCGGACGCTGGCCGACTCCGCCACCGAGCCACAGGAGCTGGTACGGCCGGGCCACATCTTCCCGCTGCGCTACCACGAGGGCGGCGTCCTGGCCAGGCGGGGCCACACGGAGGCCGCCGTCGACCTGGCCCGCATGGCGGGGCTCAGCTCCGCGGGCGTGCTGGCCGAGATCGTCAACGACGACGGCACCATGGCCAGGCTGCCGGAGCTGCGCGCCTTCGCCGACCGGCACGATCTCGCGCTCATCTCCATCGAGCAGCTCGTCGACCACCGGCGGCGCACCGAGAGCATGGTCACGAGGGTCGCCGAGACCAGGCTGCCCAACACGCACGGCATGTGGCGCGCCTACGGCTACGCCAGCGCCCTCGACGGCGGCGAGCATGTCGCCCTGGTGCTCGGCGAGCTGGGCGACGGCGAGAACGTCCTGGTCCGCGCCCACTCCGAGTGCCTGACCGGCGACGTGTTCGGCTCGCTGCGCTGCGACTGCGGCGTGCAGCTCGACCAGGCGATGGCGGCCATCGCGAAGGAGGGCCGCGGTGTGGTCGTTTACCTGCGCGGACACGAGGGCAGGGGCATCGGCCTGCTGGCCAAGCTCAGGGCCTACAGCCTGCAGGACAACGGCAGCGACACCGTCGACGCCAACCTGGAGCTCGGCCTGCCCGTCGACGCGAGAGAGTTCTCCAACGCCGGGCAGATGCTGGCCGACCTCGGCGTCAAGTCGGTCAGGCTGCTCACCAACAACCCGGCCAAGCTGCGCGGCATGGACGGCTACGGCATCAAGGTGCTGGGCCGCGAGCCGCTGCCGGCGGCCGAGAACCCGTACAACGAGAGCTACCTGAGGGCCAAGCGCGAGCGATTGGGGCACGAGCTGTGAGCGGAGAGGGCAGGCCGACGGCGACGTCGGTCGACGCGGAAGGGCTGAGCGTCGGCATCGTGGCGGCCAGCTGGCACGGGAAGATCACCGACCAGCTGGTCGCGCGGGCCGTACAGGCCGCCCAGGACAGCGGCGCGAACGCCACGGTGGTGCGCGTGGCGGGCTCGCTGGAGATCCCGGTCGTGGCCCAGGCCATGGCCAGGAGGCACGACGCGGTGGTGGCGCTCGGCGCGGTGATCCGCGGCGAGACGGCCCACTTCGACTACGTCTGCGACTCGGTGACGGCGGGACTCACCAGGATCTCGCTCGACGAGGAGACGCCCGTCGGCAACGGCGTCCTCACCTGCGACACCCTCGACCAGGCGCTCGCCAGGAGCGGGCTGCCCGACAGCCTCGAGGACAAGGGCTACGAGTCCACGGTCGCGGCGCTGGAGACGGCGCTGCTGCTGCGCGGGCTGCGATAGTTTTCCATGGTCGACTGAACCCCTCCCAACCAGCGAGAGCCGAGATGCCAGAGCAAGTCAACCCCCCGTCCCTGCCCCTCACCTGGCGGCCGGTCAGGGCGAGATACGTTGCCTACGGCTTCGCGGCTCTCATCGTCGTCGGCGCGATCGTGATGGCGCTGCTGATCTCGGAGCCCTTCAAGCTCCCCGACAAGATCATGATCGTCGCCTTCGGGTGCGCGGTCGCGTGGGTGCTGCACCGCCTCGGCAGGGTCAGGGTCGAGGCGGACGAGGAGGGCATCACCCTCGTCAACGCGCTGCGCACCCACCGCTACACCTGGCCCGAGGTGCTCGACGTCACGCTGCTCGAAGGCGACCCGTGGCCGAAGATCGACTTCTCCGACGGGATGACGGTGGGCGCGATGGGCATCCAGGGCAGCGAGAAGGCCCGCGCCCGCCGCGCCACCGCCGAGCTCGAGTCCCTCATCAGGGCCAAGGGCGAGGCCAGCGAGTAGGCGGGCCGGTCAGCCCACGAGGTGGGCGGGCCAGGCCCGCCGGCGCAGGGAAGAGGAGGCAGGCCCGCCGGCCCAACGAGCGGGCCGGCCGGTCAGTCCAGGGCCCACGCCTTCTCCGCGGCCAGGACCCTGGCGACCTCGGCCGGTACGGCGTCGCGGACCTCGACGACGCCGTTCTCCTCACGCAGCACGGTCACGATACCGGTCACCAGCCGACGCCTGCGGAGCACGTCCTGAGCCCGCACCTCCCGTTCGGCGGTGAGCGTCTCGGGCTCCCTGGGCGCGCCGGGCGCCGCGGGCTCGGACGTCGCGCTCTCCGCGACGGCCCCGCCGGGTGCGGCGGTCCCGGTCGCCGTGCTGCCGTTGTGCTCGGCCCTGGTGCGGCCGGTCCCGAAGGACTCCGCCTGAGCCCCTTCGGCAGGGGAGCGTCCTGTCTCGGCGCGCCCCGTCCCGGAGTGCCCTGTCACGGTGCGCGCGGGCTCGAAGTGGGCTGTCCCCGGTGTCGCGGACTCGGGGCGGCCGGTGGCGGCCATCGCCGAGCCGAAGGCGGCGGCGTGCTCCCGGCCGGCGTGCTCACGGTCCACGCTGTCCTGGCCGGCGTGCTCCAGGCCGGTGACCCGCCCTGCTGCCTCCCCCTCCGTGAGGGACGCCGGCCCGCTCTCCGTGAGGGAGACCGGACCGCTCTCCGGGAGGGAGGCCGGACCGCTCTCCGCGAGGGAGACCGGATCGGCGGGCGGGACGATCGGCCGCCACTGCCACAGCCGGTAGCTCAGTCCCGGGTGCGGGCGCTCCACCAGCTCGCCGAACGAGAGCTGGAAGGTGGGCAGCCCGTCAGGGTTCAGCCTCCTGGCGATGGCCACCGAGCTGCGCAGCTCGTTGAGGTAGCGGCTTCGGTTGCCCTCGTCGGTGTCGAGCAGCCAGGTCGGCGGGCGCGTCATCAGCCGCGTCCGCAGGTCACCGAGCAGCTCGGCCAGCCTGACCTCGTGCTCATGGTCGAGCGGCCAGTCCTCCTCCGCCTTCGGCGGGGCGGGCGGCGCGGGCGGCTCCGCCGAGCCGAGCACTCTGGTCGAGACCCAGTCGCCCAGCGCCGAGCGCGCCTCGGCCGTCTCCACCGGCTTGGCGTCCGCGTCGATGCCGTCGGGACGCAGGTGCAGGGCCGGGTCGAACACGTCCCTGATGGGCCAGAAGCGCAGCAGCCGCTCGGCGTTGTGCGCGTACAGGTGCAGGCCGTACTCGAAGAAGGCGGGGCCGATCAGCACGCTGCGCCCCGACGCGGCGGACATGTACGGCGTGACGGCCACGACCCCGGTCTCCGCGACGCACCGGGCGTCGGCCACGAGCTTGCCGTGTCCCTCCCACGGGGGCGGCGGGGCGTCCCACACCTCCACCCTGACGCGGCTGTGCTCGGCACTCGCGTACAGGTAGACCTGACGGTCGAGCTCGGCCAGGTGGACCCGGGTGTCGACGCCCTGGAGCCCGCTCACGCCACGGAGCATGAACTGCCCGTAGGTGATGGGGACCTCATCGTCCATGGTGTCCAGCAGGTGGGCCATGCGCGTACTCCGGATTCACAGATAGGGGTTGTGTGAATGTACCGGAATTCAGCCAGTTTGGCCTGCGTGGACCCCTTCCTGGAACACACCTGGAACACGAGAAGACGGGGCGGCCCCTGCGCGGGCCGCCCCGTCTTCTCCTTCGGATGAGGACGTCAGGCGATCGCGGGCTCGCCCGAGGGGCGCGGCGCGCTCACCGGAGCCTCGTCGAGCGGCTGCGGGGAAGCGTTGAGCACCGCCTCGTCGAGACGGCCCTCGCCGCGGGCGACCAGGACCGGGACCACGATCTGCCCGGCGACGTTGGTCGCCGTGCGGATCATGTCCAGGATCGGGTCGATGGCCAGCAGCAGGCCGACGCCCTCGAGCGGCAGGCCCAGCGTGCTCAGCGTCAGCGTGAGCATGACGGTCGCGCCGGTCAGACCGGCCGTCGCGGCCGAGCCGACCACGGAGACGAACGCGATCAGCAGGTACTCGCCCACCCCCAGCGGGACGTTGAAGACCTGCGCCACGAAGATCGCCGCCAGCGCCGGGTAGATCGAGGCGCAGCCGTCCATCTTGGTGGTCGCGCCGAACGGCACGGCGAAGGAGGCGTAGTCGCGGTCGACACCCAGACGCTCGATCGTGACCTTCTGCGTCAGCGGCAGCGTGCCCACCGACGAGCGGGAGACGAACGCGAGCTCGATCGCGGGCCACGCGTTGCGGAAGAACGTGATCGGGCTGACCTTGCCGACCACCGCCAGCAGCGTCGGGTAGACGGCCAGCAGGACGATGAAGCAGCCGACGTAGACGCCGAGGCTGAACTTGGCCAGCGGCGCGAGCAGGTCCCACCCGTACGTGGCGACCGACTTGCCGATCAGGCCCGCGGTTCCGATGGGGGCCAGGCGGATGACCCACCACAGCGCCTTCTGGACCAGTTCGAGGATCGAGCGGCTGAAGGTGAGGAACGGCTCGGCCTTCTCACCGATCGCCATGGCCGCCGCGCCGAGGACGATCCCCAGGAAGACGATCTGGAGGACGTTGAGCTCGGTGAACGCCGTGACGATGTTCGTCGGGATGATGCCGGTGAGGAAGTCGACCCAGGTGCCGACGCTCTCAGGCGCCTTGGCGCCCGCCGTGCTCAGGTTGACGCCCTGGCCGGGGTTGAGGATCAGGCCGAGGGCGATGCCGACGATGACGGCGATCAGCCCCGTGGTCAGGAACCAGAACAGCGTCTTGCTCGCCAGCCTGGCCGCGCCGTTGACGTTGCGGAGGTTGGCGACACTGACCACCACGGCGGTGAACACCAGCGGCGGCACTGCCAGCTTGAGCAGCTGGACGAAGATTTTTCCGACTTCGGTGAGGGTGGTGGCCAGCCAGGTCAGGTCCCAGATGCGGGCGGCGAATCCGAGCGCCACGCCCACGACCAGGCCCAGCAGCAACTGCAGGGAGAAAGAGAATCTCTTCACGATGAGGAAGGCTCCGAAAGACGGCATGCCGCAGCAGGCATGCGAAAGGGGGGTGGGTGAGGGATCGGGCGATCGAGCGCTCGTCAGAGCGCGATCAGCGACAGAGGGAGCCGGTCAGACGACAGAGATCGATGTGCAGCCGCTCGACGAGCCACACAGACAGGACGGAAAACCTCACAGGATCAGTCAACCGTGGTGAATCGGACGGTATTCCGACTGTAAGAGTGATCTAGCTCACAAATCAAGACTTTTGCGTCCTGCCGAACGATCATCGCGGTAGTGCGATGAGGCGGCACGGGCCGCGACCGGGCGCTCTGGAGGCGCCGGCGTTGTCGGAGGCGCGGCTCCAGGGGCGCTGGGCCCGTTCGCTCAGTCCGCCTCGACGGTGCTGATGTGGATCGACAGTTCGTTGGAGGACGTGTACGACGCGCGGGCCATGACGTCGCCGACGGAGTGCCCAGGGTGACGGTCCACCGCCTTCCGGTCGGCGATGTCGTCGCAGAGGCGGCCCAGCCTCAAGGGAGCGTCCTGCTCTCCTGGGCACAGGTACAGATCCCACACCTCCTGGTCCCGCTCGCGCGCCGACGCCAACCGGTCGTAGGGCACCGAGCAGCTGAAGCGCCCGTCGAGGTGGGCCTGAGCGGGCAGGACGATCTGGCCGCCGCCCACCCCTTCGGCCCCTTCCTCCGCGCCGCGCCGCCGGGCGAGCAGGGCCAGCGGGCCATAGGGCAGGTTCACCAGCAGTCCGTGGACGGTGAGCCTGGTAGGGGAGGACACGAGGTCGGTGACTTCGGCGTGCCTGTCCCGGGCGTGGACGGCGATCGACAGGTCGCCGTTCTCGGTGGCGTACGGCGTCCACGTCTCCAGCGGACGGTTGAGATCGGGCGAGGCGTTCACCAGGATGCGGGTGTCGCACATCCCCGAGGCGAGCCGGCGCAGCCGCTGACCGGGCCTGGCCACGTGCACGTCCCAGCGTCCCTCGGCGAGACGGTGCAGCCCGCGTTGGAGTGAGGCCTCGCCCGAGGGGGTCAGCGGCACCTCGATCGCGGTGTCCGTGCCGTGCCGCCGCAGCTTCAGCGACCACCCCGCGGCGGTCCTGCCCGCGGGCCAGGAGCCGCGGTCGAGGCGGATCGTCAGGCCGCCGTCCGCGCGTACGAGGCAGTGGGCGGCGATCGGCGCCCTGGCCACGCGCGGCCGCTTCGTCGCCCTCCGAGGCAGCAGCACCCGCACGCCGGAGCGCGCGAGCGCCGCCAGCCGGTCCATGAAGGCGAGCCGGTCGAGGAAGACGGGCCTGCCGGGACCGATGAGGAGGGCGAGCGGGCCCCTGCGGCGCGACCACAGGTGGTCGGTGAACAGGTGCTCGTACCGCAGCGCGACCACCGAGGGGTCGAACCGCCGCGCGTTGGCGAGCGCCGCCGCGCCCATCGAGCGGCGCAGCGGCTCGTCGTCGATCAGCCGCAGCAGGCCGTCGGCCAGCGCCGACGGCGTCGCCTCCCGCACCAGCAGCCCATCGACGCCGTCATCGATGATCTCGCCGGGGCCGAAGGGGCAGTCGACGCTGACGACGGGGACGCCGCACCGCATGGCCTCCACGATGGTCATGCCGAACGACTCCAGCTTGGACGACACCGCCGCGATCGAGCCCTTGACCCACTCCGTCTCGATGGGCGAGCGCGGGCCCATCAGGAGGGCGCGGCCGTTGAGGCCGAGTTCGTCGATCAGCTCCTGCAGCCTCGGGGCCTCCTTGCCCCTGCCGTACAGGCGCAGGCTCCACCCGGGGCGCTGGGCGGCCACCTTGGCGAAGGCCTCGATCAGCAGCTCGTACCGCTTGACGGGCGTCAGCCGCCCGGCCGCGACGATCGTCCGGGTGTCGAGCGTGGACGGCTCGACCGCCGGCTCGGGGACGCCGTTGGGGATCGAGACGACCGTCGTCCCGCCGAGCGGCATCTTGGCCCGGTACACGGCCGCGTCGCCGTCCGACATGGTCACCAGGATGTCGAGCGCGGGACAGTGCTCGCGCAGCTCGGCCAGCAGCGCGGGGCCCTGCCCGTCGTGGATCAGGTGTTCCTGGCCGACCTTGAGGTAGCGGCGCGTGCCGTACCTGGACAGGTAGACGATCAGCCCTGGCCGGGTGGCGACGACCACGTCGGCGTCGCAGGCGGCCAGGTAGGAGGCCATGCGCTCGTCCGTCAGCCGGGAGCACCGGTCGTAGCCCTTGAGCTCACCCTTGGCGTAGTCGGCCGACGGCTGCGAGTGGCGCGGGTCCTTGCCGTCGAAGTACGGCGAGCCGGGACGCAGGTCCACCAGATCGCGCACGGTGACGCGGGGGTCGACGGCGAAGGCGGGCTCGTCCGCGGTGCGCAGCAGGCTGGCGATCTCCACCTGGTGCCGCTCGGCCAGCGCCGCGGTGAGGTTGACGGTCGACCGGATCGTCCCGCCGATGCCATACAGATTCTGGATCAGAAAGACGATCTTCATCGGTTCTCCATCACCACTGAGCCGCTGCGAGCCGATCTTGGGGTAAGGGCGATGCCCATCGTGCCCGGCTCCCGTGGCGGCGACACGGCGGCGGGGGAAGGCGTGACCCCGTCTTGGCGAGGCTTTGACGTTTCGGCGTGCCGCCGTACGCACACCGGTAGGCAAGAACTTGCCCAGGCGCCGGAAAGTCGCCGAGCGAAGGGGGCGCCGACGGGACAATCTGACGGTCACCGAGAGTGCACGCGGTGTGACGTCTTGGTCGCCGCGCAGGAGAAGGGCCACGTCGTGAAGAGTGTTGTGACAGCGCTGTTGAGCTGCTGGGTCCTGCTGGTGGGACTCATCGTGGCCCCCGTCCATGCGACGGTGTGCGCGCGGACCACGCTCGTCTCTGTCGCGCACCAGGACGACGACCTGCTGTTCGTCAACCCCGCCCTCAGCGACGACTACGACGCCGGAACCTGCCTGCGGGTGGTCTACCTGACGGCAGGCGACGCGGGGCGCACGGCCGACTACGTGCGAGAGAGGGAGAACGGGGTCCGTGCGGCCTACGCCTTCATGGCCGGGGCGTCCAACGCCTGGCGGCGCTCCGACATCGACGGGATCAGGGCCTTCTCCCTGGACCGCCCTCCGGCCGGTCGCGGCGAGATCCAGCTGCTGTTCGTCGGCCTGCCCGACGGCTTCCCCAGGGGCAGGGGGAGCTCGGCCCAGGGCAGGCAGAGCCTGCTCAAGCTGTTCCGTGGCGGCATCGACCGGATCTCCACGGTGGACGGCTCGGCGCGCTACGACGAGCGCACGCTGGTGGCGACCCTGCAGAAGCTGATCGAGCGCTTCGAACCCGACACCATCCGCACGATGGACCACCAGAGCACCCGCCTCGGCTTCAGCCTGGACGAGCCGGTGGATCACAGCGACCACGCGGTGACGGCGCGCTACACGCTGCTGGCCGCACGCCGCGCCATGGCCGCCACGCCGGGCCTGCGGCCCGCCATCGTCTTCTACCGGGGATACGGCATCTCGGCGCTGCCCGAGAACCTCACCCCTGGCGAGAGCGCGCGCAAGAGCGCGATCTTCGCGGAGTACGTCAGGTGGGTGGGCTGTGAACAGGCGGTGTGCCCGTCCGCACCCGCCACCTTGGCGGCAGGTGACCAGAACTGGGTCTCCAGGCAGTACCGGCGGGAGATCCCCGCTCCCGCCCCCGGCACGATCGTGTCATGGATGGGCGCCACCGGCGCGCCCAACGACGACGCCTCCACCGCGCGCTGCCTGGAGGCCGGGCCGGGCGGCGCCGTAAGGACCCAGGCCTGTGACGGCACTCGCGCCCAGGGCTGGTACGTCAGCGGCGCCCGCCTGCGCAGCACCCTGAACGGAGGCTGCCTGTCGGCGGGCAGGGCGCCCGCGATCGCGGCCTGCGACGGAGGCAGGTCGCAGCGCTGGACCCTCGCCCCTGACGGGCGCATCCGCAACGCCGCCGGCTGCCTGCACCAGGACGACCTGCTCGACCGTCACGCCAGGCTGCGCGTCGCGGAGTGCGACGGGGGGCGGCCGGAGCAGCGATGGTTCCACGCGGTGGACCCACGCCGTGGCTCCACCCGGGCAGGAGGCTAGGCGGCCAGCTCCTTGACCTGCTCCAGCAGCCGGATCCGCTCCTCGTGGGTACGGCCGAGCGGCGTGACGTTCAGCGTGGTGACGCCCGATTCCTTCATGGCCTGCACGCGGTCGCGGACGAAGCCCTCCGAGCCGATGAGCGACATCCGCTCCAGCAGCTCCTGCGGGACCAGCGCCTCGGCCTCCTTCTTGTTGCCCGCCAGGTAGAGCTCCTGGATCTGCTCGGCCTCCTTCTCGTAGCCGTAGCGGCGGGCCAGCTCGTTGTAGAAGTTCTTGCCCTTGGCGCCCATGCCGCCGATGTACAGCGCCGCCATCGACCTGCCGAGCTCCAGCAGGCCGTCGCCGTCGTCGCCGATGTAGAGCGCCGCCTGCGCGATGACGTCCAGATCGCCCAGCGAGGCGTCGCGCCTGGCCCTGCCCGCGGCCAGCGAGGGCCCCCACACGTCGGCGGCCTTCTCCGGCATGTAGAAGATCGGCTCCCAGCCCTCGGCGATCTCGGCGGTCAGCTCCACGTTCTTCGGGCCGATCGCGGCCACCACGATCGGGATCCGCGGGCGCACGGGGTGGTTGATCAGCTTGAGCGGCTTGCCGAGCCCGGTGCCCTTGTCGGCGGGCAGCGGCAGCGTGTAGTGCTTGCCCTCGTAGGTGAGCCGCTCGCGCTCCCACACCTTGCGGCAGATCTCGATGACCTCGCGGGTACGGCCCAGCGGAGCGGTGTACGGCACGCCGTGGAAGCCCTCGATCACCTGCGGACCCGAGGCGCCGAGGCCCAGCGTGAACCGGCCGTCGGAGACGTAGTCCATGCCGGCCGCGGTCATCGCCAGCAGGGTCGGCGTGCGCGAGTAGATCGGCAGGATGCCGGAGGCGATCTCCAGCCGCTCGGTCTTGGCGGCGATGTAGCCCATCTGGCTCACGGCGTCGAAGGAGTAGGCCTCGGCCACGAAGACGATGTCGAGCCCGGCCTTCTCGTAGTCGGCCAGCTCGGCGACCGTCTCCTTGAAGCCGCCTGAGTAGTTGAGCGCCATCCCGATCCGCATGCCGAACTCCCTAGTAACCGAACTATGTTCGGCCTCAGGTTAGCGCTTCGCGTGTCGCCCGGCGAGCGCCTACCCTGGTCAACTCAGGGGGCGAGAGGAGCGGTGTGCTGAAGCGTGCGGTGATCGCGGGGGCGATTCTGATCGCGACGATGCTGGCGGGTCACCGCCTCATTCCAGCACTCGGGGGATTCACCCCCATATTGGAAAGTTTGCTGCCCTGGTTGGGGCTGGCCGTGCCGCTGCTGCTGCTTCTGGCGCTGCTGGCCCGCTCGGGGGGCGCCGCGATCGCGGTGTTGCTGCCGGCGCTGGTGTGGGCGGTGATGTTCGGCTCCGACGTGCTGCGCTCCTCACCGGGCGGCGACAGTGACCTTTCTGTCGCCACGGTCAACGTGGGCGTGCGCAACAACTCCTCCGGCACGGCGGTGCGCGGCATCGCCGACGGCATCGACCTGGTCGCCGCCCAAGAGCTGACACCCGGCGGGCCCGCGGCCAAGGCGCTCAACAAGATCTTCCGGTACCACCGCAACGTCAGCACGATCGGCCTGTGGAGCAGGTTCCCGCTGTCGCGGCCCGACTTCTTCGACGTGGGCCTCGGGTGGGAGCGCGCGCTCAGGACCGTGGCGAAGACGCCGTCGGGCGACGTCACCGTCTACGTCATGCACCTGGCCTCGGCCCGTCCCGGGCACACCGCGACGCGCGACAGGACGCTGGCGGAGGCGCGCAAGCTGATCGAGGACGACAGGAGCGAGCGGATCCTGCTGCTCGGCGACCTCAACACGGCGACGGACGACAGGGGGCTCGGCAACCTGGTGCCGCCGCTGCTGAACGCGCAGGAGGAGGCGGGGGAGGGCTTCGGGTTCACCTGGCCGTCGAGCTTCCCGATCACCCGGCCCGACCACATCCTCTACAAGGGGATGACGGCCACCCGCGCGGGCGTCGCGCCGGCGACGGGCAGCGACCACCGCGCCGCGACGGCCTCCTTCCGCTTCTGACGCGGGCGGGCGCCCTGCCCAGGGGCCCCGCGCAGAGGGCGGTCCTGGTCTGTCGGCTCGCGGGCTCAGGTCGTGATGCGCGGTCCGGTCAGTCGGCTCGCGGGATGAGGGCGGCCAGATCCTCGGGGGTGTCGATGTCGCGCGGGTCGCCAGGCACCTCGACCTCCGTCACCAGTTCGGGGTGGGCCCGCATGAAGGCCCGCGCCCCCACGTCCCCCACCGCCAGCTCCGCCACCCGCGCCACGTGCTCGACCGAGACCAGCACAGGATTGCGCCGCCGCCCGCCGTACGTGGCGACCGCGACCTCCGCCCCGCTGCCGATCAGCGCCCTGACCGCCGAGGGCTCCACGAACGGCTGGTCGACCAGCGCGATCACCACCCCGGAGGCGTCCGAGGGCAGCGCGTCCAGCCCGACCCTGAGCGAGGAGCCCATGCCGCTGCGCCAGTCGGGGTTGCGTACCACCACAGCGCCGCGCACCTGCACGGTCGCCGCTCCCAGCACGACGATCACCGGGTGGCAGCCGCCCTCGTGCAGCAGCCGTACCCCTCGGTCGACCAGCCGCTCGCCCTCGTACTCGACCAGCGCCTTGGGCGTGCCGAGCCGCGCCCCCTGCCCCGCGGCCAGCAGCAGGCCCACCACCTGAGTCATCAGACCTCCCTATGGATACGGCCGCCGGTCTCGCTGAGCGGACGCCCGCTCCCACCCCAGCGCAGTTGGATCAGCTCCGCCATCACCGACACGGCGGTCTCTTCCGGCGTGCGCGAGCCCAGGTCCAGCCCGATGGGGGAGCGCAGCCTGCTCAGCTCCTCCTCGTTCATGCCCGCCTCGCGCAGCCGGGCCAGCCGGTCGTCGTGGGTACGGCGGGAGCCCATCGCCCCCACGTAGGCCGCCTTGGTGCGCAGCGCCACCTCCAGCAACGGCACGTCGAACTTCGGGTCGTGGGTGAGCACGCAGATCACGGTCCGCTCGTCCACGTTCGTGGCCGCCAGGTAGTCGTGCGGCCATTTGACCACGACCTCGTCGGCGTCGGGGAAGCGCTTGGGCGTGGCGAAGACGGGCCTGGCGTCGCAGACGGTGACGTGGTAGCCGAGGAACTTGCCCATGCGCGCGACGGCGGCGGCGAAGTCGATGGCGCCGAAGACGAGCATGCGCGGCGGCGGCGCGAACGTCTGGACGAACACCGACAGGTCGTCCAGGCGGCGCTCGCCGTGCCCGCCGTAGTGCCTGACGCCGGTCAGGCCCTGGGCGAGCATGCCGCGCACATCGTCGTCGACGGCCTCGTCCAGCCGTTCGACGCCGAGCGAGCCGATGGCCCTGCCCGGCCAGATCACCCTGCGCGCGCCCACGGCGCCGGGCCCTGCGACGATGGTCGCGACGGCCACGGGTTCGTGCGCGGCGACCGAGGCGGCGATCTCGCCCAGCTCGGGATAGGTCTCGATGGAGACGGGCTCTACCAGGATGTCGATGATGCCGCCGCAGGTCAGGCCCACCGCGAAGGCGTCGTCGTCGCTCACGCCGTACCGCTGGAGCACGGGGGTCTCGATCTCGCTCGCCAGCTCGAACACCGCGCCCTCGACGCAGCCGCCCGACACGCTGCCCACCACCTCGTCGCCGCGCACCGCCATGGCCGCGCCCGGCGGCCTCGGGGCGCTGGAGAAGGTGCTCACCACCGTCGCCAGTCCGAACCGCAGCCCGGACTCCCACCACCGCATGATCTCAGGCAGGACGTCGCGCATGGGAAAGCCTCTCGCAGAGATCCTCATAGGCGGCCAGGCTGTGGCCGGCCACCAGGTCGTCGATGTACGGCAACGCGGCGCGCATCCCCCCTGTGAGCGGCTGGTAGTCCACGTGCCCCTTGTGCGGGTTGGCCCAGATCACCCGGTGCGCCTGTCGGGCCAGCCTGGCCATCTGCTCGCCGAGCAGCCCCGGATCGCCGCGCTCCCAGCCGTCGGAGGCGATGACCACGATGGCGCCGCGCACGCTCCTGCCGCCGAGCAGCTCCCGCAGTTCCTCGCCCAGCCTGGTGCCGCCGCTCCAGTCGGGGACGGCCTTCGAGACCTCCGCCAGAGCGGTGCCGGGATCGCGGTGGCGCAGCTCGACGGTGATGGGCGTCAACCTCGTGCCGACCGAGTAGACCTGCGTCGCCCGCGGTTCGGTCCTGACCAGCGCGTGCGCGAACCGCAGCAGCGTCTCGGAGTAGGGCGCCATGGAGCCGCTCACGTCGACCAGGAGCACCACCCTGCGCGGCCTGGTGGTGTGGCGCCGGTAGCGCAGCCGCGCCACCTCGCCCTTCCTGAGCGCCTCGCGGATGGTCCTGCGCTGGTCGAGCCTGCCCCTGTGCGCGGCCACCAGCCTGCGCGAGCGCCGCCGCTCCCTGTGGTCGCGCAGCATCGCCAGCAGGCTGTGCACCTCGGCGCGCTCGGCCTCTGTCAGCCCCGCCACGTCCCTGTGGCGCAGCACCTCGACCGGGCTGGCCGTCGCCGCCACCGACTCCGCGCCCTCGCCCGCCTCGCCCTCGCCGCCCGCGAGGTGCCTGATCACCGTTCTGGTGGCGGTTCGGCCCCGCGACGCCCTGTGGCCGCCGAAGTAGGCGGCGAAGCACCTGTCGTACCTGGACAGGTCGTCGGGCGTCGCGCAGAGCGTGAGACGGCCCGCCCAGTAGACGTCGTCCCTGCGGGTCACGTCGAGCTGGCCGAGCGCCTCGAGCAGGTTCTGGGTCCGCTCGTGGTCGGCGGCGACCCCCGCGGCCCGCAGCGTCCTGGCGAAGCCCGTCATGGTGGCGACCACGTCACGCACGGGCCAGCACCCCGCTCTTGAGCACGCTCTCCACGTCCTCCCTGTACTTCAGCGCCGCGCCGAGCGTGGCCGCGGCCAGGCCGGGGTCGAGGTCGCGGGCGCCGAGCGTGAGCAGCGCCTCGGTCCAGTCGAGCGTCTCGGCGATGCCGGGCGGCTTGACCAGGTCCTGGCCGCGCAGCCGCTCCGCCGTACGGGCGACCTGGCGGGCCAGCGCCTCGGTGCACTCCGGCAGCCTGCGCAGCAGGATCGCCACCTCCCTCTCGAAGCCGGGGTGTTCCAGCCAGTGGTAGAGGCAGCGGCGCTTGAGCGCGTCGTGCACCTCGCGGGTGCGGTTGGAGGTGACCACCACCACCGGCGGGCTCTCGGCCCTGATCGTGCCGAGTTCGGGGATGGAGATCGTGAAGTCCGACAGCACCTCCAGCAGGAACGCCTCGAACTCGTCGTCCGCCCTGTCGATCTCGTCGACGAGCAGGACCGAGGGCTGGGTCTCGACGGCCCTCAGCAGCGGACGGGCGATGAGGAAGCGCCGGTCGTAGATCTCGCCCTCGAGCCTGCTCGCGTCGGTGATCCCCGCGGCCTCGGCCGCCTTCAGGTGGAGGAGCTGCCGGGCGAAGTCCCAGTCGTAGAGGGCCTGGGCGGCGTCCAGCCCCTCGTAGCACTGCAGGCGGATGAGCGGGGCGTGCAGGAGTTCGGCCATCGTCTTGGCCAGCTCGGTCTTGCCGACGCCTGCCTCGCCCTCGAGGAACAGCGGACGCCCCATGCGCAGCGCCAGGAAGGCGGCCGTCGCCAGGCCCTCGTCGGCCAGATACGCGTGCTGGTCCAGCAATTCGACCAGTTTTTCGGGTGACTCGATGTTCATTGCGTTGATTGTCCGTCGCAGCACGCCCTCAGGCTAGGAACGGGCGTGCAGATTCTCTATGGATACCCAACCTTGGAGCCCTGGTGCCTGGACCGCCTGCCCCGTGAACGCCCCGCCGAACCTGGGGCTCGCCTCCCCGTCCGCCTTGACCCGGCCGCCCTGGGCGCGGGCCGCGGCCGTCACCGTTCTGGGGATATTTCGGCTTTCGTGAGGAGTGCCAGGAGTCATCGATTAGATTGATCATGACCAGACTGGGCCAAGCAGGGGGACTCTCCAGTGACCGACAGCTCACGGGGCAGGCTCGACAGGATCGACTCCAGCGTGCCGCATCCGGCCAGGGTGTGGGACTACTGGCTGGGCGGCAAGGACAACTACGAGGCCGACAGGGCCGTGGGCGACGAGATCCTCCAGGTCATGCCCGATCTCGTGGTCGTCGCCCGAGCCGACAGGCAGTTCCTCGGCCGGGCCGTGCGGCACCTGGTCGACGCGGGCGTCAGGCAGTTCCTCGACATCGGCACCGGCGTGCCCACCGCCGACAACACCCACCAGGTGGCGCAGCGGGCCGCGCCCGAGTCGCGCGTCGTCTACGTCGACAACGATCCGATCGTGCTCGCCCACGCCCGCGCCCTGCTCTACAGCACCCCCGAGGGCGCGACCGACTACCTCGACGCCGACCTGCGCGATCCCGAGACGATCCTGACGGGGGCGGCCAAGACACTCGACTTCTCCCGCCCGATGGCGCTGATGGTGCTCGGCGTGCTGGAGTTCGTGCCCGACGACGAGCAGGTCCGCGCCGCGCTGTCGACGCTCCTCGACGCCATGCCGTCGGGAAGCTACCTGGTCGTCTCGCACAGCGTCCACAGCGAGTCGATGGACGACGCCGCGGCCAAGTGGAACGCCAGCGGCGCGACCGAGATCAGGCTGCGCACTCCTGAGCAGCTGGAGGCGCTGTTCGAGGGGATGGAACAGGTCCGGCCCGGCGTGGTCTCGCTGCCGCGCTGGCATCCGGACGCGGCCACCGAGTACACCGACCGTGAGGTCCACCAGTACGGAGGGCTCGGCAGGAAGCCCTGAGTCCTGTACGGCGGAGCGGCGCCGCTCCGCCGCACAGGAGGAAGGGCTGGAGCGGGTCAGTCCCTGGCCATCAGCGTGAGCGCGTAGAGCGCGATCGCGGCGAAGTCGTCGGCGGGCTCGGAGGCCTGCCACGAGCGCACGTCGTCCACGAACCTGCTGCCCCTGCCGGTGAACTCCTGGTAGCGGTCCACCCCGTCGGCCGGGCACTTGGCCATCTCCTCGAAGTGGTCGCCGAGCCCGTCGTCGAACAGCGAGGCCGCGTTCGGCCCGTTGACGACCGCTCCGGTCGCGGGGCGGCCGGTCAGGTTGGAGATCTGGTAGTGCGGGCAGGCGATCGAGTTGTCGCCGACGCCCTGGACGAATGACACGCCCCACGGGTTCGCGCCGAAGGCCCACCCGCGCTGCCAGGTGCCGAAGGCGTCGTAGGAACGGTCGCCGGAGACCGAGCGGTAGAGCCTGGAGGTGGCGGCGAGGCCGAAGGCGTGCGGCACCGCGTCGAAGGCGTCGTAGAGCGCTCCCGCCCTGAACGGATCCTTCGCCGCCCTGGACGCGCCGATCTCCAGCTGCGCCTTGAGGTCGGCGAGCAGCGCGCCCTTGATGGACGCGCCCGCCCTGATCAGGTCGGCGTGCGCGAGGGCACTGACGTCGTAGAGGTTCAGGGTGTCGCCGGTGTCGTTGGCGATGTACTCGCTCGCCCAGTGCTGGGCCTGCTCCAGCCATTGGGCGGCCCTGGAGTCGCCGAGCCGCTGGGCGGCCAGCGCCAGCTCCGCGCCGCCCAGTTCCATGTCGTCGCGCCAGACGCTCTCGGGGTAGAAGGCGTGCGGCAGCGAGGTCACCAGCTGCCCCACGTCGGTGGTCTTGGCCATCGCGTAGATCTCGGCGGCCTGGTCGAGCCAGGCCTGCGCCCGCCGCCTGTCCGGCTCGACCTGCGCGGCCAGGGCGAAGGCCGCCGCCGTACGGCCGGCGAGGTTGGGGCTGATCGGCTGGCCGGGTGCCGCCGCCCTGAAGACGGGACGGTTGCGGATGTACTTCTCGGCGGAGGAGTCGTCGGCCTCGGGCAGGCGCCAGATGTCGTGGTCGCCGACGAATGTGCCCTCGGCGTTGCCCGCTCCGATCCCGACCTGGATGTAGAGGGTCTTGGTCGTCCCGTCCCACATCTTGTCCAGGTACTTGAGGCCGTGGAGCGACTCCGACCTCAGGCGCGGGTCGACGTGCGTCCCTCCGTCCCTTCGCGCGGCCCACATCAGCGTGTCGACGTAGGCCAGGATGTGGGTGAACTTCAGGTAGTCGCCCGCGTCGAACCAGCCGCCCTCGACGTCGACGGGGCCGCCGGCCCTGGTCAGTTCGCCCTTGATCTGGTCGGTGTCGGGCCCGGTGAAGGCGGGCCAGTCGTAGACGTGGGCCGCCCGGTCGTTGGCGTGCCGCCTGCCGCCGTCGCGCTGGCCGCCGAAGAACGTCATGATCTTCGAGGCGGGCAGCGCCAGCAGGGCGGAGGGCGCGATCGTGAACTCGGCGGAGGTGAGGCCGCCCGACCTGATCCGGTAGCTGCCGGGCTTCGTCAGCCTGGTGAGGTCGAGGTCGTAGACGTGGCCGTAGGCGGCGTTCCACGCGCCGAGGTCGCGGCCCGCCGTACCCTTCAGCACCTGCCTGCCCCGGTGGTCGTGCACGGTGAAGGAGGCGGGGCGCCCGCTGGTCATCAGGTAGGCGTGCTTGGCCTCGCCGGGCGCGAAGCCGACCTGGTCGACGCGGATGTGCCCGGCCGGCTGCCCGGTGGCGTGCATGCTGGGGGCTCCTGTCAGGGCGAGGGCGAGGGCTAAGACGATCCGCATCGGCTGCTCCACAAGTTAGTAAACCTTCCTAACCTTCAACTGGACCGTAGCTGGCGGCGACAAACGTGGTCAATACTTGGTGAAATGACCACCGATTTCGCCCAGCGCCGGGCCAACCTCGCCGCGCTGCTGGCGGGCGCCGACGCCATCCTCGTCACCAAGCCGGTCAACGTCCGCTACCTCACGGGGCTCGACAGCTCCAACGCCGCCGTCCTGGTCCGCGCGGACGGCACGGCGAGGCTCGCCACCGACTCCCGCTACATCGAGATGACCCGCGATCTGGGGATCGACGCCGTCGAGGCCTCCGACGTCGCGCGCGAGCTGGCCACGCCGGGCGTCGGCATCGAGGCCGCGCACATGACGGTGGCCGTCTTCAACAGGCTGGGAGAGGGCATCGTCCCCCTGGAGCCGCTGGTCGAGCGCCTGAGGGTGGTCAAGGACGACGACGAGATCGAGCTGCTGCGGACCGCGTGCGCCATCTCCGACCAGGCCTTCGCCGACATCTCGGCGGCCATCAGGCCCGGCGTGACCGAGCGCGAGATCGCCCGCGTCCTCGAGGCCCGCATGGTCGAGCTCGGCGCGGACAAGCCCGCCTTCGAGTCGATCGTGGCCGGCGGCGAGAACGGCTCGATACCCCACCACTCGCCGACCGACCGCGAGCTGCGCGCGGGCGACCTGGTCACCCTCGACTTCGGCGCCCAGTACCGCGGCTATCACGCCGACATGACCCGCACCGTCGCCCTGGGCAGGATCGCGGACTGGCAGCGGGAGATCTACGACCTCGTCCGCGCCGCCCAGCGCGCCGGTCGCGAGGCGCTGCGCCCTGGCGCCGAGGCCGCAGGGATCGACGCGGCCTCACGCTCGGTGATCGAGCGGGCGGGACACGCCGAGCACTTCCGTCACGGCCTCGGCCACGGGGTCGGTCTGGAGATCCACGAGGAGCCGTTCCTGGGCCCGTCACGGACCGGTAGACTAGAGGATCGAGTTCCGATCACCGTCGAGCCCGGCGTCTACCTTCAGGGCAGGGGCGGGGTCCGTATCGAGGACACGCTCGTGACGCGTGAGGGCGGGGCGGAACTCCTGACGAAGACGACCAAGGAGCTGCTCGTCCTGTAAGAGCGGCCGCATCCGGGAGAAGCGAGTGGCGACGACCAACGACCTCAAGAACGGCATCGTGCTGAAGCTCGACGGCGGTGAGCTCTGGTCCGTTGTGGAGTTCCAGCACGTCAAGCCGGGCAAGGGCGGCGCGTTCGTGCGCACCAAGCTCAAGAACGTCCTCTCCGGCAAGGTCGTCGACAAGACCTTCAACGCCGGGGTGAAGGTCGACGTGGCCAACGTCGACAAGCGTGAGATGCAGTACTCCTACAAGGACGGCGACGACTTCGTCTTCATGGACACCGAGACCTACGACATGGTCAACGTGCCCGCCAAGACCGTCGGCGACGCCGCCAACTACATGCTGGAGAACACTCTGGCCACCATCGCCTTCAACGAGGGCGCCGCGCTCTACGTCGACCTGCCCGCCGCGGTCGAGCTGCTCATCGCCAACACCGAGCCCGGCCTGCAGGGCGACCGCTCCACCGGCGGCACCAAGCCCGCCACCCTGGAGACCGGCGCCGAGATCAAGGTGCCGCTGTTCATCACCACCGGTGAGAAGGTCAAGGTCGACACCCGCAGCGGCGAATACCTCGGCCGGGCCTGAGTGTCCGCGCGAGGCAAAGCACGCAGGCGGGCGCTCGACATCCTCTTCGAGGCCGAAGCGCGCGGCGAGGATCCGCTGAAGATCCTCGCCGAGCGGGTCGACCGGCGGGAGCCGCCGGTCAACGAGTACACCTCGGCGATCGTCGAGGGCGTGGCCAGGCACTCCCATCGCATCGACGAGCTCATCACGACCTACGCCGAGGGGTGGACGCTGGAGCGCATGCCCGCCGTCGACCGCAACCTGCTGCGCGGCGGGACGTACGAGCTGCTCTGGATGCCCGACGTGCCGGAGGGCGTGGTGATCAGCGAGTGGGTGCACCTGGCCTCCGAGCTGTCCACCGACGAGTCGCCCCAGTTCATCAACGGCCTTTTGGCCCGTTTCAAGCAGCTCAAGCCGAGCCTCACCCTCTGACCCCTCCAGGTCGCCCCGTACGGTCACCACGGCCACGCGCCCTCCCTGAGCGCGTCGCCCGGCCCCGTGACGTCTCCCGCCGCCCCCGTGAGTGGGCGGCGGGTGGATTCGGGGCGGCATGCGGTACAGGATGGGGGCCATGGTGACCGAGGACGACGTGCGGCGGATAGCGCTCGGGCTGCCGGAGACCGCCGAGCGCCCCATGTACGGCACGCCCGCCTTCTACGTCAAGGCCAAGTGGTTCGCGAGGATCAGGGAGGAGGGCGACGTCCTGGTCGTGCCGGTGGCCTCCGAGGAGCACAAGCGCGAGCTGATCGCCGCCGCGCCCGGCTCCTTCTTCACCCTCCCGCACTACGACGGCCACGCGGCCGTGCTGGTCCGCTTCACCGCGGTCGACGTCGGGGAGCTGGCCGAGCTGCTCACCGACGCGTGGCGGCTGCGCGCGCCCAAACGCGTCCTGGAGACCTTCGACGGCTAGGCGTGCCTGGCGCCCTCGTGTTCAGCGTGGCCGACGGGCTCGACCTGGATCGTGGAGTGCTCGACGTCGAACCTGCCCATCAGGATCTCGTGCAGCGCGTCGAGCAGGCGTCCGGTGTCCTGGAGGTCCGAGGCCTCCACGACCACGTGCGCGGACAGCACGGGCAGTCCGCTGGTCAGCGTCCACGCGTGCAGGTCGTGCACGTCGACCACGCGCTCGGCGGCCAGCATCAGCCTGCGCACCTCCCTGAGGTCCATCCCCTTCGGCGTGGCCTCGAGCAGCACGTCGATCGCCTCCCGCATGAGCCGCCACGCTCTCGGCAGGATCATCAGCGCCACGACGACGGAGGCGATCGGGTCGATGACCTGCAAGCCGGTCAGCTGGATGCCGATCGCCGCCACCACCACGGCGAGCGAACCCGTCAGGTCGCCCATGACCTCCAGGTAGGCGCCTCTGACGTTCAGCGACTCCTTCTGGCCGCGGTGCAGCAGCGCCAGTGAGATCCCGTTCACCACCAGTCCGGCGATCGCGATGACCAGCACCAGGTCGGCCGACACCGCCGGTGGCCGGAACAGGCGCCTGGAGGCCTCGCTGAACACCCAGATCGCGATTCCGAACAGGACGGCCGCGTTGACCACCGCGGCCAGGATCTCCAGACGGTAGTACCCGAAGGTCCTCCTGTCGGAGGCGGGCCTGGCGGCGAAGTGGGAGGCGATCAGCGCCATGAGGACACCGGTGATGTCGGTGGCCACGTGGAGCGAGTCGGAGATCAGCGCCAGGCTGCCCGCGACGATGCCGCCGATCACCTGCGCCACGAAGACGAGCGAGGTGATGGCGATGACAGCGATCATCCTCCCGCGGTGGCGCGCCGTCGCGCTCGCCTGGGCGTGGCCGTGTCCGGATCCCACCGTTACCTCCTCGTGATCTAGTATGCCCAGCCCGCGCGGGACGGCGTAGGCTGGCCCATGTCGCGGCGGCTTCGCAGGCGGGCATGGACGCCGCGCGCGGGGATCACGTGCAAGGACAGAACGCGTTCGGGGACACCGTCGTTCACGGGCGCGGCGAAACGAGGAGGCGAGCCGACGTTGCGTGCTGAGAGCATCACCAAGCAGGCGACCCCGGCGGTGCGCACCGCCGTCGTCTGGGACGCGCTGCGGGCGGTGCTGGCCGCGCGGGCGAAGGAGACGGGCCGTGAGCGGCTCGACATCGTCGACGCGGGTGGCGGCACGGGCGGCTTCGCCGTCCCGCTGGCCGAGCTGGGCCACGCGGTCACCGTCGTCGACCCGAGCCCCGACTCGCTGTTCGCGCTGGAGCGCAGGGCCGCCGAGCGCGGCGTCGGCGTGCGGGCGCTCCAGGGCGACGCCGCCGACCTCGGCGAGCTCCTGCCGCGCGACAGCGCCGACCTGGTGCTGTGCCACAGCGTGCTGGAGTACGTCGACGACCCGATCTCCGCGCTGACCGCCGTCGCGGGGCTGCTGCGCGCCGGCGGCGCCGTGAGCGTGCTGGCGGCCAACCCCGTCGCCAGCGCCATCCACCGCGCGGTCGCGGGCCACTTCGACGAGGCCAGGGCGGTCATGAACGACCCGATGGGGCGATGGGGCGACCGCGACCCCACGCCGCGCAGGTTCGCCGCGCAGACGCTGACCGAGCTTCTCTCGGCGACCGGGTTCGCGGTGGGCGAGATCCACGGGGTGCGGGTCTTCGCCGACCTGGTGCCCAGCCGCCTGATCGACGGTGAGCCCGGCGCGGCGGAGGCGCTGGTCGCCCTGGAGCAGGCCGCCGCCACCCATCCCGTCCTGCGCGACATCGCCACCCAACTCCACGTCCTGGGCCACAAGTGACCTCCCGCGGGCTCGTGTCCGGCGCGGGGGCCGCCGGAGGGCGAGGCGGGAGCGGCGCGGAGACGACTGTCGAACGCGCGTTCGGGTAGAATCACGTCGTGTCGCGCAAGCAGATCACCGGAGTCGGCCCCGTCGCCAGGATCGGGGCCGACGACAGCGCCTGCCCCATCCTCCACGTCGACATGGACGCCTTCTTCGCCAGCGTCGAGCTCCTCGAGCGTCCCGAGCTCAAGGGCCGCCCGGTGATCGTCGGCTCGCCCGCCGGCCGTGGCGTCGTCCTCAGCGCCACCTACGAGGCCAGGCGGTACGGCGTGCACTCGGCCATGCCGATGAGCAGGGCTCGCCGGATCTGCCCCCAGGCCACGATCATCCCGCCCAGCCACGGCAAGTACTCCGAGGTCTCCAGGGGCGTGATGGAGATCTTCCACTCGATCACCCCGCTCGTCGAGCCGATCGCCTCCGACGAGGCCTTCCTCGACGTCGGCGGCGCCAGGCGCAGGCTCGGCTCACCAGCCGACATCGCCGCCAGGATCCGCGCCGAGGTGCTGGAGCGCTTCGGCATCACCTGCTCGGTCGGCGTGGCCGGCAGCAAGTTCGTCGCCAAGCTGGCCTCCAAGCAGTGCAAGCCCGACGGCCTGCTCGTGGTCCCCGCCGACCGCGTGGTCGACTTCCTGCACCCGCTTCCCGTCAGCGCCCTGTGGGGCGTCGGCGAGCGCACCGAGCAGGCCCTGGTACGTCTCGGCATCCGGAGTGTGGGCGACCTGGCCAGGGTCCCGCTGACCACGCTGCAGCGCGAGCTCGGCCACGCGGCGGGCACCCACCTGGCCGCGCTGGCCTGGGGCAGGGACGAGCGTCCCGTGACCGCCCACGTGCCCGACAAGAGCATCGGCGCGGAGGAGACGTTCGCGGCGGACGTCGACGACCCAGAGGTGATCAAGCGCGAGCTCCTGCGCCTTGCCGAACGGGTCGCCGCCCGCGTGCGCGCGGGCGGCCACGTGGGCAGAACGGTGAGTGTGAAGCTGCGCCGCGCCGACTTCTCGACGATCACTCGTTCGCGGACGCTGCGGGAGCCGACGGACGTCGCGCAGGAGATCTACGCGACGGCCTGCGACCTCTACGCCGCCGCCGGGCTCGAACGGATCAGGCTGCGTCTGGTGGGCGTCAGGCTGGAGAATCTCAGGCCCGCCGATTCCGCCTCTCGCCAGCTCAGCCTCGGCGAGAAGGAGACAGGATGGCGGGAGGCCGAACGTGCGATGGACAAGGCGATCAGGAGGTTCGGCCCCGATGCGGTGGTCCCGGCTTCACTAGTCAGAGGACGGCTTGATGAAATGGAGACATGACGCCCGATGTCGCGACATCTCGGAGGTTGGGGGAGAATGGGCATGTCTAGAGCCATGACGTCACCTCCGGTTTGGTCTACGTTGGACGTTTTCTTTCGCCTACGTCTACAGCCTCGTATTCTGGGGATAACCGACCGCGAGGTCCGGACACCCCGTGTCGTCCGTTGCCGTCTTCCCCGAAATGGGGCCGTCCTTGGGAGGCGCCGTGCCGCTCTCTGAGCACGAGCAGCGCTTGCTCGACCAGATCGAGCAGGCCCTCTACGCCGAGGACCCGAAGTGGGCCAATACCGTTCGGATCAGTGATCCGCGCAGCCATTACAAGCGGCGCCTGGTCAAAGCCTCCATCGGCTTTGCGCTGGGCATCGTCCTGCTGATGGTCGGCGTCGTGATCAACCAGATCCCGCTCGGCGTCGGCGGTTTCGTGGTCATGCTCGCCGCGTGTCTGTGGGGTCTGTCCAGTTGGAAGCGCATGAACGGATTCGGCGGAGACTCCGGTGCGTCCGGGTCAGGCCCGAGAACGTCGGGCAAGGGCCAGCGCCGGGGCAACCGTGGATCGTTCATGGAGCGCATGGAAGAGCGTTGGCGCCGTCGCCACGACGAGCGCTGAGCCGATGGACACCGTGCGGCCGCTCCGCTGAGGGAGCGGCCGCGCAGTTCGGCGTCAGGTGTTTCTGCGTGCTGCCCTGTTCCAGAGCCTGATGTTCTCCAGCCGATCGAAACCGTCCAGGATCTTCTCTCCCAGGCCCCTGATCCGCAGCAGGGTCGAAGGCGGAAGCAGCGCGGCGCGCACCCGTCTGGTCCGCGACACGGTGGCCGCCAGGGCCCGCCGGACGGTCCGCAGCTCCCTCCTCATCGGGGCGATCTCCCCGGGGTCGCGCGCGAACAGCAGCCGCTCCACGGCCGAGGCGATCGTGCTGATCGCGGCCGCCGGCTCGGCGCCGAACTCGTGCTGCTGGGTGAGCCTGCGCGCCAGCGCCCTCGGCGTCTCGCTCGGCACCCGCGCCATCCCGTAGTCGCACAGCACGTCGTCGAGCTCGGCCCACGCGGCGGCCACCGAGGCGTCCACCTTCTCCGCCCTGGCCGTGACCTCGTCGGACGGCCCGGACACCTTCCAGGTCAGCGTCCGCACCCGGCGGTTCCTGATCACCAGCCGCACCAGAGCGGGGATGAGCAGGATCACCAGCAGTCCCGCCACCGCCAGCGCGATCGTGACCCACAGCGGGGCCGTCTCCACCGGCGTCACGGACCCGCTGTAGATGCCCTCGGGGTCGAGCTCCCTCAGCCTGTCCCTGCTGTTGGGCGCGCTGCTCGGGGTGTCGCCGCCGTCCGCCGCGCTCGTGCTCGGGTCACTGCTCGGGGTGGTCTCGGCGGGCCTGGGCAGCGAGTAGTCGGGGACGCGGGCGGTGCCCTGTCCCGCGCTGCCCGCCGGGGTCGGCTCGAAGGCGAGCCAGCCCACTCCCTCGAAGTAGAGCTCGGGCCAGGCGTGGGAGTCGTGGGTGCGGACCTCCCAGCGACCCTCGATCTTGGTGCCGCCCGTGTAGCCGATGGCGACCCTGGCGGGGATGCCGATCGATCTGGCCAGCACCGCCATCGCCGAGGCGAACTGCTCGCAGTACCCGGCCCTGGTCTGCTCCAGGAAGCTCCGCAGCGCGTCGGTGTCGTGGCCCTGTGTGGCGAGGCTGTAGGTGAAGCCGCCCGTGGTGGTGAAGAACCGCTGCAGGTTCACCGCCGCCTCGTACGGCGACTTGCTGTCCTTGACCACCCGCTGCGCCAGCTGCCTGATCTGCGGCGGCAGGTCGGGCAGCTTCAGGTAGCGCTCGGCGACCGCCGGGTCGACGGTCTTCGGCGCGGCGTCCAGCTGGTCGGCGCTCGCCTCGGGCTCGGTGCTGACCACCTGGTACCGCAGGCCGCCCGCCACGTCCCCGGAGGAGAAGACCATCAGCGAGTCGACGTCCGCGCGCCAGTCGCCCTCCGCCCGCACCAGCTGCGGTGGGTATGGCAGGGGCAGGAACTGCAGGGGCGTGATGTCCTCGCTGACCTGGATGTCGGTCTCGACCCGGGTGGTCTTCATCGACGAGGCCAGTCCAGGGGGAGGGGGCAGCGGGCCCTGGTCCACCCTGTTCTCCGGCCTGCCCTTCAACTCGTTCATCGTCCAGCGCCGGCCGTCGAAGACGTCGAGGGAGTAGATCCTGAGATAGCGAGGGGTGTCGTCGCTGCTGGTGTAGGAGAGAACGGTGTTGTTCTCGGGCAGCTGCAGCCGCCCCCTCAGGTCGGCGACCTGATCAGGGATGCTGATGGAGTTGCCCCTGCCCTTGCCCGAGCCGCCCACCCCGAACCCGAACAGCGGGTCGGGCTCGAGTGTCGGCAGCAGGGCCGGCAGCAGGACGGCCAGCGCGATCGCGGTGAACCCGATCCGCTTGCCCGACAGGCGCAGGCCGCGCGTGTCGGCCGACTCCTGGACGCCCTCGTCGGCGGCGCGGCTGCGCCGTACCAGGACCGCCCGTCCCCAATGACCCACCCGCTCGCGTCCGTCGGCGATCAGCAGGCTCGTGAAACCGAGCGCGCCGAGGATGAAGGCGGGCCAGCCGATCGGGTCGGGCAGCACCGCGGCGGGCACCGTGAACAGCGCCAGCAGCGGCAGGCCCGCGAGGGCGGCCCTGCGAAGCCTCGTGACGAACAGGTCGACGACGATCGCGATGAGGCCGACGCCGGCGGTGGTGAGCATGGCGATCGGCGGTTCGTCGGGAACCGGCGCGGCGTAGCGCTGGATGTCGGCGAAGCCGGTGGCCAGCAGTTTGAGCAGCGCCACCGCCGATTCCTTCGTCGGCACGACCAGCACCCACGCCTTGTCGCCCGCGTAGGCGGCGGTCAGGTAGACGCCCAGCGCCACGAGGCCGAGCAGCGGCGCCGCCCAGCCGGGCAGGGTGAGCCTGCTGGCGAGCACGCCCGCGGCGCTGACGGCGAGCACCGCGCCGAGCGAGCCCCACAACCACGCGCCGCCGTCGAACAGCGGGTAGAGCGTGAGCGAGACCGCGAGGGTGGCAACACCCGACCAGATGGGGAGCCTCATGCCGCACCTCCCACGGTGAACCGGTTCTTGACGCCGGCGGCCGGCCAGACCGTCGCCAGCGAGGTGCCCGCGGGCAGGGTGACGATCCGCCAGCCCGATCCCAAGAGGACCGCTTCGACCGCCTGCCTGCGGTCGGCCGAGCCGTACTCCCTGGCCTCCCAGCCCTCCACGTCCAGCAGGACGGCCACGCCCGTGGCGCTGCCGTGCCTGACCTTGGCCAGCTCCCTGGCGTCCTCGGCGTCCATGGCGCCGAGGACGGCGACGATCAGGCCGTCGCCTCCGCCCTGACGCAAAGCGGTGATGCCGAGCTCAAGGGACCTCGCGGGGCTGTTGCGCACCACCGCGAGGGTGTCGAGCAGCGACCAGCTCACGCCCGTGTCGCTCAGATGCTCGGGACCCTGGTCGGTGACCAGCCGCAGGCCCAGGCCTTCGCGGGCCAGGTGCAGGCCGATCGAGGCGGCGGCCGAGACGGCCACCTCGAAGGAGGAGCGGGGGCCCTCACCCCTGTGGGCGTGCCTGCGGGTGTCGAGCAGGAGCGCACCGCGGCTCTGCCACTGCTGCTCCTCGCGCCGCACCATCAGCTCGCCGTGGCGGGCGGTGGAGCGCCAGTGCACCCGTCGCAGGTCGTCGCCCTGCCGGTACTCGCGAGGGGCCACGTCGTCGTCGCCGGCCGCCGCCACGCTTCTGGTACGGCTGTCGCCTCCGCCGGTCCACTCGCCCGACAGCCGCACGTGGGGCAACGCCACCACGTGGGGCGTCACGACGAGCGTGTCGGCGATGGTGAAGGAGCGGGTCAGCTCGACCAGCCCGAACGGGTCGGTGATCCGTACCGACAGCGGGCCGATCGTGTAGCGGCCGCGCAGGTCGGACCTGACCCGGTAGTCGATCTCCCTGATGCCCTTCGACTCGACCCTGTCCAGCACGAACCTGGGCCTGGCGCCGAGCGCGTAGGGCACGGTGTCCTCGATGAGCAGCAGTCCCGTCGGCAGCCTGGTGACGTTCTCCAGCCGCAGCGTCACCGTCGCCTCGCCGCCCACCTCGATCCTCGGCGGGTCGAGGCGACGGGCGCAGCTCAGCCGGTAGCGGGTCCTGGCCACCACCAGCGCGGCCAGCAGCGGCAGCGCCATGATCAGCACGCCGATCCTGAGCAGGTCGTGCTCGCCCAGGAGCAGCGCCATCAGCAGCGCGGCCACGCCCGAGGCCAGGAACGACCTGCCCCTGGAGGTGAGCGCCCGCAGTCCCGCCATCACGACGCTCGAGTCTCCGGCACGGGCACTCGCCTGACGAGCTCGGTGACGACCTGCTCGGGCATCCTGCGCTGGCCCTGCGCCTCGATGCTGGGCAGCAGCCTGTGCGCGAGCACGGGGACGGCCAGCTCCTGCAGATCGTCGGGGATGACGTAGTCGCGGCCCGACAGCGCGGCGTGCGCCCTGGCCGCGCGCACGAGCTGCAGCGTGGACCTGGGCGAGGCGCCGAGCCGCAGGTCGGGGGAGTGGCGGGTGGCCACCACCAGGTCGATGGCGTACTTCTTGACCGGCTGGGAGACGTAGACGCCGCGGACGGCCTCGATGAGCGCTCTCACCTCGGCGGTCGTCGCGACCGGCTCCAGCTTGTCCAACGGCGAGGTGCCGCCGTGGACGTCCAGCATCTCCAGCTCGGCGGCGGGCTCGGGATAACCCATCGCCACCCGGGCGGTGAAGCGGTCGCGCTGGGCCTCGGGGAGGGGATAGGTGCCCTCCATCTCAATCGGGTTCTGGGTGGCGATCACCATGAAAGGGGCGTCGAGCTCGTAGGTGACGCCGTCCACCGTCACCTGGTGCTCCTCCATGCACTCCAGCAACGCCGACTGCGTCTTGGGGGAGGCGCGGTTGATCTCGTCGCCCACCACGATGTTGGCGAAGACGGGGCCGGGCTTGAACTCGAACTCGCGGGTCTGCTGGTTGTAGGCGCTCACCCCGGTGATGTCGCTCGGCAGAAGGTCGGGGGTGAACTGCACACGCCGGACAGGACAGTCGATCGACCGCGCCAGCGCCTTGGCCAGCATCGTCTTGCCAACACCGGGGACGTCCTCGATGAGAAGGTGTCCCTCCGCCAGCAGGACGGTCACGGTCAGCCGGACGGCATCGCTCTTGCCCTCGATCACCGACTCGATCGCCTGCCGAATGCGGTGCGCGGTGGAGACCAGCTCGTCGAGCTGGCGAGGGACGTCATGGGTTACTGCCACCAGGCCTCCATGAGAGAAGTGCAACGGCTCTCCCCAGCGCGAGGGTGCTTTTGGGGTGCCTTGCCATTCCTTTTCATTGTGCGTACGACCCTACGACGACGGGGGTCCTTGAGCGACTTTTGTGGATATTCGGGGAACAGCCACAGTGTTCAGGTGATCCGTCCGGTTCTTGTCGCATAGTGGTGCGAATCCAGTGACACGCTCCCTCCACTTTCCCCCACGCGATGCGCGACGCCGGGGTATTCACCGATCTTTCGGGCGTTCGACACGCCCGCGACGCCTGCCGCCCCGCCGCCGCCCCCCACCCCGCTCCACCGCTCTGACCTGCGAAAACGCGCGTGAAACGGCGTCCGAAGACGGTTCGAATCAGTTGACGGTGGGGAGAAGTGGAGTATGGTGGTGCGCAGTGGAGGGCAGGTGCACCAGCACTGAGCGCTTCACGAGGCACGGGAGGTGGGGCCGGTGTTCCTCGGCACCCATCAACCGCGTCTGGACGACAAGGGACGGCTGTTCCTGCCGGCTAAGTACCGTGAGGAGCTGGCGGAGGGTCTTGTGATCACCAAAGGCCAGGAGCGATGCCTCTACGTCTTTCCTGTGGGGGAGTTCCAGCGCATTACCGAGGCTCTCAGCACCGCCCCGGTCACCGCCAAGGCGGTCCGGGACTACAGCCGTGTCTTCTTCGCCAGCGCGTCCGACGAGACTCCGGACAAGCAGGGGCGCATCACGATTCCCCAGGCTCTGCGGGCTTACGCAGGGCTGGAGCGTGACTGCGTGGTCATCGGGGCCAACACCCGGCTGGAGATCTGGGAGCAGCGGGCCTGGGACACCTACCTGGCCGACCAGGAGCAGGCTTTCGCCGATCTCTCGGAGGAGGTGCTGCCAGGGATTCTCTGATCACAGCCGATCCGTCGGTGATGTCGTTCGGCGAGGTCTCCACCCGCAACCACTCGCCCGCCAGCTGATGCACCTTCCCCGGTGTCAGATGGCAGGCGTCCACGAAGCGGGTGCGGATGGGGACCTGGCCGGACGGCTACGGGTGGGGACCCATGAGCTGGGCACCGGGATCGAGCCTTTGGCGTCATCCGCGAGTATGGACGCATCCTTAGCAGGAGGGGGGTTTCAGTAATGCACGTAGAAGGCAACGCTGCGGGCACGGGTGGTCACGTTCCCGTGATGCTCGAGCGGGTTCTGGAGCTCCTCGCCCCCGCGCTGGCCGGGCCGGCGCCGGTGGTCGTCGACGCCAATCTCGGGCTCGGCGGGCACTCGGAGGCGCTGCTGGCCGCCCATCCGGCCCTCCATCTGATCGGCATCGACCGCGACCCTTTCGCGATCGACTTCTCCACGCGCAGGCTCGCGCCGTACGGCGAGCGGGTCACGCTGGTTCACGCCTCGTCCGACGAGATGACCTCGGTATTGGCGAGCGCGGGCCATCCCGTGGTCGACGGCGTCCTGTTCGACCTGGGCGTCTCCTCGCCCCAGCTGGACGAGGGCGAGAGGGGTTTCGCCTATTCCTACGACGCTCCGCTCGACATGCGGATGGACACCGAGCAGTCGCTCACGGCGGAGGAAGTGGTCAACACCTACTCCGCGGCCGAGTTGACCCGCATCCTTCGTGATTACGGAGAAGAAAGGTTCGCACCGCGTGTCGCAGGCCTCATTGTCAAGGAAAGGGCCAAGGAAGCCATAACGTCGACTAAGCGGCTCGCGGAGATCGTTCGCGCGGCGATTCCCGCCGCTACCCGACGTACCGGGGGCAACCCCGCTAAACGGACTTTTCAGGCGTTGCGTATCGAGGTCAACGCGGAACTGACCGCCTTCGAGGCGGCGCTTCCCGCCTCCCTCGACGCGCTGGCGCTCGGTGGGCGAGTCGTCGTGCTCTCCTACCACTCCCTCGAGGACCGGTTGACCAAGCAGGTCCTCGCGGCGCGAACCAGGGACACCAGCCCCCCAGGGTTGCCCGTCCCGTTGCCGGCTCACCAGCCGCGGTTCCGCCTCCTGACGAGGGGAGCAGAGCTCCCGACTGACGAAGAGCTCGCCCGCAATCCGCGGGCGGCCTCGGCCCGGCTCCGGGCGGCAGAGAGGATCCGTGTTGACGAGGACTGAGCAGGAGATCAGGCGGGGTGCGCCCGCCAGGGGCGGCGTGCCCAGGACCGCTCCGGCGAGGACCGGCGTGCGCAAGCAGGGCGCTCCGCACGAGACCAGCCCCGCCACCGAGCGGCCCGCCGTTGACCGGCCGATCGGTCAGCGGCCCGCCGCTGCGCAGGAGGGCAGCCCGATGCGGGTGCGCGTGCGGCGGCCGATGCCGCGCAAGCAGCGCGCTCCCTTCGTGCTGCTCGTCGTCGGCCTGCTGTGCGGAGGGCTGGTCAGCCTGCTGCTGCTCAACACCGTGCTCGCCCGCGACTCCTTCACCGCCAGCGAGCTGCGGGAGCAGATCGCCGAGATGCAGCAGCAGTCGAACGCCCTCGAGCGGGAGATCGAGAAGCAGGAGCAGCCCGCCGAGCTGGCCAAGAGGGCCGAGGGTCAGGGCCAGGGGCCGTACAACGAGATCAACACCATCGACCCGAACAAGGTGGGGCCGAACAGGTGAGGGAGACAGGCGGCCGGGGCCAGGGCCCCGGTCGTGGTGGTGGCGGCGCCGGCTCTCATGGAGGGCCCGGCGCCGTTCGTCGTACGCCGGGCGGTCCAGGACGGCCGGGGCGTCAGGGCGGAACGGGCTCGGGGCGGTCCGAGGGCCCGAGGGACGAGCCGCCGCGCCGCAACAGGGACGAGGACGCGGGGCGGTCCAGGCGCGACGACGGCGACGGCCGCGCGCGCAGGGAAGGACGTCCAGGGCCCGGCGACCGGCCGGGTTCCGAGGGCCGCCCGCCGTCCGACAGGCGAGCGGGTTCGGACCGGCGGCAGGACGCGGACGGGCCGTCCGCTCAGGAGAGCCGTCCCCGGCGTCCCGGCGGCGACGCCACCCGTTCCGCCGGGCAGGGCCGCGCGGACGACCCCTTCGACCTCCCACGCGGGTTGACAGGGGCGCCGTCGCAGGAAGGCAGGCGCGGCCGTTCCGACGCCACCGTGCCGGCCCCCAGGGGCGGCCAGCGCCACGACGCGCGTCCGCCGCGCAGCCAGTCGCAGGGCCAGTCGAAGGGCCCCTCCCAGAGCCAGGCCCCACCCCCGCGCAGACCGGTCCGCAGGCCCCCTCCTCCTCCCAGACCGCCGCGCCCGCCGCTGGTGCTGCGCCTCGGCAACCCCCGCAGGCGCATCAACATCGGCCTCATCGGCATGACCTTCATCCTGTCGATCTTCGCGGGGCGGCTCATCCAACTGCAGGGCCTCGACTCCAAGATCTACGAGGCCAAGGCCGCCGACCAGCGGGTGATCAGCGAGGTCATCCCGGCCAAGCGCGGCTCCATCACCGACGCGGGCGGCCACGCGCTGGCCGTGACGGTCGAGGCGCGCGAGATCGCGGTGGACCCCAGCAAGATCCCCGCCGACCAGCGGGCCAAGATGGCCGCGACCCTGGCCAAGGAGCTGGGCAAGCCCGAGGCCGACATCGCCGCGAAGCTGGCCAGGCTCACCTCGCGCTACGAACTCGTCGCCCGCGACGTCGACCCCGTCGTCGCCGACAGGGTGCTCGACCACGAACTGCCGACCGTGACCACGAAGAAGACCTACCGCAGGACCTATCCGGCGGGCGACCTCGCCGGCACGCTCATCGGGTTCGTCGGCAACGACGGCACCGGCCTCGAGGGCGTCGAGCAGATGCGCAACTCCCGCCTGGCGGGCCAGGACGGCAAGCAGAGCGTGGAGCAGGGCCGCGACGGCCAGCGCATCCCGATGACCCGCAGCCAGCGCCAGGCGCCGATCGCGGGCCGCGACGTGCGGCTGACCATCGACCGCGACATCCAGTGGGCAGCCCAGAAGGCCATCGCCCAGCAGGTGTCCGCCAGCGGCGCGCTGAGCGGCACCGTGATCGTGATGGACGTCAAGACCGCCCAGATCATCGCCATGGCCAACGCGCCCGAGCTCGACCTGAACAACTGGCAGAAGGCGCCCGACACCTCCTACGTCAACCGGGCGGTGTCCGAGGTCTTCGAGCCGGGAAGCACCAACAAGGTCATCACCGCGGCGGCCGCGATCGAGGCGGGGGCGGTACGGCCCGACACGACCTTCAGGGTGGCCGACCACATCAGGTGCGCCGACCAGATCCTGAAGGACTCCCACCCGCACAAGACCGAGACGATGACGTTCAAGAAGGTCGTGGAGACCTCCAGCAACGTCGGCACCATCCAGGCCGCCCGCAGGGTCGGCGACGAGCGGCTGTTCGCCATGCTGAAGAACTTCGGCTTCGGCACCAGGCCGGGTCTCGGCCTGCCGGGCGAGGAGGCGGGCCTGCTGCCCGACTACAAGAGCTGGTCGGGCACCCAGCGCTGCACCGTCGCCTACGGCCAGGGCGTGTCGGTGACCGCGCTGCAGACCGCCAGCGTCTACCAGGCCATCGCCAACGGAGGCGTCAGGGTCGAGCCGCGGATCGTGGCGGGCGAGACCGACGCGCACGGCCGGTTCGTCCCCGCCAAACCGGGAAAGCAGACCAGGGTGGTCAGCGGGCAGACCGCTCGGGAGATCGCCTCGATGCTGGAGGGGGCCGTCAGCGCCGAGGGCACGGGTACGCTGGCAGCCATACCCGGCTACCGGGTGGCGGGCAAGACAGGTACCGCGAACCGCTACGATCAGCAGTTGGGCCGTTACAACGGCTACACCGCCTCCTTCGTCGGTTTCGCCCCTGCGGACAAGCCTGAGCTCGTCGTTCTCGCGGTGGTGCAGAAGCCGTCCGAGGACATCTACGGCGGGCACGTCGCGGCCCCGGTGTTCAAGGACGTGATGACGTTCGCCATCAAGAGCAGGAAGATTCCGCCCACAGCCCCGACCGCTGCCCCGTCCGCGCCGCCCGCGCGGATCGGCACCGGACACTGAACAGGGAGGGTACGCTGCCGCCGTGCGTCCCCCGTCGTCTATGCGTCCTCAATCCAGCCCGCCCCGACCGCTGAGCGGGCTGGCGACCATGCTTGACGCTCCGTCAGGCAGCTCCCGCTCACCGCTGGCCGCGGTGACCGGCGTCACCATCGACTCCCGCCAGGTCGTGCAGGGAGACCTCTACGTCGCCCTGCCCGGCAGCGCCGCCCACGGCGCCGACTACTCCGCCCAGGCGATGGCGCGGGGCGCGGTGGCCGTCCTGACCGACCCCGCGGGCCGCGACGCCGCGGTGGCCACGGGCCTTCCCGTGCTGGTCGTCTCCGAGCCGCGCGCCCTGCTCGGGCAGATCTCCTCCTGGGTGTACGGCCAGCCCTCCCACGACATCTCCGTCCTCGGGGTGACCGGCACCAGCGGCAAGTCGACCACCACGTTCCTGCTGGAGGCGGGGCTGCGCGCGGCCGGCCACACCACGGGCCTGGTGGGCGGCGTCGAGATCCACGCGGGCGACCTGGTCATCCAGCCGAAGCTGACCACGCCTGAGGCCTCCGACCTGCACGGCCTGTTCGCCCTCATGCGCGAGCGCGGCGTCACGGCGGCGGCCATGGAGGTCTCCAGCCACGCCCTGGCGCTCGGCAGGGTCGACGGCGTCTACTACGACGTCGCGCTCTTCACCAACCTCTCCCAGGACCACCTCGACTTCCACAAGGACTTCGACGACTACTTCGCCACCAAGGTGAAGCTCTTCCAGCCGGAGTTCAGCAGGACGGGCGTGACCAACCTCGACGACCCCCACGGCCGCGAACTGCTCCACCTGGCCAAGATCCCGATGACCACGTTCTCGGCCACGGGCGAGCCCGGGGCCGACTGGCGCGCCCTCGACGTCAGGCTCGGCGCCGACGGCAGCGTCTTCAGGGTCGTCGGCCCCGGTGGCGTGGAGGAGGACGTCACGATCTCGCTGCCCGGCCCCTTCAACGTCGCCAACTCTCTCGGTGCGATCGTCACGCTCGTCGAGGCGGGCCTGCCGCTGCGCACCGCCGTCCACGGCGTCGGCACGATGACGGGCGTGCCGGGCAGGATGCAGCGCGTCACCTCCGCCGACGACGAGTTCCAGGCCGTGGTCGACTACGCGCACAAGCCGGGCGCGGTCGAGTCGGTCCTCACCTCGCTGCGGTCGGTGGCCTCCGGCAGGCTCACCGTCGTGCTCGGCTGCGGGGGCGACCGCGACACGGGCAAGCGCGCCCTGATGGGCGAGGCCGCCGCGAGGCTGGCTGATGTGGCGATTTTCACCAGCGACAACCCGCGCTCGGAGGACCCGCTGGCGATTCTGGCGGCGATGATGGACGGTGCGCTCCAGGTGCCGCGAGAGCGACGCGCCCACGTGATCGTCGAGCCCGACAGGGCTGCCGCGATCGGCATGGCGGTCGGCTCGGCCGAGCGCGGAGACGTGGTCGTCGTGGCCGGCAAGGGCCACGAGCAGGGCCAGTACATCTCAGGTGAGGTGATCCCCTTCGACGACAGGGCCGTGGTCGCGGAGGCGATCGACGCACGTAAGGAAAGCAGGAAGAACCTATGATCCCGATGCCACTGGCCAGGATCGCCGAGATCACCTCGGGCGCCCTGTCGGGCATGGCCGACCCGCGCGCGGTGGTGCGCGGCCCCGTCGTGATCGACTCGCGGGCCGTCGAGCCGGGATCCCTGTTCGTGGCGATCAAGGGCGCGCGCGTCGACGGCCACGACTTCGCCCCCCAGGCGATCAAGGCGGGGGCGGTGGCGGTGCTGAGCACCAGGCCGCTGGGGGTGCCCTCCGTCGTGGTGACCGACCCGGTGCGGGCGCTGGCCGACCTGGCGGGCGCCGTGGCCGAGTCGCTGCCCTCCGCCACGGTCATCGGCCTGACGGGGTCGGCGGGCAAGACCACCACCAAGGACCTGCTGGCCAGGCTCACCGCGCGCATCGGTCCCTCGATCGCGCCCGCCGGCAACCACAACAACGAGATCGGCCATCCGCTGACGGTGCTGAGGGCCGAGCACGACACCCGTTTCCTCGTCCTGGAGATGGGCGCCAGGCACGCGGGCCACATCGCCGACCTGGCCCGCATCGCCCCTCCGCGCATCGGCGTGGTCCTCAACGTCGGCACCGCGCACCTGGGTGTCTTCGGCGGCAAGGAGGCGATCGCCGAGGCCAAGGGCGAGCTGGTCGAGGCGCTGCCGGCCGACGGGGTGGCGGTGCTCAACGCCGACGACCCGCTGGTGCGCCGGATGGCCTCCAGGACCAGGGCCCGCGTCACCCTCTTCGGCCGCGCCGAGGACGCGGCGATCCGCGCCGAGGACGTCGCCGTCGACGAGCGGGGGCGCGCGTCGTTCACCCTGCGCACCCCCTCGGGCGGCGCCCACGTGGCGCTCAAGCTGTACGGCGCGCACGCCGTGGAGAACGCCCTGGCCGCGGCTGCCGCCGCCTACGAGCTCGGCCTGCCGCTGGCGACCATCGCGGACGAGCTGTCGCAGGCCGAGCCGCGAAGCAGGTGGCGCATGGAGGTCACCGACAGGGCCGACGGCGTCACCGTGATCAACGACGCCTACAACGCCAACCCCGACTCGATGCGCGCCGCCTTCGAGACGCTCGCCGTGCTGGGCAAGGACCGGCGTCGCTTCGCCGTCATCGCCTCCCTGCGCGAGCTGGGCGAGGAGAGCGAGACGCTGAACGTGGGCGTCGGCCGGATGGCGGGCGCGGCAGGGCTGACCGGGCTGATCGTGGTGGGCACCGAGGCCGAGCCCGTCCTGCGCGGCGCGTTCGCCGCGGCGGAGGAGCCACCGGGGCAGGGCTCGCCGGACGGGCCGCAGATCGTGCACGTGGCCGACGCCGAGGCGGCAGGGGAACTGCTGGCCGGCTGGCTACGGCCGGGCGACGCCGTGCTGGTGAAGGGGCCGCGCATGATGGATCTCCAGCGCACGGCCGAACTGGTCCTCGGGAGGGTCACCCAGTGACCAACATCATCATCGCCGGCGCGGTCGGCCTGATCCTTTCGATGCTCGGCACCCCGCTGGCGATCAGACTCTTCTCCAGGCGGGGCTACGGCCAGGAGGTCCGCGACGACGGCCCCGAGGCGCACCTCAGCAAGAAGGGCACGCCCACCATGGGCGGCACCGTCTTCGTGCTGGCCGCGCTGATCGCCTACGCCGCCTCCCACCTGGCCATGCTCGAACCGCCCACCATCTCGGGCCTGCTGGTGCTGTTCCTGATGACGGGCCTGGGAGCGGTGGGCTTCCTCGACGACTTCATCAAGATCTACAAGCAGCGCAGCCTGGGTCTGCGCAGCGGCGCCAAGGCGCTCGGCCAGCTCATCGTCGGCGCCGTCTTCGCGGTCCTGGTCGTGCGCTTCCCCAACGTCTACGGCATCACGCCGGCGCAGACGAAGATGTCCTTCCTGCGCGACTTCGGTCCCTCGATCGGCATCGTCCTGTTCACCGCGTGGGTCCTCATCATGATCGTCGGGTTCTCCAACGCGGTGAACCTGACCGACGGGCTCGACGGCCTGGCCTCCGGCGCCACCGCCACCGTGCTCGGCGCCTACGTGCTGATCGGCAACTGGCAGCTGCGCAACAACTGCATCGACAACCTCGGGCCCAACTGCTACTGGGTGCGCGACCCTCTCGACCTGGCGGTCGTGGCCGCCGCGGTGCTCGGCGGGCTCATCGGCTTCCTGTGGTGGAACGCCCCGCCCGCCCGCATCTTCATGGGCGACACCGGCTCGCTGGCGCTGGGCGGCGTGCTGGCCGGCCTGGCGATCACCACCCGCACCCAGTGGCTGCTGGTCATCCTGGCCGGGATGTGCGTCATCATCACGCTGTCGGTGATCATCCAGGTGGGCTTCTTCAAGATGACGGGCAAACGGGTCTTCCGCATGGCTCCGCTGCAGCATCACTTCGAGCTGAAAGGCTGGGCGGAGACCACGATCGTGATCAGGTTCTGGCTGATCGCAGGGCTGTGCGCGGCCGTGGGACTCGGACTGTTCTACGTGGAGTGGATGCCCAAGTCATGATCGTTGTAGCTGGACTCGGCGTGTCGGGCACCGCCGCGGCGCGGGTGCTCGCCGAACGCGGCGAGCGCGTGGTGGTGCTGGAGGCGGTCGAGGGCGAGCGGCAGCGAGTCGTGGCGCAGGAGCTCGCCAGGCTCGGCGTCGAGGTGCGCTTCGGCTCCATGGAACTGCCCGCCGGTGCCACCGAGCTGGTCACGACCGGATGGGCGCCGCACCACCCGCTGATCGCCGCCGCGCTCGAGGCGGGCGTCGAGGTGGTCGGCGAGGTGGAGCTGGCCTGGCGGCTGCGGCCCGAGCAGGCCGCGCCGTGGCTGGCCCTCACCGGCACCAACGGCAAGACGACCGTGGTGCGCATGCTGACCGCGATGCTGCTGGCCGCCGGGCGCAAGGCGCTGGCGGTGGGCAACGTCGGTGTACCGGTGGTGGAGGCGGTCGGCGGGCCGTACGACGTGCTCGCCGTGGAGCTGTCCAGCTTCCAGCTGCACTGGTCGAGCGGCCTGGCGCCGCACGCCGCCGCGATCCTCAACGTCGCGCCCGACCATCTCGACTGGCACGGCTCGCTCGACGAGTACGCCAGGGCCAAGGCCCGCATCTTCGAGAGGGCGGGCACGGTCGTCTACAACGCCGACGACCCGATCGCGGGCGCGCTCGCCGAGCCGTACACGGGGGCGGTGGGCTTCACCCTCCGGGTGCCGCGGCCCGGCCAGCTCGGCGTGGTGGAGGACCTGCTGGTCGACCGCGCCTTCGTCGCCGACCCCGTACGGCAGGCCGAGGAACTGGCCACGCTCGACGACGTGCGTCCCTTCGCGCCGCACAACGTCGCCAACGCCCTGGCCGCCGCCGCCCTGGCCCGCAGCGCAGGCGTGCCGCCCGAGGCCGTACGGCAGGGCCTGCGCGACTTCGTGCCCGATCCGCACCGCATGACCCACGTCGGCAGGGTCGCCGAGGTCGACTACGTCGACGACTCCAAGGCCACCAACCCCCACGCGGCCGCCGCCTCGCTGGCCGCCTACCCGTCGATCGTGTGGGTGGCAGGCGGCAGGCTCAAGGGCGCCGACGTGGACGACCTCGTCAGGCAGGCCGCGCCCCGGCTGCGCGCGGCGATCCTCATTGGCGTCGACAGGGCCGCGATCGCCGAAGCGCTCGCGCGACACGCGCCGAATGTCCCCGTGGTCGATCTCGCCGATCGCGACACTGGGGTGATGGACCGTGTCGTCACCGAAGCCGCCAGGCTCGCCGCGCCCGGAGATACCGTGCTGCTGGCCCCGGCCGCCGCCTCACTCGACATGTTCGCCAACTACCCGGCTCGGGGGGAGGCCTTCGCGCGCGCCGTAGGGAAGCTGGGGGAGCGTTCGTGAGCACCACGGCCGACAGTCCCGTCGAGCGCCCGACCAGCTGGACGAAGGAGCAGGCCGCCGCGCTGAAGGAGCTGCTGGACAAGCCGCTGACGACCTACTACTTGATCATCGGGTGCAGCGCGTTGCTGCTGGCGCTGGGGCTGATGATGGTGCTGTCGGCCTCCAGCATCGAGGCGCTGCAGAAGACCGGTGACCCGTTCTACTGGTTCGTCAAGCAGTCGATGTCGGCGGCGCTCGGCGTGCCGGTGATGTGGGTCTGCTCGCGGCTGCCGCACAGGTTCTTCAGGTGGGCGGGCTACCCGCTCGTGGCGCTGTCGATCATCGGTCTCGGCATCGTGATCTTCGCGGGCGAGTCGCAGCTCGGCGCGCAGCGCTGGATCGACATCGGCCCGATCTACCTGCAGCCGTCCGAGCCCGCCAAGCTGGGGCTCGCGCTGTGGGGAGCCGACCTGCTGGCCCGCAAGGCGCGCGGCGGCCGCATCGAGTGGCGGCAGCTGCTGATCCCGCTGCTGCCCGGCACCGCGATCCTGGCGGTCATGGTCATGCTCGGCCGCGACCTCGGCACCACACTCGTGCTGATGCTGATCTTCCTGTCGCTGCTGTGGGTGGTGGGCGCGCCGCTGAAGCTGTTCGGCGGCATCATCGGGATGATGACGGTCGCCACGGTCTTCATGATCACGACCGAGGGCTACAGGTCCGACCGCATCACCGGCTGGCTCGATCCGTGGGGCCACGCGCAGGGCGCGGGATACCAGGCCGTGCAGGGGCAGATCGCGATGGGCTCGGGCGGCTGGTTCGGGCTGGGACTCGGCAGCAGCAGGGGCAAGTGGAGCTGGATCCCCCACGCGGAGAGCGACTTCATCTTCTCCATCCTCGGCGAGGAGCTGGGGCTGATGGGCACGCTGTCGGTCATCGCGCTGTTCGGCCTGCTCGGCTACGCGGGCCTGCGGGTGGCGATGCGCGTCAACGACCCCTTCATCAGGCTGGCCTCCTCGGCGGTGGTCGCGTGGATCGCCGGGCAGGCCATCGTCAACATCGGCGCGGTGATCGGCGTGCTGCCCATCACCGGGATCCCGCTCCCGCTGGTCTCCTACGGAGGCTCGGCGCTGTTGCCGACGCTCGCCGCGCTTGGCATGTTGTTGTCATTCGCCAAACGCGAACCGGGCGCCAGGGAGGCTCTGGCCGCGCGTGGCCCCGGACCGGCCGCGAGGGCTCTAAGCTGGCTGGGCCTGGGGGGTGCGCAACGGGGCCGACCGAGACGACCAACAAGAACCGTGCCTACTGGACGAGTCGGGCCAGATGCGGAACGTTAAGGCGGCACGTTTCTCATCAGTAGGGAGTAACCGATATGAGGGTGGTCCTCGCCGGTGGCGGGACGGCCGGTCACATCGAGCCGGCTCTTGCCCTGGGTGACGCGCTGCGCAGGCTCGCGCCGGGCGTCGGCGTCACCTGCCTGGGCACCGAGCGGGGCCTGGAGACCACGCTGGTGCCGGCCAGGGGCTACGACCTGCAGCTGGTGCCCGCCGTACCACTCCCGAGGGCGCTCACGCCACAGTTGCTGACCGTCCCGGGACGGCTGGCCGGCGCCATCAACGCCGCCGCCGCCATCATGGACAAGGCCCAGGCCGACATCCTGGTCGGTTTCGGCGGCTACGTCGCCACTCCCGCCTACCTCGCGGCCAGGCGGCGGGGCCTGCCCATCGTCGTCCACGAGGCCAACGCCCGTCCGGGGCTGGCCAACAGGCTGGGCGCGCGGCTGACCGACCACGTCTTCACCGGGCATCCGCAGAGCGCCATCGCCAAGGCCGAGTACATCGGCATCCCGCTGCGCAGGCAGATCGTCGAGCTCGACAGGCTCTCGACGGGCGACAAGGCCCGCTCGTGGTTCGGGCTGCGCACCGACCTGCCGACCCTGCTGGTCTTCGGCGGCTCGCAGGGCGCCCGCTCGCTCAACCACGCGGCCCTGGCCGCGGGGCCCACCCTGCGCAGGGCGGGCGTGCAGGTGCTCCACGTGCTCGGCCCGAAGAACTCCCTGGAGCAGGAGCCCCCTCCCGGCGACCCGCAGTACGTCGTGCTGCCCTACGTCGACCGGATGGACCTGGCCTACGCGGCCGCCGACTTCGCGCTGTGCAGGAGCGGGGCGCTGACCTGCGCCGAGCTGACCGCCGTCGGCCTGCCGGCCGCCTACGTGCCGCTTCCGCACGGCAACGGGGAGCAGCGGCTCAACGCCGCCCCGATCGCGGAGAGCGGCGGCGGCCTCATGATCGACGACTCCGACCTTTCACCTGATTGGATCATCCAGAACGTGCTGCCCATCCTCCGCGACCCCGAGCGGGTCGCCACCATGTCGGAGGCCGCCGCCTCGATGGGGCGCAGGGACGCCGACGTCGCCCTCGCCCGCAAGGTGCTCGAGATCGCGGGAGGCCGCTCATGAGCCTGGTGCGACTGGTCGAGCCCGTGGCCGCCGAGGACCTCGGCAGGGTCCACTTCATCGGCATCGGCGGCGCCGGCATGTCGGGCATCGCCCGCATCCTGCTCAAGCGCGGCGTCCGCGTGTCGGGCAGCGACGCCCGCAGCTCCGACCTGGTGACGGAGCTGCGCGAGCTGGGCGCGAGCGTTCACATCGGGCACGCCGCCTCCCACATCAAGAACGTCGACACCGTGGTCGTCTCCACCGCCATCCGCGACTCCAATCCGGAGCTGGGCGAGGCGATCAAGCAGGGGCTGCGGATCATCCCGAGGGCCGCCGCGCTCGCCTCCGTCATGGCCGGGCGCACCGGCGTGGCCATCGCGGGCACGCACGGCAAGACCACGACCACCTCGATGCTCACGGTGGCGCTGCAGAAGTGCGGCACCGACCCGTCCTACTGCGTGGGCGGTCAGCTCGTCACGACGGGCCTCGGCGCCGACGAGGGCGCGGGCGAGGTGTTCGTGGCCGAGGCCGACGAGAGCGACGGCTCCTTCCTGATGCTCGCCCCGGACATCGCGGTCGTCACCAACGTCGAGGCCGACCACCTCGACAACTACGGCGATCCGAGGGCCGTCTACGACAGCTTCGCCCGTTTCGTCGAGCGCGTGCGCCGCACGCTGGTGCTGTGCGCCGACGATCCTGGCGCCGCGGCGCTGGCCGAGCCCGCGCGCGGGCTCGGGCTGAAGGTGGTCACCTACGGCGAGGCCGAGGGCGCCGACTACCGGATCGCGGACGTGCGGCCCGACGGCTTCGGCGTCGTCTTCGAGGTCGTGGGCAGGGGAGAGGTCAGGCTGTCGGTTCCCGGCGCCCACAACGCGCTCAACGCCACCTCGGTCATCGCCATGGCCGACGAGCTCGGCCTGCCGTTCGAGGAGATCAGGGAGGGCCTGTCGGCCTTCACAGGGGCCAAGCGGCGCTTCGAGGCCAAGGGCGAGGCGGGCGGGGTGGCCGTCTTCGACAGCTACGCCCACCACCCGACCGAACTGGCCGCCGACCTGCGGGCCGCGCGCGACGTGGTCGCCTCCTACTCGGGCGACGGCAGGGTGATCGCGGTCTTCCAGCCGCACCTCTACTCGCGCACCAGGTTCTTCGCCGACGAGTTCGGCGTGGCGCTCGGCCTCGCCGACGAGGCCGTGGTGCTCGACGTGTACGGCGCGCGCGAAGACCCCGAGCCGGGCGTCTCGGGCGCCATGGTGGCCTCCCGGGTGCCGCTGCCCGAGACCAGGGTGGCCTACGCCCCCGACAAGACGACGGTGCCCGCCCTGGTGGCCACGCTGGCCAAGCCGGGCGACGTGGTGCTCACCATGGGCGCGGGCGACGTGACCGAGCTGGGGCCGAAGATCGTGGCGGAGCTGTCCGCCAGGTGAAGGCGCGTCAGGCGTTCGTGGCCCTGCTCACCGCGTGCGTGGTGGGCACCACGGTGTGGCTGGTGTTCTTCTCCTCGGTCCTCGGGGTGCGGTCGGTGGAGATCGTGGGAAATCTCACAGTCCCCGCCGACCAGATCAAGAGGCAGGCCGCGGTGGCCGACCTGCATCCCCTGGCGACCGTCGATCTCGGCGAGGTCCAGGGCAGGGTGCTGGAGATCAGGCAGCTCGCCTCGGCGAAGGTCGAGCGGGCGTGGCCCAGCACGCTCAAGATCGAGGTGGTCGAGCGCAAGCCGGTCGCCGTCGTGCCGTACGGGGGCAAGGCGGCGCTGATCGATCGCAAGGGGTTCGTGACGGAGATGCGCGAGGTCGCGCCGCCCCAGCTGCCCGTCCTGCGGGTCGACAGGCCGGGGCCGGCCGACCCCACCACCGTGGCGGCGATCAAGGTCATCGGCGGACTGCCCGACAGCCTGCTGGCGCGCATCGACGAGGTGCGGGCCACCTCGCCCGAGGGCATCTCCTTCCGGCTCACCAACGGCCGCACGGTCGTCTGGGGAGGGGCCGACAGGGGCGCGGACAAGGTCCGCGTGCTCCAGGCGCTGCTCCGGCGCACGGCGACGGTCTATGACGTCAGTTCGCCCGACGTCGTGTCGATGAAATGAAAGGGTGGGCGCGAATGGGACGGCGTGCGACACGCCGGACGGGCTTGCGGCGCGGTTAGTTGACCCGCCCGGTAGGCGACTCCTACTGTCCGTATCAATCCTCAGGTTGACATAAATCTGAATCTCAACTTGAGGTTGAGAGTTTTTCGAACAGCATTGAAATGGCAAGTCAACGAGCGGAAAGGCCCCTCGTCGTGGCAGCACCGCAGAACTACCTCGCGGTCATCAAGGTCGTCGGCATTGGCGGCGGCGGAGTGAACGCCGTCAACCGGATGATCGAGGAGGGACTCAAGGGCGTCGAGTTCATCGCGATAAACACCGACGCCCAGGCGCTGCTGATGAGTGACGCCGACGTCAAACTCGACGTGGGCAGGGAGCTCACGCGCGGCCTCGGGGCCGGCGCCAATCCCGATGTGGGCCGCAAGGCGGCCGAGGACCACCGTGAGGAGATCGAGGAGGTCCTCAAGGGGGCCGACATGGTCTTCGTCACCGCGGGCGAGGGTGGCGGAACGGGCACGGGCGGCGCCCCTGTCGTGGCCAACATCGCCCGGTCGCTCGGCGCGCTGACCATCGGTGTGGTCACCAGGCCCTTCAGCTTCGAGGGCCGCCGCCGCGCCATGCAGGCCGAGGCGGGCATCGAGACCCTTCGCGACGAGGTCGACACCCTCATCGTGATCCCCAACGACAGGCTGCTGTCGATCTCGGACCGGCAGGTCAGCGTGCTGGACGCCTTCAAGGCGGCCGACCAGGTGCTGCTGTCCGGTGTCCAGGGCATCACCGACCTGATCACCACTCCCGGCCTGATCAACCTCGACTTCGCCGACGTGAAGTCGGTCATGTCGGGTGCTGGCTCGGCGCTGATGGGCATCGGTCACGCCCGCGGCGACGACCGGTCGGTCGCGGCCGCCGAGATGGCGGTCTCCAGCCCACTGCTGGAGGCCTCGATCGACGGCGCCCACGGCGTGCTGCTGTCGATCGCGGGCGGGTCCGACCTGGGCCTGTTCGAGATCAACGAGGCGGCACAGCTCGTCTCCAACGCCGCGGCGCCCGACGCGAACATCATCTTCGGAACGGTCATCGACGACGCTCTGGGCGACGAGGTGCGGGTCACCGTCATCGCCGCGGGCTTCGACGAGGTCGTCCCCGCCGACAAGCCGGCGCTGCAGCAGCCGCGCCAGCAGGCCAGGCCCGCGGCCTCCGCGGCGCCCTCGGCCTCCGCGGCGGCCCCGGTACGGCCGGCCCCCGCGCCCGCGCCGAGCGTGAAGGCCGAGCCGCCGCGCGTCGAGCCCCGCCCCGAGGTGAGGCCCGAGCCGCAGCGTCCGGAGTTCCGTCCTGAACCGCGCCCCGAGCCCCGTCTCGAGCCCCGTCTCGAGCCCCGTCCCGAGCCGAGGCCCGAGCCCGTGCGCGCGGTGGAGACCCCGCCGCCGGTGCCCGCCCCCGCGCCCGCGCCCGTGGAGGAGCCGGCCCCGCCGGTGTCGATCCCGCGCCCCGCGCCCGAGGTGGCCAACCCGCCGACCCCCATCTCCTCTCGCATGTCGGAGCCGCCCAGGCGGCCGCGCGTGGTGTTCGAGGAGCAGGAGGAAGAGCTGGACGTGCCCGACTTCCTGAAGTGAGATTCCTCACCCGGCAGGGCCGGGGAGGGATCACGCCCCCGCTGCGAGACTCATGGGTCGTCGCGGTGGGGGTTCGGTGCGTTCGGGCCCTGGTCACGGCCCGTCGCCCTTGACTCCGGTTCGCGGGAGCGGCGGGAACGGTGCACGATGGATGCCTTGTGGACGTAACACGCAAAACGCAGATAGCTGCCGGTCTGGCAGAGGTCGAGGCGCGCATCGCCGAGGCCTGCGCGGCCGCGGGCCGGGCCCGTGACGAGGTCACGCTCGTCGCGGTCACCAAGACCTACCCTGCCGAGGACGTCAGGATCCTGGCCGGGCTCGGCGTGCGGGAGATCGGCGAGAACCGCGACCAGGAGGCGTCCGTCAAGGCCCGCGAATGCGCGGACCTGCCGCTGACCTGGCACTTCGTCGGACAGCTGCAGACCAACAAGGTGCGCTCGGTCGCCGCGTACGCCGACGTCGTCCACTCCGTCGACCGGTCGAGGCTGGTCGCCGCGATCGGGCGCGAGGCCGTCAGGGCGGGCAGGCGGATCAGCTGCCTGGTGCAGGTCGCGCTGGACGACGATCCGGCAAGGGGCGGGGCCAGGGCGGCCGACGTTCCTGGACTGGCCGAGGAGATCGCCGCCACCGAGGGCGTGAGGCTCGGCGGCGTCATGGCCGTCGCCCCACTCGGTGAGGAACCGGGCAAGGCGTTCGCCAGGCTGCGGGATCTGGCGCTGGCCGTACAGGCCGGGCATCCTGGTGCGACCATAATCTCGGCGGGGATGAGCGGCGATCTGGCCCAAGCCATCGCGCACGGTGCGACACACGTGCGAGTCGGTACGGCGTTGCTCGGTCGTCGCAAGCTCTTCGTCAGGTAATGTCCCCTCCAGCGGACCTTGAGGTCCGCGAAAGAAGTAGAGGTCGATCAGCGGTGAGCTCCAAGGGGGTACGGCTACCGCCTCGGACCGGCCGCCGACGCGCAGCCAGGCGGAAGGCCCGAGCGAGTGCGACCATGAGCAGGAGGACGACGTAGCGATGGCCGGCGCGATGCGCAAGATGGCGGTCTACCTCGGTCTCGTGGAGGACGACCGCTACGAGAGGTACGAGGCCTACCCCGACGACGACTACGAGTACGAGGAGGAGTCGCGTCGGGCGGAGCAGGAGCGTCCCGCGGCGGCACACGACCGCGACGACGAAGGCGACGCCGGAGTGCCCGCGCCCAGACCGGCCACGACCATCGTGGAGCGCCGCACGACCGACCTGGCGCGCATCACGACGCTCCACCCTCGCACCTACAACGAGGCGCGCACGATAGGCGAGCACTTCCGCGACGGCACTCCTGTCATCATGAACCTGACAGAGATGGTTGACAGCGACGCCAAGCGGCTTGTCGATTTCGCGGCAGGTCTGGTCTTTGGCCTACACGGGAGCATCGAACGTGTTACCAACAAGGTGTTCCTGTTGTCCCCAGCCAATGTCGAGGTGACCGCCGAGGACAAGGCCCGAATCGCGGAACGCGGATTCTTCAACCAGAGTTAGAGTCTCTGTATGTCTATCGACCCGACCCAGGTCTCGCCGAGACCGGGAGGGGCACCTAGAAGTGGAGGCGCGGCCGGACCGTGGGGATCGTAGGCGAGATCTTGGTCGTTGTCCTGTCTCTGTATCTGGTGTTGCTCATCGGCAGAATGATCTTTGAGACGGTGCAGGCGTTCGCTCGGCAGTGGCGGCCTTCGGGATTCGTTCTCGTGCTCGCCGAAGCCACATACACCGCAACCGACCCACCTCTCAAGTTTCTCCGCCGTTTCATTCCTCCCCTCCGGTTGGGTACGGTGGCCTTTGACCTAAGCTTCACAGTGCTCTTCATTGTGGTCTTGGTCATGATCCAACTCGTGTCCGCGCTGTAGTGATCGGGTACCGTCCCTCCGGACAGACTCCAAGCGCGCCAAGGAGACCAAAAAGATGCCGCTGACGCCCGCTGATGTGCGGAACAAGCAATTCAGTACGACCCGGTTGCGACCGGGCTACGACGAGGAAGAGGTGGATGCCTTCCTCGACGAAGTCGAGGCTGAGCTTGACCGCCTGATCCAAGAGAACGAGGAGCTCCGCGCCAAGCTGGCCGAGTGCCTGCGTGGCAAGGTGCCGGGCGGCATGAGCATGCCGATGGCCTCCGCGCCTGTCCAGGAGCAGCCCAAGCCGGAGATGATGGCGCCCCCGCAGCCCGAGCCGATGCAGGCGCCCCCGCCCCCGCAGCCGGTCCCCGTTGCCATGAACATGCCTCCGGCCGAGGACAACATGGACACCGCGGCCCGCGTGCTCGCCCTGGCGCAGCAGACCGCCGACCAGGCGATCGCCGACGCCCGTCGCGAGGCCGACGAGACCGTCACCCGCGCCCGCCGCGAGGCCGACGACATCCTCACCAAGGCTCGCCGTCAGGCCGAGCAGGTCATCGGCGACGCGCGCGCCCGCGCCGAGACGCTGGAGCGCGACGCGCAGGAGCGTCACCGTCAGGCGATGGGCTCCCTCGTCCAGACCCGCGACGAGCTCGAGCGCAAGGTCGAGGAGCTGCGCAGCTTCGAGCGCGAGTACCGCAGCAGGCTCAAGCTCTACCTGGAGAACCAGCTCGCCGAGCTGAACGTCTCCGCGGAGGGCGGCAGCGGTGGCTTCCCCGTCATCCCCAGCGGTCCGATGGGTGGCGCCCCCGCCATGACCCACGCGGTTCCGCAGGCGGGACAGCAGCCCCTGCCCGGTCCCGCCAACCCGTTCGGTGGCGACCAGTCGCAGCACCAGGGCGCCTTCCAGGGTGCCGACGGCCCGCACAACGATCGCCGCTAACGCCGGTAAGGTAGCGGGTCAGGTTCGTTTCTGATCCGTCACTCGAAAGAGCCCCCTGTGATCCTCATCAGCGCCGGTCTGGTGCTCGCGGCGGTTGTGTTGCTGATCGCGGGCTTCGTCATGGCTGAACCGTTCTTGATCATGTGGTCGATCGTGGTCAGCGTGCTGTCCGCGCTCTTCCTCGTGATCGGGGCGTTCCTGCGGCGTCATGAGCTCTTCCCCGGCGGCGGTGGTGCCGGGGCGCAGGCTCCGCAGGCGAACGCTCCGACGGTCACCCCCACGGCGGTCACGCCCGCGGGGGCGGCCACGGGGCCGACGATGCCGCAGCAGCAGCCCAGACCTCTCGCCCCTGCCCAGCCGGTCCCCTCGGGGGGCAGGCCGCAGCAGGGGGTCGCCCACGGGGCGCCGCCTCGACCCGCGCCCGCCGTGGCGGGGGCGCCGAGGGGGATCTCCCCTGACGCGATCGTCCTGGTGATTCCGGGACGCAAGCGCTACCACGTGGCGGGTTGCCGCCAGCTCAGTGGGCGGGAGCACGAGGAGCTCACCTTCGAGGAGGCGCGCGAGGAGGGCTTCACGCCCTGCACCACGTGCCTGCCCGACGCCGCGCTCGGAGGGCGGCAGGTTCCTCCTGCCGCCGAGCCGCGGCAGGGCCAGCCCGCGGGCCGCGCTCCCTACGCGGCCACCCAGCCCCCCAGGGACACCGCCCCCACAGGGCGTCCCCCCGTCTCCGCCTCTCCCGCCCCGTCCGCCGGCCCGCAGGCCGCGCACGGCGCCGAGGCGGCGTCCCGCACCGACCCGCGCCCCCCAGCGGGCGTGCCGGGCAAGCCTCCTGTGTCCCGGCCCGATGAAGGCGTCAATCCCGGCGACGCCAAGACCGACGGCGTCAAGACCGACAGCGCGAAGACCGACGGCGCGAAGAACGACGGTGCGAAGACCGACGGCGTCAAGACCGACGGCGTCAAGACCGACGGCGTCAAGACCGACGGCGTCAAGACCGACGGTGCGAAGACCGACGGGGCCAAGACCACCGGACGACCCGAAGGCGCCACGACCGGTGAGCGGCCCGAGGGCGTCAAGAGCGGCGAAAGACCTCAAGGCGTCAGGACCGGTGGAAAGCCGGAGGACGCCACGACCGGCGCACGGCCGGCCCAGCCCGCCGGCAAGCCGGAGGCGAGCCCTGCTCCCAAACGGCCGGAATCCCCTCAGGTGGCCGAGCGCCCCGAGGCGAGCCCCGCCCCCAAGGCCGCTCCCGCCAAGGACGGCCCGCAGGCCAAGGACGAGCGCGCTGAGAGTGCCCTCGCCGGGGCTGAGGACGACGAGGGCGACACCGCGCCGGGGGGCCTGCCCCTGCCACCCAGCGCCCCCGGCAGGCTCGTGGCGGGCACTCCAGGCGGCTCGACCGTTCCCGACCTCGGCCGGCCTCCCTCTCCCACCGCCAAGGGCGACGACGCGCCGGCCGAGAAGCCGGCGAAGGGCGGCGCCGTACCCGACGAGGACACCGCCAGTGGGGAGACCCAGCGGCTGCGCCCGCCTGCGGGCGTGAGCCGCCCGTCCGAGGCCAAGGCCTCCACCCCTGGACGGGAGCCGGAGCCCGAGCGCCCCAGCGGCGGCGCCAGGCCCGCGGAATCCGGCCGAGGGTGGTTCGACCGCCCCGAGTCGCCGGCCAAGGAGCCGGTGGAGCCGGAGGCGACCGCACCCGGGCGCGCCGGGCCTCCGGTCGCCTCCGGTCCCACCCCGACCCCCGGCGGCACGGCGGGCGCGCCCCCGGCCAGGAAGGGCGAGAGCGCCAACGAGACCGTCAGGCTCGACCGTCCCGGCATCGTCAAGGTGATCGGCGGCACCAGGCGCTTCCACAACTCCTCCTGCCCGCTGGTGAGAGCGGCCGAGGCGAGCGGGGTGCTGTCCATGCCCCAGGCCGAGGCCGAGGCCAAGGGGCTGACGCCCTGCTCGGTGTGCATGCACGACCACCAGACCGTCGGCTGACGCGCACCTCACAACCGTCCGGCGCCGCCGCCCGTGGACTTCTCGCGGGCGGCGGCGTCTTTCTGTGACCGGCACGGGCCGTACCGCACGTGGCGATTCCTCCGGCGGGCGCGGGCCGTGCCCGGACACGACGCTTGCTCCGGCGAGCGCAGGCCGTTCCCGGACACGACGCTTGCTCCGGCGGGCGCGCGGGCCGTGCCCGGACATGACAAGAGCGCGGCCCCTCGCGGGAGGGGGCCGCGCTCCTTCGTTCGTCAGGCGCGCCGCAGCTGGAAGGTCAGCCCCAGGTCGGCGTCCGACAGGACGGGCAGGCCGTCCGCCTGACCCTCGGTGAGGCTCGCGGCCAGGACCTCATCGGCGACCAGCGAGCCGCCCGAACGCAGCGCCTCGGCCAGCTCGGGCGAGGCGGCAGACCACCACAGGTCGATCCTGTCGGTGATGGACAGCCCCGTGGACTTGCGGGCGTCCTGCACCAGGCGGATGACCTCGCGGATCAGTCCCGCCCTGCGCAGCTCGTCGGTGATGGCCAGGTCGAGCGCGACCGTCTCGCCGGTGCCGGTGTCGACGGCGCCGGTCTCCACCGCCCATCCCGACTTGGGCTGCTCGGTGACGATCACCTCGTCCGCCGTGAGCGAGACCGTGCCGAGCTCGCCCGCCTCGACCGAGACGGCGCCTGCCGCGCGCAGCGTCGCCGCCAGCGTCGCGGCGTCGGCGGCGGACACGGCCGCGGCGACCAGCTTGGTCTGCGAGCCGAACCGCTTGCCGAGCGACCTGAAGTTGGGCTTGACCGTGAAGGACACCAGGTCCGAGCTGAAGCCGGACATGTCCTCCAGCGCCTGCACGTTCAGCTCGTCGGCGATCAGGTCGCGCAGCTCCGAGGTGAGCCCCGCCCAGCCGGGCGCGCCCACGAGCGCCCTGCCGAGCGGCTGCCGTGTCTTGACGCCCGAGGCGGCGCGGGCCGAGCGGCCCAGCTCCACCAGCCGCCGCACCAGCGCCATCTGGGCCGACAGCTCGGGGTCGAGCAGCTCCTCCTTCACCTCGGGCCAGGCGGTCAGGTGGACCGACGACGGCGCGTCGACGCCGCGCAGCACGTCCCACAGGTAGTCGGTGACGAACGGCGTGATCGGCGCCATGAGCCTGGTGACGGTCTCCAGGCACTCGTACAGCGTCGCGAACGCCTCGGGCGAACCCTGCCAGAACCTGCGGCGCGAGCGCCTGACGTACCAGTTGGACAGGTCGTCGAGGAACTCGGCCAGCCTGCGTCCCGCCCGCACGGTGTCGAAGGCGTCGAGCGCGCTCGACACCTCGGCGACCGTCCTGTGCAGCTCGGCCAGTGCCCACCTGTCGATGAGCGGGCGCTCGGCGACGGGCGGCGCCTCGGCGGCCAGGGAGGGCGACCACGACTCGGCGTTGGCGTACAGGGTGAAGAAGGAGGTGGTGTTCCAGTAGGTCAGCAGGACCTTCCTGACGATCTCCTCCAGCGCGTTGTGGCCGACCCTGCGGGCCGCCCACGGCGAGCCCGAGGCCGCCATGAACCAGCGAAGGGCGTCGGCGCCGTGCTCGTCCATCAGCGAGATGGGCTCCAGCACGTTGCCCAGGTGCTTGCTCATCTTGCGGCCGTCCTCGGCCAGGATCAGGCCGAGGCAGAGCACGTTCTCGTAGGAGGACTGGTCGAAGACCAGCGTGCCGACCGCCATGAGGGAGTAGAACCAGCCGCGCGTCTGGTCGGTCGCCTCGCAGATGAACTGCGCCGGATAGACGCCCTCAGGCTTGCCCTTGGCGCCCCACTGGGCGAACGGCATCGAACCCGAGTCGTACCACGCGTCGATGACGTCGGGCACCCTGCGCGCCTCGGCGCCGCACGAGGGGCACGGGAAGGCGATGTCGTCCACGAAGGGGCGGTGCGGATCGAGCGCCGACAGCTCCTGGCCTGCGTAGGAGCCGAGCTCCTCGAGCGAGCCCACGCACGTGATGTGCGACTCGTCCTCCGAGCACACCCACAGGGGGAGCGGCGTGCCCCAGTACCGCGAGCGGGACAGCGACCAGTCGACGTTGTTGCGCAGCCACTCGCCGAAGCGGCCCCACTTGATGGTCTCGGGGTACCAGTTGGTCTTCTCGTTCTCCGCCAGCATGCGGTCCTTGACCGCGGTGGTGCGGATGTACCAGGCGGGGAGCGCGTAGTAGAGCAGCGGGGTGTGGCAGCGCCAGCAGTGCGGGTAGCTGTGCTCGAAGTGGCCGCCGCGGAACAGCAGGCCGCGGGCGCGCAGGTCGGCGGTGAGCTCCTCGTCGGCGTCCTTGAAGAACGTGCCGCCCACCATCGGGACGTCGGGCAGGAAGCGGCCGTCGGGGCCGATCGGGTTGACGATCGGCATGCCGTAGGTCTTGCAGACGGTCATGTCGTCGGCGCCGAAGGCGGGAGCCTGGTGGACCAGACCGGTGCCGTCCTCGACGGTGACGTAGTCGCCCAGGACCACGTAGTGCGCGCCGGGGATGTCGACCAGCTCGAACGGCCTGGAGTAGGAGGTGCGCTCCAGCTCGCGGCCGGTGAAGCGGGCGACCTCGGTGAAGCCCTCGCCGAGGACCTGCGCCAGCAGCGGCTCGGCGACGACCAGCACCTCGCCGTCCGCGGTGCGGGCGGCGACGTAGGTCACCTCGGGGTGGACGGCCACGGCCGTGTTGGACACCAGGGTCCACGGCGTGGTGGTCCAGATCAGCAGCGAGGCGTTCAGCTCGGCCAGCGGGCCCGAGGTGACGGGCATCCTGACGTAGACCGACGGCGAGGACACGGTCTCGTAGCCGCCGGGCTGGCCCAGCTCGTGGTCGGACAGCCCGGTGCCGCAGCGCGGGCAGTACGGCGTGATGCGGAAGTCGCGGAACAGCAGGCCCTTGTCGAAGATGACCTTGAGCGACCACCAGACGGACTCGACGTAGTCGGGGTCCATCGTCCGGTAGGCCGTGGACAGGTCGATCCAGTAGCCCATCCGCTCGGTCAGCTCTTCGAAGGCGTCGACGTGGCGCAGGACCGACTCGCGGCACTTGGCGTTGAACTCGGCGATGCCGTACGCCTCGATGTCCTTCTTGCCCGTGAGGCCGAGTTCCTTCTCGATGCCCACCTCGACAGGCAGGCCGTGGCAGTCCCATCCGGCCTTGCGCGGCACGCTGAAGCCGCGCATGGTCTTGTAACGGGGGAAGAGGTCCTTGAAGACCCGCGCCTCGACGTGGTGGACGCCCGGCAGGCCGTTGGCGGTGGGCGGGCCCTCGTAGAAGACCCAGGAGGGGGCGCCTTCGTTCTGCTCGATGGAGCGCTCGAAGATCTTCCCGTCCCGCCATCGGTCGAGCACCTCACGCTCGAGCGCGGGCAGGTCGACCTGCGCGGGTAGAGAGCGGAAATAGTGGGACATCTCGGGCGGGACCTCCACATGTCAGACTCGGTGTGACGGTGTGAAGGGACGAAGCCGCACGGCTCCGCGGTACCACCCCTCTTGACCCCCGGAGGGACCCACTTCATTTGGTCTGCGGCCGGGTCTAGTGAGCTCAGGCGAGCCGTTCTTCCGGCGGCTCGGGAGTGATCTCCCTGTGATGTCCGTCACAGGGCTCCGTCAACGCCTTGCAGGCTAAAACCATAACGCAGAGTGGAGGCTGCCTGCTTCCCGCTATCCATCGGAGCAAATGGCGACAAAGAACCGGGAATGGATGCTTATGGTGAGGAGTTGATTGGTCGAGGCGGGATAGTACGGGAGGGGTAATACGTACGGCGGGTCGTTTGCCGAGTCGTTATCCACGGCCTAAGCTGCCCGCACCGTTTGAGCCTTGATCAGCATGGAGGCAGCCATGGCGGCAGTCACGCAGACCACGACCCCTTCGATGTGGTCGGCAGAGGAGCTGGCCGAGGTGCGCGACGCGCTCGTACAGGAGATCGCCGAGCTGGAGGCGGACATCCTGCGGCACGAGTCCGAGATCGCGTCTGGAGATGTCACGCAGGGCGCCGGCGACGACCAGGCCGACGCAGGGGCCAAGACCTATGAGCGCGAACGCGAGATCGCCCTTACCCTGAACACACGCGACCTGGTCGCGCAGAACGAACGTGCGATCGCCAGGATCGACGCAGGGACCTATGGAGTGTGCGAATCGTGCCACAAGCCGATCGGCAAGGAGCGGCTGCAGGCGTTCCCGAGGGCGACGCTGTGCGTGACATGCAAGCAGCGGGAGGAGCGCCGCTGAGGGCTGGCGGCGAGGTAGGTGCGAGGCCGGTCGGGCGACGCCTGATCGGCCTTCTCGCGCTGATCGCGGTCGTGATCTACGGGCTCGATCTGCTCACCAAGACGCTGGTGCTGCGGACGTTGGAAGGCGAGCCGCCGCTGGTGGTGATCCCGGGCCTGCTGCAGTTCCGGGTCATCTTCAACTCGGGCGCCGCCTTCAGCATCGGCACGGGGATGACCTTCGTCTTCACCCTGGTGGCCACGGGCGTGGTGGTCGCGATCCTGCGCACGGCGCGCAAGCTGCGCAGCCTGCCCTGGGCGATCACGCTGGGCATGCTGCTCGGCGGCGCGCTCGGCAACCTCACCGACCGGCTGCTGCGCTATCCCGCCGGCTTCGGCCGTCCCGCCTCGGGTCAGCTGCAGGGTCACGTGGTCGACTTCATCGAGACCTTCCCCGGGCACTTCCCCGTGTGGAACGTCGCCGACTCGATGATCGTGTGCGGCGGCATCGTCGCGGTGTTCCTGGCCTGGCGCGGCTACCAGATCGACGGCACCAGGGAGGTGTCCGCCAAGAATGGCTGAACAGCGTAGTCTGCCCGTCCCCGACGGACTCGAGGGGGAGAGGCTCGACGCGGCCCTGTCGAGGCTGTTCGGCTTCTCCCGCACGCGCGCGGCCGAGCTGATCGGCTCGGGCGACGTCCTGGTCGACGGCTCCGAGGCCGCCAAGTCCGATCGGGTGCACGCCGGCGCGTGGCTCGACGTCACGCTTCCGCCGCCGCCCACCACGCCCATGCCCGTGGCCGAACCCGTCCCCGGCATGACGATCATCTACGAGGACGACGACATCGTCGTGGTCAACAAGCCGATCGGCGTCGCGGCCCACCCCACCGTGGGGTGGACGGGGCCGACGGTGATCGGGGGCCTGCTCGGCACCGGCCACACGGTGGCCACCAGCGGCGCGGCCGAACGGCAGGGCATCGTGCACCGCCTGGACGCCAACACCACGGGCGCGATGGTCGTGGCCAAGAGCGAGCACGCCTACTCAGTGCTGAAGCGCGCCTTCAAGGAGCGCACGGTCGACAAGCGCTACCACGCTCTGGTCCAGGGCCACCCCGACCCGTTCAGGGGCACGGTCGACGCGCCCATCGACCGGCACCCGTCGGGCGACGGCAGGTTCGCGGTGGTGGCGGGCGGCAAGCCCTCGGTGACCCACTACGACACCGTCGAGGCGTTCAGGGCGGCGTCGCTGCTCGACATCAAGCTGGAGACGGGCCGGACGCACCAGATCCGCGTCCACATGGCGGCCCTGCGCCACCCGTGCGTCGGCGACATGATGTACGGCGCCGACCCCACGCTGGCTGCCAGGCTCGGGATGACCAGGCAGTGGCTGCACGCGGTCGCGCTCGGCTTCGAGCACCCGTCGAGCGGCGACTGGATGTCCTTCAGCAGCGACTATCCCGACGACCTGCAGAAGGCGCTCGACACCGTGCGGGCGGAGTCCTAGGACCAGCCCTCGATCTCGGCCTCGCCCTGGGCCTCCTGGCCCGGGTCCTGCCGGCCAAGGTCCTGCTGATCCTGGTCCTCCCGGCCAAGGTCCTGCTGATCCTGGTCCTCCCGGGTCCGCCGCTGGCCCTGTCCCTGGCCGTCGTCCGGATCCACCTGTCCTGGCTCGTCGGACGGCTTCCCTGTGTCGGTGACCGGCGGTGACGTCTTCTCCTTCGGCTTGGTGGGAGAAGGGCTGTCGGGGGAGGGCCGCTGGGAGCGCTTCTCGTTCGGTGCCGAGTCGCTCGTGGCAGGGGAGCCATCCGGGCGCCCGTCGTAGGTGCCCGTGCTCCTGCCCTGCCCTGTGCCCTCGCGCGTCAGCTCGGGCGACGGCGGCGGCGCTGAGGTGGCCGACGGGGTGCTGACCACCAGGGGCACGGAGGCCGGCTGCCGGCTCTCGGGCCCAGGGTCGCGGCTCGACATCCAAGCCATCCCGCCGGTGACCAGCGCCACCGCGAGCGCCGCCACGGCGAGCGCGACCAGCCGGGCCCGCCGCTCCCGGCCGCCCGCGCGCCCCGCGGCCCGCCGTACGGCAGGCAGGGGCGGAGCGCCGCCGATCGGGACCGGCGCGGTCGACTCGGGCGCGATGCCCAGCACGATCATGCGCATCCGCCGCTCGGCCTCGTCCAGGCTCATGCGCCGTCCCGGGTCTTTGCGCAGCAGCCCGCAGATGACGGGCGCCAGCGGCCCGGCCGCCGACATCGGCAGCGGTTCCTCGTGCATGACCGCCGCCATGGTGGCCAGCGGATGACCGCGCTGGAAGGGCGAGTGCCCCTCCACGGCCGTGTAGAGCGTGACCCCGAGCGACCACAGGTCGGAGGCGGGCTCGGCGACGCCTCCCGCGGCTCGCTCGGGCGCGATGTAGGCGGGGGTGCCGAGGAGGACGCCGGTCCTGGTCACGGGGGCGTCGCCGTCCGTGGTGGCGATGCCGAAGTCCGTCAGCACGGCCCTGCCGTCCTCGGCCAGCAGCACGTTGTCCGGCTTGACGTCACGGTGCAGCACGCCCGCGGCGTGCGCGGCCCGCAGCGCGGCCAGGAGCTCCAGCCCGATGGCGGCCGCCCTGGCGGGTTCGAGCGGCCCGACCTCGCGCACCATGGCGCCCAGCGTCCTGGAACGGACCAGCTCCATCACGATCCACGGATGGCCCGACTCCTCGACCACGTCATAGACGGTCGCCACGCCCGGGTGGGCGACCCTGCCGGCGGCCCTGGCCTCCCGCAGGGTGCGCACGGTGAAGACCTCGCGCTCGGGCCCCGTCAGGTCGGGAGGCGGCACCACCTCCTTGATGGCGACGTCCCGGCCGAGCACCTCGTCATGGGCGTGCCACACCGTGCCCATCCCACCGCGCCCGATGGTCTTGATAAGCCGGTAGCGCCCGCCGATGATCGCCGAAGATTCGGACATGAAGGACGGACTACCCCGGAATCGCCGGAGCTCACGTGGGCTGGAAAGTCTCCACGAACCTGTCGAAGTACGGCAGGCCCTCCCGCCACGAGGCTTCGGGCGTCTCCCAGTAGACGGCGTACGGCCTGCCGTCGGCCAGCCGGAAGCCGCGGTTGACCACGTGAATGATCTCCTCGCCCTTCCTCCTGGTGAACTCCCAGTCGGCGGCCGGCATCCCGAGGTAGGTGAGGGGGCGGATGCCCACCCGCTTGTAGTCCGTGAACTCGCCCTTGGCCTGGATCTCCTTCTCCAGACGCCGCCAGGCCTCGACGGGATCCTTCACCGGGTCCTCTGCCTCGGTCCATTCGATGATCAGCGCGCCCGGCGCGCCCGGCCCCGTGACGATGACGCTGTCGCGATCGGCGATCTTCTTCGCGCTCCATCCCTGCGGCACGGAGACGGAGAAGCGCCCCAGCCTGCTGGTGAGCAGCCGCCACTCGCCCGAGCTCGCCGTCCCGCCGGGCGTCGGAGCCGTGGTGGGCGGCGCGCTCTTCGTGGGGGTCGCGCTCCCGCTCGCCGTCGTCGTTCCATGAGCGGTGGTGGGGGCGGACGTGGGCGGCGCGGTGTCGGAGGGGGCCGGCCGCATCGCCAGCCAGACGCCGCCGCCTGCGAGTCCGGCGGCCAGCAGGATGCTGGGGACGGCCCAGAGCAGCGGGGAGCGCCGCTTCACCGGCCGCTCCAGCGTCGCGGGAGCGTCGGGTCCCTGAGGGCGGGGCCGGGCCTCGGCCACGGCATGCCCTGCGGACTCCAGCGCCGCGAGCCTGGCCATGACCTCCTGCGCGCCCATCCGCGTCGCGGGGTCCCGCTGGAGCAGTCCCGTGATCACCGGGGCCAGAGGCCCCGCCAGGCGCGGCGGCTCGGGCGAGTCACGCAGCACCGCCGCCACCGTCGCCGCCCATGAGTCCCTCTGGTACGGCGCGCCGCCCTCAACGGCCGTGTGCAGCGTCGCGCCCAGCGACCACAGGTCGGAGGCCGGCGTGGCGGGCAGGCCGTTGAGCCGCTCGGGCGGCATGTAGGCGGGCGTGCCCACCAGGTTGCCCGTCGCGGTGAGGCCCGCCTCCGCGTCCACGGCGGCGATGCCGAAGTCGGTCAGCACGACCCTGCCGTCCTCGGCCAGCAGCACGTTCTCCGGCTTCACGTCGCGGTGCAGCACGCCCGCCGCGTGCGCGGCCAGCAGTGCACCCAGCACCGCACCGCCGATCCTGGCCACCTCGGGGACGGGCAGCGGACCCCGCTGCCTGATCGTCTCCGCCAGCGACCGCGAGCGCACGAGCTGCATCACGATCCAGGGGCGGCCGTCCTCCTCGATGACGTCGTGGATGACGATCACGTTCGGATGGTCGAGCCTGCCCGCCGCCCGTGCCTCCCTGATGGTGCGCTGGTTGAGCTGGGCGCGCTTCTGCTCGCCGATGCCGGTGTAGCGGACCTCCTTGATCGCCACCGTCCGGTCGAGCAGGTCGTCGTGGGCGCGCCAGACGATGCCCATGCCGCCCTCGCCGATGGACTCGATCAAGCGGTACCTGTTGCCGACGCGCACCAGCGAAGCCTACTTGGCGGGTTTGAAAGTCGCCGCGAATGTGTCGAAGAAGCGCAGGTCACGCTTCCAGTTCTCGTTGAGCGTGTGCCAGTAGAGCGCGTAGCCGCGGCCGTTGTCGGTGACGAAGCCGCGGTTGCGCACCCTGGTCTCTCCCGTGTTGGTGTTCCAGATGAACTCCCAGTCGGCGGCGGCCTTCATGTAGTCGACCTTCTTGATGTCGAGCAGCCTGTAGCCGCCGAAGCCGTGCTTGGCGCTCGGCTCCTGCTTCTTCCAGTCGCCGTAGGGGTCGTCGCCCGGGTTCGAGGCCTCCTCGATCATCAGGTAGGAGTTGGACGAGGCGCCGGGGCCGCGGAAGTAGACCTGGTTGCCCTTGCGCTGGTACTCCTCCCACTTCGGGGGCAGGCCGACGGAGAAGCCCATCTCCTTGTCCTTGTACATCCGCCAGCCCTCGGGCAGCGCGGCCGCGGGGTCCGAGGAGGAGGCCGAGGGGGTCGCCGAAGGGGTGGCCGAGGCCGAGGGCTGGGCGGCGGCGGTCGTCGCGGTCGCCGTGGCGGTGACCGTGGTGGTCACCTTCTCCGTGGGTTCGTTCGAGGTGCGCGGGTCCTCGTTCCCCGCCGAGCGCAGGCCGAGCAGTCCTGCGACGCCGCCCACCACGAGGATCGCGATGGCGACGGCGACGAAGGGGAGCGCACGCCGTACGGCGGGCTTGTCCGCCGACGCCGCCGTGGGCGTCTCGGGCAGGCGCATGCCCGTCTCGAAGAGTTCGGAGGGCGCCTCGCCCACCGCGGGCGGCATGGCCGCGGTGGGCTGCGCGGGCGCGGCGACCTCGGGCACGGGCTCGGGCGGCGCGGCCTGCGGCTTGGGCGCGGCGGACGCGGCCGGCTTCGCCGTGCCAGGCCTGGGCTTGGGGACGGACGGCTTCCTGGCGGCGGGCCTGACCGAGGGAGGCGGCGCGATCGCGGGCAGGCTGGGGTCGGTGGGCGTGTCGTCCACGTTCACATCGACGACGACGGGCGGGCGCTCGACCCTGACCGTCTCGTTCTGGGCCTGCCCGATGATCCTGCGCAGCATCCTGGCGGTCTCGTCGACGGTCAGCCGCTGGACGGGCTCCTTGGCCAGCAGACCGTCCAGGACGGGCTTGAGCGGCCCCGCCTTGGTCGCGGGCGCGGCGTCGTCGTTGAGCACGGCCATCATGGTCGCCATCGCCATGCCGCGCTCGTGCGGCGCCTTGCCCTCGACCGCGGTGTAGAGCGTGGCGCCCAGCGACCACAGGTCCGACTCGCGCCGCGCGGGCAGGCCCTTGAGCCGCTCGGGCGCGATGAAGGCCGGCGTACCCGCCAGGCCCGTCATGGTCAGCGCGGTCTCCGTCTCCAGTGTGGCGATGCCGAAGTCGGTCAGCACGACCCTGCCGTCCTCGGCCAGCAGCACGTTCTCCGGCTTGACGTCACGGTGCAGCACGCCCGCGTCGTGCGCGCCCTTGAGCGCCTCCAGGACGGCCAGGCCGATCTCGGCCACCTTCCTGGGCGGCAGCGGTCCCTCGGTCTTGATCACCTGCCCCAGCGAGCGGGAGGGGACCAGCTGCATGACGATCCACGGCCGGTCGTCCTCCTCGATCACGTCGTGGACGACGATCACGTTCGGATGGGTGAACCTCGCCGCCGCGCGCGCCTCGCGCATGGTACGGCGGTTGAGCAGCTGCACCTCGTCGCCGAGCACGGCCGCGTACCGGACCTCCTTGACCGCGACCTCGCGGTCGAGCAGCTCGTCATGGGCACGCCAGACGATGCCCATGCCACCTCGTCCGATTGGCTCCTTCAGGTGGTACCGACCGGCGACGCGGCGTCCGGCGTGCTGCTGTCCATCCGACATCAACGGCCTCAAACCCCCTTCTAAGCCTAGAAATACTCCCATAGGGATCGGGTAGCAGCGACCCGTGTAGTCTTAGATCCATGACTCCTCGCTACACGTTTATCGAGCCGGCTCCCGGAGGGCCGGTCATGCGGTAGCGACCACCTGGAGCCGGCGACAGGCGAAGACCCCGAGGTCTTCGCCCTTTTTCTTTCCTGGAGAACGCCGGCTCCGCTCGGACCGGCTTGAGCGTTGGGATCGAGATGTCTTCCACCCTCGAAACGCGTCCTCTCATCACCAGATGGATCAGCCTGCGCCCGCACCACGGACGGGTGCGGGCCGAAGACGTGCTCGACGGACCCCTGTTCGTCGAGCCCTTCTCGGCCGACGACCTGCCCGCCATAGCCGAGCGCGCGGCGGGCGTGGTGGTGGGGGCGGCGTGGATGCAGGACTTCCAGCTGGTGCGCGCGGTGGCCAGGCTCGGGCTGCCCGTGCTCGTGCAGCGCGGCCATGCGGCCACCCTTGAGGAATGGCTCGCCATCGCCGACTACTGCGTGGCCGAGGGCAACGACCAGGTGGTTCTGTGCGAGAGCGGCACCCGCACGCACACGGGGCACCTGGCCCTCGACCTGTCGCTGCTGCGCGCGGCCAAGGCGCGCTCGGGACGGCCCGTGCTGGCCGACGTCTCCGCCGACCCGTCCCTGGCGGGCGCCGCCATCGTGGCGGGCGCGGACGGCCTGCTGCTGTCGCCGTCGGCCGATGAGGAGGAGGTCGCGCAGGTGCGCGAGGCCGTCACGCTCTTCAGCGCCCTGGCCGGCCACGACACACCCGCGACGCTGCCCGCGGCCAGGGCCGCCATCGACAGGGTGGACGCCGCCCTCGCCACCCTGCTCGAACGGCGGGCGGAGCTGGCGGGCGTCGTCCAGTCGCTGAAGCCCGTCGGCGGTTTCGCGGGCCGCGACATGGAGCGGGAGCGTCAGCTCGTGGCCAGGATGGCCGAACGCGCTCCCAGGCTCGGTGTGAAGCGCCTCACGCCGATCATGAACGCGGTCATCGAAGCGGGCCTTCACCTCTCCGAGGAGAGCTGACCACCTTCCAGCCGGCGGCGATGGCCACCGCGAGCACGGGGATGAGGAAGAAGGCGACCCGCTGGTCCTCGTCGGCGAAGGCCATCAGCACCACCACCAGCGCGAGGAAGCCCAGCGTGAACCAGTTGGTGTACGGCGTGCCCGGCATCGCGAAGCTCGAGCGGTGCCCGGTGCGCCGCAGCAGCAGCTGGCAGTACACCAGGGTGCCCCACGTGGTGATCACGCCGAGCGAGGCGACCGCGGTGGCGATGTCGAAGGCGCGCTGTGGCACGAAGTAGAACAGCCCCACGCCCCCCAGGAACACCGCCGCGGTCATCAGGATCCCGCCATAGGGCACGTGGCGGGAGCTGAGGTTGCCGGTGAAGTACGGCGCCTCGCCCTTGAGCGCCATCGCCCGCAGGATGCGCCCCGTGGAGTACAGGCCCGAGTTGCAGGAGGACGTGGCGGCGGTGATCACGATGAGGTTCATCGCGTCGGCCGCCCACGGCGCGCCCAGCTTCGCGAAGACCGTCACGAACGGTGACTCGTCGGCGCTGTAGAGCGTCCAGGGCAGCACCATCGCCAGCAGGACGATCGAGCCCACGTAGAAGACGGCGATGCGCCACACGACGCCGTTGATCGCCTTCGGCATCACCCGCTCGGGGTTCCTGGTCTCGCCCGCGGCGATGCCGACCAGCTCGATCGAGGCGTAGGCGAAGACCACCGCCTGCAGGCTCATGAGCACGACCGGGAAGCCGTTGGGAAAGAACCCCTCGTGCGCGGTGAGGTTGGCCACACCCGCCTGCGTGCCGCCCACGTTCGCGCCGGTGATCACCAGGAACAGGCCGACGACCAGGAACGCGCAGATGGCCAGCACCTTCAGCAGCGCGAACCAGAACTCCAGCTCGCCGAAGACCCGCACCGACAGCAGGTTGACGACCAGCACGAAGACCAGCGCGATCAGCGCGGTGAGCCACTGGGGGAAGCCGGGCGCCCAGTAGTTGACATAGGTGGCGATGGCGGTCAGCTCGGCGATGCCGGTGAACGCCCAGTTGATCCAGTACATCCAGCCGCTGGTGAACGCGGCCCACGGGCCGACGAACTCGCCCGCGTACTCCACGAAGGAGCCCGAGGTCGGCCGGTAGAGCACCAGCTCGCCGAGAGCGCGCATGACGAAGAAGGCGGCCAGGCCCGCGACCGCGTACGACAGCACCAGAGCGGGGCCCGCCGCGGCCAGGCGTCCGCCCGCGCCGAGGAAGAGCCCCACGCCGATGGCGCCGCCGATCGCGATCATCTGGACCTGGCGGTTGCCGAGGGCGTGGGAGTACCCCTCTTCAAGCTGCGCGCACACCGTGTCTCCTTCGTCACGGAAACGATATATGTGCAGGCCGGAGGGCGGTTCGGGGGCGCGCCGTGCAGTCTGTAGCCGAGGCCGTACACCTCGTCAAAGGGTGGCGGCGGCGGCCGGAAAAGTCGGTGCGGACCACTAGGCTCGAAGCCTGCACATCCGGTCTCGATCGAGGAGGCGCCGCTCCATGTCGTCCAGCGACTCGTTTGTACACCTGCACGTGCATACCGAGTACTCCATGCTGGACGGGGCCGCCCGCCTCAAGCAGATGTTCAAACAGGTCGGCGAGCTCGGCATGCCCGCCATCGCCATCACCGACCACGGCAACATGCACGGCGCCTTCGACTTCTACAAGCAGGCGACCGCCGCCGGGATCAAGCCCATCATCGGCATCGAGGCCTACGTCGCCCCCGAGATGCGGCAGAACAAGAAGCCCGTGCTGTGGGGCGAGCCGCACCAGAAGAAGGACGACGTCTCCGCGGGTGGCTACTACACCCACATGACGATCTGGGCGCGCAACAAGACGGGCCTGCACAACCTGATGCGCCTGTCCTCGCGCGCCTACACCGAGGGCTTCGTGCGCAAGTGGGCGCGCATGGACGCCGACATCCTCGCCGAGCACGCCGACGGCCTCATGGCCACCACCGGCTGCCCCTCAGGCGAGGTGCAGACCAGGCTGCGCCTGGGCCAGTACGACGAGGCCGTCAAGGCGGCGGCGAAGTTCCAGGACATCTTCGGCAAGGACAACTACTTCCTGGAGATCATGGACCACGGGCTCGACATCGAGCGCAGGGTCCGCGACGGGCTGACCAGGATCAGCAAGGAACTGGCCATCCCCCCGCTGGTCACCAACGACTCGCACTACACCTACGAGTCCGACTCCGCCTCCCACGACGCGTTGCTGTGCATCCAGACCGGCAAGCAACTGTCCGACCCCGACCGCTTCCGCTTCGACGGCTCCGGCTACTACATCAAGTCGGCCGACGAGATGCGCGCCGTCGACTCCTCCGACCTGTGGGCCGAGGGCTGCCGCAACACGCTGCTGGTGGCCGAGAAGGTCGACCCGACGGGGTTCTTCACGCACAAGAACCTCATGCCGACCTTCCCCATCCCCGACGGCATGAGCGAGGAGGCCTACTTCCGCCAGGAGGTGTGGAAGGGCCTGGAGCGGCGTTTCCCCGCGGGGGTCGACGAGGAGCACCGCGCGTGGGCGGAGAACGAGCTCGGCGTCATCATCCAGATGGGCTTCCCGAGCTACTTCCTCGTGGTCGCCGACTTCATCATGTGGGCCAAGAACAACGGCATCAGAGTGGGCCCTGGCCGTGGTTCGGCCGCCGGTTCGCTGGTCGCCTACGCGCTCGGCATCACCGACCTCGATCCCATCCCGCACGGGCTGATCTTCGAGCGCTTCCTCAACCCCGAGCGCGTGTCCATGCCCGACGTCGACATCGACTTCGACGAGCGCAGGCGTGCCGACGTGATCCGTTACGTCACCGAGAAGTGGGGCGCCGACAAGGTCGCCATGATCGCCACCTTCGGCACCATCAAGGCGAAGGCCGCCATCAAGGACGCGGGCCGCGTCCTCGGCTACCCCTACGCCCTGGGCGACAGGGTGTCCAAGGCGTTCCCGCCCGCGGTGATGGGCAAGGACATCCCCCTGTCGGGAATCTTCGACAAGGACCACCCCCGCTACCAGGAGGCGGGTGAGCTGCGCAGGCTCTACGACGAGGACGTCGACGTCAAGTCGACGATGGATCTGGGCAGGGGCCTGGAGGGCCTGATCAGGCAGACCGGCGTGCACGCCGCCGGCGTCATCATGTCCTCCGAGGTGCTCACCGACTACATCCCGATCATGCGCCGCGACTCCGACGGCGCGATCATCACGCAGTTCGACTACCCGACCTGCGAGACGCTCGGCCTGCTGAAGATGGACTTCCTGGGCCTGCGCAACCTCACGATCATCGACGACTGTCTCAAGGCCATCGAGCTCACCACCGGTGAGCAGATCGAACTGCTCGACCTGCCGCTCGACGACGCGAAGACCTACGAACTGCTGGCCCGCGGTGACACGCTCGGCATCTTCCAGCTCGACGGCGGCGGCATGCGCTCGCTGATGCGTCTCATGCGTCCCGACAACTTCGAGGACATCTCCGCCGCCCTCGCGCTCTACCGCCCCGGCCCGATGGGCGCCAACTCGCACACCAACTACGCGTTGCGCAAGAACGGCCAGCAGGAGATCACCCCGATCCACCCCGAGCTGGAAGAGCCGCTCAAGGACATCCTCGACACGACCCATGGCCTGATCGTCTATCAGGAGCAGGTCATGGCCATCGCCCAGCGGGTCGCCGGCTACTCCCTCGGCGGCGCCGACCTGCTGCGTCGCGCCATGGGCAAGAAGAAGAAGTCCGAGCTGGACAAGCAGTACGAGTTCTTCGAGAAGGGCATGAAGGACAACGGCTTCTCCGCCGCTGCCATCAAGTCCCTGTGGGACATCCTGCTGCCGTTCTCCGACTACGCCTTCAACAAGGCCCACACCGCCGGTTACGGCCTCGTCGCGTACTGGACCGCCTACCTCAAGGCCAACTACCCGGCCGCCTACATGGCCGCGCTGCTCACCTCGGTCAAGGACGACAAGGACAAGTCGGCCCTCTACCTCAACGAGTGCAGGCGCATGGGCATCAAGGTCTTCCCGCCTGACGTCAACGACTCCGACTTCGACTTCACCCCCCGCGGCACCGACATCCGCTTCGGCCTGTCGGCCATCCGCAACGTCGGCGGCAACGTCGTCGACGGCATCCTGTCCGCGCGCAAGGAGAAGGGCCGCTACGGCGACTTCAAGGACTTCCTGCGCAAGGTGCCCGCGATCGTCTGCAACAAGCGGGTGATCGAGTCACTGATCAAGGCGGGCGCCTTCGACTCCCTCGGCCACGTCCGCAAGGGCCTGGTCATGGTGCACGAGCAGGCCGTCGACGCGATCATCGACATCAAGAAGAACGAGGCCATCGGCCAGGACTCCCTGTTCGGGGCGGTCGAAGGCGGCGAGGACCAGACCTTCGACGTGCAGATCCCGGTCGGCGAGTGGGACAAGAACACCCTGCTGCAGTTCGAGCGGGAGATGCTCGGCCTGTACGTCTCCGACCACCCGCTGTTCGGCGTGGAGCACATCCTGGCCTCGGGCGCCGACTGCTCGATCGCGGCCCTGCAGGACGAGAGCCGTGCCGACGGCCAGGTCGTGACGGTCGGCGGCATCCTGTCGGGCGTGCAGCGCAAGGTCACCAAGAAGGGTGACACCTGGGTGCTGACCCAGTTGGAGGACCTCGAAGGCGCGATCGAGGTGATGATCTTCCCCTCGTCGTACCAGCTGTGCTCGACGATCCTGGCCGAGGACGCGATCGTCTTCGTCAAGGGCCGCATCGACAAGCGCGAGGACGTCGCCAAGATCATCGCAATGGAGGTGACGGCGCCCGACCTCACGCAGGAGGCGGGCGGCCCGCTCCTGGTCAGCCTGCCGCTGAGCCGGTGCACGCCGCCGGTGGTGGGCAGGCTGAAGGAGATCCTCACCACCCACCCCGGCACCTCGGAGGTCCACCTCCAGGTGCACAACGGCCCCAAGACCACGGTCATGCGGGTGGAGGACCGCCTGCGGGTGACCCAGTCCCCTGCCCTCATGGGCGACCTCAAGCAACTGCTCGGCCCCGCCTGTCTGGGCGGCTGACGCCCGGCCGCCCTGGTCGCGGGGTCATCCGCCCGGGCCGGCGGGTGCCGTCCGTTCCCGTCCCCGGGTCGTGGGCGCCATCCGCCCGGGCCGGTCGGGGACTCAGCGGCGGGGGCGGCGGTAGGGGCCGCCGTACCTGTCCATCCACCTGTAGAAGCGGCGATAGCGCTCGCGGTACTGCCTGAAGAAACGGTGGATCTCGGTGCGGCGGGCCGCGGCCTCCGCCTTGGCCAGGCCAGGGGTGTGGCCACCGCCGAAGCGGGACATGTCGGGCCGGGTGAAGGACGTCTCCCTGGTGTCGCGCAGCGCCGACTCCATCGAGTCCACCCAGATCGGGCCGGGCAGCGACGCGCCCTGCACCTGGCCGTACGACTCGTCGCCGATCGTGACGTTGCGCAGCGGGTAGCGGTAGGAGCCGCGGATGTCGCCGACGCTCACCGCCGCCGCCAGGTCGGGGGTGTAGCCGGCGAACCAGGCCGAGGTGTAGCCGTTGTTGGTGCCGGTCTTGCCGGCCGCGGGCCTGCCGATGCTCTGGCCCTTCATCGTGCCCTTGGTGAACACCCCTGACAGCACGTGGTTGACGGCGTCGGCCACGCCCCGATCGAGCGCCTGCGCGCAGGCCGGCCGTACGGCGGTGCGCAGCCCCTCCCTGTCGGTGATGTCCACGATCGCCTGGGGACGGCAGTAGCGGCCGCGGGCGCCGAAGGCGGCGAACGCGGCGGCGACGGTGAGCGGGTCCATCTCGTTGACGCCGAGTGTGAAGGTCGGCACCTCGCGCAGCGGCTTCCCGTCGGCCCTGGCGACGCCGAGCGACCTGGCCGTCTCGACCACGGAGCACAGGCCGACCTTGCGTTCCAGCATCATGTAGAAGATGTTCACCGAGTTCCACGTGCCGGTCTCGATGCTCTGCGGGCCGCCCTTGCCCTCGCCGCTGGCGTTGTAGATCGTCGCCCTCGGCGCGTTGACCGGCTTGCCCGCGCAGTTCCGGTAACCCTCGGAGGGCACGAGTTCGCCGGGCGTCATGAAGCCCTGGCCGAAACGCCAGCCCTGCTTGAGCGCCGTGGCCAGGGTGAACACCTTGAACGTCGAGCCCGCCTGCAGCCCCATCCCGCCGCCGTGCCGTACGTCGGCGGGCAGGTTGAAGGTGGTCCTCGGCCCGTTGTTCCTGTTGTCGGGGTTGCGGCCGAACCGTTTGCTGGCCGCCAGCGCCCTGATCTTCCCTGTGCCAGGCTCGACCATCGCCTCGGCCGCGACCTCGCTGTCGCCCGCGTGGACCCGCTCCCTGATGGCCCGCTCGGCGGCCCGCTGGGCGAGCGGGTCGAGGGTGGTGCGCAGAACGAGCCCGCCCCTGGCCAGGCGGCGTTGCCGTTCGAGCGAGGTGTCGCCGAAGGCGGGGTTGGTGAGCAACTCCCGCTGCACGTAGAGGCAGAAGAAGGGGAACTCGCTCTCGGCGCACCCGCCGGGCTCGGGCCGCAGCCTGATGTTGAGCGGCAGCCGCCTGGTCGCCGCCGCCGTCTCCTTGGAGATCATGTTCAGGCCCGCCATGCGGTCGAGCACGATGTCACGGCGCTCCAGCAGCCGCGCCTGCCGCTCCGGCCCCAGCGCGGGGTCGGTCGTGTACGGCAGGCGCACCGCCCCCGCCAGCGTCGCCGCCTGCGCCAGCGTGAGCTTGGCGGCCGTGGTGGAGAAGAAGCGCCTGGCCGCGGCCTCGACCCCGTAGGCGCCCGCCCCGAAGTAGGCGATGTTGAGATATCGCTCGAGGATCTCGTCCTTGCGGTACTTGTCCTCCATCGCCAGCGCGTAGCGCAGCTCGCTGAGCTTGCGGGAGAGGTTCGGCGCGCGGGCCGCCTCCCGCTCCTTCTCCGTCGTGGCGTTCTCGACCAGGATGTTCTTCACCAGCTGCTGGGTCAGCGACGAGCCGCCCTGCCTGATGCCGCCCGCCTGGGTGTTGGTGATGACCGCGCGCAGCGTGCCCTTGATGTCCAGGCCCGCGTGCTCGTAGAAGCGGGCGTCCTCGATGGCCACGATGGCCTTGCGCATGACCGGGGCGACCTGGTCCAGCGTCACCGGCGTCCTGTTGGCCTCGTAGAACTGGGCGAACACCTTGCCGGTCCTGTCCAGCAGCGTGGTGAGCTGGGACAGCGGCTCCTCTCGCGGCGCGGGCGGCAGGTCGGTGAAGGTGGTGGCGGCGTCACGCACGGCGATTCCGGCCCCGCCGACGGTCGGGACCGCGACCGCCGCGGCCAGCACGCCGCCGATCGCCCCCGCCATGCCGAGGCCGGCGAGGGATTTGAGCACAGTCACTTAGATGATCTGCGACGAGAGGAAGGTGGTCAAACGCCTGCTTCAACAGCCTTTGCGAACAGCAAACGCGACCATGGCGTGATCGCCGCCGCTGTCAGCCCTCCCTCTGGAGGTTCAGCCCGAGCGAACCGAACTGCTCGAACGGGCGGTGGTAGCCACGCTCGATGTGCTGGACGCCGCGCAGCCTGGAGGGCCCGTCGGCCACCGCCGCGGCCAGCACCGCGGAGAATCCCGCCCTGATGTCGGGCAGCATCACGTCCGCGCCGCTCAGCTTGGACACCCCGCGCACCACCGCCGAGTGCTTGGCGTTGGTGTCGTGGTAGCGGCACGCCGGCCCGCCGAGGCACTGGTCGAAGACCTCGATCTCGCAGCCCATCTGCTGCAGCGCGGGCACGTAGACCAGGCGGTTCTCGAAGACCGTCTCGTGCAGCACCGACATGCCCTGGCTCTGGGTGAACAGCACCATCAGCGGCGTCTGCCAGTCGGTCATGAACCCCGGATGGGTGTCGGTCTGCACCGCCGCCGAGCGCAGCCCCTCGGGGGGCGCGGTGGCGCAGATGTAGTCGTCGTTGATGTCGAACTGGGCGCCCATCCTGGCCAGCGTGGTGATCGCGGTGACCAGGCGGTCCTGCGGGCAGCCGTGCACGCGCACCTCGCCCCTGGTGATGAGGCCCGCCGCCAGGTAGGAGAAGGCCTCGATGCGGTCGCCTGCCAGCCAGGTCTGCGCGCCGTGCAGCTCCGGCACGCCCTCGATGACGATCCGCCGGTCGGGGGAAAGCTCGATCCTGCCGCCCATCCGCTGCAGGAACAGCGCCAGCTCCACGACCTCGGGTTCCATGGCCGCGTTCTTGATCACGGTCTTGCCCTCGGCGAGCACCGCCGACATCAGGATCGTCTCGGTCGCGCCGACACTGGGATAGGGGAGCTCGATCCTGGCGCCGCGCAGCCTGGTGGCCTTGGCGTGGATGCCGTCCTCGGCCACCTCGACCTCGGCGCCCATGGAGCGCAGCGCCTGGACGTGGAAGTTGACGGGCCTGCGGCCGATGGGGTCGCCGCCGACCAGCGGCACGAACGCCTCACCGGCCAGGTGCAGGAGCGGGCCCAGCATGAGGATGGGGATGCGGTTCAGGCCGCTGAAGGCGTGGGGGACGCGGGGCCTGATCTCCTGCCCCTTCGCGATCCTGATCTCCTTGCTCGTGATCTCCACATGGATGCCGAGCGCTTCGAGCATCGCCGCTGTGATGCCGACCTCGCCGACCTCGGGGGCATTGTGGATGGAGCTCTCGCCGGTGCCGAGCATGGCCGCCACCATGTGCTTCGACACGCCGTTCTTGGATCCGCGGACCTCCACATCGCCACGCAGCGGACCGGAGGGTTCGATCAGCCAGACCTTGTCTTCAATCACGGCACGAGCCTAGCCGGGGGATACCATCGAGCAGGTTCGGACACACTTGTGAGGGGGAGTGGCCTGGTGGGGCATGTGCGGGCTTTCGCGGTGACCGTTCTCGCGCTGGCCGCCCTCGGCGTTCCCGCGGGCCTGGCGTGGTCCCTGCTCGCGCCGCGCGCGCCGTACGCGGTCGCCGCGGGTGAGGTGGTGCTGGCCGACCCCTCGACCCAGGCTCTCATCGCCGCCGACGGGTGGTACGCGGTGATCACCGGGGGCCTCGCGCTCGCCTGCGCGGTCGTGGCCTGGAACCTGGCACGTGACAAACGCCTGGAGGTGCTGCTCGGGCTGGCGGCGGGCAGTGGGATCGCGGCCTTCGTCACGCAGTGGGTCGGCACCACCTTCACCCTCGGCGCGGTCACGGTGGAGGCCGCCGCCGCGGGTCCTGGCGTGAAGGTGGTCGCCGGCGCGCTCGCGCTGACCGCCAAGGGCGTGCTGGTGACCTGGCCCCTGGTCGCGGTCGGGCTGTACGGGACGATGGAGGCCGTGGTGGCCTACCGCGAGTCGCCGCTGCGCCAGACGTACGGGGAGATCGACCGGCTATAGGCCGGGGCGGCGCGTGCCGTACCCGGTGGCCTGCTCGAAGGCGCGCGCCACGCGCAGCACCCTGGCGTCGGCGAACGGGCGGCCGACGATCTGCACCCCCACCGGCAGCCCCGCAGAGGTGAAACCCGCGGGAACCGACGCCGCGGGGGCGTGCAGGACGCTGATCCAGTACGCCGAGCGCATCCAGGACAGGTAGTCGGGCAGCTTCACGCCGTTGATCTCGTCGACGTAGGGTCGCTCGACGGGGAACGGCGGCACCTGGCTGACCGGCGCGATCAGCACGTCATAGGTGTCGAAGAAGGCGGCCATGCGCTGGTAGAGGCCGCTGCGCAGCTTCTCGGCGCGCGCCAGGTCGGCGCCGGTGACCTTACGGCCCTGCTCGACGTTCCACGCGGTGTTGGCGCCCAACCCCTCGAGGTCGCCGAAGCTCAGCGCGTAGTACCAGGCCCGGTAGATCCTGAAGGCGTCGTCGGCGTCGGACAGGTCGAGATCCACCTGCTCCACGCGGGCGCCGAGCCCTTCGAACACCGTGACCGCCGACGCGGTCACGGCCGCGGTCTCGGGGTCGACGGGCAGCCCGCCGAGGTCGGGGCTGAAGGCCACCCGCAGGCCCTTCACGGAGGTCTCGGGATCGGGAGCGAACGGCTCCTTGATCGAGTACGGCGAGCGAGGGTCGAATCCCGACATCACCGAGAGCATCAGCTCGAGGTCCTCGACCGATCTGGCCATCGGCCCCGAGACGGCCAGCGTGTACCAGGCCGCGGTGTCGGAGATGTCGGGGACGCGGCCCGGCGTCGGGCGCAGTCCGACCACGTTGCAGAAGCTCGCCGGGTTGCGCAGCGATCCGCCCATGTCCGAACCGTCGGCCAGCGGCACCATCCCCGTGGCCAGCGCCGCCGCCGCGCCCCCGCTGCTGCCGCCTGCCGACCTCGACAGGTCGTAGGGGTTGCGGGTGGCGCCGAACACCTCGTTGACGGTGTGGGAGCCGGTGCCGAACTCGGGTGTGTTGGTCTTGCCGACCGTGATGGCCCCGGCCTTCCTGAGCCGTTCGACCAGCAGGTCGTCCTTGGCGGGGACGTGGTCGGCGAACAGCGGCGAGCCGTACGTGGTCCTGATGTTCGCGGTGTCGGCGAGATCCTTGTGTGCCACGGGCACGCCGTGCAGCGGGCCTTTCGGCCCGGCGGCGTCGGCCGCCTTCGCCTCGTCGAGCGCCCGCTCGGCGACCAGCGTCACGATGGCGTTGACGGCGGGATTGACCTGCTCGACGCGCGCCAGGTGGGCCTCGAGCAGCTCGACGGCGCTCACCTCGCGAGCCCGCAGCAGGCGGGCCATCTCGGTGGCGGTGAGGTAGTGCAGTTCGGTCACTCTTGCGATCCTGCCGCATGTGTCCGCGTACGGCGATGGCAAGGTTTGCCCAGGCGGGCGGCCCCTAACCGGATTTCGCGATGGGCGCGGTGGCCGCCTTGGTCAGCTCGATCAGGTTCTTCGGCGAGGTCTCGATCTGCAGCCCCCGCTTGCCCGCGGAGAAGTAGATCGTCTCGAAGTCGAGGGCGGAGGCGTCGACGACGGTGGGAAGCTGCTTGCGCTGCCCGAGGGGGCTGATCCCACCGACCACGTAGCCGGTGACCCGCTCGACCTTCGCCGCGTCGGCCATCGCGGCCCGCTTGCTGCCCAGCGCCGCGGCGAACGCCTTGAGGTCGAGCTTCCCCGAGACCGGCACCACCGCCACCGCGAGCCCGCTCTCCACCTCCGCCACGAGCGTCTTGAAGATCCTGCCGTACGGCAGGCCCAGCGCGTCGGCGGCTTCCTCCCCGTAGGCCTGGGCGTTGGCGTCGTGCTCGTAGGGGTGCAGCGTGAAGTCGACCTGTGCCTTGGCCAGTGCGACCGTCGCGGGTGTGCCCTGCCCGCCCTTCTTCGCCTTGCTCACTGTCCCGATCGTAGAGGATCGGCGGCCGGGCCATCGCGGGTGAAATGTCACCCGATACCGTGGCTGTCCCGCATTGTGGACAGAACCAGATGAGGCGGAGACACTCCGTAGACTGTGTGGGTGATTTCCCGTATCGACCTGCGCGGCTCTCTTCCGGAGAACCTGCGCGACGTGCTGCCCCGCGCCGAACTCGACGTCGAGGCCGCCCTGGAGAAGGTGCGGCCCATCTGCGAGGACGTGCGCCATCGCGGGGCGGTGGCCGTTCGCGAGCTGACCGCCAGGTTCGACGGTGTCGAGATCCAGTCCGCCCGAGTCTCCGCCGAGGCGATCCAGCGGGCGCTGGACGAGCTCGACCCCAAGGTCAGGGCGGCCCTCGAAGAGGCGATCACGCGGACCAGGAAGGTGCACCGCGACCAGCGGCGCACCGACACCACGACCCAGGTCGTCCCCGGCGGCACGGTCACCGAGCGCTGGGTGCCCGTCGAGCGCGTCGGCCTCTACGTGCCCGGAGGGCGCGCCGTCTACCCCTCCAGCGTGGTCATGAACGTGGTGCCCGCCCAGGAAGCGGGCGTCGAGTCGCTGGCCGTCACCAGTCCCGCGCAGAAGGACTTCGGCGGGCTGCCGCACCCCACGATCCTGGCCGCGTGCGCGCTGCTCGGCGTCGACGAGGTCTACTCGGTCGGCGGGGCGCAGGCGGTGGCCATGTTCGCCTACGGCACCGAGGAGTGCCCCTCCGCGACCATGGTGACGGGTCCCGGCAACATCTGGGTGGCCGCGGCCAAGCGGCTGCTGAAGGGCGTCATCGGCATCGACTCCGAGGCGGGACCGACCGAGATCGCCATCCTCGCCGACTCCACCGCCGACCCCAGGCACGTGGCCGCCGACCTGATCAGCCAGGCCGAGCACGACGTCATCGCCGCGGCCGTGCTGGTCACCGACAGCGTGGAGCTGGCCGAGGCGGTCGAGAAGGAGTTGCCGGGACAGGTCGCCGCGACGCGCCACTCCGCGCGGATCGCCGAGGCGCTGTCCGGCAGGCAGTCCGGCATCGTGCTGGTCGACGACCTGGCCGCGGGGCTCAGGGTCGTCGACGCCTACGCGGCCGAGCACCTGGAGATCCAGACGGCCGACGCCGCCGAGGTGGCGGCCAAGGTCCGCAACGCCGGCGCGATCTTCGTCGGGCCCTACAGCCCGGTGAGCCTGGGCGACTACCTCGCGGGTTCCAACCACGTGCTGCCGACCGGCGGATGCGCCTGCCACTCCAGCGGGCTGTCGGTGCAGTCGTTCCTGCGCGGCATCCACGTGATCGACTACACCAGGCAGGCGCTGGCGGACGCGGCCGAGCACACGTGCGTGCTGGCCGACGCCGAGGACCTGCCCGCCCACGGGGCCGCCATCCGCGCCAGGTTCGACTGGGAGATCCCCTCATGACGCTCGACGACCTGCCGATCCGCGACGACCTGCGCGGCAAGAAGCCGTACGGCGCGCCGCAGATCGACGTGCCCGTGCAGCTCAACACCAACGAGAACCCCTACCCGCCCTCCCAGGCCCTGGTCGACGACCTCGCCGAGGAGATCAGGCGCGGCGCGGCGGCCCTCAACCGCTACCCCGACAGGGACGCGCTCGCCCTGCGCCAGGACCTGGCCGACTACCTCGGCCACGGGCTCACCCGCGACATGGTCTGGGCGGCGAACGGCTCCAACGAGGTGCTCCAGCAGATCCTGCAGGCCTTCGGCGGACACGACCGCACCGCGATCGGCTTCGAGCCGTCCTACTCCATGCACCCGATCATCACCACGGGCACCAACACCGAGTGGATCTCCGGCGCGCGCGAGGAGGACTTCTCGCTCGACCCCGACAAGGCCGTGGCCGCCGTCGAGGAGCACCGCCCCGACATCGTCTTCCTCACCTCGCCGAACAACCCGACCGGCACCTCGCTGCCGCTCGAGACCATCGCCAGGGTCGCGAGGGCGGCGCCCGGCATGGTCGTGGTGGACGAGGCCTACGCCGAGTTCGCCCGCACCGGCACCCCCTCGGCGCTGACGCTGCTGCCCGAGCACCCCAGGCTGATCGTGACCAGGACCATGTCCAAGGCGTTCGCGATGGCGGGCACGCGGCTCGGCTACCTGGCCGCGCACCCCGCCGTGGTCGAGGCGATGCTGCTGGTGCGCCTGCCGTACCATCTGTCGACGGTCACGCAGGCGACGGCCAGGGTCGCGCTACGGCACCGCGCCGAGCTGCTCGGCACGGTCGACGCGCTCAGGAAGGAGCGCGACGACATCGTGACGTGGTTGCGCGAGCGGGGCTTGACGGTCGCCGACTCTGACGCCAACTTCGTGTTGTTCGGCCGGTTCGGCGACCGGCGCAAGATCTGGGAGGGACTGCTCCAGCGGGGCGTCCTGATCCGTGAGGTCGGGCCGCCCGAGTGGCTGCGCGTGTCGATCGGCACCGGCGAGGAGATGACGGCATTCCGTGCCGCCCTGGAGGGGGTTCTGTGAGCGAGCGCACTGGTCGCGTCGAGCGCACCACGAAGGAGACGTCGGTCCTGGTCGAGGTGAACCTCGACGGAACCGGCATCGTCGACGTCGCCACCGGGGTCGGGTTCTACGACCACATGCTGGCCCAGCTCGGCAAGCACGGTCTGTTCGACCTGACCGTCAAGACCGAGGGCGACCTGCACATCGACTCCCACCACACCATCGAGGACACCGCGCTGGCGCTGGGCGCCGCCTTCCGCGAGGCGCTGGGCGACAAGTCCGGCATCAGGCGGTACGGCAACGCCTCGTGCCCGCTGGACGAGGCGCTCGCCGAAGTGACCGTCGACCTGTCGGGGCGGCCCTACCTGGTGCACGCCGAGCCCGACGGCATGGCGCCGATGATCGGCCCCGAGTACGACACGACGATGACCAGGCACATCCTCGAGTCGTTCGTGGCGCAGGCGGCGATCTGCCTGCACGTGCGCGTGCCGTACGGGCGCAACGCCCACCACATCGTCGAGGCCCAGTTCAAGGCGCTGGCCAGGGCGCTGCGCGAGGCCAGCGAGCTCGACCCCCGCGCGACAGGGGTCCCGAGCACCAAGGGTGTGCTGTGAGCGACAACTGGACGGCGATCGTGATGGTCTTCATCGGCCTGTTCCTGGTCGGCGGCGTGGTGTCGCTGATCAAGCAGGGGTTGAAGATCGGCGCGGTCGTCTGCGGAGTCGGCGCCGCCATGGCGCTGCTCGCGGGGGTGCTGTGGTGGTGAACAAGAACGTCGTCATCCTCGACTACGGCTCGGGCAACCTGCGCTCGGCCGAAAGGGCGCTGGCCAGGACGGGCGCCCAGGTGACCGTCACGGCCGACTACGACGCCGCCATGAACGCCGACGGACTCGTCGTGCCGGGCGTGGGCGCCTTCGCGGCCTGCATGTCCGGGCTGAAGAGCGTCGTCGGCGACAGGATCATCGGTCGCCGCCTGTCGGCCGCTCGTCCCGTGCTGGGCATCTGCGTCGGCATGCAGATCCTGTTCGAGCGCGGCGTGGAGCACGGCGTGGAGACCGAGGGCTGCGGCGAGTGGCCGGGCACGGTCGAGCGCCTGGAGGCCCCCGTACTCCCGCACATGGGCTGGAACACCGTCAAGGCCCCCGCCGACAGCGTGCTGTTCGCCGGCCTCGACGCCGCCACCCGCTTCTACTTCGTCCACTCCTACGGCGTGCGCGACTGGCAACTGCACCCAGGCCCCGGCTTCACCGCGCCGCTGGTCACGTGGGCCGAGCACGGCGTGCCGTTCGTGGCCGCGGTGGAGAACGGCCCGCTGATGGCCACCCAGTTCCACCCGGAGAAGTCCGGTGACGCGGGCGCGGCCCTGCTGAAGAACTGGGTCGGCACGCTGTGAACGGGCCGCCGCCCACCGGGTGGCCCGAGGAAGCCCCGTGAGCAAGGAACGGGCGCGGCGGCGGGCGGCCCGCGAGGCCGAGCGGGAGCGCGCGGCCCGGCTGAACGCCGAGCGGATGGCCCGCAGGTCGCGCAGGAAGGCGCTGGTCAGGGGGCTCGTCCCCCGCCCTGTCCGCTTCGCCAGGCAGGGCGGGCTGCTGGCTCGCCGGCAGCGGGCGCAGAACGGCGTCGTCGCCCTGCTCTTCCTCGTCGTGCAACTGCTGGCCTGGCTGCTGTGGTCGTCGTGGCAGGTCAGCCTGGCCGTGTTCGTGCTCTCCCTGCTGTTCGTCCCTGTGATCGTCACGCTCGCCTTTGACCGGAGGACCTGAAGACCATGTCGTTCGTACTGCTGCCCGCCGTGGACGTCGTCGACGGCCAGGCCGTCCGCCTCGTGCAGGGGGAGGCCGGCACAGAGACCGGCTACGGCGACCCGCTGACCGCGGCGCTGGCCTGGCAGGAGGCGGGCGCCGAGTGGATCCACCTGGTCGACCTGGACGCGGCCTTCGGCCGTGGCTCCAACAGGGAACTGCTCGCCGACGTGGTCGGCAAGCTGGACATCCAGGTTGAGCTGACCGGAGGCATCCGTGACGACGCCTCGCTGGAGGCGGCGCTGTCCACCGGCTGCCGGAGGGTGAACATCGGCACCGCGGCCCTGGAGGACCCGGCCTGGTGCAGGAGGATTATCGCCGAGTATGGTGACAAGATCGCAGTTGGTCTGGACGTGCGTGGCACCACGCTCGCCGCGCGCGGCTGGACCGAGGCGGGCGGCGATCTCTGGGAGGTGCTCGACCGGCTCGAAGCCGACGGCTGCCCGCGTTACGTGGTAACGGACGTGACCAAGGACGGAACACTGCGCGGCCCGAATCTGGACCTGCTGCGCCAGGTCTGCGATCGAACCGACAAGCCTGTCGTCGCGAGCGGAGGCGTCTCCTCTCTCGACGATCTCATCGCCCTCACCTCTCTCGCGCCCCACGGCGTGGAGGGCGCGATCGTGGGCAAGGCACTCTACGCGCAGGCTTTCACGCTGGAAGACGCCCTGGCCGCGGTACGCGGCTAGGGCCAGAGAGAGGATCGCGTGATGGGCCAGGCAAGCTGCGTGCGCGAGGGGATGAGGATCTTCTCGGGCGGCGTCTGGGAGCAGAAGTACGGCTACGCCAGAGCCGTGGTGGCGGGACCGCGGGTCGTGGTCTCCGGATGCACGGCCACGGTCGACGGCGAGGTGCAGCACGAGGGCGACGCCTACCTGCAGGCCATGACGGCCTTCGACATCGCGCTCGACGCGGTCGAGGCGGCCGGCCTGACCAGGGAGGACGTGGTCATGGTGCGCTACTACGTGGTGGACGGGCGCCACTACGACGCGGTCGGCACGGCGTTGTCGGAGGTGCTCGGCCACGTCAGGCCCGCGTGCACGGGCGTCCAGGTGGCGGGACTGATCGACCGGCGGATGCTGGTCGAGATCGAGATCGAGGCGTTTCGGGCATGACAGTCGCGGTTCGAGTCATCCCGTGTCTGGACGTGGACGCGGGACGTGTGGTCAAGGGCGTCAACTTCGAGAACCTGCGCGACGCGGGCGACCCGGTGGAGCTGGCCCGCCGCTATGACGAGGAGGGCGCCGACGAGCTGACCTTCCTCGACATCACCGCCTCCTCGGGCGAGCGGGAGACGATGTTCGACGTGGTCCGCAGGACCGCCGAGCAGGTCTTCATCCCGCTGACGGTGGGCGGCGGCGTCCGCTCGGTCGAGGACGTCAACAGGCTGCTGCGCGCCGGCGCGGACAAGGTGTCGCTCAACACCGCGGCCATCGCCCGTCCGGAGCTGCTGACCGAGGCCTCCAGACGGTTCGGCGCCCAGTGCGTCGTGCTGTCGGTCGACGCCCGCAGGGCGCCGGGCACGGCGTCGGGCTTCGAGGTCACCACGCACGGCGGGCGGCGCGGCACCGGCATCGACGCCGTTGAGTGGGCGGCGCGCGGCGAGGAACTGGGGGTGGGCGAGATCCTGCTCAACTCCATGGACGGTGACGGCACCCTGGACGGCTATGACCTCGCGATGCTGCGCGCGGTGCGGGCCGCGGTCAGGGTGCCGGTGATCGCCAGCGGCGGCGCGGGGCGCCTGGAGGACTTCCCTCCCGCCGTCGCCGCCGGCGCCGACGCGGTTCTCGCCGCGTCGGTGTTCCACTTCGGCACGCTGAAGATCTCCGAAGTCAAGGACACTCTTCGTACGGCGGGCCACCCGGTCAGGTAGTGACGTTGACCGTCGGGCACGTTCACTGTCGTCATGACAACTGCCAACAACCCGGTGGTCGCCAAGGCGATCGACGCGATCAACAGCGGTGACAGGGCGGCGTTCGTCGCCCTGTTCACCCCGGGGGCGACGATGTCCGACGACGGCAGCGAACGCGACCTCGAAGGATGGATCGACCGCGAGATCTTCGACGCCGACGGTCACTTCAGGATCCAGAGCCAGGACCCCGACGGCCTGACCATGCTCGTCCGCTTCACCAACTCCACCTATGGGGCGATGAACACCAGGTGGCACTTCGTGCTGTCCGACGACGGCGCGAGCCTCCGGCGGTTCGAGACGGGCCAGACCTGAGCCTGCGGCTCAGAAGACGCGCATGTGCTGGGACACCTCGAAGTCCGCGCCGCGTTCCTTGAACGCGGCCGCCTCCGAGCGTTTCACCGCCAGGTAGGCCCCGGCGCGCAGCGGCCCGAGCGCCGCCATGAGCAGCTCGTCGTCCTCCAGGGCGTCGAGCGCCTCGTCGAGGGAGCTAGGCAGCCGCGGGTAGAGCCCTGGCCTGGTGTCGGGGTCGACGAGCACGGGATCGCCTGGGTCGAGCTCGCGCCTGATCCCGTCGAGGCCCGCGTGGATGACCGCGCCCAGCGACAGGTACGGGTTGGCCGAGGAATCGGACGGTTTGAGCTCCAGGTTGGCCGAGCCCTGCTCGCCCACAGGGGAGCAGACCCGAACGGCGGCCTCCCTGTTGTCGGGCCCGTAGACGGCGTAGGCACTCGACCACATGCGCGGTGCCAGCCGCCGGAAGCTGTTGACGCTGCCGCAGGTCAACGCCGTGAGAGCGGGCAGATGGGCGAGCAGCCCGCCGACGAAGCGGGTCATCAGCTCGGGCCGGTCGTCGAACAGGTTGGTGTGCAGCGAGGAGTCCCACAGGGACAGATGCAGGTGGGCGCCGTTGCCGGCCTGGTCGGCGATCGGCTTGGGGGCCAGCGACGCCCACATGGCCATGCGCATCGCCACGCCGCGGACGGTCTCCCTGTAGAGGACGTGGTTGTCGGCGGCCCTGAGGGCGGGCGCGTGCCGGATCGACAGCTCCTGCTGGCCGTGGCCGAGCTCGGGGTGGTAGTGCTCGACCCGAAGACCCTGGGTCTCCAGCGCGCGGACCAGCGTGATCGCGTAGTCGTGGGCCAGGTCGAAGCCGGTGGTGGCATAGCACAGGCTGTCGTCGAGAGGCACCAGCCGGTCGGGACCGCCCGAGGGGTCGGGCAGGCGGCGGCCGAGGGTGAACTCGGGTTCGAAGGCCGCCACGAGCGCGTAGCCCTCGCTCTCGAGCTCGGCGACCGCGTCCTTGAGGAAGGTGCGCGGGCAGGCGCCCCACGGCGTGCCGTCCAGCTGCACCAGGTCCGAGACCATGGCTGCGGCGCCAGGAGAGTAGGGGAGAGGAACGAATGTCGACGGGTCCGGCATGATCCGGACCTCGCCGACGGGCCCGAACTGCTCGACCTCCTGGAGCTGGTCGAGCATGTTCATCGCCATCATGGCCACCGTGTGCCCGATGCCGGAGGCGAGCCGCTCACCCAGCCGGGTGCGGGACGCCGCCTTGCCACGGATCACTCCGCCGTGGTCGGCATAGAGGAACCGGACGAGTTCGATGCCCTCGATCTCGGCCCGCTCGATGACGCTTCGGCGATCTCTCATCGATCGACTCTACGCTCTTCGATCTCAGGTTCGGTGACAACACGCACGACCCGCTGCCAAGCGGGCCGTGGAGCCTGTCAGGTCACGACGTTGGTGAAGAATACGGCCAGTTGGTTGGCGCCGTTCACGATGCCGTCGAAAACGCTGTTGACCGCCGCCGCCGCGTTTCGCGGCTGGGTGAACAGGTAGAAGACGACGAAGGCCACGGCGAGATACGTGAGGACCTTCTTGACCTGCATGGGGGGCCTCCTGCAGTCCATTCCCAGCCGTATATACCCGGATCTGGGCGATCACTGGCATCTTCTATGAAGATGTTCTTGATCATAACCGGGGGGCGTCTTTACCTGGCCATCGTACGGCCATCGGCCCGAGTTGGCGCGGGGACTCGCGATCGGATCGGGAAATCCGCCGCCGGTTCCGCGGGGTGATCGGTGTCGCCGGAGCCCGCGTCCTGGTCCCCGGCTCCCCACCGCTCGTCCGTGTGGGCCGGATCACCGTGATCGCGTCCGCCGTGCCGTCCGGGGCCGGCGCCGCGCGCCGCGACCGGCCCGCGCCACGCGGGCCCGTGAGAAGCCCGAGCCGTCAGAAGCCGAGCGGGGCGTGGGTGAGCCGGGCGACGGCGTCGGGGTCGCCGGTCAGGTCGACCCTCGCGTGCTCCTGCCGCCCGAAGCAGAACAGCAGCAGTTCGCTCGCCTTCCCCGTGACCTCCACCTTGACGCCGTCCTTCGCTCCGCCGATGGCCACCCCGCCGCCGAGCCGGTGCAGGATCACGCCGACCGGCGACCTGCGCAGCATGAGCTTGGCCCCCATGTCGAGCCGCCGCCACAGCAGCCGCTCCAGGTCGTCGGGCAGCTCCCGCGGCTCCCATGACGGCTGGGCACGGCGCACGTCCTCGTGGTGGACGAAGTACTCCAGCGTGTTGACCGCCTCGTCGAGCGGGGGCAGCAGGCCGTACACGCCGCCTGGCCTGCGCACGAGGCCGACCAGTTCGGGGAAGGGGTACTTGGCCTTGAGCCCGTCCTGGACCGAGGCGGTGTAGCCGGCCAGCGGCTTGAGCGCGATGCCCGGGTTGGCGTCGATCCTGCGCTCGCGCAGTACGAGGTGGGCGGCCAGGTCGTAGGTGCTCCAGCCCGTGCACAGCGTCGGCGCGTCGGGGCCGAGCGTGTCGAACAGGTCGCACAGAGCAGAGCGTTCGCCGCGAGCGTGAGTCACCAGACGATTCTACTGGGGCGTGGGAATATCCAGATGATCGACCATGATAGGGACTTAAGTACAAATTTCCCCATTGGAAGGACCTTCCTCGAGTGGCGACCAAGGTCACCTCAGCCGTGATGCGCCAAGGGCTCCGTGTTCTCGGGGTGGCCATCCGCACGGAGAAGTCGGTGTTCGCGGCCGCCGTCATCAGCAGCGGCCTGTACGGCGGCATGACCGTCGCCTCCGCCTGGGCGCTCGGATGGGCGACGGAGAACGCCGTGCTGCCGGCCTTCGCCAGGGGCGAGATCGGCGCGGGCGCGCTGTGGATCTCGGTCCTTCTCATCATGGGCACCGCCCTGCTGAAGGCGATCGGCGTGGCGGGCAGGCGCATCCTGGCCGGCGTCCTGCAGTACCGCATGCAGGCCAGGTCGCGCAGGGACGTCACCAAGCAGTACCTGCGCCTGCCGCTGGCCTGGCACCACCAGCACCCCACGGGGCAGCTGCTGTCCAACGCCAGCGCCGACGCCGAGGCCGCGTGGGCGCCGCTCGCGCCGCTTCCGATGGCGGTTGGCGTCATCGTCATGCTGGTCACGGCGGCGGTCGCGATGCTGATCACCGATCCCGTGCTCGCCCTCGTCGGCTTCCTGATCTTCCCCGCCATCGCGGGGCTGAACCTCGTCTACCAGCGCAGGCTGAGCCCGCTGGCCACCCACGCCCAGCAGTTGCGCGCCGAGGTCAGCGAGATCGCCCACGAGAGCTTCGACGGCGCGCTCGTCGTCAAGACCCTCGGCCGCGAGGACCTGGAGACCGAGCGGTTCGAGCGCCGCGCCCACGAGCTGCGCGACGCCAACATCGCCGTCGGCAGGGTCCGCGGCCTGTTCGACCCGATGCTGGAGGCGCTGCCGACACTCGGCGTGCTGATCGTGCTGATGGTCGGCGCGATGCGGCTGCAAGGCGGGTCCATCAACTCGGGCGAGCTGGTCCAGGTCGCCTACCTGTTCACCCTGCTCGCTTTCCCGATCCGCGCGCTCGGCTGGGTGCTGGCCGAACTGCCCCGCAGCGTCGTCGGCTGGCAGCGGGTGCAGGCGGTGCTCGAGGCGACAGGCTCCATGGACTACGGCCAGGCCCGCGTGCCAGGCTCGGCGCCCGCGGGGCTCCAGGTCTCCGGCCTGTCCTACGCCTACGGCAGCGCCGAGGTTCTGCACGACGTCACCTTCGACGTCCCTGCCGGCCGTACCGTCGCGCTGGTGGGGCCGACGGGCTCGGGCAAGTCCACGCTCGTGCAGACGCTGGTGCGCCTGGTCGATCCCGACAAGGGAGAGGTGCGCCTGGACGGCGTCGACCTTCGTGAAATCGCTTACGGCGGCATCGCCGACGCGGTCGCGCTGGTGCCGCAGCAGACGTTCCTGTTCGACGACAGCGTGCGCGGCAACATCACGCTCGGCCTCGACGTCTCCGACGAGGACGTGTGGGCCGCGCTGCGCCTGGCCCAGGCCGACGGCTTCGTGGCCAAGCTGGCCTCGGGGCTCGACACCAAGGTCGGCGAGCGCGGCACCACCCTGTCGGGCGGCCAACGGCAGCGCATCGCCCTGGCCCGCGCGGTCGTCCGCCGCCCGCGCCTGCTGATCCTCGACGACGCGACCTCCAGCGTCGACCCCCAGGTCGAAGCAAAGATCCTCTACGGCCTGCGTGACCTGAACGCGGCCGGCGAGCAGGGCGAGGCCTCGACCGTCGTGGTCGTCGCCTACCGGATGGCCACGATCGCCCTGGCCGACGAGGTGGTCTACCTCGACCGTGGCAGCGTCGTCGACCGCGGCACCCACGAGGAACTGCTCGAGCGCTGCCTGGGCTACCGGAACCTGGTCACCGCCTACGAGCGCGAAGAGGCCGAGAGGGCCGCGATCGCGGCGGAAGAGGAAGAGGTCGTGGCATGAGCGTCGCTTTCCAGGACTCGGGCCGGTCGGCGCTCGCCACCGTGCGGCACGGGCTCTCGCTCACGCCGGAGTTCCGTAAGGGGCTGGCGGGCACACTCGCCCTCGCCGTGATCGCCACGATCGGCAAGATCATCGTGCCGATCGCCGTCCAGCAGACGATCGACACGGGACTCAAGGGCGGCACGCCTGACATCTCCTACATCTCCACGGCGGTGCTCCTGTGCGCCGCGGCGGTCGTCATCACCGCCCTGTGCGGCTACGTGATGAACGTCCGGCTCTACAGGGCCACCGAGGCCTCCCTCGCCACGCTCAGGGTCCGCGGCTTCCGGCACGTCCACGACCTGTCCGTGCTCACCCAGAACTCCGAGCGCCGCGGCGCGCTGGTCTCCCGCGTGACCAACGACATCGACCAGATCAGCAACTTCATGCAGTGGGGCGGGCTGATGATCATCGTGGCGTTCGGCCAGCTGCTGGTCGCCACCGGGTTGATGTTCGTCTACTCGTGGCAGCTCACGCTGCTGGTCTGGGTCTGCTTCATCCCGCTGATGATCGTCCTGCCGCGCTTCCAGCGCTGGCTCTCGGCGGCCTACTCCACGGTCCGCGAGCGCACCGGCGACATGCTGTCCGCCGTCAGCGAGTCGGTCGTCGGCGCGGCCGTCATCCGCGCGTACGGCTCCGAGCGCCGCACGTCCGAGCGCATCGACAACGCGATCAACGCCAACAGGAGCGCGCAGGTCCGCGCCCAGAAGATCGTCGGCCTCGTCTTCCCGCTCACCGAGATCGTCGCCGCCGCGGCCATCGCGGGGATCGTCCTGCTCGGCGTGCGGCTCGGCATCTCCGGCGACATCAGCGCGGGCAGGCTGGTCGCCTTCCTGTTCCTCGTCACGCTGTTCGTCTCTCCGCTGCAGATCGCCACCGAGGTGCTGAACGAGGCGCAGAACGCGGTCGCCGGCTGGCGGCGCATCCTGGGCGTGCTCGACACCCCGCCCGACGTCGCCGACCCGGGAGACGAGGGCGTCACCCTGCCCCGCGGGCCCATCGCCGTGGCCTTCGAGGACGTGCACTTCGCCTATCCCGGCGGCGCGCCCGTCCTGCACGAGCTGTCGGTCTCCATCCCCCCGCGCACCCGCATCGCGGTCGTCGGCGAGACGGGGTCGGGCAAGACCACCTTCGCCAAGCTGCTCACCCGCCTGATGGACCCGGTCGACGGGCGCGTCACCGTCGACGGCCACGACCTGCGCCAGGTGCGCTTCTCCTCGCTGCGCGAGCGGATCGTCATGGTGCCGCAGGACGGCTTCCTGTTCGACGGCACGCTCGCCGAGAACATCCGCTTCGGCAGGCCGGCGGCCACCGACGACGAGATCGCCCTGGCGATGACCGAGCTGGGCCTGGCCGACTGGGTGGAGGGCCTGCCCAAGGGCCTGGCCACCCCCGTGGGCCAGCGCGGGGAGTCGCTGTCGGCGGGTGAGCGCCAGCTCGTCGCCCTCGCCCGCGCCTACCTGGCCGACCCCGACCTGCTGCTGCTCGACGAGGCCACCTCCGCCGTCGACCCCGCCACCGAGGTACGGCTCGCACGGGCGCTGGAGGGGGTCACGAGGGGAAGGACCGCGATCTCGATCGCCCACCGCCTCTCGACGGCCGAGAACGCCGACGAGGTGTTCGTCTTCGACGCGGGCCGACTCGTCCAGCGCGGCCGGCACGCCGAGCTGGTCGAGGAGCCGGGCGTCTACGCCGACCTCCACGCCTCGTGGGTCTCCGCCGCCCACTCCTAGCCTCCTCCCGGCGGGGGCGGCGCCGCGCCGCCCCCGATATCGGGCTGACATCACCGGCGTGACCTTCGTCGACACGACCGGCCTCGGGCTGCTGGTCAGGCTGCTGGCCGAACTCCGCGACAACGGAGGCGACCTCGCCCTCGTCGCCTCGGCCGACTGCGGGGCGCTGCGCAGGCTCAGCAGCATGAACCTCGCCGGTCTGTTCAGGGTCTTCGACGCGGTCCCAGGCGCGGCGGCGCTGCCCGCGACTGGTTGAATGGCCGCATGTCCCTCGACCCGAAGGTCGCTTCGCGACTCAAGCGCACTCCTGACGGGCTGGTGCCCGCCATCGTCCAGCAGTACGACACGGGCGAGGTCCTCATGCTCGCCTGGATGGACGACGAGGCGCTGCATCGCACGCTGACCACGGGCAGGGCCACCTACTGGTCGCGCAGCCGCTCCGCCTACTGGGTCAAGGGCGACACCTCGGGTCACGTCCAGCACGTCAAGTCCGTGGCGCTCGACTGCGACGGCGACACCCTCCTGCTCAAGGTCGACCAGGTGGGCGCCGCCTGCCACACCGGCGACCGCACCTGCTTCGACGCCGACCAGCTGCTCCTGTCGTGAGACGCGAGCTGGGCATCTGGCTGCTGCTGTGCGCGGCGGGCGCGGGCCTGCCGCTGCTGGCCGCGGGCCGCGTCTGGACCTCCGTCACCTACGGCGCCGCCGCCCCCGTCGAGCTGGCGGGCGGCGACCTGGCGCCTGCCGTACAGCCGCTGGCCCTGGCCTCGCTCGCCGCGGTGGTGGCGCTGTTCGCGACCAAGGGCGTGTGGCGCAGGATCGTCGGAGGCGTGCTGGCGCTGTGCGGGGCGGGCATCGCGCTGCTGTCGTGGCAGGGCGTCGCGGGCTCGGCCGCTCGGGAGCTGGCCGCCCGGCGCAACCCCGTCGGGGCGGCGACCCAGGACGTCACGGCGATCGCGCACACCGCCTGGCCGTACCTGGCGGCGGCCGGCGGGGCGCTGCTCATCGCGGGCGGCGTGCTGGCCGTCCTGCGCGCCACGGGGTGGGCGGGCATGTCGGGCCGTTACGACCGCCCGGGTTCGGCCGCGGGTCCACGCGACGACAAGTCGCTGTGGGAGGCGATCGACAGGGGAGACGACCCGACCGAGGAACGCTGACGACGGCCGGGCACGACCACGGCGACTCGCCCGCCGCGTGGACCGTTGCGAGGCTCATCCCTATCGGATCCGCGCCGGCAGGTCTCGGCCTGGTGCCGGACTCGGGTCTAGGCTTCTGTGCAGGGCTCGTCGTGATGGCAGGGGGCGCCGCCGTCGGAAAGGTCATGCAGATGTGGGGCTCGGCAAGCAGCACGGCTGACCACAGGGTTACAAAAGGCCCACAATACGGTCGCTTCCTCACGTGGCAGACAGCTTCTCGCTAAGCTCTGCGGGCAATTCGCTATTCATGAGGAGTCGTCGGTATGAGCTACGGAAACCAGGGCGGTAGCGGGGGCTACGGCGAACAGCCGCCCGGGGGTGGTTACGGCCCTCCGGCTGGTGGTCAGGGCTCCGGTGGATACGGTCCGCCTCCGGGTGGTCAGGGTTCGGGCGGTTACGGCGCGGGCCAGGGTTCGGGCGGTTACGGATCGGGTGGCTATGGCGCGCAGCCTCCCGGCGGCTACCCGCCTCCTCCCGGTGGCGGCTACGACCCCTACGGCGGCTACGGCGCGCCGCAGCCGAACAAGACCAACGGCATGGCGATCGCCGCCCTGATCAGCGGCATCGTGGGCCTGGTGACCTGTGGTGTCGCCTCCATCGTTGGGGCGATCCTCGGCCACATCTCGCTCGGTCAGATCAAGAAGACCGGCGAGGAGGGCAGGGGCATGGCCCTGGCGGGCCTGATCCTGTCCTACGTGGGCCTCGCGGGCTGGGTGATCTTCCTGGTCATCTGGATCGGGTTCCTCGGCTACGCGGCCAGTGTGAGCAGCTCTTACTAGGTATCGTTGGCAGCGTGGTCACCGACACGCGCGGCAGGAAAGCCGTTCTCGCACCGCTGGGCGTCGCCCTCGCGGCGGGGGCGGCTTTCGCCTATGTGGGGGTGGTCGATCCCAACGAGTCCGGCCACTATCCGAGCTGTCCCTTCTTAGCGCTCACCGGGTGGTTCTGCCCGGGTTGCGGCGCGCTGAGGGCCACGCACGCTCTCGCCCACCTCGACCCCGTGGCCGCGCTGAAGCTCAACCCGCTGCTGGTCCTCGCCACGCCGGTCCTCGTCTATTTCTGGATCCGGTGGATGGCGGGCGCCTGGCGCGGGCGGCCATGGCGGCCGACCGCCCCGCGGCCCGCCCACATCTGGACACTTCTGGCGCTCGTCCTGGTCTTCTGGGTCGTCCGCAACCTGCCTTTCGGCGCTTTTCTCGCCCCGTAGCAGGGGGGCTGTGGCGAGGTGAGCCCGGTGCGGCCGATACCATCGCAAGACAAGACGGGGAGCGGACGCCGACGCGAACTCCTCGTCGCCCCCACCACTGTCGACCGGAGGGACCTTGATCGCGTGAACGAGCGGAGCCTGAGCGGGACCGTTCTCGACGACATCCTGGCCGGTGTGCGAGAAGATCTGGCCGAACGGCAGGCGGCGGTGTCGCTCGACGAGCTGAAGGAGCGCGCCAGGCGCGCCCCCGCGCCGAGGGACGCCTACGCGGCGCTCGGCGGCGACAAGGTCTCGGTCATCGCCGAGGTCAAGCGGTCGAGCCCGTCCAAGGGCGCGCTGGCCGCCATCGCCGACCCGGCGGCGCTGGCCGCCGACTACGAAGAGGGCGGCGCCCACGTCATCAGCGTCCTGACCGAGCGGCGCCGCTTCGGCGGCAGCCTGGACGACCTCGCCGCGGTGCGCGCGAGGGTCGACATCCCGATCCTGCGCAAGGACTTCATCGTCACCTCCTACCAGCTGTGGGAGGCGCGCGCCCACGGCGCCGACCTGGCCCTGCTCATGGTCGTCTCGCTGGAGCAGCCCGCGCTCGTCTCGCTCATCGAGCGGGCCGAGTCGATCGGCCTGACCCCGCTGGTCGAGGTCCACACCGAGGAGGAGGTCGAGCGGGCGGTCGCGGCGGGCGCCAGGATCATCGGTGTGAACGCGCGCAACCTCAAAACTCTGGAAGTGGACCGCGACGTCTTCACCAAGCTCGCACCGAAGATTCCCGACGGCATCATCAAGATCGCCGAGTCGGGGGTTCGCGGCCCGCACGATTTGCTAGCGTACGCGCGGGCGGGGGCTGACGCCGTCCTGGTCGGCGAGAGCCTGGTGACCGGCAAGGACCCGCGCAAGGCGGTGGAGGCCCTGGTCACGGCCGGAGCCCACCCCGCCACTCGACCCGACCACGGATCAGAGGGATGAGATGACTGTCCTCACCGCCGCCGACCTGGCTGGCAACGGCGCCCGCGGCGACGACCCCGACAGCGGCGGCAAGTTCGGCATCTTCGGCGGCAGGTTCGTCCCGGAGGCGCTGATCCCCGCTCTCGACCAGGTGGCCTCCGTCTACGCCGAGGCCAAGACCGACCCGGCGTTCGTCGCCGAGTTCGACCACCTGCTGCGCACCTACGCGGGTCGTCCCACGACGCTGACGGAGGTGCCGCGCTTCGCCGAGCACGCCGGCGGCGCCAGGATCGTGCTCAAGCGTGAGGACCTCACCCACACCGGGGCCCACAAGATCAACAACGTGCTCGGTCAGGCGCTGCTCACCAAGCGCCTGGGCAAGAGCCGTGTGATCGCCGAGACCGGCGCGGGCCAGCACGGCGTGGCCACGGCCACCGCCGCCGCCCTCATGGGCCTGGAGTGCGTGATCTACATGGGCGCCGTCGACTGCGAGCGCCAGGCGCTCAACGTCGCCAGGATGAAGCTGCTCGGCGCCACGGTCGTGCCCGTCACCAACGGCAGCCAGACGCTGAAGGACGCCATCAACGAGGCCTTCCGCGACTGGGTGACCAACGTCGACAACACCCACTACCTGTTCGGCACGATCGCGGGCCCGCACCCGTTCCCCGAGATCGTCCGTGACTTCGCCCGCATCATCGGCGTCGAGGCCCGCCGCCAGATGCTGGAGCTGACCGGCGGGCTGCCCGACGCCATCTGCGCCGCGGTCGGCGGCGGAAGCAACGCCATCGGCATCTTCCACGCCTTCCTCGAGGACCAGGACGTCGCCCTGCACGGCTACGAGGCCGCAGGCAGGGGCCTGGAGACGGGCGAGCACGCGCTCACGCTCACCGCGGGATCGGTCGGAGTGCTCCACGGCTCGCGCACCTACGTGCTGCAGGACGACGAGGGTCAGACCATCGAGTCCCACTCCATCTCGGCGGGGCTCGACTACCCGGGCGTCGGCCCCGAGCACGCCTGGCTCAAGGACAGCGGCAGGGCCACCTACCACGGCATCACCGACGCCGAGGCCATGGACGCCTTCGCCCTGATGGCCAGGACCGAGGGCATCATCCCTGCCATCGAGTCCTCCCACGCCCTGGCCGGAGCGCTGAAGCTCGGGCGCGAGCTCGGCCCCGACGCTACGATCCTGGTCAACCTGTCCGGCCGCGGTGACAAGGACATGGGCACCGCCATGAAGTACTTTGGGCTGTGAGATGACGACTCTTCAGACGGTGTTCGCCAAGGCCAAGGCCGACAACAGGGCGGCGCTCGTCGGCTACCTGCCCGCCGGGTTCCCGACCAAGGAGGGCGCGGTCGAGGCCGCCACCGCCATGGTCGAGGCGGGCTGCGACGTCATCGAGATCGGCCTGCCGTACTCCGACCCGCTCATGGACGGGCCGACCATCCAGGACGCCGTCCACCGCTCGCTGGTCAACGGCACCCGCATCGCCGACGTGCTGCGCACGGTCGAGGGCGTGGCCAAGACCGGCGCGGCGACGCTGGTCATGACCTACTGGAACCCGATCGACCGCTACGGACCCGAGCGCTTCGCCCGCGCCCTGGCCGACGCGGGCGGCGTGGGCACGATCACGCCCGACCTGACGCCGGAGGAGGCGGGCCCGTGGCGGGCCGCGTCCGCCGAGGCGGGCATCGACACCGTGTTCCTGGTGGCTCCCAGTTCGACGGAGGAGCGCATCAAGGCCGTCGTCGAGTGCTGCACCGGGTTCGTCTACGCGGCCTCGCTGATGGGCGTCACGGGCGCCAGGGAGACCGTGAACGTGGCCGCCGAGGACCTGGTGGCCCGCACGAGGGCGCACACCTCGCTGCCGGTCTGCGTCGGGCTGGGCGTGGGCACGGGCCGCCAGGCGGCCGAGGTCGCCGCCTACGCCGACGGCGTCATCGTGGGGTCGGCGTTCATCCGCCGCCTGCTGGACGCGCCGGACTCGGCCGCGGGCCTCGCCGACGTGCGCCTGCTGGCCGGCGAGCTGCGCGCGGGCGTCTCGGCCCGCTAGATCCCCGTACGGCAAGCGCCCGCCCAGGCCACCCAGGTCACCGGCGGGCGCCCCTCCATCACGCCACTCCAGCCGACTCCGGCCGGGCGCCCGACGTGACGGCGACCATTCCGCAGGCCCTTCACGGCCCTCCACACACGTCACAGAAGCAACGCGGCTGCCGTAACAGGACAGCCGCGTTTCTGTTTCTGTGCGATATCGCCGTCCTGTGAGCACGTAAGTACAAGGGCTGCTCATCGTTTGTCCATGGCCGCCGCGCGGCACGCGGGCCATGGTTACGGGCATCGGACGCGGGCTGTGCACCCGCGTGGCCTGGAGGGAAAGACGATGGGCAAGTCAAGGACGATCCTGGGCGCCACCGGAGCGCTGGTCTGTGTGTCGCTGGTGGCCGCGTGCGGCAGCCAGGCGGGACCCACGAGCTCGGCGGCTCCCTCCGCCGCCGCGTCGACGGCGGCCGCGGGCGGACCCGTGACGCTGGAGTTCTGGGGCTGGGCGCCGGGCTACGAGGACGCCACCAAGGCGTGGAACGCGGCCCACCCCGACGTCCAGGTGAAGTTCACCCAGACGCAGCCGGGCTCGCAGGGCGGCTACCAGCGCATGCTCGCCGCCGTGAAGGCGGGCAACGCGCCGTGCCTGGCCCAGGTGGGCGCGGAGACGCTGCCCAGCTTCCTGGTCGAGGGCGCGCTCGAGGACATCACCGCCCAGGCGCAGCCGTACAACGCCAGGTTCGAGCCGTGGACGCTCAAGACGGTCACCTTCGGCGGCAAGCAGTTCGGCGTCCCCGTCGACTCGGGACCGATGGGCCTGTTCTATCGCAAGGACATCTTCGACAAGCACGGCATCGAGGTGCCGAAGACCTGGGACGAGTTCGCCGCCGCAGGGGAGAAGCTGCGCAAGGCCGACCCCGACGTCTCCATCACCACCTTCACCCCCGACGACATGTACCTGTTCGCCGGCTACGCCCAGCAGGCCGGCGCCAAGTGGTTCGGCATCGAGGGCGACGCGTGGCAGGTCAAGATGAACGACCCCGCCACGGTCAAGGTCGCCGACTACTGGCAGAGCCTGATCGACAAGAAGGTCGTCGACGTGCTGCCGGGCTGGTCGGACGCCATGTGGAAGAACTACGCCGACGGCAGGAGCGCCACGGTCGTCGGCGCCGTCTGGATGTCCAAGGTGCTCGAGGACTCCGTTCCCAAGACCAAGGGCAAGTGGGCGGTCGCGCCGATGCCGGTGTGGGACACGGCCGGCCCCGCCGTGGGCAACGCCGGCGGCTCGCCGAACGCGGTGCTGAAGGGCTGCGGCCACATCAAGGAGGCGGTCGACTTCGCCGCCTGGATGTCGACCGACGCCACCGCGTTCAACGACCTCATCGCCAAGGGCGGCCTGTTCCCCGTGACCGTGGACGGCGGCTCGCTGCCGAACATGAACGCGGGCCGGCCCTTCTACGGCGACCAGAAGGTCTTCCAGACGTTCGCCGAGGCCAGCAAGAACGTCAACCCGGACTTCGGGTGGGGACCGACGATGCCGGCGGTGAACGCGGTCTTCGGCGAGGAGTTCGCGAAGGCGGCCAACGGCAAGGGCGGCACGCTGGGCTCGGCGCTCACGACCATCCAGGAGAAGGCGGTCGCCTCCCTGAAGGACAAGGGCCTGACCGTGGCCCCCTGACCTTCGGGCGCCGGGGCAGGGCCACGGACCACCGGCTCCGGCCCGGACACGCCGGGGTAGGGTCCGGCACCCCAGCACCCCAGCACCCCAGCACCCCAGCACCCCAGCACCCCAGCACCCCAGCTCTGGGCCGGCACCCCGGGGTAGGGCCCCGGCACCCCGGGGTTCCGGCTCTGCACCTCTGGGCTTCCGGCCTGAACCCGGGGCCGACCCAGCACGCCGGGCTCCAGCCCAGGACCCCTTCGGGACTCGGAGCAGGTGGAACTCCCCGAGGAGGATCCCCGGGGAACTCCGGCGGAGCCCGGACCACCTCGGATCGCCGGGCGACCGTCCGGCCGCCGGGCCCGGCGACACCGAACCCCGCGTAGCCGGGGCCTGGGCCTGACGACAAGGCCGTGGGCCCGGCCATCCGCAAGAGCGAAGAGCACGACCCCCGCATCTCCGACCGTGTGACCGTCACCGTCCCCGCCGGACGGCGACGTGGAGGACCGATGGCAACAATCCAGCTCGAAGCCGAAGAGACCCGCGCCGCCCCGCCGCGCAGGAGGAGGGCCAGGCCGACCAGCAACAGGGCGGCGTTCGTCTTCCTGCTGCCGTTCTCGGTGCTGTTCGTCGTCTTCTTCCTGGTCCCGATCGGCTACGCGATCAACGAGAGCTTCTACCGGGTGAAGCGCTCGGGGCTCGGGTTCGGCACACCCGAGCGGGTCTTCTCGGGGCTGGACAACTTCACCGCCGTCTTCGCCGACGGCGGCTTCGTCAGGGGCGTCGGCAGGCTGCTGCTGTTCGGCGTCGTCCAGGTACCGATCATGCTGGGCCTCGCCCTGGTGCTCGCCCTCCTGCTCGACAGCGCGAGCGCCAGGTTCAAACGCTTCTTCCGCCTGACGTACTTCCTGCCGTACGCGGTGCCCGGCGTGATCGCCGCCATCGTCTGGTCGTTCCTGTACACCCCCGACATCTCCCCGCTGGCCGACCTGCTGCCCTTCGACCTGCTGTCGGACAACCTGGTGCTGTGGTCGATGGCCAACATCGTCACCTGGACGTGGGTCGGCTTCAACATGCTGGTCATCTACGCGGCGCTGCAGTCGATCCCGAGCTCGCTGTACGAGGCGGCCGAGCTGGACGGCGCGGGCGGCTGGAAGACCGCCTGGTACGTCAAGGTGCCGCTGGTGCGCCCTTCACTGGTGCTCACCGGCGTCTTCTCGATCATCGGCACCCTGCAGCTGTTCAACGAGCCGATGGTGATCAGCAGGATCACCCCCTCGGTCGGCAAGGACTACACGCCGCTGATGAGGTCGCTGCAGGTCGCCCTCGACAACAACGACTACGGCCAGGGCACGGCCATCGCGCTCACGCTCGCGGTGATCGCGGCGGGCCTGTCCTACCTGTTCATCCGCCTTTCGGCCTGGCTGACCGCCCGAGGAGTGAACCGATGAGACCGACCGTGCGCTCCCGCACGCTGACCACGGCGTTCATGTTCCTCGTCGCCGTCTACATCCTGCTGCCGATCTGGTGGCTGCTGGTCTCGGCCACCAAGTCAGGCGGCGACCTGTTCGACACGCCCGCGTTGTGGTTCGGCGACATCAACCTCGGCACCAACCTGGGCAGGTTGATGGAGCAGGACGGCGGCGTCTACCCGCGCTGGCTGCTGAACACGGTCGTCTACTCCGTCGGCGGCGCGCTGGGCGCCACCGTGGTCTCGGCCATGGCGGGTTACGCGCTGTCGAAGTACCCCTTCAGGGGGCGCGGCGCCGTCTTCGCCACGATCATGTTCGCGGTGCTCATCCCGATCCCGCTGCTCGGCCTGCCGCTCTACCTGCTGCTCACCCAGATCGGGCTGCTCAACAGCATGTGGGGCGTGCTGCTGCCGAGCATGGTCAGCCCGTTCGGCGTCTACCTCGCGAGGGTCTACGCGGACGCGGCGGTGCCCGGCGAGCTCCTGGAGGCGGGGCGGCTGGACGGCGCGGGGGAGCTGCGCATCTTCTTCACCGTGGCCGTCCGGCTGATGGCGCCCGCCCTGGTCACGCTCTTCCTGTTCCAGTTCGTGGCGATCTGGAATAACTTCTTCCTCCCGATGATCGTGCTGAACGACGAGTCGCTGTGGCCGATCACGCTCGGCCTGGTCAAGTGGAACAGCCTGCGCTACGGCTTCTACCGCGACATGGTCATCACCGGCGCCTTCGTGTCCGTCATCCCCGTCATCCTCGCCTTCGTCGGCCTGCAGCGGTTCTGGAAGGCCGATCTCGCCGCGGGCGGCGTCAAGCTCTGATCCCCCATCCCCCCTACAACGCAGGAGCGATGCCCATGCGTCTGCTGTCGGCTGCCCTCGCAGGCGGCCTCACGCTGTCAGGATTAGCGCTCTCCCCCGCGGCCGCCGCGGAGGAGACGATCACCCTCACCTCGCCCGAGCTCACGGTGGCCGTGGCCGGCGACTTCCCCCGCGTGCTGAGCTACACCGCCCCTGGCGGCGCCAGGCTGGGCGGCTCGTCCGCACCGGTGACGGACGTGGTGCTGAACGGCAAGCCGTACCCGGTCAAGGGCGTCTCCACGGGAGGCGACGCGGCGAGGGCCGGCTACCGGCTGACCTTCGACGCGCTGCCCGGTGTGGAGTTGAACGCCAGCATCGCGCTGGACGGCAGGACGACGACGTTCAGGATCGACGAGGTCAAGGACACCGAGGCCTTCAGGGTCGGCACGATCGACATTCCCGGCCACGACCTGGTGTCGGTGGCCAGTGACCAGCAGGGCGCGGCCACCGCCTTCACCAGGCTGGACCCCGACTCCACCCGCACCGCCGACAGGTTCGCGCAGGTCACCGCCGTCACACCGGCCGAGGCGGCGCCCGTGGGAGCGACCTACGCGATCGTCAACACCGGCGAGCTCGCGGCGGCGATCGAGTCGAACTCCAGCTTCGACCGGCCCTCGGGCGCCACCAACACGGACGCGGCCAGATTCTGGCACCAGGCCCGCAAGGACGCGGCGGGCAGGGTCGCGGTCGGGGTGTGGAGCGGCCAGTGGACCTACCGGGCCTCGGGCGCGCCGTTCACCGAGGAGCTGCCTTGGGCCAAGGTGATCGTCACGCCCGACGCCAACGGCGACGGCGGCGTGGACTGGCAGGACGGCGCGGTCGCCTTCCGCCGGATCGGCCTCCAACCGGTCGGCGCCGACCAGACCCGCGAGCGCGTGGTGACCCACATCCCGTTCAACTTCGCCAGCCAGGCCACCCACCCGTTCCTGCGCACGCTGGACGACGTCAAGCGCATCTCCCTGGCCACCGACGGGCTCGGCCAGCTGGCCATCCTCAAGGGCTACCAGTCGGAGGGGCACGACTCGGCCCACCCCGACTACGGCGGCAACCACAACAAGCGCGCGGGAGGGCTGAAGGACCTCAACACGCTGCTGCGCGCGGGCAAGGACTGGAACGCCTCCTTCGGCGTCCACGTCAACGCCACCGAGGCCTACGCCGAGGCGAAGGCGTTCGACGAGAAGCTCGTGGACGAGAACGCCAGGGGCTGGGACTGGCTCGGCCAGTCGTACTACATCGACCAGCGCACCGACCTGGCCACCGGCAACCTGGCCAAGCGGTTCAGGCAGCTGCGGGAGGAGACCGACCGCAACCTCGCGCTGGTCTACCTCGACGTCTACTACACCCACGGCTGGGTGGCCGACCGCACGCTCGCCGAGCTGCGCGAGCAGGGCTGGCAGGTCGCCAGCGAGTGGGCCGACAAGCTGGAGCGCGCCTCCCTGTGGTCGCACTGGGCCGCCGACCTCAACTACGGCGGCGCCACCAACAAGGGGCTCAACTCCCAGATCATCCGCTTCATCCGCAACCAGGAGAAGGACGTCTGGAACAGCCACCCCATCCTGGGCAACGCCCGTATCGAGGAGTTCGAGGGCTGGACGGGCGAGATCGACTGGGCCGCCTTCTACCGCAACATCTGGGAGAACAACCTCCCCGCCAAGTACCTCCAGCACTTCCCGATCATGGACTGGAACGCCGACGGCATCGTCTTCGGCGACGGAGTGCGCGGCACCGTCGTGAACGGCAAGCGCGAGGTCTACGCGGGCGACGCCAAGGTGATCGACGGCGGCACGTACCTGCTCCCGTGGGACGGCAAGTACTACCACTACAACCCGGCGGGCGGGGCGACCACGTGGGACGCCACCACAGAGATGCGCGTCTACAAGCTCACCACCCAGGGCAGGGTGGAGGCCGGCACGGTCGTCCCGGTCAACGGGAAGATCACGCTGCAGGCGGAGGCCGGCGTGCCGTACGTGCTCTACCCCGGCAAGGCGCCCAAGCAGGTCAAGCCGCGGTGGGGTGAGGCCGGCGGGATCGCCGACCCCGGCTTCAACGGCGACTCGATGGACGGGTGGGAGACCGGCGGCGCGGTGAGCGTCGAGACCACCGCCACGGGCCAGCGGGTCGCGCTCCTCGGCGCCGGGCAGCGGGCGGAGCTGGCGCAGCGCCTCAAGGGACTGACCCCCGGCGCCACCTACAGCCTCTCGGCCTGGGTCGAGGTCGAGCCGGGCAAGTCCCGGCGCACCACGCTGAGCGTGGACGGGGCCCGCGGGCTGAACGCCGCCGCCTTCCTCGACCGCTCGACGGTGAAGAACCACGTCGCCGCGGACGAGAAGCACGACACCTACTTCCAGCGGGTCAAGGTGGTCTTCACCGCGCCCAAGGACAAGGCGACCGTCCGCCTCACCGCCGAGGCGGGCGAGGCCGCCGTGCGCGTCGACGACGTACGGCTGGTGCGGACCGAACCCGCCGGCAAGGTCGAGGACTTCGAGCACGTCGACCAGGGCTGGGGCCCGTTCGTGAAGGGCGACGCGGGCGGCAGCACCGACCCGCGTACCCACATCGCGCAGAAGAACGCCCCGTACACCCAGGCAGGATGGAACGGCAAGGCCGTCGACGACGTCATCGGCGGCCAGGAGTCGCTGAAGGCGCACGAGGAACGCAGGGGCCTGGTCTACCGGACCGTCCCGTGGACGGCCAGGTTCGAGCAGGGACACGCCTACGAGGTGTCCTTCCGCTACCAGAACGCCCTGCCGAACACCTTCGCGTGGGTGACCGGCTACGACAAGGCGGGCCAGTCGGTCGAGCTGCGCCAGACCCCGCTGGAGCAGAAGCTCGCCACCGCCACGTTCACCGAGCGGGTCGTCGCGGGCTGCGGCGAGGTCTGGGTGGGCCTGCGCTCGTTGCAGGCGGAAAGGGACGGCGCCGACTTCGTCCTCGACGACTTCTCCGTCACCGATCTCGGACCGGCTCAGGACCAGCTCGCGTGCGCCTCGCTGGCGGTGCGGCCCGCCGCCGAGACGCTGGAGCCGGGACTGCCCAACGACGTGACGACCGTGTTCGCCAACCTGGAGGACGCGGCCGCGCGGAACGTCTCGGTACGGCTGGACGCCCCGCAGGGCTGGACGGTCACGGGCGAGGGCGGCGCGCCCTCCGTCGACCCCGGGCAGCAGCTGTCCACCACGTGGAAGGTGACGCCGCCCGTCGACGCGCCCTACCAGCCCTACCAGCTGAAGGCCACGCTCACCTACGAGGTGGGCGGGGTGACCAAGACGCTGGAGGCGGGCGCGGCCGTCCGGACGATGCCGCCGCCGCCCACCGGCGATGTGTACGTCAGCGACATCGACTGGACCTCGGCCGTCAACGGCTGGGGGCCCGTCGAGCGCGACCAGTCCAACGGCGAGCAGGGGCAGGGCGACGGCAGGCCGATCACGATCGGCGGGAAGGTCTTCGCCAAGGGCCTGGGCACGCACGCCCCCGCGTCGATCACGTACTTCCTCGGCGCGCGGTGCACGGCCCTGTCCGCTTCGGTCGGTGTCGACGACGTGCAGGCGACGCGCGGCTCGGTGCAGTTCTCGGTCGTGGCCGACGGCAGGGTGGTGGCGCAGAGCCCCGTCCTCAAGGCCGCCGACGCCGCCTACGAGCTGACGGCCGACCTCACCGGCGCCAGGAACGTCCAGCTCCGCGTCGCCGACGGAGGCGACGGCAACGGCAACGATCACGCCGACTGGGGTGACGCCAGGCTCTCCTGCCACTGACGGTGTCCCGACGGAGAACGGCCCCGGAGGTGACTCCGGGGCCGTTCTCCGTCTCCAGCCGGCCTATGACGGCTTCGGCGAGGACTGCGTGCCGTGCCGGACGGCGGAGGGCGGTCAGCCGAGTTCGGGTTCGGCGCGCACGAGGAGTTCAGGGGAGCCCGCGTGGTCCAGCTCCAGGATCACCACCTCGTTCTCGCCGGCCCGCAGCAGCGGCCACGGCAGGTACAGCGTGTGCTGCGGGCCCCTGTCCCAGTAGCGGCCGAGCAGGAAGCCGTTCACCCACACGTAGCCCTTGCCCCACCCGGGCAGCGCGAGGAAGCCGTCGCCGGGCTCGGCCACCGCCAGCGTGCCGCGGAAGAAGGCGGGCACCGGGGCGGCCGGCCCCTCCTCGTACGGCAGGGCCGGCAGCTCCTGCAGCGGGATCGGCCTGGCCGTCACGCCGTGCAGGTACTGCCTGTCGTGCATGAGCGGCGCCATCAGCCCCTTCCGCTCGCCGAGCGCGGGCCCGTAGTTGGTCCTGCCCATCGACTCGACCAGCAGCTCCAGACTGGCAGGGCCCGGCACCTCCAGCACCGGCTCCTCGCCGCCGCGCTCCAGCACCGCCGCCAGCTCGCCGTCCACGTACAGGTGGGCGCGGTCGTGCACTCCGCCTACCCGCAGCCGGTACGGCCCGCGCGGCCCCGGCACCTCGACCTGGTACAGCGCCAGGCCGTGGACCAGGCCGAGATCCTCGAACGACGGCGGCAGGGGAGAGGTCACCGAGGGTCCCGCCACCTGGTCGAGCACGTCGCGCAGCGCCGCCGACTCCACCAGCGGCACCACCGAGGGCGGCAGGGACGGCGGCAGCTCGGGAACGTCGGGCGGCGAGGGGTTGTAGCGGGACAGGATCTCGCGGAAGCGCCAGAACTTCTCCGTCGGCGCGCCGCGCTCGTCGATCGGAGCGTCGTAGTCGTAGGAGGTGGTGGTGGGCCGGTACTCGCCGTCGGCCAGCTCGCCGACCCTGTTCGCGCCCGCGGTGGTGCCGAAGTTGGTGCCGCCGTGCGCCATGTACAGGTTCACGGACGCGCCCGCGGCAAGGATCCGCTCCAGGCTGTCGGCCGCGTCGGCGGCGTCGCGGGTCACGTGCCCGTGCCCCCAGTGGTCGAACCACCCGCACCAGAACTCCATGCACATCAGCGGATCGTCCGGGCGGTGCTCGCGCAGCTTGGCGAAGGCGGCCTCGGGTTCCGAGCCGAAGTTCACGGTCGCCAGCACGCCGGGGACGGTGCCGCCGGTGAGGTAGAAGTCGCCGGCGCCGTCGGAGGTGAACAGGGGCACGTCGACGCCGTGCGCGATCAGGTCGTCGGCCAGGTGGCGCAGGTAGACCGCGTCGCTGCCGTAGGAGCCGTACTCGTTCTCGACCTGCACCATGATCACGTTGCCGCCCCTGGTGACCTGCCGGTCAGCGATCAGCGGGACGACCTCGTCGAAGAAGCGCTCGACGTGGGACAGGTACTCGGCGTCGCGGGTGCGCACCCTCGGGCCCAGCTCGGCGGTCAGCCACGAGGGCAGACCGCCGTTGTCCCACTCCGCGCAGATGTAGGGGCCGGGCCTGACGATCGCCAGCAGGCCCTCGTCCGCGGCGGCGTCGAGGAAGGCGGCCAGCTCGTCCAGCCTGCGGAACTCTCCCTTGCGGGGCTCGTGGAGGTCCCACGGCACGTAGGTCTCCACCGTGTTGAGACCCATCGCCCTGAGCGTTTTCAGCCGGTGGCCCCACTGTTCGGGCAGGACGCGGAAGTAGTGCAGGGCTCCCGACAGGATCCTGAACTCCTCGCCGTCCAGCAGGAAGGCGCCACCATCTATCGTGAAATATCGCATCTTGCCCCTTGAGATAGGATTCCGCGCGTAGCAGCTTGCCGATTCCGCAGCTCAGGGACCATGGACAAAGCTGGTCAAGTTGTTGGACGGAAGGGGGGATCGGGATGGCCGAGGACTTCCGGCGGTGGATGCACTACCTCACCCCCGGCCCCGCGCACCGCAGGCTCGGCCTCGTCTGTCTCGGCGTCGGCCATCTCGAGGGCCGGCTGCCCACGGTCGGCCCCCGCGCGCTCGACCACCACGTCGCCGTCGTCGTCACCCAGGGCAAGGGCTGGTTCTCCCACGCCGGAGGCCTGCCCGTCGAGGTCGTCGCCCCGTCGGTCCTCTGGCTGCTACCGGGCGTCAAGCACCACTACGCCCCGCACGACACCGGCTGGGTCGAGTGGTTCGTCGACTTCACAGGACCCGCCGCCACCGCCTACCAGGACCTCGGCTTCGTCGACGCGGCCACGCCCGTCACTCCGCTGACCACCGCCGAGCCCGCCGCCCACGCGATCGGCCGCATCGCGCAGGCCATCCGCAGAGGCGGGCCGTACCTGGAGGTCGAGACCTCGGCGCTGGTCCACGAGGTCCTCGTCACACTGCGGCACGCCAGGGCCGACGAGGACGCGGCGGGCGACCCCGTGCTGGCGGGCCTGGCCAGGGACGCCTGCCTGCCCATCTCCGTCGCCGAGCACGCCAAACGGCTGGGCATGACGGTCGGCGACCTGCGCGTGGTCGTGCGCCGCCTGGCGGGCTGCAGCCCCAAGGACTACCTGCTGTCGATCAGACTCAACCGGGCCAAGGACCTGCTGGCCGGTTCGGAGCTGCCTGTCGCGGCGATCGCCAGGCGGGTCGGATACGACGACCCCGCCTACTTCACCAGGATCTTCACCCGCAGGGCGGGACTACCGCCGAGCGAGTTCCGCGCTCAGCAACACGGCGGCCTCGTAGCCGCCGACCTTAGTTGAGTCTTATCCGGCACGTGATCAGATGGCATCCAGGTACTGTGCGCATTCCAGATGCGACAACAGAGGAGAGGCATGTGACCGCGTCGCAACGGCTACGCACCGCTAGTGTGGCGGTACCCTTGGTGACGACCTTGGCCAGGCTGGTGCTGGGCGGAGTGCTGATCGTGGCCGGCGGCCTGAAGATCGGCAGCATCTACAACTCCGTCCTGGCGGTCAAGGCCTACCGGCTGCTGCCCGACGCGCTCGCCCAGACCGTGGGTTACGGCCTGCCGATCGTGGAGATCGTCGTCGGCGTGCTGCTGGTGGTCGGCCTGCTCACCAGGGTGGCGGCGATCGTCGGCGGGCTGCTCATGCTGGCCTTCGTCTTCGGCATCGCATGGGCGTGGGCCAACGGGTTGCGGATCGACTGCGGCTGCTTCGGCGGCGGCGGCGAGCTCAAGGCGTGGGAGGAGCCGAGCTACCTGCTCGACATCATCCGCGACTTCGGCCTGGTGCTGCTGGCCGGATGGATCGTCCGCTTCCCGCCGGGGCGCTTCGCCCTGGACGCCGCCCTCGGGCTGGCGGGCAGGCACGGGGGCGACACTGATGACTTCGAAGGGGACGAGGATGAGTAAGGCCCAGCGGCAGCAGTCCGCCCGGGACAGGATCAAGGCGCAGCGTGAGACCGAGAAGAAGCAGGAGCAGCGCAAGCGCATCGCCACCTACATCAGCGTCGGTGTGGTCGCCGCGGCGGCGATCGGCGCCGGCTGGTTGTTCGCGGCCAACCAGAGCCAGTCCGAGCAGGCGAGCGCGAACCTGGCGCCCGTCACGCTCCAGAGCGACGGCACCGTGGCGATGGGCAACGCGGGCGTCACCGCCCCTGTCATCGACATCTACGAGGACTTCCAGTGCCCCGCCTGCAAGCAGCTGGAGGAGACCAGCGGCACGACGTTCAAGAACCTCGCCGCCGAGGGCAAGGCCAAGGTCGTCTACCACCCGCTCACGATCTTCCCGCCGCAGATGAACAGGGGCATCACCAGGGGAAACTCCGTGCGCGCAGGCGCCGCGGCCCGCTGCGTCACCGACGGCAAGCAGTGGATGGCCTACCACGACAAGCTCTTCGCGAACCAGCCCGACGAGACCGTCGAGGGCTTCAAGACCGCGGAGCTGGTCGAGCTGGGCAAGGAGGCGGGCGTCACCGCCCCTGACTTCGCGACCTGCGTGACCTCGCAGAAGCACGCCGACGCCTACGTCGCGGCCAGCGACAAGACCATCGCGGCCAACAGCCTGTCGGGAACGCCGACGGTCAAGCTCAACGGCAAGAAGATGGACCAGAACACCGCCTTCGTGCCCTCCGAGCTGCGCCAGGCCGTTCTTGATGCCGCCAAGTAGGCGCGGGTCCGCTACTCTCCACTGACATGCCCCTTGCCTCGATTCCCAGCCCCTCCCAGGGGGTCTGGTACCTCGGCCCGATCCCGATCAGGGCCTACGCGTTGTGCATCGTTCTGGGCGTCATCGTCGCGGTCTGGATCAGCGAGCGCCGCTGGCGGGCTCGTGGCGGAACGCCCGGCACGATCGTCGACATCGCCGTTCCCGCGGTGATCTTCGGCCTGATCGGTGGCCGCCTCTACCACGTCATCACCGACTGGCAGCTCTACTTCGGTGACCGGGCGCCCAACGAGCCGTACGAGGCGCTGTTCATCTGGAACGGCGGCCTCGGCATCTGGGGGGCGATCGCGCTCGGCGGCGTCGGCGTGTGGCTGGCCTGCCGCAAGAGGGGCCTTTCGCTGAGCGCGGTGGCCGACACCGTCGCGCCCGGCATCGCCTTCGCCCAGGCCATCGGCAGATGGGGCAACTACTTCAACCAGGAGCTGTTCGGCGGCCCCACGACGCTGCCGTGGGGCCTGGAGATCGAGCCGGGCAAGGCCGGCACGATCGAGGGCTACACCGGCCTGTACCACCCGACGTTCCTGTACGAGTCGCTGTGGAACGTCGTGCTCGGCTTCGTGCTGATCTGGGTGGGCAAGCGTTTCGCGCTGCGCCACGGCAGGCTGTTCGCGCTCTACGTGGCCGGCTACACCCTCGGCAGGTTCTGGATCGAAGGGCTGCGGGTCGACCCCGTCGGCGGCGTCGACCACGCCGTCCACTTCCTCGGCCTGCGGATCAACCAGTGGACCGCGCTCGTGCTGTTCATCGGGGCGCTGGTCTACTTCTGGGCGACCAGGAACAAGGACACCGAGGAGATCGTCGTCACGCCGTCGGCCGAGCCCGGCGGCGAACCTCCGGCCGAGTCCGGCAGCGAACCTCCCGCCGAGTCGCCTGCCGGGTCCTCCGGTGACGAGCAGGCCGCCGACGGCGACACGGATGACAACACCCCTGACGGGGAAGGGGACGGCCAGGCGCAGGCCGTACCGGAGGAAAAGAAGTCCTGATGAGCGGGCGCGCGGAGATCCATCACGAACATCGCGACGTCAACGGCGGATGGTTGCGGCCGTCGGTCTTCGGCGCGATGGACGGGCTGGTGTCCAACTTCGCGCTCATCGCCGGTGTCGCAGGCGGCACCGACGACACCAAGGTGATCGCGCTCGCCGGCGTCGCGGGGCTTGCCGCGGGCGCGTTCTCCATGGCAGGGGGCGAGTACGTCTCCGTGGCCAGCCAGCGCGAGCTGGCCCTCGCCGAGATCGACGTCGAGCGGCGGGAGATCGCGCGGCACCCGGATGCAGAGCAGGAGGAGCTCGCCCAGGGCTACATCGACAAGGGCGTCGACCCGGCGCTGGCCGCCGAGGTCGCCAGGCAGATCTCCCTCGATCCGAGCCAGGCGCTGGAGGTGCACGCGCAGGCCGAGCTGGGAGTCACGCCCGCCGACCTGCCCGCGCCCAAGATCGCGGCGGTGTCGTCGTTCCTGTCCTTCAGCGTGGGCGCGATCCTGCCGCTGCTGCCCTACCTGTTCGGCGTCACGAGCCTGTGGCTGTCGGCGGTGCTGTCCTGCCTGGCGCTGTTCGCGGCGGGGGCGCTGGTCTCCACCGTCACCGCGCGCAGCTGGTGGTACTCGGGCCTGCGCCAGCTCGTCGTCGGCGTCGTGGCGGCGGGGCTCACCTTCGGGCTCGGCAACCTGATCGGAGGAACAGGCGGGCTGTGAGCACCAGGAAACGCCGAAGGACGCCTGCGTCCGACTGGAACCTGCCCATCCTCACCGACTGGGGGCTGAAGCCACGGCAGCAGCGCCTGCTGGTGATCATCGCTTCCATCGCGGGCGTGCTCGTCGCGGCCGTCACGCTCACCACGGTGATCGCCGCGCTGGGCTCGGACGCGAGGTCCGACACCCAGCAGGCCGCCGGGTTGAGCCCGGAAGGGACGCGGCCGGAGAAGTTCGAGGGGTGGGCCTCGCCCAAGGTGTTCGCGCCCATCGCCGAGCGGGCCAAGGACGCCCAGCCCGTCACCGCCAAGGAGCTCTTCGCCGGCAAGACGCTCACCGGCGCGCACAAGGTCACGCTCAAGCTGGCCGAGAAGAGCGTCGACACCGACTGCTCGGCTGCGCTCTGGGGCGCGGAGCTCATCGCCCAGGTCGGCGACGCGGGCTGCTCCCAGGCCGCGCGAGCCGCCTACACCAGCACGGACGGCCGCTATCTCGCCCAGTTCACGCTGCTCAACCTGAACGACGCCAAGGTCGCGGGTGAGCTGGTCGAGTCGCTGAAGTCGCTGCACAGGGGCGGCTGGGTGCGCCCGCTCGCCCCCTTCCCCCCCGACGCCTACACCGAGGGCGGCGCCTACGCGCTCGGCCACTACGTCGCGCTGGTGTGGCTGTCGCGCGCCGACGGTGCCGAGCCCTCGCCCAGGGACGACTTCGCCAACCTCGCCCTCACCGTGCGGGCGGCCGAGAAGCCTCTGTTCAAGAGGGTCGTGGCGCTGACCGGCGCCTCCTAGGCTTGTTGACCATGTCTCGCCGCGTTCTCATCCCCGTCCTGGTCGCCCTCGTGGCGCTCGCCGCCGCCGCGGCCTTCGTCTTCCTGCGCGGCGACGGCCCGCGGCCCGCGGTCTTCGCCGGGGAGCGCACCTCGGCGCAGTACGCGGTCATCGACACCGCCGCGCTCGATCCCGGGCCGCTCACCGAGGCCGAGGTGCTCGGGCCCGCCACCGCGACGCTCTCCTCCGGCGGGGTCACCATGGCGCGCGGCCCGTCCGGCCTGCTGACCGACTGCGGCGAGGCGCTGTGGGGGGTGGCGGCCGACGGATGCACCCAGGTGCTGCGCGCCTCCTACACCAGCTCGGACGGCACGGTCGCGGGCGAGTTCTTCCTGTTCAACCTGAGTGACGGGCGGGCGGCCGACGCGCTGGTGTCCGCGCTGGGCACGAGCGGGTTCGTCCAGCAGGGAGCGGAGTTCGACGTCTCCCGTAGCAGGGCGCAGGCCAGGGCTCTCGGGCATTTCGTCACGGTGAGCTGGGTCGGCCCCGTCGGCGGCGGAAACCACGATCTGGCGCATCCGCAGGTCGCCCTCGACAGCCTCGGCCGTACGGTCGTCTCCGCCCGGGTCATCGCCGCCACCTGACCTCCCGCCGGAGCCCTGCCCCCGCCGTCGGAGTCCCGCTGCCTCTGCCGTCGGAGTCCTGTTCCCCACCGATGCCGACGCCCGGGGACGTCCGCGGGTCAGCCGTTGAGCGCCGCCAGCGTCGCGGCGACGGCGGCGGGCAGCGACTCCAGGCGGTGGAGCGGCGCTTCCAGCACCGTGACCGACTCCGACCACGGGGCCGCCGCCCTGATGAGCGTGCGGGCGTCGTTCTTGGTCAGCGTCATCCCCCGAGCCGTCGCGGACGCGATCAGCCCCTCCCGCCAGGTGTTGGCCAGCTTCCCGTGCGCGTTGTCGAGGATGCGGCGCACCAGCCTGCCCTCCTCGTCGGAGGGCGGCGGCAGCCGTACCGCGTCCAGCGCGCCGTCGTCGACCGTGACCGCGTAGACGGTCGTGACCACCGGCAGCTCGCGCGGTGGCACGGCGAGCCGGACGCGCACGTGCGCGGCGCGGCCGGCCAGCAGCAGGCGGGGGAGCGCCGCCTCGAGCCCCGCGGGTACCGCGATCGCCACCTTCGACGGCGCGGACGCGTGCGGCTTGGCCAGCCAGGTGGACAGCTTGGCGCGCGGCTGGGGAAGGTCCTTCGGCCAGTCGCCGACGAGCAGGTCGGGCGTGAAGTCCTGCTCCGCGTCAGGCCGCTCGCCGGCGGAGGGCGCGGACTCGATCGACTGCGGGCCGTGGGTGTAGATCGCGGTGGCGAGCTTGTCGACGCGGGCCGCTACGGCGGGGCGGGTCTTGGTCGTGGGCCGCAGGATGTACAGGTCGGCGGCGGAGCCGATCGCCTCCGCGCCGAAATAGCGGTTGAAGTCGGGATAGAGGGTCTCGTAGGTGAGGTTGAGCGCGGACAGCGCTTGCTGCACCTTCAGGGCGAGCATGGGGGTGCGCTCGCTGGCCCCGTACGCCAGCAGGATCCTGCCGTCGTCCTTCAGCCCCTCGACGGCCCGGCCGAGGAACAGGCCGACCCCCTCGGGCGTGTACGGCGGGTCGGTGACGGCCAGGTCGTGCTCGCGCGCCGACGCGGGCAGCCCGAGCCGAAGGTCGGCCCACCGCGTCACGACGCCGAGATCCTGGGCGTCGATGTAGGCCAGGATGCGCTCGTCGATGTCGACGACCGTCACCTCGCACTCGGGATGCACCAGCCGTATCGCCAGCGAGGTCAGGTCGTGGTCGCCGACGCACAGCACACGCGCCCCCGGCAGCCAGAACCTGGCGCCGAGCAGCAGGGCGCGACGGACGACGGTCTCGGCGGTGGCGGAGACGTGGTCGAGCGCCTGCCTGGCCGCCGGCGCCTGCCCGATGAGGTCCCGCATGCGCTTGACCACGTGCTCGTAGTGGGGCAGCAGGTGGGCGACGGGGTCGGCGGGCGGCTCGCTGACCGCGAACAGGTCCTGGTAGTCGGGGGTGTGCAGGAGCGGCACGCGGAAGCGCTCGCCCTGCCGTTCGAGCCGGAGCTCGCGCAGGAGGGCCTCGATCGAGCGCCTGGACGTGGCGCTCTCCCTGACCAGGTCGGCCAGCGTCCACCACTGGGTGTCGCAGACGAGCATGAGGGCGTGGCGCAGCCGCCTGCTGTCGATCCCGGCGCTCGCCAGCAGGGCCTCCAGGCCGTCGCGTTCCATGAAGCAACCTTAGCCGTGGACGCCGGGCAGGGCCGTTCGTGATCGCCTCGCGAGGCGTCGCGGGAGATGCGGACAAAGGTGGGGAATGAGGGAAAGGTATCGGGTGTTGGGACAGGAGAGTCCGCATACCGGAATCTTGTGAATGTTCGCGATGTGGACCTGGTGGGCACTATTCCGGCAGGGTGCGATACCCTCTACCCACTGAATCGCAGCAGGGCCAACGTCGTCCCCGCCTGCAACACCAAAGCAGACGATGACGACGGGAGGGATTCAATGCCTGCTGCCCACCTCGGCTTCCCCGAGCCCCAGGGCCTCTACCACCCCGCCAACGAGCACGACGCCTGCGGCGTGGCCATGGTCGCGGACGTGAACGGGCGACGTGGTCACGGGATCGTCGTGAAGGCGCTGACGGCCCTGTGCAATCTCGACCACCGGGGAGCAAAGGGTAGCGAGCCGGACACCGGTGACGGTGCCGGGATCCTGACGCAGGTCCCGGACCGCTTCCTCAGGGCCGCCACCGACTTCGCCCTGCCCGAGCAGGGCCACTACGCCGTGGGCATGGGGTTCCTGCCCGTCGACGGCGAGGCACGCCAGGCCGCCGTGCGTCTCATCGAGGAGATCGCCGCGGAGGAGGGCCTGACGGTCCTCGGCTGGCGCGAGGTTCCCGTGGACACCTCGAACGCGGGCCCGAGCGCCCGCGCGGTCATGCCGTACTTCGGCCAGCTCTTCGTCTCGAGCCCGCGCGGCGAGAGCGGCCTCGAGCTGGACAGGCTCGCCTTCTGCCTGCGCAAGCGAGCCGAGCACGAGGCGGACGTCTACTTCCCCTCGCTGTCCAGCCGCACGATCGTGTACAAGGGCATGCTCACCCCGCTGCAGGTCGAGCCGTTCTTCCCCGACCTGTCCGACGAGCGCTACGACACCGCGATCGCGCTGGTGCACTCGCGCTTCTCGACCAACACCTTCCCGAGCTGGCCTCTCGCGCACCCCTACCGCTACATCGCCCACAACGGCGAGATCAACACGGTCAAGGGAAACCGCAACTGGATGCGCGCCCGCGAGGCCATGCTGGCCTCCGACCTCATCCCCGGCGACCTCGAGCGGCTCTTCCCGATCTGCGACCCTGACGGCTCCGACACCGCCTCCTTCGACGAGACGCTGGAGCTGCTGCACCTGGGCGGGCGCTCGCTGCCGCACGCGGTGCTGATGATGATCCCCGAGGCGTGGGAGAACCACACCGAGATGGACCCGGACCGCCGGGCCTTCTACGAGTTCCACTCCTCGATGATGGAGGCGTGGGACGGGCCCGCCTCGATCACCTTCACCGACGGCACGCTGGCCGGCGCGGTCCTCGACCGCAACGGGCTGCGCCCCGGCCGCTTCTGGGTGACCGCCGACGGCCTGGTCGTGCTGGCCTCCGAGGCCGGTGTGCTCGACTTCGCGCCCGAGGACGTCGTCCGCAAGGGCCGCCTGCAGCCGGGCCGCATGTTCCTCATCGACACCGCCCGCGGCAAGATCATCGAGGATGACGAGATCAAGGCCGAGCTGGCCTCCGCGCTCCCGTACGAGGACTGGCTGCACGCCGGCCTGGTGCGCTTCGAGGAACTGCCCGGCCGCGCCCACGAGATCCCCACTCACGAGGCGCTGGTCAAGCGGCAGCAGACCTTCGGCTACACCGAGGAAGAGCTGCGGATCATCCTGTCGCCGATGGCCACGAACGGCCAGGAGCCGATCGGGTCGATGGGCACCGACACGCCCGTCGCCGTGCTCAGCGAGAAGCCCCGGCTGCTGTTCGACTACTTCAGCCAGCTGTTCGCCCAGGTCACCAACCCGCCGCTGGACGCCATCCGCGAAGAGCTCGTCACCTCGCTGGCCAGCACGCTCGGCCCCGAGGGCAACCTGCTCGACCCTGGTCCCGCCTCGTGCAGGCAGCTCGTCCTGCCGTACCCGGTGATCGACAACGACGAGCTCGCCAAGATCATCCACATCAACGACGAGGGCCACCTGCCCGGCTTCCACCCCTACGTCGTCAGCGGCCTGTACGACGTGGCCGGCGGGGGCCAGGCGCTGCGCGACAGGCTCGCCGCCATCTGCGCCGAGGTCTCCGAGGCGATCGCGGGCGGCGCGCGCGTCATCGTGCTGTCCGACCGCGGCTTCTCCGAGCGGCTCGCGCCGATCCCGTCGCTGCTGCTGACCGGCGCGGTGCACCACCACCTCATCGCCGAGAAGACCCGCACCAAGATCGGCCTGGTGATCGAGACCGGCGAGGCGCGCGAGTGCCACCACATGGCCCTGCTCATCGGGTACGGCGCCGGCGCGGTCAACCCCTACCTCGCGATCGAGACCGTCGAGGACATGGTCGACACCGGCATGCTCCAGGTCGACAAGCACAAGGCCGTGCGCAACCTCATCAAGGCCTACGGCAAGGGCGTCATCAAGGTCATGTCCAAGATGGGCGTGTCCACGGTCGCCAGCTACACCGGCGCGCAGATCTTCGAGGCGCTCGGCCTGGGCGAGGAGGTCATCGACACCTGCTTCGTCGGCACCACCTCGCGCCTGGGCGGCGTCGGATTCGACGTCCTCGCCCAGGAGGCCGCCGCCCGTCACCGTCACGCCTACCCCCGCGCCGAGAACGCCCACCGGCGCCTCAACGTGGGCGGCGAGTACCAGTGGCGGCGCGAGGGCGAGCCGCACCTGTTCAACCCCGAGACGGTCTTCAAGCTGCAGCACGCCACGCGCAGCCGCCGCTACGAGATCTTCAAGGAGTACACCGACCTGGTCGACTCGCAGGCCGAGCGGCTGATGACGCTGCGCGGGCTGTTCAGGTTCGCCTCCGGCCGCACGCCGGTGCCGCTGGACGAGGTCGAGCCCGTGTCGGAGATCGTCAAGCGCTTCTCCACCGGCGCCATGTCCTACGGCTCCATCTCGATCGAGGCGCACGAGACGCTCGCCATCGCGATGAACAGGCTCGGCGGCAAGTCCAACACCGGCGAGGGCGGCGAGGAGCCCGCGCGCCTCTACGACCTCAACCGGCGCAGCGCCATCAAGCAGGTGGCCAGCGGACGCTTCGGCGTGACGAGCGAGTACCTGGTCAACGCCGACGACCTGCAGATCAAGATGGCCCAGGGAGCCAAGCCCGGCGAGGGCGGTCAGCTTCCCGGCCACAAGGTCTACCCGTGGATCGCCAAGACCAGGCACTCCACCCCCGGCGTCGGCCTGATCTCGCCGCCGCCGCACCACGACATCTACTCCATCGAGGACCTGGCCCAGCTCATCCACGACCTGAAGAACGCCAACCCGGCCTCCAGGGTCCACGTGAAGCTGGTGGCCGAGGTCGGCGTCGGCACGGTCGCCGCGGGCGTCTCCAAGGCGCACGCCGACGTCGTGCTGATCTCCGGCCACGACGGCGGCACCGGGGCCTCCCCGCTGACCTCGCTCAAGCACGCGGGCGCCCCCTGGGAGCTCGGCCTGGCCGAGACCCAGCAGACGCTGCTGCTGAACGGCCTGCGCGACCGCATCGTCGTCCAGGTCGACGGCCAGCTCAAGACCGGCCGCGACGTGGTCATCGCGGCCCTGCTCGGCGCCGAGGAGTACGGCTTCGCCACCGCTCCTCTGGTCGTCTCGGGCTGCGTCATGATGCGCGTCTGCCACCTCGACACCTGCCCCGTCGGCGTCGCCACCCAGAACCCCGAGCTGCGCAGCCGGTTCAGCGGCAAGCCGGAGTTCGTGGTGAACTTCTTCGAGTTCATCGCCGAGGAGATCCGCGAGTACCTGGCCGAGCTGGGCTTCCGCTCGCTCGACGAGGCGATCGGGCACGTCGAGCTGCTCGACATGAGCGCGGCCGAGGACCACTGGAAGGCCAACGGCCTCGACCTGTCGCCGATCCTGCACCGGCCCGAACTGCCCGAGGGGACGGCGCTGCGCCGTACCGTCGCGCAGGACCACGGCCTGGAGCACGCGCTCGACAACACGCTCATCGCCTTGGCGGAGGGCGCGCTGGAGCACGGCACCCCGGTCACGCTCGACCTGCCGATCCGCAACGTCAACCGCACCGTCGGCACCATGCTCGGCTACGAGGTGACCAAGCGGTACGGGGGCGCGGGCCTGCCGGACGACACGATCGACATCAGCTTCACCGGCTCGGCGGGCAACTCCTTCGGCGCGTTCGTGCCGCGAGGGGTGACGCTGCGGCTGACCGGCGACGCCAACGACTACCTCGGCAAGGGCCTGTCGGGCGGTCGGATCTCGGTGCGCCCGCACGACACCGCCCCGCTGGACGGCCACATCATTTCCGGAAATGTCACCCTTTACGGTGCGACATCCGGAGAGGTGTTCATCCGCGGCGTGGTGGGCGAGCGCTTCTGCGTCCGCAACTCCGGCGCCACCGCGGTCGTCGAGGGCGTGGGCGACCACGGCTGCGAGTACATGACGGGCGGCAAGGTCGTCGTGCTCGGCCAGACCGGGCGCAACTTCGCCGCCGGCATGTCGGGCGGCATCGCCTACCTGCTCGACCTGCGGGCCGAGCGGGTCAACCGCGAGATGGTCGCCATCGAGCCGCTGACCGACAAGGACGCGCAGTTCCTGCACGAGATCGTCGGCAGGCACTTCGAGGAGACGGGCTCGCCCGTCGCCAAGGAACTGCTGGCCGACTGGGACGGCGCGCTCACCAGGTTCGGCAAGGTCATGCCGACCGACTACAAGCGGGTGCTGCAGGCCGCCGAGGCCGCCCGCATCGAAGGCAGGGACATCGACGAGGCGGTCATGACCGCTGCGGTTCAGGGTTAAGGAGGCGCACCATGGCCGACCCCAAGGGTTTCCTCACGCACGACCGGGAGCTGCCCGCGCGCCGCCCCGTCGACGTCCGCATCCGCGACTGGCGGGAGGTCTACGAGGACTTCCCCGCGCCGAAGCTGACCAAGCAGGCCGCCCGCTGCATGGACTGCGGCATCCCCTTCTGTCACAACGGCTGCCCGCTCGGCAACCTCGTCCCCGAGTGGAACGACCTCGTCTACCGCCACGACTGGCGCGAGGCGATCGAGCGGCTGCACGCCACGAACAACTTTCCCGAGTTCACCGGCAGGCTGTGCCCCGCCCCGTGCGAGGCGGCCTGCGTCCTCGGCATCAACTCCGACCCGGTGGCGATCAAGCGGGTCGAGGTCGAGATCATCGACCACGCCTTCGCCGAAGGGTGGGTGACGCCGCAGCCCGCCGCCAGGAAGACCGGCAAGAAGGTCGCGGTCGTCGGCTCGGGCCCCGCGGGCCTGGCCGCCGCCCAGCAGCTCACCCGCGCAGGCCACGACGTCGTGGTCTTCGAGCGGGCCGACGCCATCGGCGGGCTGCTCCGCTACGGCATCCCCGAGTTCAAGATGGAGAAGCGCCACATCGACAGGCGCCTCGACCAGATGCGTGCCGAGGGCACCGAGTTCAGGACCTCGGTGAACGTCGGCGTCGACATCAGCGCCGCCCAGCTGCGCGAGGAGTTCGACGCGGTCGTCCTGTCGGGCGGCGCGACGGCCTGGCGGGACCTGGCGGTCGCCGGACGCGACCTCAAGGGCGTCCACCAGGCGATGGAGTACCTGCCGCCCGCCAACAAGGACTTCGAGAACTCCCCGATCAACGCCCGCGGCAAGCACGTCGTGGTGATCGGCGGCGGTGACACCGGAGCCGACTGCATCGGCACCGCGATCCGCCAGGGAGCCGCCTCGGTGACCCAGCTCGAGATCATGCCGCAGCCGCCTGCCGCCCGGCCAGGCTCGCAGCCGTGGCCGACGTTCCCCATCCTGTTCAAGATGGAGAGCGCGCACGAGGAGCTGTCCGACGGCGGCGGCGACAGGGTCTACGCGGTCTCCACGACGGAGTTCGCGGGCGACGCCGACGGCAACGTCCGGGCGCTGCGCCTGGTCGAGGTCGAGGGGCCGCAGTCGGGCTTCAAGCCGATCCCCGGCACCGAGCGGGAGATCCCGGCCGAGCTCGTCACGCTGTCGATGGGTTTCCTCGGGCCCGAGAAGGGCGCGCTGCTGCAGGACCTCGGCGTGGAGTACGACGCCAGGGGGAACGTGGCGCGCGACAAGACCTACATGACCAACGTCGACGGCGTCTTCGTCGCGGGGGACATGGGACGTGGCCAGTCGCTCATCGTCTGGGCCATCGCCGAGGGGCGGGCGGCCGCCTCGGGCGTGGACCGGTTCCTGACCGGCGAGACGGCGCTGCCGTACCCGATCATGCCGACGGCACGCCCGCTGGTCTGACGATCGTTTCGTCGAGCGCCCGCCCGAGGACTCCTCGGGCGGGCGCCGCGCGTCTCGCGCGGCACGCCTCGCCCGATCCCTGACGTTCCGGACGCCAACCTCCTGACGTCCCCAAAGGACCTTCCAGGCTGTGCATAGCCTGCAGGCGTTGCAGGGTCTGCAAAGAATGCTTGATGATCGAACAGGGGTCCCTGACCCGGCACGGCCTCGGTCCGACAAACCGGCGACCGGGGTGGCCCCCCCGATCGCCGGTCCCGTTCTCGGCGGCCACCTCACCGAGCACCTCGACCGGCGCCGGATCTTCTCCACCAACCTGCCGATGGGCGCCGTCGCCCTGGCCGTGGCGGCCACCGTGCTGCTGCGCCTGCCCCGCCCCGGCTCGGGTTCGCGCTGATCGGGGTGCCGCTCCGGGCATTCGCGTGGCGGCGAGGCGACGTTCCTACCGGCGTCTTCGTCTGGCTCGTGCCGATCCTGGCGATCTGCGCTGTTCTGTCGGCGTTCCCGCCCGCCACACGCCTCGGCGCGAACCGAAGCCTCTCCTTCTGTACGGCATGCGGTGTCGCCGGCCATCGCTCACCGTCACTTTCTTGCAAAGGATGCGATAAATAGCGCAAAAGGGTGAATAAGTTGCAGACGGGGAATGGTGTCGAGAAGATGCTCCCCTCGTGTGCGTGTGGTGAGCGAAACGGGGGGTTTCAATGCGGCGGGTCACATACGGAATTCTGGTGGCGGCGATGGCGATACCGCTCGCCGCCTGCGGGTCCACCCAACCACGACTGGACTCCTCGCCCGGCACCGACTACCTGGTCTTCTACGCGGCGGGCGGTCAGGACAAGGCGCTGGAGGCGATCGAGACGAGCGGTGGGCGGCCATTGTCCACCGAGCCGAGGCTTGGGTACGTGGTGGCACACGGTGTGGTGGCCTCGTTCCTCGAAACACTGAGCAATGACAAGGCGATCGTGGGCATCTCCACCGACCGCCCGATCGGATTCACCTCGGCCGCGGTCCAGCAGCAATGGGCGGCCGCCCACCCCGAATGGGCAGGCGACCACGTGGACGCGCGCCGCCCGTCACTCCCCGAAGGACCTGCCGCGCGAACCGGGACGACCTCGACGGCGGCCGCGCCCGACGTGGCCGCGGGCAGGAAGAGCGCGAGCAGGAAGACAGCGGGCAAGAACGCCCTCGAGCCGCTCGCCGCCAGGCAGTGGGACATGAAGATGATCGGCGCCGACCGCGCCAACACGATCGCGCCAGGTGACAAGAAGGTGCTCGTCGGCGTCATCGACACCGGCATCGACGGCAAGCACCCCGACATCGCGCCCAACTTCAACCGCGCGCTCAGCCGCAACTTCGTGACCGACCGGCCGAAGGACCCCAACGGCCAGCCGTTCGACGGGCCCTGCGAGGTAAGGACCTGCCAGGACCCCGTCGACGCTGACGACGACGGCCACGGCACCCACGTCGCCAGCACGATCGGCTCCCCGATCAACGGCAAGGGCATCGCCGGCGTCGCGCCCAACGTGCAACTGGTCAACATCAGAGCAGGCCAGGACTCGGGCATGTTCTTCCTCAAGCCCAGCCTCGACGCCCTCACCTACGCCGCCGACAACGGCATCGACGTGGTGAACATGAGCTACTACCTCGACCCCTGGCTGTTCAACTGCCCGAACAACAAGGCCGACAGCGAGCGCGAGCGGCTGGAGCAGCGCGGCATCATCACCGGCATGCAGCGCGCCCTCGACTACGCGCGCAGCAAGGGCGTCACGCTCATCGCCGCGATCGGCAACGGCTCCACCGACCTCGGCCGTCCGCGCAAGGACGAGCAGAGCCCCGACTACCCCAAGAACACCGAGCGGACCCGCGCGATCGACAACTCCTGCCTCAACGTGCCGACGGAGTCGGAGGGCGTCATCGCGATCTCCGGGCTCGGCCCCTCCGGCCGCAAGGCGCTCTACTCCGACTACGGCGTCGAGCAGACGGACCTGTCCGCGCCCGGCGGCGACGTGCTCGACGGCGGCGGCGTCTCGACGAGCAGGTCCATCCTGGCGGCGGCGCCCACGGCCGTCATGCGCGCCACGAACAAGATCGACGCTGCGGGGCGGCCGAAGACGACAGAGGTCGTCCGTGACTGCCACGGCGGCCAGTGCTCCTACTACCAGTACCTCGACGGCACCTCCATGGCCGCGCCCCACGCCACGGGCGTGGCCGCGATCCTGATCAGCCGCTTCGGCAGGCCGGGCCCCGGCGGAACGTCCATGGACCCGGCGTCGGTGGAGCGCCTGCTGTACTCGAGCGCCACCCCGAAGGCCTGCCCGGTGCCGAGAGCCTACAAGTACCGGTACTTCGGCCAGGAGGAGACGCACGTCTGCGAGGGCGACACGGCCAAGAACGGGTTCTACGGCAGGGGAGTGATCAACGCCTACAAGGCGGCGACGATCGCACCGTGAGCCATCCGGCATGAAAGGCCCGCCCTGCGGGCCGGGCGAGGTAGACATGGGGTGAAAGTTTCGGTTCCCGGCCCGGCGTCCACGAGGTCCACGCCACGGGCGATGTGACGGCGGCCCGCCGTCGCGCCCGAGTGGCGTCGACCAGGCGGACGCCGGCCGGTGACCCCAGAGGAGCTCACACGTGCCTGCCGTACTGGATGGGGTGCTGTACCGGCTGGTCGCGGATGCCGCGATGGTCGCGCACTTCCTGTTCCTCGCCTACATGGCGGCCGGCGGCTTCCTCGCCTGGCGGTGGCCGCGCACCCTCTGGGCGCACCTCGCGGTCGCCGGCTGGGGCGTGCTCTCCATCGTCACCGGCATCGAGTGCCCCCTGACCCTCGCCGAGGACTGGGGGCGCCGCCAGGCCGGCGTGGCGGGCCTGACACCCTCCGGATTCATCGACCACTACATCGAGGGCGTGATCTATCCGGAGGAATACACCAACCTGGTACGGCTCGCCGTGGCCGTCCTTGTGGTTACCTCCTGGGTCGGGTACCTGTGGAGACGTCGTCACCGGGATTTCTCCCGCGCGTGACTGCCAAGTGGTCTGTACCAATTAAGGTAGGACACGTGACTCGTCGCGCGAAAATCGTCTGTACCCTCGGTCCTGCCACTTCCTCGGCCGACCGGCTCAGAGAGCTGATCGGCGCAGGCATGGACGTTGCCCGCTTCAACCTCAGCCACGGCACCCACGAGCTGCACAAAGAGGTCTTCGACCGGGTGCGGGAGGTGGCGGCCGACCTCGGCCGGGGTGTAGGCGTGCTCGCCGACCTGCAGGGTCCCAAGATCCGCGTCGGCACGTTCGAGGAAGGCCCCGTCCGGCTCGGCTTCGGTGACGTCTTCACCATCACCACCGAGGACGTCCCCGGCGACCGCGAGCAGGTCTCCACCACCTACAAGGGGCTGCCCGCCGACGTGCGCGCCGGCGACACCATCCTCATCGACGACGGCCGCGTCGTCCTCGAGGTCACCCGCGTCGACGGCCAGCGCGTCACCACCCGCGTCGTCATCGGCGGGATGATCTCCGACAACAAGGGCCTCAACCTGCCGGGCGTCAATGTCAGCGCCCCCGCCCTCACCGACAAGGACGAGGCCGACCTGCGCTGGGCGCTGCGCACCGGGTTCGACATGATCGCCCTGTCGTTCGTGCGCCGCCCCTCCGACGCCGACGTCGTCCGCAACATCATGGAGCAGGAGGCCGTACGGCTCCCGCTGCTCGCCAAGATCGAGAAGCCCCAGGCCGTGGAGCGGCTCCCCGAGATCGTCGAGGCGTTCGACGGCATCATGGTCGCCCGCGGCGACCTCGGCGTCGAACTGCCCCTCGAAGAGGTGCCGATCGTCCAGCGGCGCATCATCGAACTGTGCCGCGAGAAGGCCCGCCCGGTCATCGTGGCCACGCAGATGCTCGACTCGATGATGAACGCCCCGCGCCCCACCCGCGCCGAGGCCTCCGACGTCGCCTACGCCGTCATGGACGGCGCCGACGCCGTCATGCTGTCCGGCGAGACCTCGGTCGGCACCTTCCCCATCGAGTCCGTCGCCACGATGGACCGCATCGCCCGCGCCGCGGAGAAGTCCTCCCTGCACGCCACCCACAGCCTCGACCGCCTCCCCGAGACCACCGGCGGCGCCATCGCCCGCGCCGCGGCCGAGGTCGGAGCGATCGTCGGCGCCAAGGCGCTGGTCGCGTTCACGATGTCGGGCGAGACGGCCCGCCGCCTGGCCCGCTACCGCTCGCCGATCCCGCTGCTGGCGTTCACCTCCGCGCCGCACGTGCGCGGCCAGCTGTCGCTGACGTGGGGGGTGGAGACGTTCCACGTGCCGTTCGTGCACCACACCGACGACATGGTCAGGCAGGTGGAGGCCTCGCTGCTGTCCCTGGGACGGCTGGAGAAGGGCGACAAGGTCGTCATCGTGGCCGGTTCCCCTCCCGGAACCCCGGGCTCGACCAACGCCCTGCGCGTCCACACGATCGGCTCCGCCGTCTCCCACGCCCACTAGTGCCTCCTCCAGGGGGTTGAGAACCCCCTGGAACCTCGGTCGCACCCGAGCCGTCCGCGCCTCCGGCCCGGACGGCTCGCCGGTTCCCGGACCCCATCAGGGCGGCCTCCGGCGCGCTCGAACCTCGTCTCCGGTCCCCGACGAACGATCGGGCGCGCATCGGTTCAGGGATGTCGGCGGGCGAGTCGCCGATGAGCCGTCCGGCTGACCGTCGCCGACCGGGCCTGCCCGATCGGCGACAGCGCGGGTTCGGTCAGTCGTTGGCGTGCAGGGCCGCGTTCAGCTCGATGCCCGTTCCGGTACGCGGAACCGCCTCCACCGCCCCCGTCTGCGAGTTCCTGCGCAGCAGCAGCCCGCTGGCGCCGGACAGCTCCTTGCCCTTGACGACCCGCCCGTCAGGAAGCGCCACCTTGGTCCCGGCCGTCACGTACAGCCCGGCCTCCACCACGCAGTCGTCCCCGAGCGAGATGCCCACGCCGGCGTTGGCGCCCAGCAGGCAGCGCTCGCCGATCGAGATGACCTCCTTGCCGCCACCCGACAGCGTGCCCATGATCGACGCGCCGCCGCCCACGTCGGAACCGTCGCCGACCACGACGCCCGCCGAGACGCGCCCTTCCACCATGGACGCGCCGAGCGTTCCCGCGTTGAAGTTCACGAAGCCCTCGTGCATGACAGTGGTGCCGGCGGCCAGGTGGGCGCCGAGCCGTACCCGGTCGGCGTCGGCCACGCGCACGCCGGAGGGCACCACGTAGTCGACCATCCGCGGGAACTTGTCCACGCCGTACACGGTCACCGTGCCCCTGGCGCGCAGCCGTACCCTCGTCTGCTCGAACCCCTCCACGGCGCACGGGCCGTGGTTGGTCCACACGACGTTGGCGAGCTTGCCGAACACGCCGTCCAGGTTCAGGCCGTGCGGGCGCACCAGACGGGCGGACAGCAGGTGCAGGCGAAGGTAGGCGTCGTGGGCGTCGGCGGGCGCCTCCGACAGCTTGGCGATGCCGGTACGCACGGCGACCACCTCGACCCCGCGGGCCTCGTCCTTGCCGATCAGCGCGGCGAGGTCACCGGCCTCCTCGGCGGACAGGCGCTGGGTGCCCACGGAGGGCGGCTCGCCCAGTTCGGGCGAAGGGAACCAGGTGTCGAGAACCGTGCCGTCGGCGGCAATGGTGGCAAGCCCGACGCCGTACGCGCCGGTGCTGGTGGGATCGATAGCAGTCACACGCCACAAAATACCGGAGGGTCAGATGGTGCCCAGGTCGGCCGACAGCCAGCGCTCCGGACGCATGTGGAACGTCACGAGCACGGAGAGGTTCGACTGGGCGACGTAGCCGTCGACGGCGTCCTCGTGCATGTAACGCCCGACGATCTTGGCCATCTCTTCGGGTGTGGTGGGATTGGAGGAGATGACGGGCCCCTCGACCGAGACGTAGCGGTAGGTCGGGATCGTCCTCTGCGCGAGGAGGGTGAACCGCCCCGCCTTCGTGACCAGCTGGGCTTTTCGCGAGTCGCCGTCGGTCAGGAAGGCCACCTCGCCGCCGGGCGTGTAGTGGTACCAGACCGGCACCGCCAGCGGCCCGCGCCCCTCCTCATCCTGTACGGCCAGCGCCCCGATGTGCGGCTCTGCCAGGAACGACTCACGGTCCAACACCATCAGCGCCATCCCCGCCCCCTCCAAAGGATCATGTGCTGGAGAACATCCCCACCCAGCGCCATCCCAACCGAGACACCCCGGACCAGCGGCGCAACCCACCGACGATCAGGTGAACGCCCTCCTCATCGCCGCGCCCCCACGCCCCCCACGCACCTGTCCTGTCGTCGCTGCGATTCTCCGGTGAGTCCGTCGATCCTGCGGCGACTTCTTCGACTACGTGATGAGCGCGTCCCTGCGGCGACTTCTTCGACTACGTGATGAGCCCGTCCCTGCGGCGACTTCTTCGACTACGTGATGAGCCCGTCCCTGCGGCGACTTCTTCGACTACGTGATGAGCCCGTCCCTGCGGCGACCTCATCGACCACCTGATGAGCCCGACGATCCTGCGGTGACTTCATCGACTGCCTGGTGAGCCTGTCGGCCCTCCTGCGATCCCGTTGACTCCCCGGCGACCCGGACCCTCCGGTGAGTCTGTCGACCCTGCGGCAGGCCCCCGGAGGCCGGAGACCTCGATGCCCTCTCGCCTCCCGTGTAAGCCCGCAGGCCCTCGGCCCGCCTCGAACGTGGACACCAGGGCGCCCATGGGCGGCACAGGTTGAACCTCCGCCCACGTAGCCGAGCGAGAGTCGCGACGCCCCGCGGAGCCGGGGAGCGGTGCGGGACCCGCCGAACGGTGCCAGGCCTGCGGAGCGGCGTGAGAGCGCGGACTGCGCGGGAGCGCGATGGACGGAAGTCCGATGGACGGGCGCGCGGGCCTTGCCTCAAGACCCGAACTGGTGCAACTTGAGATATGTCGCGATATAGTCGCCGAATACATCAGATATATCGAAGAGAGGTGCCGTGAACACCATCACCCGCGCGCTGCGTTCCCGGCTGTTCGTCACCGGCGAGATCATCGAGGTCGAGCGCATCGCCCCCAGGATGCGCAGGCTGAGAATCGGCGGCGAGGCCGTCGCGGGACTCGCCTGGACGCCGGGACAGCACGTCCGCGTGCTCGTCCACGGCCCGCTGACCCTGCGCACGTACTCCGTCTGGCGGCACGACCCTGCATGGGAGTGCCTCGACCTCGTCGGATACGACCACGGCGGCGACTCGCCCGGCATGACCTGGGTCAGGACCGCCCGCCCCGGCCAGGAGGTCTCCTTCACCAGACCGGAGGGCAGGCTCACGTTACGGCAGGGCGCGCCGTACCACGTGTTCGCGGGGGAGGAGACGGCCGCGGTGGCCTTCGGGCCCATGCTGCGCGCCGTACCGGCCGGCGAGCCCGTCTTCGGCGCGGTGGAGGCCGAAGAGCCCGGCGACCACCTCGACCTGCCCGGCGACCTCGTCCAGGTGTGCAGGGGAGGCGCGTCCGCGGCGAACTCCGAGGCGCTGGTGAAGGCCGTCGCCGCGCTGGACCTGCCTGACACGCCGGGCGTCGCGTATCTGGCAGGGGAGGCCCGCACGATCCAGGCCGTCCGCGCGCACCTGGTCGACGAGCGCGGCTGGTCACGTGGAGACGTCGTCACCAAGCCGTTCTGGACACCCGGCAGGAAGGGCATGGACTAGCGCGTCGGCGTGCCGGGCGACGTGCTCGGCGTCGGCGAGGTAGAGCGTGTGGTGCCCGTCGGCCAGGTGTCTCGCGAAGGCGGCCTCGCCCGCGGACGCCTTCGCGCGCATGAGGTCGACCAGGGCGTGCAACCGTTCGCGGACCATGAGCGGAAGGCCGGGCCTGTCGGCCGCCGCCAGGCCGTACGCGTCGCAGAAGATCCGCAACCGCCGCGACTGCTCGCCCAGGTCGCCGTCGGCGCTCAGCGGGACGAACCGGTAGGCCGCGTACGCCACGTCCGACAGCCGCGGCCCTGGATGGGCGGTGTCGAAGTCGATGAACGCCACCGGCAGCCCGTTGCGGAACACCGTGTTGTACGGCGCGACGTCGCCATGGCAGATCACCTCGGCGGGCTCGCGCGGCGGCAGGTACCAGGGGCCCTGCGAGCCGAACCCCTCGGTCGCGTCGTGGTATTCGCGCAGCATCACGCCGACCCGCCGCAACGTCGCCTCGCTCCACGCGTGGTCGGGCTCCGGGTGGTGGGCCACCGCGCCGGGGACGAAGTCGAGGATCTCCCGCCCCTGCGGGTCGAACCCGTGAGGGCGCGGAGCGCCGCCGAACCCGGCCGCCGCCACGTGCTCGAGCAGGCGGTGGACCGTCGGCGTCCACGGCCCCACCGGCCTGCGCACCGTCGGCCCCACCCGGCTCACCTGGTTGACCCCGCCGCCCGCGAGCGGCTCCTCGATCCTGTCTGCCGGCTCGGCCAACTCGCACCCCTCGCTCCATGCCTGCTCGGCCACCTGCCGCGCGATCTCCGCCACGCCCGGCCCACCGGTCTCCACCCTCACCATCCGGTCCCTGGCATGCTGCCACAGCCACCAGCGGCACCGGCGCCCTCACAGCGGTGCCGAGGGCGAGCGGGCGCCGCCTGGCGCAGGCCACGCGGGCGCCGCAGGCGAGGCGGCCATCCAGGCCCGCCCCCGGTCTCGCGTATGGCGAGCCGCCCCCGGTCTCGCGTATGGCGAGCCGCCCCCGGTCTCGCGTATGGCGAGCCGCCCCCGGTCTCGCGTATGGCGAGCCGCCCCGGGTGCTCTCATCGGTGGGCCGTGACCAGGACCGTCGTCCGTGGCCGCCCTCCGCTCTGGGTGACCAGGGGCGTCCTCCACGACGGTGTCGGTGCCGCCGAGCCTGCGACGACCAGGCTCGGCGTGGCCGCGCCACTCCACCTGGAGCGGATCGAGCGCGTCGCCGCAGAGCCCGGGGATGTCACGCGACTCGTTCGTGAAGTGGCGGCGGCGGGTACCAGCGGACGCCGCCGGGCAGCGCTCGCCTGACCCTGTTCATGCTGCGACAGCCGTCCGCCGCCCAGCCGGCCGAGGCGACCTTCGAGTTCGGTCTGCAGGCCGTCCCCCGTACGAAGCGCTCCGGGTGCGCCTCGACGGCCGACCTCTGCCAGGAGCCGAGCGTGATGGGACGCCGGTGCTTGACGCCGAGCCCGTGCCGGGGGAACAGGCACGCCCAGTGCGTGGACTGGCTCGTGACCTCGGTGCAGCCCCTTCGCGTGCGGCGGTTGACCGTCGAGGTCGGCATGACCAGCGACATGACGGTGGCCGTCTCCTCGATCACGCCTGGCCGGTCGGCCGCGCGGTAGATCGACAGCCGGTAGACCCGTTTGCGGCCCTGCACGAGGTGTCCGTCGCCCAGGTAGAGGCCGAGCGACCGCGCGTAGGCGTCGTGCGCAGCGGCCTGCCGTGACATCGCGGGCAGTCGCGGTGCCGTCGTAGGTCGGCCTCGTCATGGGCCCGCCGCGCGCCCGTACGCCCCTTCCTGACCGCGCCGAGGGAGACGCCGCATCGTGCGGCGACCACCCACTCAGGCCCTGGGAGGACAGGGAGAGCGCTTGATCAACGGTTTCGCGAGGACGCATGCGCTCAGCATGACGACCGTCACCGACAGTTTCGGTGTCGTCGCTCTGTGGATCCGCCCTACCGGAGGGCTGGGCGGTGAGAGTGCCCCGAGTGGGATTCGAACCCACACTCGATGGTGTTTGAGACCATTTCCTCTGCCGTTGGGATATCGGGGCATTTTTTCGGACTTGTCCGGTTCTGGCCCCCAGAGTCTACCTGCCATGGTGGATCAGCTCCGGGCGCCAGCGTGGATCTAATCTAGCGGACGTCGGTAGTCTTCTGCTCGTGAGTACGCAGCGGCGAGTGGTGATCGCGGAAGACGAGGCACTGATCCGCCTCGACCTCAAGGAGATGCTCCAGGAGGACGGCTACGTCGTCGTGGGCGAGGCCGGTGACGGCGAGCACGCGATCAAGCTGGCCACCGAGCTCCGTCCCGATCTGGTGATCCTCGACGTCAAGATGCCCATCCTCGACGGCATCTCCGCCGCCGAGCGCATCGTCGCGGACAGGATCGCCCCCTGCCTCATCCTCACCGCATTCTCGCAGCGTGACCTGGTGGAGCGGGCGCGTGACGCGGGCGCCATGGCGTACCTGGTCAAGCCGTTCACCAAGGCGGACCTCGTCCCGGCGATCGAGATGGCGGTCAGCAGGCACGAGGAGATGGTCGCGCTGGCGGCCGAGGTGTCGTCGCTGTCGGGCCGGCTGGAGACCCGCAAACTGGTCGAGCGGGCCAAGGGCCTGCTGATGGCCCAGCACGGCTGGAGCGAGCCGCAGGCGTTCAGGTGGATCCAGAAGGCCTCGATGGACCGTAGGTTGAGCATGCGCGAGGTGGCGCAGATCGTCGTGGACGACGCGACGAAGCAGAGCTGAGCAATCAGCGGGATTCCGATCACTCAGGGTCGCGTCGGCTGACCGATTTCACATCAGCGTGTCCTCTGATGTGCGGCTGTGTCCACGGTCGTTTCGTACCGTGGAACGTTCCTTTGAGGTTCTTTGACCTTTCAATTCTCTGCGGTAGCCGTAAAGGATCGGTGTAATAACGAAGCGGTAACGAGGCTGTTCGCTGTACCAACCCGTGACATCTCCTGGCTGTACTAACCGTCACAACCCCCTGGGTCATCCCCGCATGGGCATGACTCTGCGAATCCGGTCCTGACAAAGGATCAGGCGAAAGGAAGGCAGCCTTGCGGCCAAAGATTGCTCGCTTCGGCGGCGCGCTTGCCGTTGGTATGGCTCTCACGCTCGGTCTCGCCGCGTGCGGCGGTGGCTCTGAAGCTCCCGCCGGATCGGCGGCGCCCGGTGGCGGTGAAGCGGCGCCCACCACTGTCAAGATTGGCTTCATGGGCGACCTGACTGGTTCCAACGCCGGTATTGTCATTCCGCCCAGGAACGGCGCGAAGCTGGCCATTGACCAGTACAACGCGACGAACCCCAAGGTCAAGATCGAGATGGTGGAGTACGACAGCCAGGCTGACGCCACCAAGGCCGTCGGTCTCGCCCAGCAGGCCATCAAGACCGACAAGATCGTTGCGCTGGTCGGTCCCGCGTTCTCCGGTGAGTCCGCTCAGGTGGCGCCGGTGCTCGAAGAGGCGAAGGTTCCCAGCGTCTCGGCTTCGGCGACCAACGCCGCGCTCGCGCAGAACGGCTGGAAGTACTGGCACCGCGTTCTGCCGAACGACGGTGTGCAGGGCCCCGGCATCGCCGACTTCATCGCCGGCGCCGCCGCGGCCAAGAACGTGTTCGTCATCGACGACAAGTCCGAGTACGGCAAGCCGCTGGCCGACGCGGTCCGCGCGCAGCTGAAGTCCAAGGGCGCCACCGTCACCGACGACTCGCTCGACCCGGCGGAGAGCGACTTCTCCTCGGTGGTCAACAAGGTGGCCGCGGGCAAGCCCGACGCCATCTTCTTCGGCGGCTACTACGCGGCGGCCGGCCCGCTGCTCAAGCAGCTGCGGGACAAGGGCGTGAAGGACGCGAAGTTCTTCAGCGGCGACGGTTCGCTGGACAAGGGCCTCATCGAGGGCGCCGGCGCGACCAACGCGGAGGGTGCGCTCGTGGGCTGCCCCTGCTACATCGCCACGCCTGACGTGACCGACGAGAAGGTCAAGAAGTTCGCGGCAGACTACAAGGCCGCCTACAACGCCGACCCGGCCATCTACGCCACGGAGGGCTTCGACGCCGCGTCGGTCTTCATCGAGGCGATCAAGGCCGGTAAGGTGACGGCTGAGGACATCAACACCTTCATCCAGACGGTCGACTTCCCCGGCGTTTCCAAGCAGGTGAAGTTCGAGTCCAATGGTGAGGTCGTGGCCAAGGACATCTACATGTACCAGGTCAAGGGCGGCAACATCAGCCTGCTCGGCAAGGCCTCCGAGGCCAAGCTCGGGTAACGGTCTCCCGCCTGTCTCTCAGGTGAGATCGGGTAGTTGATGCGCGGGGAGCGGGATCGCCGCGAGCGGTCCCGCTCCTTTCGCGCATCTGCTGCCGGCAGTGCAGGAGAATCCTCGCCTAGAAGTGGTAATCGTCTCGTGTTCAATGACTTCTTTGCTCAGTTCTGGCCGCAAACAATCGACGGCCTAGCGTTCGGATCCATTTACGCGCTGATCGCGCTCGGATACACGATGGTGTACGGCGTGCTGAGGCTGATCAACTTCGCGCACTCGGAAGTGTTCATGATCGGCACGTTCGGCGCGATGTTCGTGCCTTTCGTGTTCGGCATCAACACTCCGCTGACCGGCATCGCGCTCGTCGGGCTGATCCTGGCCATGATCGCCGCCGGTGCGCTGGCCTCGGCGGGCACCGCTATGGCCCTCGAGCGGATCGCCTACCGGCCGCTGCGCAAACGTGGCGCCTCCCGCCTGGCCGCGCTCATCTCGGCCATCGGCGCCTCCATCTTCCTCCAGGAGCTGTTCGCGCTCCTGGTCATCCCCACCGTCTTCAACAGGCCTGAGCGCGGCCGCATTCAGATGGGCCTGCCGCGCATCATGGAGCGCACGGAGCTGTTCTCGATCTTCGGCCACAAGGTGATGACCCACCAGGTGTTCGTGGTCGTGGCGGCGCTCGTGATGATGATCCTGTTGGAGCGGCTGGTCAACCGGACCAAGATCGGCCGTGGTATCCGCGCGACCGCGCAGAACCCCGAGGCCGCGGTGCTGATGGGTGTCGACATCAACAAGATCGTCCAGATGACGTTCTTGATCGGCGGCGCGATGGCCGGTGTGGCCGGCGCGCTGTACCTGCTGGCATATGAGAACACCAACTACTACATCGGTTTTCTCTTCGGCATCAAAGCCTTCACCGCGGCGGTTCTCGGCGGTATCGGAAACCTTCGCGGGGCCTTGGTCGGCGGAATCGCGCTGGGGCTCGTGGAGAACTACGGCGCCATCATCTTCGGCTCCGACTGGAAACACGTGATCTCGTTCACGGTCCTCGTCTTGGTCCTGATGTTCCGGCCCACCGGGCTTCTCGGTGAATCACTTCAGCAGGCGCGCGCATGAACCAGAAGAATCCACTGTCAAACATCCGAGCCGCGTGGGGCGGTTTCTCCGACCGCATGCGCGACGCGTGGGCCGTGGCCCCCTGGTGGCAGCGCTGGACCGTCTACGTGCTGCTCATCATCGGCGCTCTGCTGCTTCCCTCGGACTCGCTGGCGCCGATCATGTCGCCGTACTCCGACTGGGCGAGCGTGCTGTTCTTCCCGATCGGCACCTTCGTGGTGCTGGCGATCGGCCTCAACGTGGTGGTCGGCCAGGCCGGCCTGCTCGACCTCGGCTACGTCGCGTTCTACGCGATCGGCGGCTACACGATGGGCCTGCTGGGCACCAGGGCAGGTTGGAACTTCTGGGAGATCCTGGTCGTCGGCATCCTCATCTGCGCCCTTTCGGGCGTCGTGCTGGGCGCGCCGACGCTGCGGCTGCGCGGTGACTATCTGGCGATCGTCACGCTGGGCTTCGGTGAGATCATCCGCATCACGGCCCGCAACACCGACGAGATCGGCGGCCCGAACGGCATCCGCGGCATCCCGCACCCGCCGAGCATCGAGGGTGTGGAGCTCTTCGGCGTGCAGATCTTCAAGTACGGCGTGCTGGACCCGAGGCCGTACTACTACATGCTGGTCGCGCTCGCCGTCATCGTGATCATCCTGGTGAAGCGCTGGGAGAAGAGCCGCGTCGGCAGGGCCTGGGCGGCCATCCGCGAGGACGAGGACGCCGCCGAGGTCATGGGTGTGCCGACGTTCAGGTTCAAGATGCTCGCCTTCGCCATCGGCGCCTCGATCGGTGGCGCGATGGGCGTGGTCTGGGCCGCCAAGGTCATCTCGCTGAACCCGAACGACTTCCTGTTCCTGCTGTCGGCCACGATCCTGGCCGCGGTCGTCATGGGTGGCGCGGGCAACCTGCCGGGTGTCATGCTGGGAGCGTTCATCGTCGCCTGGTTGCCCGAGCGATTCCGTGGCCTGCAGGAGTACCGCATGCTGATCTTCGGCGCGGTGCTCGTGGCTCTGATGATCTTCAGGCCCGAGGGTCTGTTGCCTTCCAGGCAGCGCAAGGCCGAACTGAAAGAGGGATCGGGCGGCATGGGCAGCCTCGGCGCCGAGGTCGCGGGTCCCGAGTCGAAGCCTGAGACGGTCGAGGGGGCGAGCAAGTGACCCAGGAGAAGAAGGCCCTGCTCGAGCTGCGCGGGCTCACGATGCGCTTCGGCGGCGTGACGGCGCTGCGCGAGGTCGATCTCATCGTGAACGAGGGTGAGATCTTCGCGCTGATCGGCCCGAACGGCGCGGGCAAGACCACGGTGTTCAACGTGGTCACCGGCGTCTACCAGCCGACCGAGGGTGAGGTGCGCTTCCAGGACGAGAAGATCAGCGGCCTGAAGCGCTTCAAAATCACCAAGCGGGGCATCGCCCGTACGTTCCAGAACATCCGGCTGTTCCACAACATGTCGGCGCTGGAGAACGTCATGGTGGGCGCGGACGCGCACCACAAGTCGGGCATGGTGAGCGTGGCGCTCGGTCTGCCGTGGCACCGCAAGGCCGAGCGTGAGGGCCGGGCGCTGGCGATGGAGCTGCTGGAGTTCTGCGGCGTCTCGCAGCGGGCCGACGACTACGCCAAGAACCTGCCCTACGGCGACCAGCGCCGGCTGGAGATCGCCAGGGCGCTGGCGACCAACCCGAAGCTGCTGCTGCTCGACGAGCCCGCGGCGGGCATGAACCCCGCGGAGAAGGAGGCGCTGCAGCAGCTCATCAGGAGGATCAGGGATGCGGGGCGCACTGTCCTGCTGATCGAGCACGACATGAGCCTCGTCATGGGCATCAGTGACCGCATCGGCGTCCTCGACTTCGGTCAGAAGATCGCGGATGGTCTGCCGGACGAGGTGCGGAACGACCCGCGGGTCATCGAGGCGTACTTGGGGGCACCCGCAGATGCTTCTTGAGGTCAAGGACATCCACGTCTTCTACGGCAAGATCGAGGCCATCAAGGGCATCTCGGTCGAGGTGAACGAGGGCGAGATCGTCACGCTGATCGGCGCCAACGGCGCGGGCAAGACGACGACGCTGAAGACCATCTCGGGCCTGCGTCCGCTGTCGTCGGGTTCGGTGGTCTTCGACGGGCATGACATCAGCAAGATGCCCGGCCACAAGCGGGTCCAGGCGGGCCTGGGCCAGGCGCCCGAGGGCCGCGGCATCTTCCCCGGCATGACCGTCCACGACAACCTGCTGATGGGCGCCTACACCCGTAGCGGCGACATCGCTCCCGAGCTGAACGAGGCCTACGAGCTGTTCCCGCGTCTTGCGGAGCGGCGCAACCAGTTCGCGGGCACGATGTCGGGTGGCGAGCAGCAGATGCTGGCGATCGGCAGGGCGCTGATGGCCAAGCCGAAGGTGCTGCTGCTCGACGAGCCTTCGATGGGTCTGGCGCCGCTGCTGGTCAAGCAGATCTTCGACATCATCGAGGAGATCAACCGCAGGGGTACGACGGTCCTGCTGGTGGAGCAGAACGCCCAGCAGGCGCTGCAGCTGGCGCACCGGGCGTACGTGCTGGAGACCGGGAAGATCGTCAAGAGCGCTCCCGCGCACGATCTTCTGAACGATCCCGCCGTGCGGGCCGCCTATCTGGGCGGCGATCTCGGTGAGACGAGCGCCAACGGACACTGAGCGACGGGGGCGGGCGGGGTCGTCTTCGGCGGCCCCGCCCGTCGTCATTTCAGCGCCACCTGCGCGCCGTCGGTGCTGGGATAGCCGATGGGTGGGTCGCCGTACAGCTTGACGGCGGTGGGCTTGGCGTCCTTGGGGATGTCGAACCAGAGGTCCATCTCGAGTCGCACGCCCGCTCCGACGGGGATCTCGACGGGCTGGCGCTTGGTGATCTGCGCGGTGTCGCTGATGGGGTGGGTGCGCCCGTCGGCGGTGACCAGCCGCTGCCTGCGCGCGTCGAACCGAGATGTGGATCTTCCCGGATTTTCCACCACGACACGGACTGTGATGAACTGCCCCTTGGCCGGCCACTCGGCGTGACTGCCTGAGAGGCTGGCCTGGCCGGTCTGCAGGCCGATCACCTGGAACCGCGCGTCCCCGTCGTTGACGGGCGCCGCGTGGATCGGGACCTCGTTGACGCGAACAGGGCGGGCGGGCAGGTCGTAGGTCGGCCTCGCCTGTGGTTTCGCCGGTGCGGGGGCCGAGCTGCAGGAGGCCAGCGCCAGCAGGGCGCAGGCGATGAGGATGGGTCGGCGCACGTCGCCACGGTACGAGGAGGACGGTGCCTTGTGACAGAGGTCGGTCGCAAGAGATGTTGACCCGATATTCGGCTTATGTCGAAAGACTTACGCTTGTAGGAAGTTGTCCGATTGTGTCTGAGCGGTGATCTGCCTGGTGACAAGCTTGCGGGAGCATCTCTGCGACAAGACCAGGAACCGAAGGGGACCGTTGTGAGTATGGGTACTCTTTCCCGCCGCGCGCTCGCGGCAGGCACGTTCGTCGTCGCGGGCGCGCTGACGCTCACGGCCTGTGGTGGCGGCGGCACGACCGCCGCCAGTCCTGCCGCCCCGGCGGCGACAGGGGCCTCCTCGGCCGCGCCCAGCGCGCAGAACACGCTGGCGGCGATGGTGCCCGACGCGATCAAGTCGGACGGCAAGCTGATCGTCGGTGTCGACGCCTCCTACCCGCCGAACGAGTCGGTCGACCCCGCCTCCCAGAAGATCGTGGGCTGGGACGTCGAACTCGTCGAGGCCATCGCGGGCAAGCTCGGCCTGACCGCCGAGTTCCAGAACGCCGGCTTCGACACGATCATCCCTGGGCTGGGGTCGGGCAAGTACGAGCTGGGCTCCTCCTCCTTCACGGACAACAAGGAGCGGGAGAAGGTCGTCGACTTCGTCACCTACTACTCCGCCGGCACCGCGTGGGCGGCGCTGAAGGGCAACCCGAAGGCCGTCAACCCCGACGACGCCTGCGGCAAGAAGATCGGTGTCCAGCAGGGCACCGTTCAGGTCGACGACATCAAGGCGAAGAGCGAGGCCTGCACCAAGGCGGGCAAGCCCGCCATCGACCAGGTCGTGCGCAAGCAGCAGACCGAGGTCAACGCCGACCTGGTGTCCGGCAAGATCGACGGCATGCTCGCCGACTCGCCCATCGTGGGCTACGCGGTCAAGCAGACCGGCGACAAGCTGGAGATCATCGGTCAGGCCTACGACACCGCGCCCTACGGGTTCGCCATCGGCAAGAACTCGGGGACCTTCAAGGACGCGTGGCTCGCGGGGCTGAAGGAGGTCATGGCGGACGGTACCTACAAGTCGATCCTCGACAAGTGGGGTGTCGGCGACGGCGCCATCACTGACCCGGTGATCAACGGGGCACAGGGGTAACCCATGACTGAGACGGAGAGGGCGCGGCCTGAAGTGATCAGAGCCGTGCCCGTCCGGCACCCGGGTCGGTGGGTCGCGGCGGTGATCATCGTGGTGCTGGCCGCGATGCTGGTCAACAACCTGATCACCAATCCGAACTACAACTGGCCCGAGCAGTGGAAGTACTTCCTGTCCGAGCCCGTGCTGAACGGCGTGCGCAACACGATCTGGCTCACCATCGCCGCCATGGTCGGCGGTGTCGGCCTGGGCATCGTGCTCGCGCTCATGCGTCTGTCGGCCAACCCGCTGATGCGCGGCGCGGCCTGGCTGTACCTGTGGGTCTTCCGCGGCACCCCGCTTTACACGCAGCTGCTGATCTGGGGCAACATCGGGGCGCTCTTCCCGCAGGTCGGGATCGGCATCCCGTTCGGCCCCGAGTTCGCCACGTGGCCGACCAACGCGCTCTACAGCGCGGCGGTGATGGCGGCGCTCGGCCTGATCCTCAACGAGGCGGCCTACATGGCCGAGATCATCAGGGCCGGCATCCTGTCGGTCGACCCGGGGCAGCAGGAGGCCTCCCAGGCGCTGGGCATGACCCGCATGCAGACGATGCGGCGGATCGTGCTTCCTCAGGCCATGCGGGTCATCGTGCCGCCGACGGGCAACGAGGCGATCTCGATGCTGAAGAACACCTCGCTCGTGGTGGCCATCCCGTACCTGGAGCTGACCTTCACGGCGCAGACGATCTACGCCACGACCTACCAGGTCATCCCGATGCTGATCATGGCCTGCATCTGGTACCTGATCCTGTCCTCGATCATGATGGTGGGGCAGTACTACCTGGAGCGATACTTCGCGAAGGGGTCACTCCCCGGCGGCGGCCGGGTCAGGAACGTAGGCGGGGCGGCATGAACGACGTGATGGTCAGGGCCGAGCAGGTCTGCAAGAGCTTCGGTCACGTCGATGTGCTCAAGGGCATCGACCTCGAGGTCCGCAACGGCGAGGTGATGTGCGTCATCGGCCCGTCCGGGTCGGGCAAGTCCACGTTCCTGCGCTGCATCAACCACCTCGAGAAGATCAACGCCGGCCGCCTGTGGGTGGACGGCAAGCTGATCGGCTACCGCGAGCACGGCGGCAAGCTGCACGAGCTCAAGGAGAGGGAGGTCGCGGCGCAGCGCAAGGACATCGGCATGGTGTTCCAGCGCTTCAACCTCTTCCCGCACATGACCGCGCTGGAGAACGTCATGGAGGCGCCCCAGCGGGTCAAGCGCGAATCGGGCGCCATGGTGCGGGCCAGGGCCGCCGAGCTTCTCGAGCGGGTGGGGCTCGGCGGGAAGATGGGCAACTACCCGGCCCAGCTGTCGGGAGGTCAGCAGCAGCGCGTCGCGATCGCCAGGGCGCTGGCCATGCAGCCGAAGCTCATGCTCTTCGACGAGCCGACCTCCGCGCTGGACCCCGAGCTGGTCGGCGAGGTCCTCGACGTCATGAAGGGCCTGGCCAGGGACGGCATGACCATGGTCGTGGTCACCCACGAGATGGGTTTCGCCCGCGAGGTCGGCGACTCGCTGGTGTTCATGGACGACGGGCTCGTGGTGGAGAAGGGCGCGCCGCGCGAGGTGCTGTCCAACCCGCAGCACGAGCGGACGAAGCTGTTCCTGTCGAAGGTGCTCTAGCCGTACAGAGGAACCGGGGGGGCCTTTGGGACCATGTAGGGCTTCCCCGGCCCCACACGTTTTCTACTCGGCCTCCCCGCGGCTCTGTCGGCACAACCGTAGCGACCACTGGGGCGGCCGCGCAAAGGGTGCGCACAACTCGCGCGTGTTACTCAGGCGTCCCGCAGCATGCACGTGATGCGCGAGGTGCACACCCTGCGGCCCTGCTCGTCGCTGATCACGACTTCGTAGCTGGCCAGCGACCTGCCGCCGTGCAGCATGGTCCCCACGCCCGTCACGTAGCCCTCGGTGGCCGACCTGTGGTGGGTGGCGTTGATCTCGATCCCGACCGCGATGCGCTCGGATCCGGCGTGGATGGCCGCGCCGATCGAGCCGATCGACTCGGCGAGCACGACCGAGGCGCCGCCGTGCAGCAGGCCGTACGGCTGGGTGTTGCCCTTCACCGGCATCCTCGCCACCACGCGCTCGGCGCTGGCCTCGACGAACTCGATGCCCATCCGCTCGCCGAGGGTGCCCTTGTTCAGCTCGTTCACCACGGCTACGTCGAACGTCAAGGGGAGGCCTCCTGTACCTAGAGCTCACGTTTTCTGTCGCACATGGAGACTAGGCTGCCAGTGTGCCGAAGAGTGAAGTGACCCCCACCCGTCCTTGCCTGTTGCTCCTGGATGGGCATTCCCTTGCCTATCGGGCGTTCTACGCCCTGAAGGACGCCAACCTGATGACCTCCGACGGTCAGCACACCGAGGCGGTCTACGGGTTCACCTCGATGCTGACGAACATCCTGCGCGATGAGCAGCCGACCAACGTGGCGGTGTGCTTCGACAGGTCGGAGCCGACCTTCAGGCACGTCGAGTACGCCGAGTACAAGGCCAACCGCAGCGAGACGCCCGAAGACTTCCGCGGGCAGATGCAGCTGATCTTCGAGCTGCTCGACACCATGCGCATCCCGCGCCTGTCGCTGGCGGGCTACGAGGCCGACGACCTGATCGCCACGCTGGCCACCCGCGCCGCCGCCGAGGGCATGAGCGTGCTGATCGTCACCGGTGACCGCGACGCGCTCCAGCTGGTCAGCCAGGACATCACGGTGCTGATGACCAGGCGCGGCATCAGCGACATGACGCGCTTCACCCCCGAGGCGGTCGTGGAGAAGTACGACCTGACGCCGCAGCAGTACCCTGACTTCGCCGCGCTGCGCGGCGACCCCAGCGACAACCTGCTGAGCATCCCAGGGGTGGGGGAGAAGACCGCGGCCAAGTGGGTGCGCGAGTTCGGCTCGCTGACCGCCCTGGTCGACCGGGTCGACGAGGTCAAGGGCAAGGTCGGCGACAAGTTGCGCGAGCACGTCGCCCAGGTCCTGATGAACCGCAGGCTGACCGAGCTGCTGCGCGACGTGCCCGTCGAGGCCGACCTGGCCGAGCTGAAGCAGGGCGTGTGGGAGCGCGAGGAGATCAACAAGCTGTTCGACTCGCTGCAGATCCGCGGCGAACTGCGCGAGCGCGTCTTCAAGGTGCTCGGCACCGGTGAGGCCGAGCCCGAGCAGGGCTTCGAGGTGGAGACGGTGATCCTCGGCCCCGACAGGGTCGCGGGATGGCTGTCGGCGATGCCCGAGGGGCGCGCGGGGCTGGCCTTCAAGGGCGCCTACGGCAGCGGCACGGGCCGTATCGACGGCATCGCCGTCGCCTCGCCCGACGGCACGGCCGCCCACATCGACCCCACGAGGCTCACGGAGGCCGACGAGAGCGCCCTCAGGGCGTGGCTGGCCGACGAGGCGAGGCCGAAGGCCGTCCACGACGCCAAGGGCCCCATGCTGGCCCTGTGGGCGCAGGGGATGGAGCTGAGAGGCCTGGCGTGCGACACCGCGCTGGCCGCCTACCTGGCGATGCCGGGTCAGCGCACCTTCGCCCTGGAGGACCTCGCCCGCCGCTACCTCAACCGCGACCTCAAGGTCGAGGAGGACTCCGGCGGCCAGGCCGCGCTGTTCGGCGACGACGACGACGCGCCTGCCAAGGATCTGGCGCTGCGCGCTCACGCGGTGCGCGAGCTGGCCGACTCGCTGGAGTCCTTCCTGGCCGGGCGCGGCGGCACCCAGCTGCTGGAGGACGTCGAGCTGCCCCTGCTGAGCGTGCTGGCCGAGATGGAGCGGGCCGGCATCGGCGCCGACCGCGCATATCTCGCGGGCCTGGAGTCGGAGTTCGGCGGCGCGGTCAAGCAGGCCGTCGAGGAGGCGCACCGCGTGGTCGGCGAGCCGTTCAACCTGGGCTCGCCCAAGCAGCTGCAGGAGATCTTCTTCGTCAGGCTCAACCTGCCCAAGACCAAGAAGACCAAGACCGGCTACACCACCGACGCCGACGCGCTCACCTGGCTGGCCACGCAGACCGACCACGAACTGCCGATCATCATGTTGCGCCACCGCGACCAGCAGAAGCTGCGCACCACGGTCGAGGGGCTGATCAAGGAGATCACCGACGACGGGCGCATCCACACGACGTTCAACCAGATCGTCGCGGCCACGGGGCGTCTGTCGAGCGAGAAGCCCAACCTGCAGAACATCCCGATCCGCACCTCCGAGGGCCGGCGCATCAGGCAGGGCTTCGTCGTCGGGGAGGGCTACGAGACGCTGCTGACCGCCGACTACAGCCAGATCGAGCTGCGCATCATGGCGCACCTGTCGGGCGACGAGTCGCTGATCGCCGCCTTCGAGTCCGGTCACGACTTCCACCAGGCGACCGCCGCCCGCGTCTTCGACCTGCCGCCCGAGCAGGTCGACGGCGAGCTGCGCGCCCGGATCAAGGCGATGAACTACGGCCTGGCCTACGGGCTGTCGGACTTCGGGTTGTCGGGGCAGCTGAACATCCCCGTCGCCGAGGCCAGGGCGCTCAAGGAGGAGTACTTCGAGGAGTTCGGCGGCGTCCGCGACTTCCTGCACGAGATCGTCACCCAGGCCCGCAAGGACGGCTACACCGAGACCATCATGGGCCGGCGCCGCTACCTGCCCGACCTGACCAGTGACAACAGGCAGCGGCGCGAGATGGCCGAGCGGATGGCGCTCAACGCGCCGATCCAGGGCTCGGCGGCCGACATCATCAAGGTCGCGATGCTCAACGTGAGCCAGGCGCTGCGCGAGGAGAGGCTCGCCTCAAGGATGCTGCTGCAGGTACACGACGAGCTGGTGTTCGAGGTGGCCCCGGGCGAGCTGGAGACGCTCCGGCAGGTCGTCACCGACCAGATGAACTCCGCCTACAGCCTGCGCGTCCCTCTGGACGTCTCCGTGGGCGTCGGCCGCACGTGGGAGGACGCGGGTCACTGACCCGCTCCCTCCACTCCGTACGGCACGTCTGGGACAGGTCCGTACGGGGTCTCAGGGACAGGCCACCGTGGGCAGGGGGCCGTCGTCCGTCCATCACGCCGCTCCTGGCCCACGGGGCCAGGGGCGGGTGACGCGTGCCCCTTCTGGGGCGCGCGCCTGGACGGTGAAGCACACGGCCCGGCGGGTCGATCATGAGAGCCTCTGTGCCGTTCTGGTCTAGGCTGAGGTGATTGGTCTGCCCCCGATCGGCACGGGAGTTCAGTGCGGAATTCAGCGTTGCTCACGCGGATCCTTGGGGTGGCCAACGCCGTGGTCATCACGATCGCGATCGCGGCTCTTCTGCTGCTGCCGACCGCGGGCGAACCCACCGTGGGGCGCACCGCGGCGGTCGGCACGGCGAAGCCGTCGCAGGACCCCCAGGCCACGCCCGCGGCGAAACCGGATCTGCCGAGCTCCGACCTGCCGCCCGCGGTCAACGCGACCCCCGAGTTCGCCAAGCAGGTGAAGGCGAACGAGCTCGGCCTGGTCCCCGTGCTCATGTACCACCGGATCATGAAGAAGCGGTTCGCCTCGATCGACCGCACGCCATCGCAGGTCCGCCAGGAGCTGGAGAAGCTGGCCAGGCAGGGTTACGTCCCGATCACCGCCAAGGAGTTCGTGACCGGAGACATCAGGGTGCCCGCAGGCAAGTTCCCTGTGGTCCTCACCTTCGACGACGGCCACGCCAGCCACTTCGCGCTCGACGGCGGCGGCATGCCCAAGAAGGACACCGCCGTCGGGATCATCTACGACGTGGCCAGGAAGTACCCGGGCTTCAGGCCCGTGGCCACCTTCTGGATCAACCACTACCCCTTCGGCCTGCGGCGCCAGGAGGACCAGGCCGCGGCCGTGCGGTGGCTGACGGAGCGCGGCTTCGAGGTGGCCAACCACACCTGGTCCCATCCCAACCTGGCCGTGCTGCCGAAGAAGAAGGTCAAGGAGCAGATCGTCAGGCTGGAACGGCTGCTGAAGAAGCTCGGCGCGCCGGCCTCGGACACGCTCGCCCTGCCGTTCGGCTCGATGCCGCACCCCAAGAAGATCGCCAAGGCCGGATCATGGGACGGCACGGACTACGATGTCGAGGGCGTCTTCCTCGCGGGCGCCGAACCCTCGTTTTCGCCATACGCGAAAAATTTCGACGCGGGCGCGATCCAGCGGATCCAGAGCAACGGCAAGCGGGGCGAGTGCCGAAAGTGGTGCTCACAGTACTGGTTGGAATGGCTGAACAAACACCCTGGCGAGCGCTTTGTCTCCGATGGAGACCCGCAGCGGATCTCCATCCCACGGAAAACTGAGGGTAATATCGCTGTCAAGCGGAGAGCCCAGCTCAACGCCTACTAGGCGGCCCCACGCGGCTTTGCGCGCCTTGCACTCCCGTGTCCTCGGATTGACCCCGCCCGCCAGGTCTCATATGCTGATCGCTGCGCTGTGGGCTCGCGCGCGCCTCAGACGGAGCGGGCTCGCGCTCGGTCTCGTCGATGACGTCATCCTCGGCTTGATGCGGAAGAGAGCCTGCTGCGCATCCGCCACATCGACATCTGTCCGCGTTCGGAGCAATTCCACACATGACGAGCAGCACCGAGGCCACCTCGAGCACCCCGCAGGTAGCGGTCAACGACATCGGTTCCGAAGAGGCCTTCCTCGCCGCGATCGACGAGACCATCAAGTACTTCAACGACGGCGACATCGTCGAGGGCACCGTCGTCAAGGTCGATCGAGACGAGGTCTTGCTCGACATCGGTTACAAGACCGAGGGTGTCATTCCCTCGCGTGAGCTCTCGATCAAGCACGATGTCGACCCGGCTGAGGTTGTCGAGGTCGGCGAGCACGTCGAGGCCCTGGTTCTCCAGAAGGAGGACAAGGAGGGTCGCCTGATCCTGTCCAAGAAGCGCGCGCAGTACGAGCGCGCCTGGGGCACGATCGAGAAGATCAAGGACGAGGACGGCATCGTCACCGGCACCGTCATCGAGGTCGTCAAGGGTGGTCTCATCCTCGACATCGGCCTCCGTGGCTTCCTGCCGGCGTCCCTGGTCGAGATGCGCCGTGTTCGCGACCTGCAGCCCTACGTCGGCCGCGAGCTCGAAGCCAAGATCATCGAGCTGGACAAGAACCGCAACAACGTGGTCCTGTCCCGCCGCGCCTGGCTCGAGCAGACGCAGTCCGAGGTCCGCCAGACCTTCCTCAACACCCTCCAGAAGGGCCAGGTCCGCAAGGGCGTCGTGTCCTCGATCGTTAACTTCGGTGCGTTCGTGGACCTCGGCGGCGTCGACGGTCTGGTTCACGTCTCCGAGCTCTCCTGGAAGCACATCGACCACCCCTCCGAGGTTGTCGAGGTCGGCCAGGAGGTCACCGTCGAGGTTCTCGACGTCGACATGGAGCGCGAGCGCGTCTCCCTCTCGCTCAAGGCGACGCAGGAAGACCCGTGGCAGCAGTTCGCCCGCACCCACCAGATCGGCCAGGTCGTGCCGGGCCGCGTCACCAAGCTGGTGCCGTTCGGCGCGTTCGTCCGGGTCGAGGAGGGCATCGAGGGCCTGGTCCACATCTCCGAGCTGGCCGAGCGCCACGTGGAGATCCCCGAGCAGGTCGTCCAGGTCGGCGACGAGATCTTCGTGAAGATCATCGACATCGACCTCGACCGTCGCCGGATCAGCCTCTCGCTGAAGCAGGCCAACGAGGGCGTCGGCGCCGAGGTCGAGTTCGACCCGACGCTGTACGGCATGGCGGCCACCTACGACGACCAGGGCAACTACATCTACCCCGAGGGCTTCGACCCGGAGACCGGGGAGTGGCTCGAGGGCTTCGACAGGCAGCGTGAGGAGTGGGAGCGCCAGTACGCCGAGGCGCAGACCCGCTTCGAGGCCCACAAGAAGCAGATCGAGGACGCCCGCAAGGCCGAGGCCGAGGCGGGCGAAGTCCCCTCGACCTACAGCGGCGAGACCCAGGCTCCGTCCAGCAGCAGCTCGTCCTCGGCTCCGGCCGCCGGCGCGCTCGCTTCGGACGAGGCCCTCGCGGCCCTGCGCGAGAAGCTTGCCGGTGGGCAGAGCTGACGCTCCTCTCGGGCTGAGCTAGTCGGAGAAGCCCCGCACGGACATCCGTCCGTGCGGGGCTTCTCCGCGTTCGCTCCGTGTCTGTCTCATGGCCTGTACGGCAAGCAGGGGTCACGCGCCACCCCTGGCACGTGGCCGGGGCCTGTCCAGGGACACGCCTTCCCGAGCGCGTGACCGGGCCACCCCAACGGACCCGCTTCCCTGAGCGCGCATGGTCGGGCCGCCCCAAGGGGCACGCCTTCCCGAGCGCGTGACTGGGCCACCCCAACGGGCACGCTTCCCCGAGCGCGCGCGGCCGGGCCACTCCAACGGACCCGTGGCCCTCCGCTCTGGGCTCGAACGCTCCTCCGGGGCGAGTTCGGCGAACTCTTGGGCGCGGCAGCAGGATGCACGGCACCCATGCTGCACGGCACCCATGCTGTGTGGCGGCAGGGTCCCCTGGGTGACGCGGGGGATCGGCCCGAAGGCTTGGCGTGGGGGAGCTGAGCCGCCGGACGCGGGAGGCGGCCGTATCGGGCCGTAGTCGTAGCTGCGGGGAGATCGGCACCCGAGCTCGATGGAGATGGAGGCCGGGTGGTCAGGGACGGCGTGGTGGCCTGTGTCGGTGTCCTGGATCAGGCGCGGCGGGCGGTGAGGCGGCGGCCGAGGCGCTGCATCGGGAGTTCGACGAAGCGATAGGTCAACCAGCTCGCCCCCACCGTGAGCACCAGGAACAGTCCCGCCATCGACACCTGCACCGGTAGCGGCACCCAGCGCAGGTCGCCCGTCACCGTGATGAAGGCCTTCAGCAGCGGATGATGTAGCAGGTAGAGCGAGTAGCTGATCATTCCGAGCCAGGCCAGGAGGCGGAACGTCGCGCGCCGCCGCAGCGCCATCGCGCCCGCGAAGGTCACGGCCGCCAGCGCGATCGTGGTGATCCACACGCCGGGCCGTACCCACCACCAGCCCGCCTGGATCGCCCAGGCGGGAGCCACCGCGACGAGCGCGGCGGTGACGGCGACCGGCCAGAGCACGCCCTCGCCTCGCTCCCAGCGCTGGATGGCCGTGCCGGCGAACATGACGGCGAGGATGGCGAGCCCGAACCACGGCACCCTGCTGGTCAGGATCAGCAGGGCCAGGGCGCCCGCGCCCATGACGTACGCGGCGGCCTTCACGAACCTGCCGCTGATCAGGCAGGCGACGCCGCCGAAGAAGACCGTGAACGCCAGCCAAGAAGGCCAGGGACCCGGCGCGATCGGCGCGGCCGCCATGAACAGACCGCTGACGACGGCCGCCGCGCCGAACCCGATCGAGGTCGGGCCGCTGCGGCGGTGCGCGCCCGCGACGAACAGGGTGGTGACGAGCAGGTAGAACACCATCTCGTAGGCGAGGGTCCACATGGTGTCGACCGTGGCGCCGGTGCCCAGGGCGTCCTGGAGCATCGTGGCGTGGGCGGCGACCGAGGACGACTCCCTCGGGACGGCCTCACGGATCGGGATCCACCACGACGTGGCCAGGACCAGGGCGATCACCGTGAGGTAGAGGGGGTAGAGGCGGCAGAGCCTGCCCACCCAGAAGCCGCCCACGTCGCCGCGGCGTTCCAGCGAGGTCGGGATGATGTAGCCGCTGACGAGGAAGAACACCAGCACGCCGTACATGCCGAGGTTGAACCAGTACGGCCGCAGGGACGGGACCACCCATGGCAGCAGGTGCTCCGCCAGCACGGCGACGGCACCGATGCCGCGGAGCGCGTCCAGCCACGCGAGCCGCGACAAAGCGGAGGATTCGCTCGGTCGGGCTGCTGCGCGGGCAAAAGACATTAGACCAACTTATCGAACCCTGCCCCCACCGATGGACCGTCCCCCGACGACTCGCTCCCTGACCTGCGCTCCCGCACCCCCAGCCCTACACCCTTCGGCCTCGCACCCCCAGCCCTACACCCTTCGGCCTCGCACCCTTCGGCCTCGCACCCTTCGGCCTCGCACCTCGCCGCCCCGTCGCGTCCCACCCGGCCCGTCCCGTCCGGCACCATCCCGCCCCGCGTCGCCTTGTCCCGCCTCGCCTTGTCCCGCCTCCCGCCTCGCCTTGCCTGGCCTCCCGCCTCGCCTTGTCTCGCCTCGCACGCCGAGCCGCGCGCCTCGCCCCAGTCCCGCACCGCCTCGCCCCGCGTCCCGCGCCGCCTCGTGCTGCGCCCGTCGTCCTCGAACCGTGTCTCATACCGCCCCCAACCACGCCGAGCCGCCGCCTCCGAGCCGTGCTGAGCCTCTTCTGTTCCAGCAGGGCCCGCGCCGGGGTGCCGGGACGCGCCTGCGCTGCTCCGAGGCGTGCTGGGCCGCGCCTGGGGTGCCGGGACGCCCGGGCCGCTCCGAGGCGTGCCGAGCCTGTTCGTGACGTGACCCGTGACCCATGCCCCGTGCCCCATGTCCCGTGCCCCCGTGCCCCCGTGCCCCCGTGCCACGTGCCACGTGCCCCGTGCCCCGTGCCCCGTGTCCGTGTCAGGGCGCTGCTCGAGCTGTGCTGTGTCGCGCCTGAGCTGTGCCGAGCTGCCCTGAGGTCTGGAGAGGGGGTTGACGGGCGGCCGCCGGCAAGGCGGCGGGGGCGCTTGCCGTACCCGGGAGGGAGGGGGCCGCTAAGGTGAGGGGATGATCGCGCGGGCGGTGGCACAGGACGCGGGAGAGATCCTGACGGTGCAGCGGGCGGCCTACGTCACCGAGGCCCAGCTGTACGGTGACCCGTTCATCCCGCCGCTGGTGGAGTCGGTGGAGCAGGTGCGCAAGGCGATCGAGTCGGCTGTCGTGCTCAAGGCCATCGTGGGCGGACGGATCGTCGGCGCGGTCAGGGGCCAGCCGGCGGGCACCACCTGCCTGGTCGGGCGGCTGGTGGTGGCGCCCGACGCGCAGGGGAGCGGCATCGGGACCGCGCTGCTGGAGGCCCTGCACGAGCAGGTGGCCGAGGCGACGGCGTTCGACCTGTTCACCGGCCACCTGTCGGAGGGCAATCTGCGCCTCTACCGTCGCATGGGGTACAAGGAAACGAGTCGGGAGCGAATGGACGATCATCTCACTCTGGTGCATATGCGGAGAGGTTGACGTCAGAGATCTCCTGGACGGATAGGCTCTGCGTGTGCTGAAAGTGGGTCTGACCGGCGGGATCGGGTCGGGGAAGAGCGAGGTCTCCAAGCGACTGGCGGAGCGCGGCGCGGTCGTGATCGATGCTGACAAGATCGCCAGAGAGGTGGTCGAGCCCGGCACGGAGGGGCTGGCCAGGGTGGTGGCGGCGTTCGGCGAGGAGATCCTGCGCGAGGACGGCTCGCTCGACAGGGAGCGGCTCGGCTCGATCGTGTTCGCCGACTCCGAGAAGCTGGCCACGCTCAACGGGATCGTCCACCCGCTGGTGGGCGAACGCGTCGCGGAGCTGCAGAAGAGCGCGCCCGACGGCGCCGTGGTGGTCTACGACGTGCCGCTGCTGGCGGAGAACAAGCTGGCCCCGATGTATGAGGTCGTGATCGTCGTCGACGCCTCAGACGAGGTCCGCGTCGAGCGGCTCACCAAGGTCAGGGGCATGTCCGAGCATGACGCGCGAGCCCGCATCGCCGCCCAGGCCTCGCGGGAGGAGCGGCTGGCGGTCGCCGACATCGTGATCCCGAACGAGGGCTCGCTGGACGACCTGGAAGCCAGGGTCGAGCAGGTGTGGGAGCGGCTCAGCGGCTGAGCGAAGGTCACGCGCAGGGCGCCCGACCACCTCGCCCCTGTCGAGACGCGAACAGCGCCGGGCCTCCTCGGGGTGGGCTGATCGCCGAAAGGCGTGGCCGCTCCGGGCGCGTGGGCTGGTCGGCCGCGCGGCGGTGAGACGAGACGGACCACGATCAGAACTCGGCGTCCATCGCGACCGAGCGGACGGCAGGCAGGTGCGGATCGAGCTCGCCGAGCTCGAACCTGGCCGTTCCGATCACGTGCCAGAACTGTCCTGCCACCTCGCCCTGGAACTTGTAGCGCCCGTCGGGCGCCATCGCCGCCCATCCCTCGGGCAGGCCGAGGAGCGTGGCCTGCCGTACGCCGTCCCGCCAGAGGATGACCACTCCGTCGTCGCCCGCGCTGGCCAGCAGGCCGTCGGGGGAGAACGCGACGGACAGCACCCTGCGGGAGTGGCCGCGAAGGGTGTGCAGCAGCCGCCCGGTGGCGACGTCCCACACCCGTACCGTCAGGTCGTCGCCGCCGGTGGCCAGCAGGTCGCCGGTGGAGGAGAAGGCCGCGCTCCACAGCCGTCCGGCGTGCCCGCTCAGCGTGTGCACCAGCCGTGGGTTCCACGGCTTGCCCGGGCGCAGCTCCCAGATCATCGCTCTGCCGTCGTTGCTCGCGCTGGCCAGCAACCGGCCGGAGGGATCGAAGGAGACCGAGTAGACGCGGTCGGTGTGCCCTTCCAGGGTCGCGACCCTGCCGCCGGACTGGGCGTGCCAGACGCGGATCAGCTTGTCGTCGCAGCCGGTGGCGACGAAGACGCCGTCAGGGCTGAAGCCGATCGAACGCACCCTGCCCTTGTGGTCGGCCAGGTTGCTGACCAGCCGGGCGGTCGGGCGGTACCAGATCCTGACGCTGTCGTCGTCGTTGGCGGTGGCCAGGTGCCAGCCGTCGGGGCTGAACGCCTCCGCCCACACGTGGTCGGTCTCGACGTGCAGTTCCCGCTCGTGCTCGCCGGTGAGCGCGTTCCAGAAGTGGACGCCGCCGTCGTTGCTGGCGGTGGCCAGGACCGGTCCGGTGGGGGAGAAGACGGCGGAGATCAGACGGTCGGCGGCGCCGGTGAACTCTCGCAGGCGGCGGCAGGTGCGCGGCTCCCAGATCCTGACCGCGCCGTCGTTGCCGCTGGTGGCCAGCATCGAGCCGTCGGTGCTGAAGGCGACGGAGGAGATGCGGCGGCCGTGGCCGCGCAGGACGCGCGTGCACTGCCCGGTGATCGGGTCCCACAGGCGGGTGGTGCCGTCGTTGCTGCTGGTGGCCAGCTGCGCGCCGTCAGGGCGGAAGGAGAAGGGCCACACCGAGCTGCGGTGGCCTGACAGCTCGGTCTTCGCGGCCCCTCCGACCTCCTGCACGCGGACGGTGCCGTCGGAGTCGCCGGTGGCCAGCAGCTCGCCCGAAGGGGAGAAGGTCACCTGGTAGACGGCGGCCCTGTGGGTGGTGTGCGGTCCGCGAGACTCGCCGGAGCGCGGCTCCCACAGCAGGACCGCGCCCTCGACGTCGCCGGTGGCCAGCAGGTCGCCGGCAGGGGAGAAGGTGACGCAGTAGACCCGCCCGGTGTGCCCGGACAGCGTGTGCAGGAGCTCGCCGTCCTTCCAGACGCGTACCGTGCCGTCCTCGTGGCCGGTGGCGAGCAGATCGCCGGAGAAGGCGGCGCGGTAGACGGAGCCCTGCCCGGAGAAGAGCGTGCGGATGAGCCGGCCGGAGAGGGGGTCCCAGACGCGTACGGTGCCCGCCGCGTCGCCTGTGACGAGCCCCCACGAGGTGAAGGCGGCGGTGAAGATGGGAGCGGTGTGCCCGGTCATGCGGTGCAGGAGCTCGCCGGTCGCGGTGGACCAGATGCGCACGTCGCCGTCGCCTCCGCCGGCCGCGATCAGGTCGCCCGCGGGGCTGAAGCGCACCGGCCACACTCCGTCGGCGTGGCCGCGCAGCGTGTGCAGCCGCTCGCCCGTGAGCGGGTCCCACAACACGACCGTGCCGTCGCTGGCCCCCGACGCGAGCAGGTCGCCGCTGAAGGCGACCGCGTAGACCCGGCCGCTGTGCCCCTGCAGCGTGCGCACCGGCAGGCCGCCCGCGAGCAGCAGTACACCGCCGTCCTCGTTGCCGACCGCCAGCAGCGCGCCCGACGGGCTGTAGGCGATCGGCTCGGGCAGGCGGCTGGTCTGGAAGTGGTACCCGTACGGCACGCCGATCGCCGCAGGCGCCAGCTCCACCTCGACAGGGTCGCCAGGGACGGTCGCCGCGCCGCGCAGGGCGGGCAGCGTCCCCTTGACGTTGATCAGTGCGGCCCGGTGCCAGCGGCTGCCCTCGACGGCCGTGTCGCTCAGGTCGGCGCCGTACAGCCGCGCCCCCGACAGGTCGGCACCCCGCAGGTCGGCGCCGGCCAGCGTGGCCCCGTCGAGCCGCGCCCCCCGCAGGCTCGCGTCACGCAGGATCGCCCTGGACAGGTCGGTCCCGGCGAGCGTGGCCCCGTCGAGCCGCGCGCCGGTGAGGTCGGCCTCGTGCAGGTCGCGTCCCGACAGGTCCTCGCCCTGCAGGTTCGCGCCGCGCAGATCGGCCTTGGCGGGCGTGCGCAGCCTCGCCAGGATCTTGACCGCGTTGGCCCTGACAACATCGTCGGTGCCGGGATCGGACAGCACCGCCGCCACCCAGCCCTGCGCGGCCCTGGTGTCGGCCAGGTCGCACAGGAACTCCACCATCAGGGCCGACAGCGGCCGCCTGGACAGCAGCGCCGAGTCGGGCAGCGAGGCCGCGATCTGCCTGGCGATCAGCCACTCCATCACCGAGGCGTGGATGAAGCCGAACATTCCCTCGTCGGTGCGGACCATCAGGCTGCCGGTCCCCACCGCGTGGGCGGTCTGCACGCCGGTCAGCTGGCCGTCGGCCAGATCGGTGAGCGTCTCGGCGATCTCGGTCAGCTCGGCCAGGCCGAGGAAGGACTCTCCGGTGTCCCAGAGCCGCAGCGCCAGCGCGGTGACCGCCCGGCGCAGTTCCTCGGTGGTCAGCGTCGCGGGCGCGCCGGGCACGCTGGTGCGGCGTTCCTCGAAGGCCAGCCACGCGCTGAGGATCTCGTCGTACAGCAGGGCGGGGCTGATCGTGTGCCGGGCGGTGGCGACCGTGCGCAGCCGCTCGGCGTCGAGGTCGGCGATGAAGCTCAGCATCCTGGGGTTGCGCCCGAGGTCCAGCAGGTCCTTGATGCCTTCGAGCAGCGACATGCGGGACTCGGCCTCGTCGCCGTCGACGAAGCGGTTGGCCAGGTAGGAGCGGATCTGCCCGTGGGTGAAGTCCTCCACGCTGAAGACCCGCCGCTGCGGCAGTACCCCGACCATCTCGCCGAGCGTGGTCAGCACCTGCCCGTGGGACTTGAAGTGCTGGGTACGGCTGGCCACGACGATCTTCGCCTTGTCCTCGGCCGCGGCCAGCAGGGTGGTCAGGTGATCGGCGGCCCTGTCGTAGGTGACGCGGGTGACCAGCTCGTCGAACCCGTCGAACAGCAGCACGATCCTGCCCTGCCGCAGCAGGTAGTGGAACGCCTTGAGGTCGATGAGCTCCTCGCCGTGGTTGGCCAGGTGCGCGGCGACGAGCCCGTCGACGGAGTGCGCCTTGTCCAGGGCGCGCAGCTCGATGAGGATCGGCGTCAGGTGCGGCAGCTCGGTGGGGATGCGCCTGGCCAGCTCCCGCAGCGCGAAGGTCTTGCCGTGGCCGAAGTCGCCCAGCAGCAGCAGGAACCTGCCGTGGTCGGCCGACAGCAGCCGCATCAGCTCGTCGGTGAGCCCGTCCCTGGTCTCGGGCGCCGGCCGGTCCAGCTCGCGGTAGCGCTGGGGGACGTACAGCGCCGGAGGGTAGCGGCGGTCGGCGCGCAGCCTCGCCGACTGCTCGGCGACGTACTCCGACAGGTCTAGCAGGCCCTGGAACTCGGTGAAGCTGCGCACCCGCACGCCCCTGCGCATCAGCTCCTCGCGCAGCGCCCTGGCCGGGGGCGGCCCCTGGTAGACGAGTTCGAGGCCGAGGGTGGTGGCGTGCGCCTGCCGTACGAGGGAGTCGGTGTGTTCGGAGGTCAGTTCGCCGACGTGGGCGGCGATCATCACCTGGCGGACGAAGCCGTCCTCCGGGTAGGTCATCACCAGGTAGGTGTCGAACCTGCGGATCTTGATGCGCTCGTGCCTGGCCTCGCAGACCTCGGCGACGCGGTCGAGCAGCAGCGCGATGGGGCTCGGGTCGCGCTCGGCGACCTCGGGGGCCCTGGTGGGCGCGGGCGCCGTCTCGCCGGTGAACGTCGACTGGGCGGCCTTCCACCGGTACGGGGTGCGCTCGGGCTCCGCGTCGGGGGTCCAGACGCGGATGCCGGTGGGAGTGAGCTCGACGACCTGGTGCCGTCTCGGCGCGCCCACGGTGCCCTCGGCGGTGGGGCCAGGCCCGTGGAAGAGCAGGTTCAGCCGGTGCCCGATCAGACGCTCCATCGTGGTGATGTCGCGCAGCCCGCTCGGGGCGTGGCCGATGGCGCCCAGACGCAGCCACGAGCGTTCCTCGTACTCGCGCAGCCGCTCGGCGAACCAGGCCGCCTGCGCCTCGCCGACCAGCCCGTAGGCGTCCTTCTCCAGGTGGCTCATCGCCATCGTCGAGTTGAGTCCCGCCACGGCCAGCCGCAGCTCCGGCACCTCGAACAGGGTCCACGGCTGCCCGCCGTCGAACACCGGCCCCTCATGGTGCAGCTCGCCGAACATGCCGGCGTAGTGGCGCCACTTCGGCCAGTACGGCGGCTGCGGCCGCACGTCGTCGGCCTCGCAGGTGGCGAAGTACGCCTTGGCGGCGGCCTTGGTCACGTCGCGCGGGCCCGGGACCACGATCAGCCGGCGCGGCTCGAGGCCGAGCAGCACGCGCAGGCTGGTCAGGAACTGGGTGGCGTGGCCGAACTGGGTGAGCGTGCCCGACTCGGTCAGGTCGCCGGTGACCACCATCAGGTCGGGCTTCGGCATCCCCTTGTCCTGCATCCTGGTCAGGTCCGCCCAGATGCGGGCCTGCAGGTCCTCCGGCGTGAACGGCTCGCCGGGGTCGGGCAGCGCCCGCCCGAACCTGGTGCCGCCCAGGTGTAACACGCTGAGCGTGTCGCGGGTGCGCTCCTCCGCCTGGCCGAGCGGGAAGGAGGGCGCAGAACGGGGTGTGCGCCTGACCCTGCCGATCCGCTCGCGCGCCGGCTCGTCCTCCCGCGGGGGCTCGTTCTCGCGCGCGGGCTCGGCCCCGTCGTGCGGGAAGGCGGGCGGCCGGTGAGGCTTGGCGCGCCCGGCGACCGCCTCGGCGATGCGGTTGAGCAGCAGGCCGCGCGCCTTGGCCGGGTCGGTGACGCCGACCAGGTCGACCCAGGTGATCGTGGACAGCAGCCCTTCGAGCGGCACGTCCTCGAGGCGGACGGTGATCAGCCTGCTGGACGGGTTGTCGGGCGCGGCCCGCAGCGCGGCCTGCCACTCCATGCGGCCGTAGCGGGAGGTGAGGTAGTTGCGCGACAGCACGGCCACGACGACCTGCGCCTCGCTGACTCCCCTGTCCATGAAGTCGATGAAGTTCGTGCCCGGCACGAAGTCCCAGGCCTGGATCATCGTCCGGTATCCGGCCGCTTCGAGTTCCCACGCGATCCAGGTGGCCCAGGCCGTGTCGGCGGGGGAATAGCTGACGAAGATGTCGGTGGGCCTGCCGTCACGCGCCATTGCGCCAGTATCCCCGGTGGCGTCGCGGATGTGGAGGGGAACGGCACGCAAGACGATCAGTTCGCTGACTTCTGCCCATGTGCGAAGATCGAGCCGTGCTGAGCCGACTGGGCGTCCTGGACTGGATCAGGATCGGGCTGCTCGCCCTCGGACTGGCGTTCGTGGCGAGCGGGCTTCTTCCACTCGAACGGGCGGTGGAGGAGCTCGACGGCATCTGGCCGTTGATGATCTTCCTGGTGGGGGTCATCGTGCTGGCGGAGTTGACCAAGGAGGCCCAGGTCTTCGACGTCCTGGCGGCCAGGATGGCGGTGGTGGCCCGAGGGAGCAACCTCGCGCTCTTCCTGCTGTGCGTGGCCTTCGCCTCCCTGGTGACGATCTTCCTGAACCTCGACACCACGGCCGTCCTTCTGACACCCGTCATGCTCGCCCTCGCCCCGCGCGCGGGCGTGGCCGCGCTCCCGCTGGCCATGTCGACGATCTGGCTGGCCAACACCGCGAGCCTGCTGCTTCCCGTCTCCAACCTGACCAACCTGCTGGGCATGGAGAAGATCAACCTGTCCACCAGGGAGTTCGCGGGCCACATGTGGACGGCCCAGCTCGCCGCGATCGCGGTGACGATGGTGTTCCTGTGGGTGTTCTACTGGCGGGGCCACGAGCGCTACACCCCTCCCCGGCTGGAGCCAGCCGCCGACAGGGTGCTGTTCTGGGCGGCGTCCGCGGCGTGCGCGCTGTTCATCGGCGCGCTGCTGCTGGAGGTGCCGGTCTCGGTCGCGGCGCCGGTGTCCGCGGCCATCGTGGTGGTGGCCTTCTTCGTGCGGGACAGGGAGAAGCTCGCCTGGAGCCTGGTCCCGTGGCAGTTGCTGATCTTCGTCACCGGGCTGTTCCTCGTCGTGCCGACGCTGAGCGCCCACGGGCTGTCGGCGGTCATGTCGTGGCTGCTGGGCGAGGCCCAGGACCCCTACCGTGTGGCCTTCGTGGGAGCGGGCCTGGCCAACGCGATCAACAACCTGCCCGCCTATACGGCGTTGGAGAGCGTCGTCACCGATCCGCTCGCGCTGCTCGTCGGCGTCAACGTCGGCCCCGTGGTCACGCCGTGGGCGTCGCTGGCCACGCTGCTGTGGTTCGAGTCGTGCGCCAGGCACGGGGTGAGGGTGCCGATGGGCCGCTTCGTGCTCACGGGCATAGGGCTGGCCGTCGCGGGCATCGCCGCCTCCGTCGCCGCCCTCACGCTCACGTCAGGCTGAGCCGGCCGGCTCCGGCGGGGCGGTGATCGCCTCAGGCCGAGCCGGCCGGCTCCGGCGGGGCCGGGATCGCCTCAGGCCGAGCCGACCAGCTCCAGCAGGGCCGGGATCGCCTCAGGATGGCCGGCGACGAAGCTGCGGTCCTCGGGCGGCCCGTCGACGCCCCAGAGGAACGGCCCGCCGTCCAGCGCCCTGATCTCGATGCCCGCCTCATGGGCCAGCAGCGCCCCCGCGGGCAGGTCCACCGCCTCGGCGCAGTAGCCCACGAAACCGTCGATGTCGCCCCTGGCCAGCATCACCCACGACAGCAGCGGCGCCCACAGCTGCAGCACCCGCCGCGCGCCCAGGTCCAGGCGCATCTTCAGCGGGTGCGCCGCGGCTCGCGAGACCCCGTGGCCCTGCGTCCACGCCACCACCGGCCCGTGCCGCCACGGCCGGTACGGCGGTGCCAGCCGCACCCCCGAAGGGCCGTGGGCTCCCCGCCCGAGGACGGCCGACCAGGTGTGCGCGGGGACGGGCTCGTGCACGACGCCGAGCACGGGCCGCCCGTGATGGCACAACGCGAGACCGACGACGTAGGCGGGCAGGCCGATGGCCACGTTGTTGGTGCCGTCGAGCGGGTCGATCAGCCAGGTCCACTCCCCGCCGGCCGCGCCCACCAGGCCCGACTCCTCGGCGATCACCGAATGGTCGGGGAAGGCGGTCAGGATGCGTTCGAGCAGCAGCTTCTCCGAGGCCACGTCGAGGTCGGTGACCACGTCGCCGTTCTCGCCCTTGGGCCGCGCGCCGGGCGTGCCGCCCCGCCCGCCCTCACGAAGGAGTCTCCCAGCGGCTTCGGCGGCCTGCGCCGCCACCTGCCGAGCGTGCTCGAGGTCCACGGGGTCCTCCCTAGATGAGGTGCTCGGCTATCAGTCTCGCCGCTCGCGCGGTCTCAGCGGCGTCGAGACGCTCGCGGATGATGTGGTGGGCGGGCGTGCCGAGCGGCCCCAGCGACAGGTCATGGCTGCCGGGCCGGCCCCTTCCCAGGGCGATCGTGGCCGCCTCGCCGTCCTCGGGGACCACGCTGGAGTGGAAGCGGTCGGCGGGCAGCGTGTAGGTGTCGCCCTCGCCGAACACCTCCTCCAGGCCGGTGCGGTGGCGCACCGTCCGCCGGGTCGGCTCGATGCGGTCGCCTCCGGCGTCGCTGACCACCTCGAACACCCTGTGCGTGGCGTCGGCGGCCGCGTCCTCTACGACCACGTGCACGTTGCGCACCTGGCCGTAGAGGACGTGGCTGACCAGGTCCCAGCTGTGGCAGTGGATCTGTGAGGTGGTGGCGTCGGCGTGCGGGAACGCCTTCGACCACAGGTGCAGGCAGACGCCCTCGCCGCCGTCGCGTTCGAGCGGCAGGCAGACGAAGCCCAGCGGATGCCGTACGGCTCGCAGCCCGCCGAGGTCGGACAGCGCCTGAAGCGCCCACCGCCTGCCCTCGCCCCGCAGGATCTCCTCGTGCACCGCCTGGTGGCTCATGACCCGTAGGGGTCCTTCGCCCGCAGCGCCTTCCTGGCGACGTCCACCACGTCGTGCTCGGTGTAGGTCTTCGGCAACGGTAGCTCGATGCGCCTGAACAGCTCCTCGACCTCCTCGACCGTGGGCTCGTCGCTGAGCGGCACCGCCTTGTAGCGCTCGATGGGGACCCTTCGCGCCTGCTCCAGGCTGAGCCGCAGCTCCGAGTCGCAGTTCTCGTAGTAGAAGGTCCCGGCCAGGGCGCTCATCGCCCTGTTCGGGTCCTCGACGGTCATGACCAGGCGTGTGGCCGACAGGTCCCAGCGGAAGGTCGTCATCGTGTGGGACAGGCCGACGCTGATGTCGAGCAGCCCGTAGCGCTGGCGGTGCCAGAAGGCGGCCAGGATCGTCGCGTAGGACTCCTTCCTCGCCCTGTCGGTCGACCAGCGCTCGCCCGTGCCGTCGGGCAGGTCCGACAGCGAGCGCCGGTAGTGCGCGTAGGCCTCGCAGACGACCTCGTTCGTGGGGTCGATGATCTCGGCGGTGATCGTGAGGTGCCGCCTGACCTTGCGGGAGGCGGCGACGCACTCCGGCAGCGTGACGGCGCGCAGGTAGGTGCCGGTGCCGCCCTTGAAGCTCCACCTGGTGGTGTCCTTGCGCGCGGCGGCCAGCGCCTCGCCGATCTCCTGCCTGCTGCCGAGCACCCTGACCAGTTGCAGCTCGTCGAGTGCCTTGCGGGTGCCCGCGACCAGCGACTCGATGTGGTCCAGGCGCTCCAGCCGCTCGGGCAGCTGGGTGAGGGCGCCCGAGGTGATGGTGCGCTCGACGGGGGCCTGCCGTACCCGGTCCCTGAGCAGCGCGGTGGCGACGAGGGCGAGGATGACCAGCGTCGCGGCGCTGATGAGCTGGGCCTGGACGGCGTCGGGTATCACCGTCTCCGGCATGATGCCCAGCACGCCCACGATGATCGCCAGCGACAGCGCGATGGCGCCGTCGGCGTTCTGCGCGGCCCATGGCGCGACCCGCTTCATCCCCATGACGAGCCGCTTCATGGTGTGCCCCGCACCTCCTCGTGACCCCCAGGCCATGGTAACGAGGGCGTCATGCGATCACCAGCGCACAGTAATACCAACGGATGAGAACGGACCCGACTTCTGGCCGATGACGTGGCGCGACGCCCGCCGTTACCGTCGGCGGACGGGGCTCACGGGGGTGGGGAGTGTTCTTCTGTCGGTACGGCATGCGCGCGTTCAGCCTGCTCGTCTCCGCCGCGCTCGTGCTGTTCACGGTGGCGCCTTTCGCGGTCCGCCCGATCAGGCATCTGCTCGGCCTGCCGGAGGTGGGCGAACGGTTCGCCCAGGTGGTGGCGCACCCCGACGACGACCTGCTGTTCATGAGCCCCGACCTGTTCGGCGCCGTGGCGGCGGGGCGGCCCACGATGACGGTGTTCCTCACCGCGGGGGAGGGGACGGCGGGCCTGGAGGACGGGCACGATCCGCACGCCTACGCCGGTCAGCGGCAGGCGGGCATCCGCGCCGCCTACGCGTGGCTGGCGGGCGTCCCCGACCTGTGGCGGGGCCGTACCGTGCTGGTCGCAGGGGTGCCCGTCAGGACCGAGTGGCTGGTCGGCAGCCCAAGAGTGCGGCTGGTCTTCGCCGGTCTGCCCGACGGCGGCGACCCGCGCGCGGACGGAGGTCCCCACGCGCTGTCGCGGCTGCTGTCAGGCGTGACGGCCTGCGTGCGCGCCTTCACCTCGCCGGGCAGATGCCTGTCGAAGGCCGACGTGACCGGCATGCTCGCGGCACTCCTGACCAGGTTCAGGCCGACCGAGCTGCGCACGCTCGACCCCGACCCCTCGGGAACGCCCGCCGACCACCTCGACCACACCGCCTCCGCCAGGTTCGCCAAGGCCGCGGCGGCGGGGTTGCGGGTGCGCGTCCGCTCCTACCGCGGGTACCCGATCACGGAGCTGCCGCCGAACCTGGCGGCGGGGCCCGCGTGGGTGAAGCGGGCGGTCTTCCACGTGTACCGTCGCCACGACTACCGGGCGCTCAGCGGGCCCCGCTACGGCAGGTGGGTCGGCCGGATGTACACCGTCGCGCCGCCCGCGCGATAGGGCAGGATGATCCACTATGGAACGACTCGCCCCCGACGTGCTGGCCTACTACGAGCAGGGCAGGGAGAACGCCCGCCTGCGCGGCGACCGCGGCCGCCTGGAGTTCTGTCGCACCCAGGACGTCCTGCGCAGGGTCCTGCCCCAGGCGCCCGCCCGCGTCCTCGACGTGGGCGGCGGCACCGGCGTCCACGCGGAGTGGCTGGTCGCCGACGGCTACGAGGTCGAGTTGATCGATCCCGTGCCGCTGCACGTCGAGCAGGCGTCCTCGATCCCCGGCGTGACGGCGAGGCTCGGTGACGCCCGGGCGCTGGACGCGCCCGACGGCTCGTTCGACGCGGTGCTCCTGCTCGGCCCGCTCTACCACCTGCCGTCGCGCGAGGACAGGATCCGGGTGCTGGCCGAGGCGCGCAGGGCGGTACGGCCAGGCGGCGTCGTCGCGGCCGCGGTGATCACCCGCTACTCCGTCATCCATGACACGATCTGCCAGGGCTTCTACCTGGAGGAACCGACGCGGCGCACGGCCTTCGAGGCGCTGGAGAGCGGAACCATCAAGTCGATGCGCCACGGGTTCACCGGGCACGCGCACGACCCCGAGGAGATCACAGCGGAGTTCGAGGCGGCCGGGTTCGCGACGCCGGAGCGCTACGGGCTCGAAGGCGCGTTCTGGCTCTACGGCGACGTCAACGACTGGCTGGACGACCCCGAGCGCAGGCAGCTGATGCTGGAGGCGGCCCGCAGGCTGGAGTCGGTGCCGTCGCTGCTCGGCGTCAGCGGCCACCTGCTGGCGGTGGCCGCGGGTTGAGGACGGCGCGAGGGGCCGGGTGGCCCCACGCGCCGTGCGGGGTGAACCGTCAGAACCAGCCGCGGCGGCGGGCCATCTGCTCCAGGCCCGACTGCAGCGCCTGCTCGGCCGCACCGGGGTGGTCGCCGTAGCGGACGGTGAAGCGGTTGTAGGTGTCCTGGCTGGAGGTGAGGAAGCCGCCGCGCTTGTCGGCCTCCAGGATCACGTCCATCTGGGCGGGTCCCGCGATGAACGTCAGCTCCAGCTCGTTGAAGTGCCCGTGCCACTGGCCGCCCGCGTAGTACTCGATCTCCTGGAAGAACGGCATCGTCGAGCCGTACAGCGTGCCCCGCTCCAGATCGGCCTTCTTGAAGCGGAACCCCATCCGGTCGAGCGCGGCCAGCACGTGCTCCTGCGCCGGCAGCGGCGTGACGTACAGCGGGTCGAGGTCGCCCTTGTCCATGGCGCCCGCCAGCGCCAGTTCGGTCTGCACGCCCAGGCGCATCCCGTGCAGCGGGTGGTTGCCGATCGCGCTGATCGGCGTCTCCCACGGCACCTGGATCTGGAAGGGCTGCGAGTGGGAGGCGCCCGCCGCGAGGTGGAAGGGGCCGGCCACCTGCTGGCGCAGGAAGCTGTAGGTCGTCTTGTACTCGTTGTCGCCGCTCTCGACCTCGACCACCGCGGTGAGGTCGATGGTGATCCCGTCGACCTTGTAGTCCGAGCTGCCGCTCTTGAAGTTGACCACCCCGCGCAGGGCCTCGCCGGGCCTGACGGTGGCGTTGTGCAGGACCGTGTCAACCTCGACGCCCGCACCGAAAGCGGCCATCAGCTTGCGGAACACCATGAGGGTTCTCCTTGGGGTTTTTACTGGCCAACGGGCGGGTTGGCCTGGCCGTTCCCCGCGATCCTGGGCAGCAGCTGGGCCAGGAGCAGGGTGGAGAGCGCCGAGTCGCCCTGTCCGTTCGCCGTACGGACGACGAGCGGCTGCGGCGCGTTCTCGGCCAGCTTGGCGCCCACGTCGAGGCGGCGGCGAGCCAGCTCGTACTGCAGGACGGCGCGGTTGTCGCGGTAGGAGTCGGCGAGCCTGCGCAGCGCCTTCGCCTCGTTCTCGGCGGAGGTGAGCTCGGCCCTGCCGCGCGCCTCGATCTCCCAGCGGACCCGCTGGGCCTCGGTCTCCTGCTCCTCCAGCATGCGGGCGACGTCCTTGCGGGCGGTGTTGTGGGCGGCCTTGACCTCGACCACGCGGGCGTCGCGGGTCTTCTTCGACCGCTCGATCTCCATCAACAGGGTGTCGATGCGGCGCTTGCGGGTCAGTTCCCACTCGCGCTCGTATGCCGACAGCTCCTTGGCGACCTTCTCGCGGGTGGCCAGGTGCTGCTGGTACTGGTCGGGAAGCTGCACATCGGGGATGTTGGCGCCGGTGATGCGCACGCCGTACCTGCCGAGCTGCCTGTTGAGCGCCTCCTGCATGTCGCCGACGTCGGAGCCGCGCAGGTCGTAGGCGCGCTCGGTGTTGACCCTGCGGCTGCGCTGCCTGATGGCGTCCTGAACGGCGCTCGACAGCACCAGGTCGAAGTTGCCCGCGCCGATCGTGCGGACGAAGGCGACGGGGTCGACGATGCGGAACTTCAGGAAGAACTCGATCGACTTCAGCGGCACGTTCTCGGCCGTCGGGCAGGCGCCGATGGGGGCGGAGTAGGGGATCTCGGTGGAGGTGTCGACGACCGCGTCCACCCTGTCCCACGGCAGCCACAGGTAGTGGCGGCCGGGAGGCAGGACCCCGGTGATGGCGCCCCACCTGCTGCGCACGCCGGTGGTGCCCTCCTCGATCTCGATGATGGCGCGCCGCCACATCCAGACCAGGGCCGCCAGGAGAACGGCGACGGCGGCCAGGGCCGCCAGCAGCATGCCGGCGAAGACCGCCATCCCCGCGAAGTACAAAGCGAGGAACACCAGCGTCATCCACGCGAAACCGCGCCGGTCCTTGGGGATGACGACGGGCACGAGCTGGCCCTGCTCACCGCCGCGCAGCAGCTGGCGGATGTCGGACCAGGCGGCCAGCGACTCCTTGATCTTCGAGAACTCGCGGCTCATCGGGCGTCATCCTCCTCGTTGCCCTGGGGCTGCTGGGCGGGCCAGACCGGGGTGCCGAGCGGCCGTGGCTCGGGGGGCGGCGCGGGCCAGCCGCCACCTGTCGCTCCTGACGGCGCGGCGGGCCACTCGGCGCCTCGCCCCGCGCCGCCCTGGGGCGGGGGGCCTGGGACGGCCGAGCCGGGCGGTGGCGGCGGCGGCTGGACGGGACGCTCGTAGGAGGGCAGCGCGCCGGGGGCCGCGGAGGCCGTGGGGGCCGTGGGGGCCGTGGGGGCCGCGGGGTTGGGCAGCCGCATCGGGCGCTCGATCGTCGTCTCGACGTCGACGTGCTCCCAGTCGCGGGTGCTCTCGGACGGCTGCCGCGCGGCCCGCCGGGCCTCGCTCTCCCCGTCAGGACCGCTCGCGGCGGCTACGGCGGGAGCGGGCGACGTGGCAGGGATCGCGGGGATGGCAGGGCCGGGGATGACCGCGGGGTCGGTCGCGCCGGCCACCTCATCTGCGGCCCGCTTGAGCAGCGCGGAGATCTCGTTGTTCCGCTCCTCGACGCGCCGGCCGATCTCGGCCAGCCTGGACCTGATGGCCGCCATGTCCTCGGGCGAGAACAGCGCCGCCCCCTTGCCGCCCACCAGCTGCTGGGCCAGCGCCAGGAAGTCGATGTCGGTGTCCTCGCCGACCTGCACCACCTGAGGCAGCCGTCCCGCGACCGACTCCAGCTTGTCCAGCAGGTCCTGCTGGAAGCGGTAGTCGAGGATCTCGGGGGCCTCGGCGGCCGACAGTGCCCTGATGTCCAGCGCCTGCGCCTCCAGCAGCGCGGAGTTGGCGTTGGCGGTCGACTCGGCCTCGACCAGCCGCTGCCTGGCCTGCGCCTTGGCCTGGTGGGAGGCCCGCTCCAGCGCGGTGTCCATGCGCGCCTGGTAGGCGGCGATCTCGGCCTGGATGGCGCTCAGCGTCTCCTGCAGCCCGGCCAGTTCCTTGACCAGGTCGCCCTCGTTCTGCTCCTTGCGCAGCTGCAGCTCGTACTCGTAGGTGTAGGCCTCCTTGGCCACCCGCACCATCTCGGGGGCCGCCAGGTCCATCCGGTACTCCTGGCTGGACGGCTCGGCGTGGGTGATGTTCACGTCCGTCAGCCGTACGGCGGGCAGGAACTGCTGGTTGAGGTTGTCGAGCATGCCGAGCGTGCTCTCGCCCACCAGGTCGTAGATCTCCTCTGCCCGCTGCGCGTAGATGAGCGAGCGGGTGACCTCGCTGATGGCGTTCTGCAGCTTGGACTGGAAGCCGCTGACCGAGCCGAGCACGAAGATGAACTCTGCCGGGTTCTCGATCCTGAACTGCAGGAACAGGTCGACGCTGGCCTTGACGCCCTGCTGGGTCGGCGCCTCGCGGATGGGCGCGTTGAACGGGTACTCGCGCGTGGTGTTGACGATGTAGCTGACCCGCTTCCACGGATTGAACAGCGTCACCCTGCCCGGGTCGGCGATGTGCACCAGCTTGCCGAACTTGGTGATCAGCGCCTTGCAGCCCTCGGGCACCATGACGACGCTGCGCCGCCACCACAGGAACACCGCGGCGAGCACGAGCACCAGCCAGTAGTGCGGGCCGAACAGCACGTCGATGCCCGGGACCACGTTGCCGAGCGCGCCGACGAGCCCCAGCACGACCAGGATGACCAGCGGGATGACCACCTTGGCCGTGCTGCCCTTGGGGATCACGACGGGGGAGATGACGTGCAGCGGCTCGCCGTTCTGGCCGCGCTCGCTGAAGCTGCGGCTGACGATCTCACCGGCCTCGTTCAGCGAGGCCGAGCGCGCCTCGATGACCGTGCCGACGGAGACGCCGCCGTCGCGGGCGGCGAGGAAGTCGTGCGGGTTGAGCTGGAAGCCAGGTGCCTGCCCTGCCAGCTGACCGACCTGGCCCACCGCCTGTTCGACGGCCTGGCCCATGGCCTGCCGAACGTTTCCGCCTTGGGCCACGGCCTGAGCTATGCCCTGACCTGCTTGGATCAGAGCCTCTCTTGGTCGAGACATCGCACCTCTCTCGTCGAACCGGGGGGAATCCGTACCGTATCGGGCATCCCTTGATGATCGCTTGCAAAAGGATGTCAACATCCCGTGACGGTGAAGGGCCCCCCGGACGGGGCCCGAGGTGTCGGCGTGCTGGGACGGTGAGGACCTTCCCTAGGAGATATCCGAGCGGACGCCCCCCTGTAAACGGCCTGCGAGGAGTTTGTCGCTCAGCGTGCCGCGACGGTGAGAGCGGCGATCACCGGCTTGCCGTCGAGCTCGTACGCGGGCAGGCCGGGGGCGCGGGAGTCGTCACGGGCGCGGGCCTGCCCGCCGGCCACGCACCAGGTGATCCCGCGGCTCCGCTGGAGCGGCGTGCCCGGACGGGCGTCAGCCGGTGCCGCGGTGGGGGGTGGGCTTGCCGTAAGAAATGTCGGTGCCACCACCTACAGTGAATGACATGCGGCCGGTAACAGATTTGCAGCGCAGGGTGGCGCCCTTCGAGGTCGTCACCGAGATGACCCCCTCCGGCGACCAGCCCACGGCGATCGCCGAGCTGGAGCGCAGGGTGCGGGCAGGGGAGAAGGACAACGTCCTGCTCGGCGCCACCGGCACGGGCAAGACGGCCTCGGTGGCCTGGCTGATCGAGCGGCTGCAGCGGCCCACGCTCGTCATGCAGCCCAACAAGACGCTCGCCGCGCAGTTCGCCAACGAGTTGCGCGAGATGCTGCCCAACAACGCGGTCGAGTACTTCGTCTCCTACTACGACTATTACCAGCCTGAGGCCTACGTGCCGCAGAGCGACACCTATATCGAGAAGGACTCCTCGATCAACGACGAGGTCGAGCGACTGCGCCACTCGGCGACCAACTCGTTGCTGACCAGGCGCGACACGATCGTGGTCGCCTCGGTCTCGTGCATCTACGGCCTGGGCACCCCCCAGGAGTACGTCGACCGCATGACCAGGCTCCGCGTCGGCATGGAGGTCGACCGCGACCAGTTGCTGCGCCGCCTGGTCGACATGCAGTACACCCGCAACGACCTGGCCTTCACCCGCGGCACCTTCAGGGTGCGCGGCGACACGATCGAGATCATCCCGAAGTACGAAGAGCTGGCCGTCCGCATCGAGATGTTCGGCGACGAGATCGAGAAGCTGTCCACGATGCACCCGCTGACCGGCGACGTCATCACCGAGGACCAGGAGCTCTACATCTTCCCCGCCTCCCACTACGTGGCGGGCGAGGAGCGGATGGCCAAGGCCGTCGACGGCATCGAGGCCGAGCTGGCCGAGCGGCTGTCCGAGCTCGAGCGGCAGGGCAAGCTGCTGGAGGCGCAGCGGCTGCGGATGCGCACCACCTACGACATCGAGATGATGCGCCAGGTCGGCACCTGCGCCGGCATCGAGAACTACTCGCGTCACATGGACGGCCGCGAGGCGGGCAGCGCGCCCAACACGCTGCTCGACTACTTCCCCGAAGACTTCCTGCTGGTCCTCGACGAGTCCCACCAGACGGTCCCGCAGATCGGCGCGATGTACGAAGGCGACGCCTCCCGCAAGCGCACCCTCGTCGACCACGGCTTCCGCCTGCCGTCCGCGCTCGACAACAGGCCGCTGAAGTGGGAGGAGTTCCTGGAGCGGATCGGCCAGACCGTCTACCTGTCGGCCACCCCCGGCTCCTACGAGCTGGGCAGGGTCAAGGGCGAGGTCGTCGAGCAGGTCATCCGTCCCACCGGGCTCGTCGACCCCGAGGTGGTCGTCAAGCCGACCAAGGGCCAGATCGACGACCTGGTCCACGAGATCCGCGAGCGCGCCGACAGGGACGAGCGTGTCCTGGTCACCACGCTGACGAAGAAGATGTCCGAGGACCTCACCGACTACCTCCTCGAGCTCGGCATCAGGGTGCGCTACCTGCACAGCGAGGTCGACACGCTGCGCCGGATCGAGCTGCTGCGCGAGCTGCGGATGGGCGAGTTCGACGTGCTCGTCGGCATCAACCTGCTGCGTGAGGGCCTCGACCTGCCCGAGGTGTCGCTGGTGGCCATCCTCGACGCCGACAAGGAGGGCTTCCTGCGCTCGGAGACCTCGCTGATCCAGACGATCGGCCGTGCGGCGCGAAACGTGTCGGGCCAGGTCCACATGTACGCCGACAAGATCACCCCGTCGATGGAGCGGGCGATCGAGGAGACCTCCCGGCGCCGGGCCAAGCAGATCGCCTACAACGAGGCCAACGGCATCGACCCGCAGCCGCTCCGCAAGAAGATCGCCGACATCCTCGACTCGCTGCAACGCGAGGACGCCGACACCGAGCAGCTGATGGGCAGCGGCCGGCAGCAGTCCCGCGGCAAGGCGCCCGTGCCGGGGTTCGCGGCGAAGGCGGCGGGACAGCACGCCAAGGCGATCGCGGGCGAGATGCCGCGCGCGCAGATGGAGACGCTCATCGAGTCGCTCACCGAGCAGATGCACCAGTCGGCGGCCGACCTGCAGTTCGAGGTGGCGGCGCGGCTGCGCGACGAGATCAAGGAGCTGAAGCGCGAGCTGCGTGACATGCGCGAGGCCGGCGTGAAGTAGACCGCCCCCTCGGGGAACGGCCGCGGGCCCGCCACCCACCTCCAGGAGAGGTGCGTGGCGGGCCCGCGGCGTCCTTCGTCAGGCTGGATGAGCCCGTCGTCAGGCCTGGGTGAGCTGGGCGGTCGAGGCCCAGCCGCCGGTGTCGAGGCTCAGCCACTCGCCGCTGGCCCAGCCGCCGGTCCAGCCGCCGGTGGGGATCGAGTCGACCACCGGGCAGGACTTGCTCGGACACGAGTGGACCTGCGCCCCGCCAGGGCTGGTGACGACGTAGCCGTGGTGCCCTGGGATGACGTCGGCGCCCGCGGCCCCGGCGAACATGGTTCCCGCCATGGCGGCGGCGGTGAGCGTCAGGGCCAGGGCCGAAGCGGCAATGATCTTACGCATGGAAGCTTTCCTTCGGATGTCTCGTTCGTGCTGACATCACCGAGAATGCGGCCCACGGTCATAGGGCGGTGTCATGGCGACGTTAAGGCCGTCCTAAGGCGTCACGGCCCGGCGGTCGTGCGGACCGGGTCGAGGCCGGGCCGGGCCGTCAGGAGGCGGGGATGTGCGACATCATCCGTTCCATGCCGTTGATCCAGTTGCCGCGCAGTGCCTCGGCCGCCTGAGCCAGGTCCCCGGCGATGAGGAGTTCGGCCACGCGGCAGTGTTCCGCCGCCTCGCGCTCCAGGGGTGTCTCGTCGCCCGCGAGCAGGTGGGCGTAGCGGCGCATCCCGGCCTTGACGCTGGTGATGAGGTCCAGCAGGCGCTCGTTGCGGCAGCCGCTCAGCAGCAGGTCGTGCCACTCGTCGTCGTGCCGTTCTATCACCTGCTGCTCGGCGATCCGGTCGGGGAAGTCGCGGGCCAGCCTGAGCAGTTCGGGCGCGATCTCGCGGAGGTAGGCGGGGTCGGAGCGTTCGAGCGCGAGCGACTCCAGGGCGGCGACGATCTCGCACAGCTCCCTGAACTCTTTCCGGCTCACCGGCGCGAACCGAAACCCCCGGCCCTGGTTGCTTTCCAGCACTCCCTCGCCCGCCAGGGTGATCAACGCCTCGCGCAGGGGAGTGCGGCTGACGCCGAGATCGGTCGCCAGCGCGACCTCGTTGATGTCCGTCCCCGCGGCGAAATCACCTCGATCGAGCCTGCTCAGCAGCTCTTCCCTGATCTGCTCGCGTAGCGGTCGCCGCTCGATCGGCATGAGGCTCCTTCGGTCTTCGGCCCTGATCTGCTTAGCGCTTGACGTAGTGCAAAATACTACACTATGAATTCTGAATACAGATTTGGGACAGCTTGAAAGGAGCGATTAGTGCGCCTGACCCGAGTGCCGGGGCTGCTGTTCGGCGGTGACTACAACCCCGAGCAGTGGCCGGAGGAGGTCTGGGCCGAGGACGTCCGGCTCATGGCCGAGGCCGGGGTCACCATGGCCACCGTCGCGGTCTTCTCCTGGTCCAGGCTGGAACCCGCGCCCGGCGCGTACGACTTCGGGTGGCTGGATCGCGTCCTCGACCTGCTCCACGAGCACGGCGTGTCCGCCGACCTCGCCACCGCGACCGCCACCCCGCCGCCTTGGCTGGTTCGCCGGCACCCGGAGGTCATGCCGGTCGACGCCCAGGGCGTGCGGCTGGAGTTCGGGTCCCGGCAGGGCTACTGCCCCAGCTCGCCGATCTTCCGCGAGCACGCCGTGCGCCTCGCGACGGCGATCGCCACCCGGTACGCCGAGCACCCGGCGCTGGCGATGTGGCATGTGGGCAACGAGTACGCCGACCACACGCTCGAATGCTTCTGCCCCGAGTCCGCACGGCACTTCCGCGCCTGGCTCCAGACCCGCTACGGCACGGTCGGCGCGCTGAACACCGCCTGGGGCACCTCCTGCTGGGGCCAGCACTACACGGGGTTCGAGCAGATCGAGCCGCCCCGCAAGGCGCCAGGCCCGGTGAACCCGGCCCAACTCCTCGACTGGCGCCGCTTCTGCAGCGACGCCCTGCTGGAGCTGTTCACCGCCGAGCGGGACGCGCTGCGCCAGGTGACGCCGGCAGTACCGGTCACCACGAACTTCATGAGCATCCTGCACGGACTCGACTACTGGTCATGGGCGGCGGCCGAGGACCTGGTGAGCGACGACGCCTACCCGGACCCTGCCGACCCCGAGTCGCACGTGGCGGTCGCCCTGAGCTACGACCTCATGCGCTCGCTCAAGCAGCGGCCCTGGCTGCTGCTGGAGTCGGCGCCCTCGGCGGTGTCGTGGCGCGAGGTCAACGTGCCCAAGCCGCCCGGCATGATGCGCCTGCACAGCCTCCAGGCGGTGGCCCACGGCGCCGACGGGGTGATGTTCTTCCAGTGGCGCCAGGCCAAGTACGGTCCCGAGAAGTTCCACTCGGCCCTGCTCCCGCACGGCGGCACCGAGACGCGTGGCTGGCAGGACACGCTGCGGCTCGGCGCGGACCTCCGGCGGCTGGCCGAGGTCGCCGGCACCGGCACGCGCGCCGAGGTGGCGCTCGTCCTGGACTGGGACAGCTGGTGGGGTCTGGAGGCGCCGGAGTCGATGCCGTCCAACCGGCTCAAGCTCAAGGACCTGCTGCTGGCCTGGTACGCGCCGCTGCACGCCCGCGGGATCTCCGTCGACCTGGCGCCGCCGGACCGTGACCTGTCGGCCTACCGCGTGGTGATCGCGCCCAACCTCTACCTGTGTACGGCCGAGCAGGCCAAGTCGCTGGCGTCCGTCACGGGCGAGCTGGTCGTCGGCCCGTTCAGCGGCGTGGTCGACGAGTCGGACCAGGTCCACGACGGCGGCGCCCCCGGGCCGCTGCGCGATCTGCTCGGCGTCGCGATCGACGAGTTCTGGCCGCTGCCCGACGGGAGCACCCAGCGGGTCAGGCACGACGGCGGCGACGCCGGCCTCGCCAGGACGTGGGTGGAATGGCCACGCGTGGTCGGCGACGCCGTGGAGGTGCTCGCCCGCTACGAGGGCGGCGACCTGGACGGCCTGCCCGCCATCACCCGCAACGGCAACGCCACCTACGTCAGCTGCCTCCTCGACGACGTCACGCCCGTCCTCGACCGCGTGCTCCACGCGGTCCCGGCGATCGACGTCCCCCCGGGCGTGGAGGCCACCAGGCGGGAGAACCACCTCTTCCTGCTCAACCACACCGGCACCCCGCAGCAGGTCGCCCTCCCGCATCCCGGCAGGGACCTGCTCACCGACACCGACCTGCGAGGCGTCATCAGCCTCGCCCCGCGCGACGCCGTCGTGCTCAGGATCGAAGGAGACACGTGACGCACCCGTACATCCCGAACGCCGAACCCGGCGTGCGGGCCGAGATGCTCGCCGCCATCGGCGCCTCGAGCGTCGAGGAGTTCTACGCCGACATCCCGGCGGACCTGCGCCTGGCCCGGCCACTCGACCTCCCGGAGCCCTTCACGGCCGAGCGCGACCTCGTGCGCCACATGAAGGGCCTGTTCGACCGCGTCACCGACACGGAGGAGGCGCTGAGCTTCCTCGGGCACGGCTGCTACCCCCACCACGTGCCGGCCGTCTGCGATGAGGTGAACTCCAGGAGCGAGTTCCTGACCGCCTACGCCGGCGAGCCGTACGAGGACCACGGACGGTTCCAGGCGCTGTTCGAGTACGTCAGCATGATGGGCGAGCTGCTCGAGATGGACGTGGTCAACGTCCCCACCTACGACGGCTTCCAGGCGGCCGGTACGGCCCTGCGCATGGCGTGCCGCTACACCCGGCGCTCGAAGGTGCTCGTCAGCGGGGCCGTCAGCGACGACAAGCTGAGCAAGCTACGCGACTTCCTCAGCCCTGACATCGAGATCGCCCTCGCCCCTGTGGGGGAGAGCGGTGAGATCTCCGTCTCCGCGTTCGACGACTCCTACGCGGCGATCTACCTGGAGACACCCAACGTCTACGGTGTGGTCGAGACGCGCGGAAGGGAGTTCGCCGAGCTCGCCCACGCCCACGGAGCGCTGCTCGTGGTCGGCGCCGATCCCATCTCGCTGGGCGTCCTCGCCCCGCCCGCCTCCTACGGCGCCGACATCGCCTGCGGTGACATCCAGTCGCTCGGCATGCACCAGAGCTACGGCGGCGGCCACGCCGGATACATCGCCACGCAGGACCACGAGCCGCTCGTCGCCGAGTTCCCCTCCCGGCTGTTCGGCATCGCGCCCACCACGGTGCCCGGCGAGTACGGCTTCGGCGACGTCTTCTACGACCGCACCTCCTTCGCCCTGCGCGAGGAGGGCAAGGAATGGGTCGGCACCGCCGCCGCCCTCTGGGGCATCACGGCCGGTGTCTACCTGGCGCTCATGGGGCCGCAGGGCATGCGGGAGCTGGGCGAGACCATCCTGGCCCGCACCCGCTACGCCATGAACGCCCTCGCAGGGTCGGTCACCGTGCTGCACAAGGACGCGATCCACTTCCGCGAGTTCGCCATCGAGGTGCCCTCCAGCACGGCCCTGCTCGACGGGCTGCGCGCCCGCGGCATCTACGGCGGTGTCCCCCTCGACGACCGCACCGTGCTGGTCTGCGTGACCGAACGCCACTCCATCGCCGACATCGACCGCCTCGCCGCAGCCGTCCAGGAGGTGCTGTGAACACCGCGGAGTCCTTCGCCGAGCTCCCAGTCGCGCCGAAGCCGCCACTGCGCCGCTTCCACCAGGCCCGCTGGGACGAGCCGATCATCTTCGAACTGTCGGCCCCCGGCCGCCGCGGCATGGCCGTGCCGCAGCCCGGCGCCCCGGGCGTGGAGCTGCCCGAGACCGTCCGCCGCGCCGAACCGCCGAAGCTGCCCGAGATGTCGCAGCTGCATGTGCTGAGGCACTACCTGCGCCTGTCGCAGGAGAACCTCGGCGTCGACCTCAACATCGACGTCGGCCAGGGCACCTGCACGATGAAGTACAGCCCCAAGGTCAACGACCGGTTCGCCGCCGCGATCGCCGAGCTGCATCCGCTCCAGCACGAGGACACCGTGCAGGGCGTGCTGGAGATCTACTGGCGGCTCGAACGGATGCTGGCGGAGATCTCCGGCATGTCCAGGGTCTCCCTCCAGCCCGGATCCGGGTCGGCCGCCATCTACGCGAACATCGCGATGATCCGCGCCTACCACGCCGCCAACGGCGAGGGCCACCGCGACCAGGTCATCACCACGATGTTCTCCCACCCGTCGAACGCCGCCTGTGCCAAGACAGCCGGCTACGAAGTGATCACGCTGATGCCGGACGCCGACGGCTACCCGGACATCGAGGCGCTGCGCGCGGCCGTCGGCCCCCGTACCGCCGCCCTGATGATCACCAACCCGGAGGACACCGGCATCTTCAACCCCCGCATCAGGGAGTTCGTCGAGCTGGTGCACTCGGTAGGCGGCCTGGCCTGCTACGACCAGGCCAACGCCAACGGCATCCTCGGCATCACCAGGGCCAGGGACGCCGGATTCGACCTGTGCCACTTCAACCTGCACAAGACGTTCTCCACCCCGCACGCCTGCGGCGGCCCCGCGGCGGGCGCGTGCGGCGTCTCCGCGGAGCTGGAGCCGTTCCTGCCGGGCCCGGTCGTCACCTTCGACGGCTCCTCCTACGGACTGGAGACCCCGCCCCGCTCGATCGGCAAGGTCCGTCCGTTCCTCGGCGTGACCCCCAACATCGTCCGCGCCTACGCCTGGATCATGGCCATGGGCGCCGAGGGACTGCGGCAGGTGGCCGAGACGGCCGTGCTCAACAACAACTACCTGATGCACAAGATCCTGCAGATCCCCGGCGCGTCGGCGCCGTGGGACAAGCGGCGCATCGAGCAGGTGCGTTACTCCTGGCAGGAGCTCTCGGAGGAGACCGGGGTGCACTCGGAGGAGATCGGCGTCCGGGCGGCCGACTTCGGCGTGCACTACTGGACCAGCCACCACCCTTACGTGGTGCCGGAGCCTTTCACGCTGGAGCCCACGGAGTCGTACTCGAAGGAGGACCTGGACGAGTACGCCGCCATCCTGGCCCACGTGGCCTCCGAGGCGCGCACGGATCCCGAGTTCGTCAAGGGGGCGCCCTACAACCAGAGCGTGCACAAGATCGACATGACGTCGCTCGACGATCCCAAGGAGTGGGCGCCCACCTGGCGCGCCTACGTCCGCAAGCACCTGTCATGACCTCCGACGTCGCCGCCCCCCGCACCCCCGCCTCGTTCCCCGACCGCGAGGTGGTGGTCGGGCTGGTCGTCAACCCGGTGGCCGGGCTGGGCGGGGCGGCGGGCCTCAAGGGCAGCGACGGCGCGCACGTGCAGCGCGAGGCCCTGGCGCGGGGTGCCACGCCGCGGGCGGGGGAGCGGGCGGCGCGCGCCGTCCGCGCGCTCCTCGCCCGCCGGCCCGGCACGCGCGTGGTCACGGTGCCAGGCTCGATGGGCGAGCACAGCGCCCGCGCCGCGGGCGCTCCCTTCACCCTGGAACGGCTCTCGCCTGGTCCCGCGCCACGCGGTACGGCGGAAGGCCACGGTGCGGCGGACCCTGCGGATCGGGCGGACCTGGTAGATCCGGCGGACCCTGCAGATCAGGCAGATCCGGCAGGTTCGGCGGATCCGGCGGGCCCTGCGGGTCTGGCCGGCGCGGCGGCTGCGGGATCGGGCGGTGAGACCTCGGCGCAGGACACGCGGCGGGCCGTCATCGCGCTCGCCGATGTCGACCTGCTGCTGTTCGCGGGAGGTGACGGAACCGCGCGGGACGTGCTCGACGCGGTCCGCACGCTCGGCGACCAGGCGCCGCCCGTGCTGGGGATCCCCGCAGGGGTGAAGGTCTACTCGGGGTGCTTCGGCCTCAGCCCGGCCGCGGCGGGGTTCCTCGCCGCGGAGCACGTCTCCGGCCTGCGGCGACAGTCCGCCGCGGACCACGCCTCCGGACAGGGGCGAGGCCCGAGGGCGGCGGGCACGGTGGAGGCCGAGGTGGTGGACCTCGACGAGGAGCGCTACCGGCAGGGGCTGGTCAGCCCCCGCCTCTACGGTAGCCTGCGCGTGCCCGCCGCCAGGGCCGCCCTGTCGGGACGGAAGGCCGGGTCCTCCGCGGTCGTCCCCGCCGGCGTCGAGGGCATCGCCAGGGAGGTCGTGGCTCGCATGCGGCCGGGCGTCCGCTACGTCCTGGGTCCCGGCGCCACCACGCAGGCGGTCGGCCGCGAACTCGGGCTCGCGACCACGCTGCTCGGGGTGGACGTGGTCGAGGTCGGCGACGGAGGCGTGCTGGTCGCCGGAGACGTCTCGGAGGCGGCGCTGTTCGCCCTCGTGACCGGCGGTGAGGCGGTCGTCGTGCTGTCGGTGATCGGCGGGCAGGGGTTCGTCCTCGGCCGGGGGAACCAGCAGGTGTCCCCCCGGGTGCTCGACGCGGTCATCGGGTACGGGGACGCAGCGGGCCCGCGCCTGCTCGTGCTGGCCACGTCGCAGAAGCTGGCCGCGCTGCGGGGCCGGCCGCTGCTGGCCGACAGCGGCGACGAGGACCTCGACAGGAGGCTCAGCGGGCACGTCCAGGTGATCACCGGATACCGCGAGAGCACGATTTATCAGATCTGTACGGCAAGTGAGGAGTTCCACGGATGAACACGCTCGAGGGCAAGGTCGCGATCGTCACGGGCGGTGCCTCGGGCATCGGGCGGGCCACCGCGCTGGTCTTCGCCCGCGAAGGCGCCAAGGTGGTGGTCGCCGACATCGACGGTCCCGGCGCCGAGGCGACGGCCGGGCAGATCGCCACCGAGGTCGGCGGCACCCCCGCTGTCGCGGTACGGGCCGACGTGTCCGACCCCGAGGACTGCCGGCGGATCGTCCAGACCGCCGTCGACACGTTCGGCGGGCTGCACGTCCTGTTCAACAACGCGGGCATCATCCGCCGTACGACGGCCCTGGATCTGGACGTCGACGAGTGGGACCGGGTCATGGCGGTCAACGTCCGGTCTGTCTTCCTCATGTGCAAGTACGCCATTCCCGCCATGACCGAGGGCGGCTCCGTCGTCAACTCGGGCTCCGGATGGGGCCTCAAGGGCGGCGGGAACGCCATCTCCTACTGCGCCTCCAAGGCCGCGGTGGTCAACATGACCAGGGCCCTGGCCATCGACCACGCCCGGGCCGGCGTCCGGGTCAACTCCGTCAACCCCGGCGACACCGACACGCCGATGCTGCGCGACGAGGCCCGCCAGCTCGGGGAGGACTGGGCGGCCTTCCAGTCCGACGCCGCCGACCGGCCGATGGGCCGCTCGGGCACCCCCGACGAGATCGCCCAGGCCGTGCTCTTCCTGGCGAGCGACGCCGCCAGCTACATCACCGGATCGGCCCTCGTCGTCGACGGCGGCGGCCTCGCCTGACACCCGGGGCCCCGCCAGGGCGCGGCATCACCGCGCCTTTCCCCACTCGCCTCGACACCCCCTGAACAAGCCTGAAGGAGCCACCATGAAGCGTGCGCTAGCCATCCTGGGCGTCCTCGCCGTCGCCACCACCGCGTGCAGCGGCAGTGGCGGCGGGAACGTTCCCGGCACGAGCAACGGCCAAGGCCAGGTCACCGTCCGCTGGTCGACCTGGGGATCGGCCGAGGACGTGAAGCTCTACCAGAAGTTCACCGACGACTTCCAGAAGCGGCACCCGAACATCCGGCTCAAGCTGGAGTCGGTCGCGAGCTACGAGGACTACCACCCCAAGCTGCTCGCCCAGCTCACCAGCAAGACGGCGCCCGACGTGTTCTTCGTGGGCGACGACAACATCGGCAAGTTCGTCTCCGCCGGAGTGCTCACCCCGCTCGACGACAAGCTGTCAGGACCGGACTCCAAGAGCAAGCCGGAGGACTTCTTCGAGGGCGTGTACGGCGGCGCCAAACGTGACGGCAAGATCTACGGGGTCCCCAACGACACCAACCCCGAGGTCCTCTGGTTCGACAAGAAGGCGCTGAAGGACGCCGGGATCACCGAGGACCCGGCCGCCCTCCACGAAGCCAAGCAGTGGACTATGGCGAAATATCTGGACATGAACGCCAAGCTCAAGGCGGCGGGCAAGGCCGGATCGATCTTCTGGAACTGGTACGGCTCGACGTACTCCGTGATCAACGGCTTCGGCGGCAAGGTGTGGGACGGCGGCAAGTTCGTCGCCACCACGGACGCCAAGTCCCGCGAGGCGCTCCAGACGCTCGCCAAGGGCTACCAGGACAAGACCTTCCTCAGCGCCGACACGCTGCCCGACAGCAACGGGCCCAGCACCCAGTTCCTCAAGCACAAGGTCGGCTTCTACGCGGGCGGCCGCTGGGTGATCGACTCGCTGAAGAAGGGCGGCGAGCTGGACAACTACGACATCGTGCCGTTCCCGTCGCAGACCGGCGAGCCGATGCCCGGCGCGGTGGCCGCCTCCTACCTGGCGATCAACAAGGACACCAAGCTGGCCAAGGAGGCGTTCACGTTCCTCACCGAGTTCGTCGGTAAGGACGGTCAGCTCCTCCGTCTCAAGGGCGGCGGCGCCGTACCGTCCATCAAGGGCGCCGAGCAGGTCGTCCTCGAGGACAACTACCCCGCCCACGCCCAGACCTTCGTCGACGTGCGCGACACCGGCTTCGCGAACTACCCGGAGGAGGTCTCCGTGCCCGGCCTGACCGCCGACATCAACGAGCACCTGATGAAGGTGTGGAACGGCAAGGTCGGCTTCGACCAGGGCATGACCGAGCTCCAGAAGCTCGTCGAGAGCAAGCTGGGCTAGCCGTGGCCATCCTCACCGAGGCCCGCCCGCGGGCGGGCCGCCGGGCGAAGACCATCAGGAACAGGGACGGGTGGTGGGCGGCGTTCTTCCTCGGGCCCCAGCTCGCTTTGCTGGCCGTGTTCCTGATCTTCCCGCTCGGGTTCGCCGTGGTGCTGGCCTTCATGCGGTGGGACGGGCTCGGCCAGAAGGAGTGGGCGGGCCTGGACAACTTCGCCGCCCAGCTCTCCGATCCGGAGTTCGGGCTGGCCGTGTGGAACACGGTCAAGCTCGCCCTGCTGACCGTGCCGTTCGGGCTCGCCTTGGCGCTGCTCATCGCGGTCGCGCTCAACAGCGTCAAGGGCAGCGGCTTCTACCGCGTGCTGTACTTCATGCCGGTGGTCACCAGCTCGGTCGCCGTCGCCCTGATGTGGCAGATCATCCTGGCCGGCGACGAGTACGGCGTGCTCAACACCTCGCTGGAGCAGTGGTTCGGCATCACCGCGCCGGACTGGCTCGGTGATCCAGGCTGGGTGATCGTGGCCATCGCCATCGTGACGATCTGGTCGTCGCTCGGCCTCAACGTGGTGATCTTCCTGGCCGGGTTGCAGACCATCCCGCCGCAGGTCGTCGAGGCCGCCCGGATGGACGGCGCCGGCGGCCTGCGCATCTTCCGCTCGGTCACGCTGCCGCTGCTCTCACCCACGATCTTCTTCTCGACGGTGGTCGCGGTGATCAGCTCCTTCCAGGCGTTCGACCAGATCTACGTGCTGGTCAACCCGGAGCACAACGAGGGCGCGCGCACGATCGTCTACCAGGTCTACGAGCTCGGCTTCAAGGACTTCCAGTTCGGCATGAGCAGCGCCGCGGCGCTGATCCTGCTGGTCCTGACGCTGCTCGTGACCCTCGTCCAGTTCGCCGCGCAGAAGCGCCTCGTCCACTACGACACGTGAGGGGGCCCGGATGCGATCCCGGCAGATAGCCCTGCACGCCGCACTCGGCATCGGCGGGCTGGCGATGCTGTTCCCGTTCGTCTGGATGCTGCTGACGTCGTTCAAGGGCGTACGGCAGATGCTGAACAACCCGCTCGACTGGCTGCCCGACCCGTGGCGCTGGGCGAACTATCCCGACGCGCTCGCGGCGATGCCGTTCGGCACCGCGTACTGGAACAGCTTCTACATCGCCGCGGTCAACGTCACCCTCACCCTGCTGACCTCGGCCATGGCCGCCTACGCCTTCGCGCGGATCAGGTTCAGGGGCTCGGGTGTGCTGTTCGTGGTGTTCCTGGCAACCCAGATGGTGCCGACGCAGGTGACGATCGTGCCGCTGTACCTGATGCTGGCGAAGTTCGGGTGGATCGACTCGCACCTGTCGCTGATCGTGCCGTCCATCGCGAACCCGTTCGCGGTGTTCCTGCTCCGCCAGTTCATCAGGTCCGTCCCTGTGGAGCTGGAGGAGGCGGCCAGGATCGACGGCGCGGGTCGCTGGCGGTGCTTCTGGAACGTCGTGCTGCCGAACATCCGCCCCGGCCTGGGCGCGCTCGGCATCATCGCCTTCCTGGCCTCATGGAACTCGTTCTTCTTCCCGCTGATCTTCCTGAACTCGCCGGAGCTGGCCACCGTGCCGCTGCTGCTGAGCCAGTTCTCCGGGCAGCGCTCGGCGATCGACTACGGGCTCATCCTCGCGGCCTCGGCGATCGCGGTGGTGCCCACCCTGATCGCCTTCCTGATCGGCCAACGAAAGATCATCAACTCGATGGCGGCCTCTGGACTGGGTGGGCGCTGATGCTGGACCTGAAAGAACGCCCGTTCACCGACCGGGGCTCGCGGTTGCTGGTGATGGCGGCCGACGACGGCTCCCTCTGGATCGCCAGGGCCCTCTACGAGACCCGCCTGCGCGACACGACCGTCCTGACGGGACTGCGGGTCTTCGCGGGAGACCGGGAACTGCCGGTACGGCAGGCGCTGCCCGACCGGATCGACTTCGAGGGCGGCGTGGCGATGGCCTTCGCCGGTCCCGACACGCTCGTCCTGACCGGCAAGGATGCCCGGGCGGCGTGGGACGGCGGACAGGCCGCCATCGACGGCTGCCTCACGCTGGTCGGCCCCGCGCCCGGCGACGGCTCCGCGCCCGCCGGTGGTCCCTCGCTCACCGACGGCACTCCGCCCGGTGGCGGCGCTCTGCCCGGTGGCGGGCCCGCGGTGCTCGCGGCGGCCGCCACGCGCTGGCGCGACTGGTTCGCCGCCATGCCGTCCGTGCCCGAGACCCTGCGCGAACGCGCGGAGCAGGCGTGGTGGACGCTCGCGGTGAACCTGGTGCCGATCCGGGGCAGGGAGTCGCTGGTCCCCTCCAAGTACGGCTACGTCGGCCTGTGGAACTGGGACTCCTACTTCCACGCCATCGCGCTCAGGCACGCCGACCCGGCACTGGCAAGGGAGCAGATCCGCATCCTGCTCGACCACCAGACCCCGGACGGCCTGATCCCCGACGTCGTGCACGACCACGGGGTGCTCACGGAGACCACCGACCTGCCCCGCTCCGACCTGGCCCGGCTGGCCCAGCACGTGGGAGGGGAGCCCCTTCGGGAGGTGGTGCCGGTCACCAAGCCGCCGCTCACCGCCTGGGCCGTGTGGAAGATCCACGAAGTGGACCCCGACCTGGACTTCCTGGCCGAGGTCTACGAGCCGCTGGTCCGCTCGCAGGAGTGGTGGTTCGCCCGTTCGGACCCCGACGGGGACGGCCTGGCCGAATACCTCCACCCCTACTCCTCCGGCCTGGACGACAGCCCCATCTGGGATCACGGTCCGCGCGCCGAGCCCCCCGACCTCAACTCCTATCTGGCCTTGCAGTACGACCGGCTCGGCGACATCGCCGCCGCCCTCGGCCGCGACCCCGCCGAGTGGCGGGCCAGAGCCCAGGCCCTGGTCGACCTCATGGTGGCGCGCCGCTGGACCGGCACCCGCTTCGTGACCAGGGTCGGGGGACACGAGGTGGACGTGCGCACCCCGCTGGAGTTCATGCCGCTCCTGACCGGACGGCTGCCCGCCGCGATCGCCGCCCGGCTCGTGGAGGACCTGCGCTCGCCGAGCTTCTGGAGCGAGCGTCCCGTGCCCACCGTCGCGTTCGACGACCCCAGGTTCGACCCCGACGCCATGTGGCGTGGCCCGGTCTGGCTGAACGTCAACTACCTGCTGATCGACGGTTTGCGCCGGTCCGGGCACGCGGATACGGCTCGTGAGCTGCGGGAACGCACGCTGGCGATGGTCCGTGACGGCGGCGGCCTCTACGAGTACTGGAACCCGTTGACGGGCCGCAGGGCGGGCCGGGCGACCACCGGGTTCGGCTGGTCGTCGGCGCTCTTCCTCGACCTGGCCCAGGAGGACCAGGGCGGCCAGGCGTCGTGAGCGTCGGCAACGGTGGGACGCCGCGGCGGAGGTGATCGAGCCGCCGGCAGGTCCCACCCCGCCGCCCCGAACCGGGGACGCCGGGCCCCGGCACTCGCCACGACCCGCGCCCGCCGACCGCCCCCGGGGCACGACCTTGAGGGGAGGCGCGCCCCGGTCGGCCCCGGGGCGCGATCTCGGGGAGAGGCGCTCCGGAGGGCCGGGCGAGGCAGAGCGACGGGAGCGATCTCGAGGTCAGGTGAGACCGGCTTCGGCGCGGAGGAGATCGGAAAGGTCGTCGCCCGAGACGGGCAGGCCCTTGTGCGCGAACCAGGTGGCCACGTTGCGCGCGTCACGATCGAGGAAGTCGAGCCCCGTCGGATGCGAGATCACGTCCACGATCTGCGGCAGGTCGATGACCACCAGCCGCCCCTCGTGCACGAGAAGGTTGTACGGCGACAGGTCGCCATGCGCCAATCCGGCGCGGGCGAGCGTCACCATCGCCGCCACCAGTTGCTCCCATAGATCGTCGAGCCCTTCGTCGACGGTCGCCAGGCGGGGCGCGGCGTACCCGTCGGGTGAGCCGACGAACTCCTGCAGGATCTCGGTGCCGACGATCTGCACGGGGTATGGCACGGGCAGGCCCAGCCCCCACAGCCGCACCAGCGCCGTGAACTCCGCCTGAGCCCACTGGCCCGCGATCACCTGCTTGCCGAACGCGGTCCGCGAGGCCATGGCCCTGCTCGCTCGCGAGTCGCGCATTCGGCGGCCCTCCAGGTAGCCCGCGTCGCGGTGGAAGAGCCGATGGTCGGTGGAGCGGTAGCGCTTGGCGGCCAGCAGGCACACCCTGTCGGTGTCGGGAACGCCGCGCGAGATCAGATGGACGTCGGCCTCCTTGCCGGTCTTGAGGATGCCGAGCTCGGTGTCGACGGCGGCCAGCTCGGTGACCAGCCATGCGGGATGCGGTCGAGGGCCACGCTCGGTCGGGGTACTGAGGTCCCAGGTGGACCAGCGGTCACCGGCGGGCGGGCCGTCGAGGTCTACGGGGTTGCTGTCGAGCCACTCGAGGTCGTCGGCGTCGAGGCGGTGCTTCTTCGGCACGGTGGTGTTCTCCTGAACGGGATGCCCACCGGCGCGCGATCAGGTCGGCTGCTGAGCGGTGGGAAGGAATGGGTACGCGGAAAACGGCACGCGAACAGTCGTCGTCACGGTCTCACCCTCCTCCCGGCCGAAGCCTCGTCGTCCGAGCCGTCGTCGCCCGGACCCTTGATCGGAACCTCGTTGATCGAGGCCTCGCCGAGTATGCCGGGGAGAAAACCAGCCGCGCAACGGGTTTTCCGCCGCCTACGATCGCGTGCATGGAGCGATGCGCGGAGTGCGGGCGCTGGCCGTACGGCGGTGCGCCGGAGTGCCGCCGATGCCTGGCGCTGGCCGACAGCGTCGTTGAGAACGGCTATCAGGCGTTCCTCGCCGAGCACGGACTCGACGACGACCCCGCCCTCGCCGAGATGATCGTCGACGAGATCAAGGGTTACGACTGGCGGGTCGTCGACGCCGCCTACGAACGCCTGACCTGCACGGAGTGCGGCAACAGTCGGGGCAGGGGCCCGAGCGGCTGCGGGCCCTGCGACCTCGACGAGGGCTTCCGCTACGCCGCCCGCGAGGTGGACAGGCCGGGCGTGATGTCGCGTAACGAGCACGCGATCAGGGTCGGCATCGCCGTCCTGCGCAACGGGCACCGGCACTCACCGATGGCGCTGCTGAGCTGGCAGATCGGTCTCCCCCTGGTGCTGGGCGGTCAGATGCCCACGACGCCGCAGGCCCAGGCGGTCCGCGCCCGCATCAACAAGGGCGCCACCTACGAGGAGCTCGCCGCGGCCCGCGTCCCCGACTACACCGGATGGGACTTCAGCCCCTGGCCTCCTTGAGGTCCAGGTCGATGTCGACGTCGAAGCCGATGTTGGTACGCAGCCTGCGACGATGGATGCCGGTGGGAACATAGGCCATCATCGCGGGTTCGAGCTCGAAGGTATAGACGACAGGAGCCCCGTCTTCCTGCTCGATGCGCCAGAAGTGCTTGATGCCTGCGCTGGAGTACTTGATCGGCTTGGTGGTCCGGTCGCGGTCTTTGGACTCATCCGAAACGACCTCGATCACCAAATGAACGTCGTCAGGTTTGAACGATGTGACCTTGGACGCGACGGCCGTCTCGTTGACCAGGAGGATGTCAGGCTCAGGGCGTTGGCGAAGACCAAGGGTGACGGTCATCTCCCGCACGACGACCAGGTCAGGCGGGGGCGTGAGCCGTTGCTCGAGATGCCGGAGCATCAGCATATGAAAATAGGTCTGCGGCGACATCATGACGAGGGACCCATCGATCAGCTCGACGTGCTTGGGCGCGTCGGGGGGGAGGCGATCGAGCATGTCGGCGGTCCATCCGCCAGGAGGACCCGGCCAGAACCACTCGGGAAGTGCGGTGGTCATCGGGTACCTCCTCAGGGGGATCACGCGACGGATCCATTATGGCACGGACGGTGACCGTCAGGTCTGGTCGCGGCGCTCCTGCATGGTCTTGTTGTAGAGCTCGTCGATCTCGTCCAGTGGGTCGACGGTCCTGCGGCGCGACTCGATCTCCAGCTCGGTACGGGCGTGCAGCTCGTCGATGCCGGTGGCGGCGTGGTGGACCTGGCTGTCGAGCAGGTCGGCCCTGATCCTGGCGCACATGGCGGTCAGCTTCGCCTGGTGCTCACGGAGCCGGTCGAGCGTTACATGGTCGACATAGGGTGACACGCGGCGCTGCTGGGCGTACATCCCGAGCTGGGTGTCGTGCACGTCGGCCTGGCGGGACAGCTCGCCCATCAGCTGCGGCAGGTCGCCGAGCCCCCAACCCTGCTGCATCGCGGCGTCGATCGCCTGCCTGGTCATGGAGACCTCGCGGCGCAGGTCGAGGCGGAGCCGCTCGACCTCGGCGGCGTCGCCCGTGCCCATGGCGTTGACGTGGGTGGCCAGGCGCGCGGTGGCCTGGCGGGCCGATCTGCTGGCTCGCTTGCCCACCTTGACCAGGGCGTAGACGGCCACGCCCGCGAGCGCAAGGAAGATCACGAATATCGCGAGCAGGATCAGAAGGAATGTGCTGATTGGAGGGACCTCCCGTCCGGCCTTTACCTGAGAGGATAGTTGATCCCTCGCGACCGGACGCGTTCCGTCGTGAACGGTCGACGGACGTGCGGGCGCCGGGGCGGGGGCCACAGGGCGCCCGCACGCGTCTGCTCGAAGGCTAGAGGAGCGGGCCGCCCCGCGGAGTCGGTCTCCGGAGGGAGGACACATCACTCCCTAGACGGACTGCGAACCTTCCTGACCAGCCACCACCCGAACACCGCCATTCCGGCCAGAAGGATCAGCACCAGCACCGGCAGGAAGATCGCGATCAGGCTCACGCCCAGCGAGCCCGCGTCCTCCACCGTACTGGCCACGGGAGCGCCCAGCCCTCCCGTGGTGGCGTTGACGACCGGCCTGGCCGTGGACTTCAGCACGTGCACGAACAGCGCGGTCACGATGCCGATCAGCCATCCGGCCCACGGGTGCTCCGCCATCCAGGTGGACCGGTCGAACTCGGCGGCGGCGGCCGTGGCGCTGAAGACCACGCCGCCGGAGGCGGGCCGTATCGCGGTCTGGATGGCGTCGTTGACGCTGTCGACGACCGGCACCTTGTCCAGCACGAACTCGGCGAGCAGGAGCACCGCGATGATCGCCAGCACCCACCAGTTCGACAGCCAGGCGTAGCCGTCGGGAAGCTTGACGGCATCGCTGAAGTTGGCCAGCACCCCGACGACGAGGAGCGGGATGTAGGCGTTCAGTCCGGCGGCGGTGCTGAGGCCGAGGCCGGTCAGTGCTGCGAGCATCGTTGTTCCCATCCTGTACGGCAGGCACCCCGAAGCCGGCCGCGGTCACCGGGTGACCCTCTGTCCTTCACGCTAACGCCGGCAGGACGTCGGTGCTCGCCGTGACGTCGCACTCGACGCCGGATCTTCCCCGGACCGTGATCCTCCGCCCCAGGACGTCACTCCGTGATGCGGGACAGGCGCTCGATCGTCTCGGCGAACTCCTCCATCATCTCGTGCACCACCCTGCGCGCCGGCTTCACCTGGTCGAGCTGGCCCACCACCTGCCCGACGAAGTAGTTCGCCAACTCCGCCGCCCCGGCCTCCCCCCGCTCGGCCGCACGCACCACGTACGCCATCGCCGACTCCGCCAGCAGCATCTGCGACGGCATCCCCAGCGGACCGGGACTGTCCTCGCCCGAGTCCCAGGCCGCCGTCCAGGCCGAGGCGAGCTGGCGGGCGGGCTTGCCCGTACGCGAGCGGGACCTCACGGTGTCGAGCGACGAGGCGGCCAGCATCTTCCGCTTCACCGACTGCGGCGTCTCCGCCTCCTCCGTCGTCAGCCACACCGACCCGCACCACACTCCCTGCGCGCCCAGCGCCATGGCCGCCGCCATCTGCCGTCCCGACGCGATGCCGCCCGCCGCCAGCACGGGCGTCGGATGAACGGCGTCCACGACCTGCGGCACCAGCACCATCGTGGCGATCTCGCCGGTGTGCCCTCCGGCCTCCGTGCCCTGCGCGACGATGAGGTCGGCGCCCGCCGCCACCTGCCTGCGCGCGTGCTCCACCGTGCCCACCAGCGCGGCGACGGGCACGCCCGCCTTCCGCGCCATCGTCACCATCTGCGGTGGAGGCGGCCCGAGCGCACTGGCGATCAGGCCGACGCGGTGCTTGAGCGCCACCTCGATCAGCTCGGTCGCGCCCCTCGCGGTGACGCGCTCGCCGAGCTCGCCCAGCGTGCCCGCGTACGGCACGCCGTACCGCTGGAGAAGGCCGGTGGTGAAGGCCAGGTGCTCGGAGGGGATGGTCGAGCGCGGCCCTTCCGTCTTGCCGGGGACGAGCACGTCCACCCCGTAGGGACGGCCGCCCACCTGGGCGTCGATCCAGCTCAGCTCGGTGTCGAGCTGCTCGGCGCTGTAGGCGACGGCGCCGAGGACGCCGAACCCGCCGGCGTTGGTGACCGCGGCGACCACGTCGCGGCAGTGGCTGAAGGCGAACAGGGGGAACTCGACGCCGAGGCGTTCACAGATCGCGGTCCGCATGACGTGACGCTAACCCCTGGGAGCCGCCCTCGCCATGGGTCCCACGGCTCGGAGAAGGACCGAATCCGGAAGGCGAGCGCCCCTCCGCCCGCGGAACGCGAAGACCTGCGGAGCCGGGCGAGCCCGGGGCACCGGTCCCGGGGGCGTCGGTTGGGCCGGGGGCGTCAGTCGAGCTCCTGGTGTCGGTCGGGCCTGGGGCGGCGGTTCAGCAGGTGGCCGGGGAGAGGGCGGGGCGGGAGGAGACGGGCGGGCGGCGGGAGGAGACAGGCGGGCGGCGGGAGGAGACGGGCGGGGCGGCTGGGGGAGGGGTCATGCGGTGGCCTGGCGGTCCAGCGGGGTGAGGCCCGGCGCGTGCCAGCCGAGCTCCGGCGAGTAGCTCCTGATGAGCTTGGCGGGCACCCCGGCGATCACGCTGTGATCGGGGAACTCGCCGCGCACCACCGCGCCGCCCGCCACCACGCACTGCCGTCCGATCCTGGTGCCCGGCAGGATGATCGCGCCCGTGCCCAGCCACGATCCCGCTCCGATCGAGACCGGATTGTTGCGCGGCCACTGCCTGCCGATCGGCGTCTCCGGGTCGTCGTAGACGTGGTTCTGGTCGGTGATGTAGACGTACGGGCCGGTGAAGACGTGCTCACCGATGTCGATCGACTGGTGGGCGACGATGTGGCTGCCCCTGCCGATCGAGCAGCTCCCGCCGATCCGCAGGATGGAGCCGGGCCCGAGGTCGACCCCTGGGCCCATGCCGCACGACAGCGAGACCCGCTCCCCGATGAGCGTGTGGTCGCCGATCTCGATCCACCGCTCGCCGAAGATCGCGCCCACGGGGAAGGCGATGCTGACGCCCTGGCCGAGGCGCCCGAACCGGTACCCGGCTGGGCTGGCGGGGGTGATCGCCCCGACGGCGCGGATGGCTGCGTAGACGCGGTGGACGAGGGAGCCGGCCGCCCGCCGTACAAGTGACATAGGGCCCAAAGTTACTCTCTGGTACGCCGTTCGGGCATGTCGAGGGCGTCGTTTGATATCCTGAGAGCCCGTGGACGTCAACGCCACACCTCGAGCCACGGGAGACTTCTTGCGCAGCGCATCGCAAACCAAGCATCTGTTCGTCACCGGCGGTGTCGCCTCCAGTCTCGGCAAGGGGCTCACGGCCTCCAGCCTGGGCCGCCTGCTGAAGGCCCGCGGCCTGCGGGTCACCATGCAGAAGCTCGACCCCTACCTCAACGTCGACCCTGGCACGATGAACCCCTTCCAGCACGGAGAGGTCTTCGTCACCGACGACGGCTCCGAGACCGACCTCGACGTCGGCCACTACGAGCGCTTCCTCGACACCGACCTGCACGGCTCGGCCAACGTCACGACGGGCCAGGTCTACTCCAACGTCATCGCCAAGGAGCGCCGCGGCGAGTACCTCGGCGACACCGTCCAGGTCATCCCGCACATCACCAACGAGATCAAGGAACGCATCCGCGGCATGGCCGGTCCCGACGTGGACGTGGTCATCACCGAGGTGGGCGGCACCGTGGGCGACATCGAGTCGCTGCCGTTCCTCGAGTCCGTGCGGCAGATCAGGCACGAGGTCGGCCGGGACAACGTCTTCTTCCTGCACGTGTCGCTGCTGCCGTACATCGGGCCGAGCGGTGAGCTGAAGACCAAGCCGACCCAGCACAGCGTGGCCGCGCTGCGCAGCATCGGCATCCAGCCCGACGCGATCGTGCTGCGCTCGGACCGTCCGGTCCACACCTCCATCAAGCGCAAGATCAGCCTGATGTGCGACGTCGACGAGGACGCGGTGGTCAGCGCCGTCGACGCCGCGTCCATCTACGACATCCCCAAGGTGCTCCACTCCGAGGGCCTCGACGCCTACGTCGTGCGCCGCCTCGGCCTGCCGTTCCGCGACGTCGACTGGAAGGAGTGGGAGCAACTCCTGCGCCGCGTCCACCGGCCCGCCAAGGAGGTCACGGTCGCGCTCGTCGGCAAGTACATCGACCTGCCCGACGCCTACCTGAGCGTCACCGAGGCGCTGCGGGCGGGCGGCTTCGCCAACGACGCCCGCGTCAACATCCGCTGGGTGAAGTCCGACGACTGCGAGAGCGAGGAGGGCGCGGCCCGCGAGCTCGACGGCGTCGACGGCGTGCTCATCCCCGGCGGGTTCGGCGTGCGAGGCATCGAGGGCAAGATCGGCGCGATCCGTCACGCCCGCGAGAACAAGATCCCGCTGCTCGGCATCTGCCTCGGCATGCAGGGCATGGTCATCGAGGCCGCCCGCAACCTGGCCGGAGTCACCGACGCCAACAGCGCCGAGTTCGACCCCGACAGCAAGCACCCCGTCATCTCCACCATGGCCGACCAGGAGGACGTGGTCTCCGGCGAGCGCGACATGGGCGGCACCATGCGCCTGGGCATCTACACCGCCAAGCTCGGCGAGGGCACGCTGGCCCGCCAGCTGTACGGCGGAAAGGCCAAGGCCGACGAGCGGCACCGCCACAGGTACGAGGTCAACAACGCCTACCGCGAGCAGCTGGAGAAGGTCGGCCTGGTCTTCTCCGGCCTGTCGCCCGACGGCCGCCTGGTGGAGTACACCGAGCTGCCCGTCGAGACCCACCCGTTCTTCATCGGCACGCAGGCCCACCCCGAGTTCCGCTCGCGGCCGACCCGCGCCCACCCGCTGTTCAAGGGCCTGATCGGCGCCTCGCTCGTCTACGCGGAGGGTCGCTCGACCAGGGCGGCGAGCAAGTGAGCGCCATCGGCGGCGGCCCCGTCGCCGACTCCCCCGAGGAGTGGGAGGTCGTCGACTCCCAGGAGCACTTCAGGGGCCGCGTGATCGGCGTGCGCACCGACGCCGTGCGCATGCCGCAGGACGACGTCGCCAACCGCGACTACGTCGTCCACCCCGGCTCGGTGGCGGTCCTCGCGCTCGACGCCGACGAGCGCGTGCTGCTGATCAGGCAGTACCGCCACCCGACGCGCCACCTGCTGTGGGAGCTGCCCGCGGGCCTGCGCGACGTGGAGGGCGAGCCGCTGGTCGCCACCGCCGCGCGCGAGCTGGCGGAGGAGGCGGGTTACAAGGCCGACACCTGGCACACCCTCGTGGACCTCTACACCTCGCCCGGCATGTCCGACGAGCGCATCCGCGTCTTCCTCGCCAGGGACCTGTCCGAGACCGAGATCGACTTCGAGCGCAGGCACGAGGAGTTCGACATGCCGGTGGAGTGGGTTCCCCTCGCCGATGCGGTCGAGAAGGCGCTCATGGGAATGATCCACAATTCCCCGGCCGTGGCCGGTATCCTCGCCGCATATGCGGCATCGGTTGAGGGATTCGCCCTGTTGCGGCCCGCCGACGCCCCGGAGGCGTGACAGGAGGATCGTTCGTGGAGGCAGTGCTCTCCAGCTACCTCGCCCATCTGGCGGTGGAGCGGGGCCTGGCTGCCAACACGCTGGCCTCCTATCGCAGGGACCTGCGCCGCTACGTCGAGCACCTCAAGGCGCGCGGCAGGGTCACCTTCGGTGAGGTGGGCGAGGCCGACGTCCTCGCCTTCCTCACCGCGCTGCGCGAGGGCGACGGCGACCACCCCGCCCTCGTCGCCGGCTCCGCGGCGCGCGCGGTGTCGGCCGTCCGCGGACTGCACAGGTTCGCCCTGCGCGAGGGCGTCACCGGCCACGACCCCGCCCACGAGGTGCGCCCGCCCCGCCAGCTGCGCCGCCTGCCGAAGGCGATCGGCGTCGCCGAGGTCGAACGGCTCATCGCGGCCTCGGGCCCCGACGGCGCGCCGCTGACCCTCCGCAACCGCGCCCTCCTCGAGCTCCTGTACGGCACCGGCGCCCGCATCTCCGAGGCCGTCGGCCTGGCCCTCGACGACCTGGAGGACGACCAGGTACGGCTGCGCGGCAAGGGCGGCCGCACCCGCGTCGTGCCCGTCGGCCGCTTCGCCAGGCAGGCGCTCGACGCCTACCTGGTGCGGGCCAGGCCGTCCCTGCTCGGCCATGGCAGGGGCACGCCCGCCGTCTTCCTCAACGCCCGCGGCGGCCGCCTCACGAGGCAGGGCGCCTGGGAGGTACTGCAGGCCGCCGCCGAGCGAGCCTGCCTGGAAGGGATCTCTCCGCACGTCTTGCGGCATTCGTTCGCAACTCACCTCCTTGACGGCGGTGCTGACGTTAGGGTGGTCCAGGAACTCCTCGGCCACGCCTCGGTGACGACCACCCAGGTCTACACGCTGGTCACGGTCGACAAGCTCCGCGAGGTCTACGCCGCGGCGCACCCCCGTGCCCGGCAGTGATCTATAGTCTTTGCGTCGTGCGGTAGTCGGCGTGCCTTCTTGCCGCCTAAGTGCTGACGCCATAGTGTCCGTCCGGACGGTCCGGTTCGGGACCGTCAGGGAGGTTCGAGCTGGTGACTGTGACCACCAACGGATCGACCCAGGGGACCCCTGAGAACCCCTGGGGCGACACGAAGACCGACACGCCCGCCAAGGGTGCCAATCTCGGCCCCACCGGGCGGCCACGCCCGGTGTTCCCCGAGCCGGTGCCGCGCGAGATCCACGGCCCCGCGCGGGTGGTCGCGATGGTCAACCAGAAGGGTGGGGTCGGAAAGACCACCACCACGATCAACCTGGGCGCCGCGCTCGTCGAGTGCGGGCTGAAGGTCCTGCTCGTCGACTTCGACCCGCAGGGAGCCCTGTCGATCGGCCTGGGCATCAACCCGCTCCAGCTCGACCTGACGGTCTACAACATGCTGATGGAGCGCGACGTCGCCGCCGAGGACGTGCTGCTCCAGACCGGGGTCGAGGGGCTCGACCTGCTGCCGTGCAACATCGACCTGTCGGCGGCCGAAGTCCAGCTCGTCACCGAGGTGGCCCGCGAGCAGGTGCTCGGGCGCGTGCTCAAGCCGCTGCTGCCCTTCTACGACGTGTGCCTGATCGACTGCCAGCCGTCGCTCGGCCTGCTCACCGTCAACGCGCTCACCTGCGCCCACGGCGTCATGGTGCCGCTGGAGTGCGAGTTCTTCGCGCTGCGCGGCGTCGCCCTGCTCATGGACACCATCGGCAAGGTGCAGGAGCGGCTCAACGACGAGCTGGAGATCGAGGGCCTGCTGGCCACCATGTACGACGCCCGTACCCTGCACGGCCGCGAGGTGCTCGCCCGCGTCGTGGAGGCCTTTGGCGACAAGGTGTTCCACACGGTCATCAACAGGACCGTCCGCTTCCCCGACGCGACCGTCGCGGGTGAGCCGATCACCACCTTCGACCCGTCCTCGCTGGGCGCCAACGCCTACCGCGAACTGGCCAGAGAGGTGCTCTCGCGCTGGCAGCAGCCTGCGACAATGGCCAGGTGACCGCGACCTCGCGAACGACCACGGGGAAGGAGCACGAGGCTCGACCCCCGCGAGCCGACCCCTCCGGCGGTCAGGGCGACGCCCACGAGCCGCAGGGGTTCCAGGTGCACCTCGACGTCTTCGAGGGCCCCTTCGACCTGCTGCTCGGGCTGATCTCCAAGCACAAGCTCGACATCACCGAAGTCTCGCTGTCCAAGGTGACCGACGAGTTCATCGCCTACATCAGGTCCAAGGGCCCCGAGTGGGACCTCGACCAGACCAGCCACTTCCTGCTCGTCGCGGCCACCCTGCTCGACCTGAAGGCGGCGAGGCTGCTGCCGAGCGGCGAGGTCGAGGACGAGGAGGACCTCGCGCTGCTGGAGGCGCGCGACCTGCTGTTCGCCAGGCTGCTGCAGTACAAGGCGTACAAGGAGGTCGCCAAGGTCTTCTCCGGGATGATGGCGGAGGAGTCGCTGCGCTTCCCACGAGCCGTACCCATGGAGCCGCAGTTCGCCGACCTGCTGCCCGAGTTGGTCCTCGGCATCGGGCCCGAGCAGTTGGCGCGCATCGCGGCCAAGGCGTTCACGCCCAAGCCGCCGCCGACCGTCGGCGTCGGGCACATCTACCAACCGCTGGCCAGCGTCAGGGAGCAAGCCGCTATCCTTGTCCGGCGGTTGCGGCGCATGCGGACGGCCACGTTCAGGACCCTCGTCGCCGACTGCGAGGGCACCTTCGAGGTGATCGCCCGCTTTCTGGCCGTGCTGGAGCTGTTCAGGGAGTCGGCCGTCAGCTTCGAGCAGGTGGAGCCGCTCGGCGATCTGCACGTGACATGGACGGGCGCCGACGACGGAGACGTGTCGGTGGGCGACGACTACGAAGAGAGCGCGGAGAAGGCTGCTGATGAGTGAGTTCCCGGCTCCCAGGGACCCTTCGCCGTCCGAGCGCCTCGACGGCGAGGCTCCCGTCGCCCGGCGCCCGCGCGGGGCCGCCTGGGCGAGCCTGCCGGGGTCGTCCGCCTTCGGTTCCGCAGGAGGGAACGGCCGGACGGCCTCTGCGGCCACCCCCGAATCCGAACCCATGGCAGCCGCGCCCGGTGCCGCTTCCGAGGCCGAGCACGCGCCCGATCCGGGAGACGGCAGAGAGGCTGCCACTGCTGCCGAGGGCGGGTCAGAGGCGACCACCCACGAGCCGGAGATCGAGCGTGCCTCCGCGTCCGCGCCGGCCGTTCCCGTGGCCCGACCGGAGATCGACGCCGCTCGCGAGGGGGAGCGCGCGTCCGAAACCGAGGCTTCCGGCGTGGGCTCCGCCTTCGGCGAGGATGGCCCTCGCGGTGAGGGCGGTGCTCCAGGTGAGGGGAGTGACGTCCTCCTCGACGACGACGCACCCGCCGCCGACGTGGCCGAGCAGGCCGCGCCCGACCTGAAGGCGGCGCTGGAGGCGATCCTGATCGTCGTGGACGAGCCGGTCAACGCGGTGACCCTCGCCCAGGTGCTCGAACGTCCCACCCACGAGGTCGAGACCGCGCTGCGCGAGCTGGCGGCGGAATACTCCGGCCACGGGCGGGGTTTCGACTTGAGAGACGTCGCAGGCGGCTGGCGGTTCTACACGCGTGCCGACTGCGCCCAGCTGGTCGAGCGGTTCGTCCGCGACGGCCAGCAGGCGCGGCTGACCCAGGCCGCGCTGGAGACCCTCGCGGTCGTGGCCTACCGGCAGCCGGTGAGCCGCGCCCGAGTCGCCGCCGTGCGCGGTGTCAACAGCGACGGCGTCATGCGGACGCTGGTCGCCAGGGGGCTGGTCGAAGAGGCCGGCACCGATCCGGAGAGCCAGGCTGTGCTCTACCGGACCAGCTCCTACTTCTTGGAGCGACTGGGCCTGAAGAGCCTCGACGAGCTCCCCGAGCTCGCGCCCTTCCTGCCCGACGACGTGGAAAACCTTGAGGAGACAACGAAGTGATCAACAGGCGCAGCACCCCGTCCGGTGATGGACGCGGTCGAGGACGCACCGGCGGTTCCCGGGGCACGGGCTCCAGGAGCGGCGGCAGCGGGCGTCCCGCCTACCGCTCGGACGACAGGCGCGACCCGCGTCGCGACGACACCCGCGGCGGGTCCCGTCGCGACGACTTCGGCGGTGGATCCCGCCGTGACGACTTCGGCGGAGGGTCCCGCGGGGAGGGGTCAGGCGGCGGTTCGCGCCGTGACGACTTCCGCGGTGGATCCGGCAGGAACGACGGCAGGAGCGCCTCCCGCGACTCCATGCGCGCAGGCAGCGGCGGCGCCCGCGCCCGGTACGGCAAGCCCCAGGCCCGCGACGAGCGCGGCGGAGGCTTCCGCGACGGCGGCTCGCGCGAGGACCGCGGCTTCCGTGGCGGCGACCGCGACGACCGCGGCTTCAGGGGCGACCGTCAGGACCGCGGCTTCCGCGGAGGGGACGAGCGCGGACCTCGAGAGGAGCGCCGCTTCGGCGGCGACCGTCAGGGTGCCGGTGACCGGGGTTTCAGGAGCGATCGTGACGACCGCGGGTTCCGCGGCGGCGAGCGCGGCCCGAGGGACGAGCGTGACGGCCGCGGGTTGCGCGGCGGCGACCGTGAGGGCCGCGCGCCGGCCGGTCGCGGGTTCTCCGGCGACCGCGGCTCCGGTGGCCGGCGCGACGAGCGCGGCTTCAGGGGCGGCGACCGTGAAGGCCGCGGCTCCGGCGAGCGTGGGTTCGGTGACCGTGGCGAGCGCGGCGTCGGCGGCGGCAGGGACCGCGGGTTCGGCGGCGGCAGGGACCGCGAGTTCGGTGGCGACAGGGGCCGCGGCTTCGGCGGCGCCGACCGCGGGTTCCGCGGCGAGCGCGACAGCCGGGGCTACCAGGGCGCCGGTGAGCGTCAGGAGCGCGGCGGGTTCGCGGGTCGCGACGACCGTGCGGGTCTGCGGGCCGACAGGGTCGGCAAGCGTGAGGAAGGCGGTTCGCGGGCCCGCTACGGCAGGCGCGACGAGCCGCGGACGATCGGCCGCACCACCGGCCGTCCCGCTCCCAAGCGTGACGACGCCGGCCGTACCGCCAAGGTGCAGACGATCGGCGGCGGCGCGAAGAAGCGCGACGTGTTCAAGACCGCTCGCCAGCCCGTCCGCGACCGCGACTTCTACCCCGACGACTACGTCGACGAGCGCGACACCACCGAGGTGCCGGGCGGCGTGCGGCTGCAGAAGGTGCTCGCCCAGGCGGGCGTGGCCAGCAGGCGCGCGTGCGAGGAGATGATCGGCGACGGCCGTGTCACCGTGAACGGCCAGGTCGTCAGGAGGTTCGGCGCGAAGGTCGACCCCGCGACGCAGGTCATCCACGTCGACGGAAAGCGCATCCCGACCGCTCCCGACCTGGTCTACTACGCGCTGAACAAGCCCATCGGCGTCGTGTCCACGATGGAGGACCCGCAGGGCCGCCCGTGCCTCGCCGACTTCGTGCAGGAGCTGGCTCCGCGGCTGTTCCACGTGGGCAGGCTCGACACCGAGACCGAGGGCCTGCTGCTGCTCACCAACGACGGCGAGCTGGCCAACAGGCTGACCCACCCGAGCTACGGCGTGCAGAAGAAGTACTGGGCGAAGGTGCCCGGCCCGATCCCTCGTGACCTCGGCCGCAGGCTGAAGAAGGGCATCGAGCTCGAGGACGGCCTGGCCAAGGCCGACCACTTCGAGATCGTGCAGGAGCACGGCCAGCAGGCGCTCGTGGAGATCGTCCTGCACGAGGGCCGCAAGCACATCGTCAGGCGCATGCTCGAGGAGTCGGGTCACCGCGTCATCGACCTGGCCAGGATCGAGTTCGGTCCGGTGAAGCTGGGCCGTACCAAGCCGGGCACGATCAGGGCGCTGAGCCTCAAGGAGGTCGGCGACCTGTACGCGGCGGTCAAGCTGTAATCTGGCCAGACGTTGGAGCCCGCGCAGGTGCTGTGCGGGCTCCGAGCCATATGGAGGGGATGGGCATGGTGCGGGCGATTCGCGGGGCGATCCAGGTGGAGGCCAACGACCGCGACGCGATCATCAGCGGGACCACCGAGCTGGTGGCGGCGGTCATGGAGCGCAATCAGCTGACCACCGACGACGTGATCAGCGTGCTGTTCACCGCCACGCCCGACCTGACGGCGGAGTTCCCCGCCCTCGCCGCGCGCAAGCTCGGCTTCCACGAGGTGCCGCTGATCTGCTGCACCGAGATCGGCGTGCCGGGCGCGCTGCCCCGCGTGGTCCGGCTGATGGCGCACGTGGAGAGCGACCGGCCGCGCGCCGAGATCCAGCATGTCTACCTGCGCGGCGCGACCGTGCTTCGCCAGGACATCGCGCAGTGAAGCTCGAGACCGTCCTCGTCCTCGGTACCGGCCTGGTCGGCACATCGATCGGGCTGGCGCTGCGCCAGCGCGGCGTGACCGTGCTGCTGGCCGACCGTGATCTGGGCGCCGTAAGGCTGGCCAGGGAGATGGGCGCCGGCCAGGAATGGAGCCTGGGCGACCCTGTCGACCTGGCGGTGGTGGCCGTTCCTCCCGGCCACGTGGCCAGCGAGCTGCGCGGCCTGCAGCAGCGTGATGCGGCCCGCTTCTACACCGACGTGGCCAGCGTCAAGGCCAAGCCGATCGCCGACGCGGCGCGGCTCGGCTGCGACCTGAGCTCCTACGTCGCCTCCCACCCCATGGCGGGCAGGGAGAAGGCCGGTCCTGGCGCGGCCAGGGCCGACCTGTTCCTCGGCAGGCCGTGGGCCGTGTGCCCGACCGCCGAGGCCTCCCAGGAGGCCAAGGACGCGGTCATGGAGCTCATCGAGCTGTGCGGCGCCAACCCCGTCGAGGTGGCGGCCGAGGACCATGACAGGGCCGTCGCCGTCGTCTCGCACGCTCCGCACGTGGCCGCCTCCGCGGTGGCCGCGCGGCTGGCCGAGGCCTCCGACGTGGCGCTCGGGCTGGCGGGGCAGGGTGTGCGGGACGTCACCAGGATCGCGGGCGGCGACCCCGGCCTGTGGCTCGGCATCCTGTCGGGCAACGCCGCTCCGGTGGCCGAGGTGCTGGAGGCGGTCTCGCGCGACCTGGCCGAGGCCGCGACCGCGCTGCGGTCGCTGGCCGAAGGCGACGTCAACGCGGGCACCGACGTGACGCAGCTGCTCAAGCGCGGGGTCGTCGGCCACGGCAGGATCCCGGGCAAGCACGGCGGGCCCGCGGCGGCCTACGCCGTCGTCCAGGTCGTCATCGGCGACCGTCCTGGTCAGCTGGCGAGGCTGTTCCAGATCTGCGACGAGGTCGGGGTCAACGTCGAGGACGTGCGGCTCGAGCACGCGCCGGGGCTGCCGCTCGGCCTGGCCGAGCTGTCGGTGCAGCCCGGCGCGGTCGAGGTGCTGAACCAGGCTCTGCAGGAGCGGGGCTGGCAGGTGCCGTAAGGCGCCATGTCACGAAAGCGGCCGCTCGATCCGTCTGCTCGGCATGACGAGAATCGTGGTTCTAGGGGCCGGCTACACCGGCATGGCGGCGGCGATCAGGGTGGCGACGAGGTCGCGCCGTAGCGGCGGCAGGGTGACGCTGGTCAACCCTTCGCCGAGGTTCACCGAGCGGCTGCGGCTGCACCAGACGGCGGCAGGCGAGCGGCTGGCCGACCACTCGATCGAGCGGGTGCTGGCCGGCACGGGCATCGACTTCGTCCAGGACACGGTGGCCGGCCTCGATCCCGAGGCCAGGCGGATACGGCTCGGCGGCGGGCGCGAGCTGGCCTACGACAAGCTCGTGTACGCGCTCGGCACCGTCACCGACGTGTCGGTGCCCGGCGTCGCCGAGCACGCCTACCGTTACGACGACCACGCGGGCGCCGTACGGCTGGCCGAGCGCCTGCGCTCCCTGGAGGAGGGCACGGTCGTCGTGGCGGGCGGCGGCCTGACCGGGATCGAGTCGGCGACCGAGCTCGCGGAGGCCTACCCGAGGCTGCGGGTGGTCCTGCTCACCAGAGGCCGTCCTGGTTCGATGATGGGCGAGCGGGCCCGCGCGTACGTCATGCGGGCGATGGACCGCCTCGGCATCGAGGTCCGCGAGGCTGCCGACGTCGTCAAGGTGCTGCCCGCCGCGGTCGAGCTCGCTGGCGGAGAGCTGATCCCCTCGAACGCGACGCTCTGGACGACGGGGACGAGGGGGCTGCCACAGGCCCGCGAGGCCGGGTTCACGGTCGACGGGCGGGACAGGATCGTCGTGGACGACGTGCTGCGCTCGGTCTCGCATCCCGACGTCTACGCGGTCGGTGACGCGGCGGCGGTGAGCCGGCCGTTCGGCGTGATCCACGGCACCTGCCAGAGCGGGATCCCCACCGGGCTGCACGCGGGCACCGCGCTCGCCGACGAGCTTCGCGGGCGCAGGCCCAGGGCGTTCAGGTTCGGCTACTTCCACCAGCCGCTGAGCCTGGGCAGGAAGGACGCGGTCATCCAGTTCGTCAGGCCGGACGACACTCCCCGCAGGGGCTACCTGAAGGGCCGCTGGGCCGTCTTCTACAAGGAGAGCGTCAGCAGCAGCCCGATCCCCACCTTCCGGCTGCTCAAGCGAGGTCTGGTGCCCGTGTCCCTGTTCCGGCTCACCGCCGGGTGACCGCCTTACCGGCGGCGTCGGGCCCGTCGTACTCGCGTCGGGGATGCTCGTCGCGACGACCACGGTCACCTGATCGCTCGCCATGCGTGGGCGCTCCTTTCCTCGAACGCTCCCTTGACGCATGCCAGGACCGGGCGTACAAAGGTGGTAACAGCGTTACCGCATAGAAACGGCGTTACCCGCATGACGGCATACAGCGAGGCGCAGCAGGTCGGGCAGGAGGCAGTGAGGGCCGCGATCCTCGACGCCGCCATCCATCTGCTGGTCACCGAAGGGCCCGGCGCCCTGACCGTGCGCAGGATCTCGGGCGAGGTCGGCTGCTCGACCAAGGTGATCTACACGCTGTTCGGGGCCAAGGAAGGGCTGGCGGAGGCGCTCTGGTTGGAGGGCTTCGCCAGATTCGAACGCGCCCTGCTGGCCGCGCGCGCCGACGCCGACCCGCTGACCAGGCTGTCCGAGTGCGGGATCGCCTACCGCGCCTACGCGCTCGCCGAGCCCGACTACTACCGGGTCATGTTCCAGGGCGCGCTGCCCGGTTTCGTGCCCAGCCCCGCCGCGATGGCCGCGGCCCGCAGGGCCTTCGCGATCCTCTACGCCGACGTCGAAGCCTGCCTGGAGGCCGGGCGGCTGTGCGGCGGCACCGCCCAGGAGATCGCCGACCTGCTGTGGATGGCCGCGCACGGCGCCACCAGCCTCGAACTGTCCGGCCACATCGACCCGGCCGAGGCGGAGCGGCGGTTCGTGACGCTGTGCGCGTCGGTGCTGTGCCCATTCCTGTCCGACCCGAGCGACGAGAGGACACCACCTCCATGAGCACTCCCTACAGGAACGGCTTCGCCCCCGTCTCCGAGGAGATCACCGCCTTCGACCTGCCGGTCACCGGGCGGATCCCCGCCGAGCTGTCCGGGCGTTACCTGCGCAACGGACCCAATCCGTTCGGTCTCGACGACCCGGCCGCCGCGCACCTGTTCCTCGGCGAGGGCATGGTCCACGGGGTACGGCTGCGCGACGGCAGGGCCGAGTGGTACCGCAACCGCTGGGTCCGCAGCGCCGAGGTGGCCAGGCGCCTGGGCGAGGAGCCGAGGCCGGGCGCCGTCCACGGCGGCATGGACTTCGCCGCCAACACCCACGTCATCGGCCACGCGGGCAGGACGTTCGCGACGGTGGAGGCGGGCGCCCGGCCCTACGAGCTGACCTACGAACTGGAGACGGTCGGGCCGTGCGACTTCGGCGGGACGCTGCCGGGGGGCTACGCCGCCCACTCCAAGCTCGACCCGCACACCGGCGAGCTGCATGCCATCGCCTACTTCTTCGGCTGGGACCACCACCAGCACGTCGTCATCGACCCGCAGGGCAGGGTCAGCAGGACCGTCGACATCCCGGTCGCCGACGCCCCGATGGTCCACGACCTGGCGCTGACCCAGCGCTATGTCGTGATCTACGACCTGCCCGTCACGTTCAGCATGGAACACGCGGCCAAGGGGGCGCCGCTGCCGTACAGCTGGAACGACGACCATCCGGCGCGCATCGGGCTGCTGCCGAAGGACGGCGGCGGCGAGGTGCGCTGGATGGAGGTGGAGCCCTGCTGGATCTTCCACACGCTCAACGCCTACGACGACGGTGACCAGGTGGTGATCGACGCGGTCCGCTACCCCAAGAGGTTCGTCGACGCGCGGCTCGACCTCGGCGGCCTGCCGACGCTCGAGCGGTTCACACTCGACCTCACCTCGGGCAAGGTGACCGAGACCAGGCTCGACGACAGGGCGCAGGAGTTCCCGCGCGCCAACGAGCGGCTCACCTCCCTGCCCTACCGGTACGGCTACGCGGCCGCGGCCGAAGACCTCGTGGACGTCATCTACCCCGCCGACACCGAACTGGAGGACCTGCCCGACACGGCGTTCGGCAACGCGCTCATCAAGCACGACCTGAAGACCGGCACCCGGCAGTCGCGGAACTTCGGCAGGGGAGCCTCCGCCGGCGAGCCCGTGTTCGTCCCCGCGCAGGGTGCCGCCGCCGAGGACGACGGCTACGTCATGGCCTTCGTCAACGATCCCGGCAGGGGCGCCACCGACCTGGTGATTCTCTCCGCCCAGGACTTCACGGGCGAGCCGGTGGCCACCGTCCACCTGCCCGCCCGCGTCCCCCTCGGCTTCCACGGCAGCTGGGTGGCCGACACAGACGCGTCATGAGTGACAGACGGCGCTCGTGGTCTCTTCCGTCGGATGGCATGGCCGCGAGGCGGTAGCCTCTTTAGGTTGGGAAAACGTGAAGAGGGAGAGGCCGTGACCGCTCTGGTCGTCGCCATGGACGGGCCTTCGGGGTCGGGTAAGTCGAGCGCGTCGCGCGGGGTGGCCCGCGCGATGGGGCTGCGCTACCTGGACACGGGGGCGATGTACCGCGCGATCACCTGGTGGATGCTCCAGCGGGGCGTCGACCTGACCGACCCTGCGGCGATCGCGGCCCAGGTGGACGAGCCCTCGCTCGTCTCCGGCACCGACCCCGACGACCCCACCGTCCACGTCGACGGCGTGGACGTGGCGGGGCCGATCAGGAGCCAGGAGGTGACCGGCGCCGTGTCGCTGGTCGCCGCCGTGCCCGAGGTGCGGGCCAGGCTCGTCGCGATGCAGCGGGAGATCATCGGCAAGGGCGACATCGTGGTCGAGGGCCGCGACATCGGCACCGTGGTCGCCCCCGACGCGACGCTCAAGGTCTACCTGACCGCCAGCGCCGAGGCCAGGGCGCTGCGCCGTACGGCGGAGCTCAACGTCGAGGCGGGCGGACCGGGCGGCACCACGGTGGAGGCACAGCAGGCCGCGATGGCCAGGCGTGACACCCTCGACTCGACACGGAAGACCGACCCTCTCTCGATGGCGGATGGCGCCGTCGAGGTCGACACCACCGCGCTCAACCTCGAAGAGGTCATCGCGGAGGTGCTGAGGTTGATCGGGGAGCGCTCGAGCCAGGAGGAATCCGAGCTCGATCGCGCCCATATTCACGAGCGCGCCTGACGTCAGGCGCGGTACTCAAAGGAAACAAGACACGTGACTACGGGGGAGTACGACGACTCCGGCTGGATCGAGGCCGAGCTCGCCGACATGGAGATCCCTGCCCACACCGAGGACGAGCAGGTGGCGCTGCCGGTGCTCGCCGTCGTCGGGCGGCCGAACGTCGGCAAGTCGACGCTGGTCAACCGCATCATCGGCCGCCGGGAGGCGGTCGTCGAGGACGTTCCCGGCGTGACCCGCGACCGCGTCACCTACGACGCGACCTGGCGCGGCAGGCGCTTCACCGTCGTCGACACCGGCGGCTGGGATCCCGACGCGACCGGCATGAACCTGCGCATCGCCGAGCAGGCACAGATCGCGGTCGAGCTGGCCGATGTGATCCTCTTCGTGGTCGACGCCGTCGTGGGCGCCACCGACGCCGACGAGATCGTCGGGGGCGTGCTGCGGTCCTCGGGCAAGCCGGTCATCCTGGCCGCCAACAAGGTCGACAACCAGCAGATGGAGCTGGAGGCGACCTCCCTGTGGTCGCTCGGTCTCGGCGAGCCGTACCCCGTCTCGGCGCTGCACGGCCGCTCCTCCGGCGACCTGCTCGACGTGGTGCTCGACGCGCTGCCGCAGACGCCCAAGCAGACCTTCGGCGAGGCGAAGGGCCCGCACCGGGTGGCGCTGCTCGGCAAGCCCAACGTCGGCAAGTCCTCCCTGCTGAACAAGCTGGCGGGCGAGGAGCGGGTGCTGGTCGACCCGATGGCGGGCACCACCCGCGACCCCGTCGACGAGCTGATCGACCTGGGCGGCACCACGTGGCGCTTCGTCGACACCGCGGGCATCCGCCGGCGCGACCGTGAGCTGCAGGGCGCCGACTTCTACGCCGCGATGCGCACCCGCGCGGCGCTGGAGAAGGCGGAGGTGGCGATCGTGCTGATCGACGCCTCCGAGCCGCTGACCGAGCAGGACCTGCGCATCATCGGCCTGGTCATCGAGTCGGGCAGGGCGATGGTCGTGGCCTTCAACAAGTGGGACCTGGTCGACGAGGACCGGCGCTACTACCTGGAGAAGGAGATCGACAGGCAGCTCGTCCGCACCCCGTGGGCGCTGCGGGTCAACATCTCCGCCAAGACGGGCCGCCACATGGACCGCCTGGTCCCGGCGATCGAGAAGGCGCTCGACTCCTGGTCCACCCGTGTGCCGACGGCGCGGCTCAACGCCTTCCTCACCGAGCTGGTGCAGCAGACGCCGCCCCCGGTGCGCGGCGGCAAGCAGCCGAAGATCCTCTTCGCGACGCAGGCGTCGACCGAGCCGCCGAAGTTCGTGCTTTTCACTTCGGGCTGGCTGGAGGACACCTACCGGCGCTTCATCGAGCGGCGGATCCGCGAGGAGTTCGGGTTCGCGGGCTCGCCCATCGAGGTGACGATGAAGATCCGTGAGAAGAAGAAGGGCGCCCCGGCCAAGAAGTGACCCCAGGGCCTTCGGGGGACCTCATCAGGGCGCGGCCCTGGGTCCCCCGCGAGGCCCCGCGGGTCCGTGGCCACGAGGGCGGGCGCTCACTCCGGGTGGTTGTGGGCGTCGAGCGTGAAGGGACTGCGCACGCCCTCGTAGGCCAGGTGCAGCGTCATCCCCTCCGCCGCGTGGCTGAGCTCGTGGCAGTGGGACAGCCACACCCCGGGGTTGTCCGCCTTGAGCGCCACCTCCCACACCTCGCCGGGCGCCACGTCGAAGCTGTCCATCCACACCGGCGCCGCCCGCACCCCGTCGCGCGACAGCACCAGCACGTGGTGGCCGTGCGGGTGCATCGGGTGCAGTTCCCCGCTCCTGTTGACCACCGTGAACCGCACCCACTCGCCCCGCCGCACGACCGCCGGCGGCACCCTGGGCCACACCTGCCCGTTGACCGTGTGCGAGAGCATCGGGATCCCGCCGCGCAACGCGACGAGCCGGTCCAGCACCCACGTGTACGACCTGTCGAACCGCTCCGGCACCTGCGCGCCGCCGCCGTAGCGGGTGATGTCGAGGAGCGGCCCCGCGGCGGGCGGGGGAGCGGCGCCCGAGCCTGGCGTGAGCAGCAGGCCCGCGGCTCCGGCCGACATCAGCACGGGCCGTGACGGCATGGTGAACGCCAGGTCGTAGCGTCCGCCCGCGGCGAGCTGCGCCCGCTCGTCCGCCAGCACGCGGCCGTCCACCGCCATGCCGTCCACCGCCGCGATCCGGTACGGCACGCCGCTGACACCCAGCGTCCTGGGCCCGTTGTCGGTGTTGACCACCCGCAGCCGCACGGGCGTGCCGGCCGCGACGGTCCGCGTGGCGGTGCCGTCGGCCGGAGGCCCGCCCGCCACCGACACGGTCAGCGCACCCCCGAACGTGTGCAGCGCGACGGGCTCGTCGAACCCCTCGGGCGCGGCGGGATCGACGGTGAGTGTGCCGAACAGCCCCGCCTGCAGCGCCAGGTTGGGCGTCTCGTGCGTGTGGTACCAGTAGCTGCCCGGCTGGCCGGCGCGGAAGCGGTAGACGAACGAGCCGCCTTCGCGGACGGCGTCCTGCGTGAGCCCCGGCACGCCGTCCTCGCCGTTGGGCACGTGGTAGCCGTGCCAGTGCAGGGTGACGCCCCGGTCGGCCAGCTCGCTGCGCAGCCGTACCTCCACCGTCTCGCCCTGCCGTACGCGGAGGGCCGGGCCGGGGGAGGCGCCGTTGAAGGTCAGCGCCTCGACCCTGCGACCCGAGGCGAGCGTGATCGTGGCCGCTTTCGCGGTCAGCTCGAAGCGCCGGACGGGGCCGCCGGAGGGGCCGCGCAGCTCGCTGACGCCGACGGAGCCTGAGGGGGACAGGCGCAGCGCGGCGGCGGGGCGGGCGTTCCACATCGACAGGCCCGTCCACGCCACCGCCAGCGCCGCCACCACGGCCCCCGCCACCCGCCACGCTCGCCCCCGCCGCCCCCTGCGTGTGAGCATCGACCAGGTGGCGCCGCTCGCGCCGAGGACGGCCAGCACCAGCACCACCGACGGGTACGGCGCGAGCGGATACCCCATCCCCACCGAGACGGCCGCCCCCGCCACCCCCGCGTAGGCCGCGGCCAGCGGGAAGACGACGGTCAGCGGGGTGAAGGAGCCGCGCAGCATCCTGGGCAGCGACACCACCGCGGCCGCCAGGGCGGGCGGCAGCAGCAGGGGGAGCGCCAGCGTCACCTTCTCGCCCGCGAACCACCACCCCGCGCTCGCCAGCCCCGCGGTCACCGCGACCCTGCAGGCCGTCGCCAGCAGGGCGGCGAGCACCAGCAGCGCCGACGGTATGGCTTTGCGGGAGACCAGGGCGTGGCATCCCGCGAAGCCCCACGAAACGGCGACCAGAATGACCAGGATCCGGTCGAGCGCGAGCAGCGCGGCCGTGCTCACACGGTTTCGGTGGCCCGGTGGCCCGTCGCGGCCTTGGCGTGGGCCTGCGCCCCCCGCCATGCGGAGATGGCCGCGCCCAGCAGCAGGACGCCGACGATGGCGTGGAAGCCCAGCACGTACAGGCTCGCGGGCGAGGTCTTCTCCTGCGTCGCGCCGGCCAGCTCCGCCAGCGGGAACAGCACGAACATCTGGACGGCCACCAGGACGATGGGAGCGGCGCAGGTGCCGATGAGCTTGCCGGGCGCGCGGGCGATGGCCGCGATGATCGTGGTGATCAGGGACACGGCGGGGATGAGGATGAAGCCGTTCATGACGTGCCACCCGATCGCCGCCGCCTCGGGGTTGGACGGCCTCGGCGTCTCGAACGCGCCATAGGTCGCGAGGTAGAACTGCAGAACCACGAGGGCGAGCTGGATCACGGTGAAGACGACCAGGACCTTGCGCATGTCGTGCTCCTCAGGGGGATCGGTCCTCCCATGCTGAGCGCGAGATACCCACTCCCGCATGAGTAGCCCCATACTCACCCGCTCTGTAACGCGTGCTAGCATCCTGCGCAACACGTCGAGGGAGACGAGTAACCCGGGCCCGTCGAGGGCCGAGAGAGCCGCTGGAAGCTGGGAAGGCGGTCCCACGACCCCGGGCGAAGACACTCCTGAGTGCGGGGAGGAAATGCCCCGCCGGGCTGACCTCCGTCACAGGGTCGTGTGAGGCCGCTCGCGAGAGCGGCGAAGGCGCGGTGGCACCGGGAGTTCCCTTCTCCCCCGCGTCCCCAAGGGATCATGCGGCTCAAGGAGTTGTGATGATCTCTCGTGTCCTGTCGGCGGAGCTCGCGGAGCACGCCGGACAACGAGTGAAGGTCGCCGGGTGGGTTCACCGCAGGCGACAGCTGAAGTCCGTCTCGTTCCTCATCCTGCGCGACCGTACGGGTCTGGCGCAGGCGGTCCTGTCCGGCGACCTGCCGGTGGAGGAGAGCGTCGTCGAGGTGACGGGCACCGTCACGGTCAACCCGCAGGCGCCCGGCGGCGTCGAGCTCACCGCGCCGGAGATCGCTGTGCTGGCCGAGCCCGCCGTGGCACCGCCGTTCGACCTCTACCGTCCAGGAGTGCCCGCGGCGCTGCCCACGATCCTCGACCACGCGCCCGTCGCGCTGCGGCATCCCGCGCTGCGCGCGCCGTTCCAGATCGCGGCGGCCGGTGTCGCCGGGTTCAGGTCGGCGCTCGACTCCCTCGGGTTCACCGAGATCCAGACGCCGAAGATCGTCGCCTCGGCCACCGAGTCGGGCGCCAACGTGTTCGGCATCGACTACTTCGGCAGGCCCGCCTACCTCGCCCAGTCGCCGCAGTTCTACAAGCAGGCGATGGTCGGGGTGTTCGAGCGGGTCTACGAGGTCGGCCCCGTCTTCCGCGCCGAGCCGCACGACACCGCCCGCCACCTGGCGCAGTACACCTCGCTCGACGCCGAGCTGGGCTTCGTGCGCGACCACCGTGACGTGATGGCGGTGCTGAGAGAGGCGCTCGCGGGGATGACCGAGGAGGTACGGCGGCGCGCGGGCCAGGCCGTGGAGACGCTCGGCGTCGCGCTGCCCGAGGTGCCGGGGGAGATCCCCTCGATCCACTTCACCGAGGCGCAGGAGATGACCGGCGAGGACGAGCCCGACCTGTCACCCGCGCAGGAGCGGTGGCTGTCGGAGTGGGCGATGAGGGAACACGGCTCGGAGTTCCTGTTCGTCACCGGCTACCCCATGGTCAAGCGGCCGTTCTACACCCATCCCGACCCCGAGCGGCCGGGCTACTCCAACGGCTTCGACCTGCTGTTCAGGGGGCTGGAGCTGGTCACCGGCGGGCAGCGGCTGCACAGGCACGCCGACTACCTCGCCGTGCTCGGCGAGGACGTCGGGCCGTACGAGGGCTACCTGTCGGCGTTCGCGCACGGCATGCCGCCGCACGGCGGGTTCGCGATCGGCCTGGAGCGGTGGACCGCCAGGCTGACGGGGGCCGCCAACGTCAGGTCCGCGACGCTCTTTCCCCGCGACCTGCACCGGCTGGCACCCTGACCACCAGCGCGACCGCCGCGCCGAGCACGCACAGCGCGGCGGTCGCCACGAACATCTCGGTGTACTCCACCCGCAGCGCCGCCTGCACCTTCGCGGTGTAGGCGGCCAGCCGGCCTGCGTAGGTGGCAGGGTCGACGCCGAGGGGCAGCGGGGTGTCGAGGTCGGCGGTGAGCGACTGGAAGCGGTAGAACCCCCACGCCGACACCGCGGCGATCCCGATCAGCATGCCCATCATCCTGGCCACCACGACCGCGGCGGAGGCGACACCGTGCTGGGCGGCCGGCATGACGCGCAGCGCGGCCGAGGAGACGGGCGCGATCACCACACCGAGCCCGGACCCCGCGACCACGAGGTCGAGCGGGCCCGTGAGCGAGCCCGACAGCAGCCAGAAGCCCGCCGTCGCCACGACCAGCCCGGCGACCATGACGGGCGGCTCGCCGTACCTCCTGGTGAGCAGGCCGCCCGCCGGCGCACCAGCCACCAGCGCGCCGAGGAACCAGGCCAGCGTGAGCGCCCCGCCCAACGCGTCGGCGCCGAACAGCGTCTGCGAGGCCAGCTGCACGAACACCATCGTGACCAGCAGCGCCGCGCCCGACAGGAAGCTGACGCCGAGCGTGGCCAGCAGCGGCCCCTTGGGGACGCCGGTGAGGTCGAGCAGTCGGACGGGGGAGCGGATCTCCCACCAGACGAACGCCGCCGCGACCAGCAGGCCCGCGCCGATCAGCGGCGGGCCCCACGCGGGCAGGACGGCCTTGGCGGGATCGGGGTTGTACAGCCCGGCCACCAGCAGCCCGAGCGCCACGGCGAGCAGCGCGCCGCCGGCGACGTCGACCCTCCCGGTGCGCGCCTCGGACGCGGGGACGGTCCGCTGGACCGCGACGGCGGCCAGCGCCGCCAGCGGCACGTTCAGCCAGAAGATCGCGTGCCAGCCGCCCAGGTCCACACCCAGCAGGGAGAAGGCGGGCAGCAGGGCCACGACCGCGCCGTAGAGCGGGCCGAGGGCGCTGCCGAGCTCCTGGGCGGCCCCGACGGCGCCGAGCGCCACGGGCCGCTCGTCGTCCTTCCACAGATCGCCGACCAGCGCCATCGTGATCGGCAGCAGCGCGCCGCCCGCGACGCCCTGCACGGTACGGCCCGCCACGACCATGGGCAGGGAGGCGGCCAGCGCGGTGAGGACCGAACCGAGGGCGAAGCAGGCCAGGCAGGCGTGGATCAGGGGGCGCCTGCCGTACCGGTCGGACAGCTGGCCGAGCAGCGGCATCGCGGCCACGTAGCCGAGCAGGAACCCGGTGACGACGGGGGTGACCCGCTCCAGCCGGTTGATGGGGACGCCGACGTCCTGGGCGATGCCGATCAGGACGGTGACGACCACGTACGCGTCGAGGGCGGCCAGCAGGACGGCGGTGCCGCCCACCCCGAGAGCGACGTTGCGGCGCGGGTTCATCCAGCGGGCGGGGTGATGGTGAACCGGGCGTCGTAGTCCGACAGCGTCACCGTGACGGATCCGCCGTCGAGCGGCAGGTCGATCCTGGTGAGCCTGCTGGAGGCCGTGTCGATCCAGAGCTTGCCGTTGATGTCGGCGGTGACGCCGGGGATCAGCGCGCCCATCGTCTTGCCTGGGAAGGTGGCGGCGACGCGGTAGGCGCCGCCGTCCACCGCCTCGGTGGTCGGCTGGCCGAGCCCGCCGAGCAGCGCCGAGATGCCCTTGTCCGGATCGAGGAGCGTCGAGGGATCGTAGCCCACGCCCGTCATCAGCAGCTGCTTCGGCACCTTCTGGTAGCCGCCCGTCGTGGCCTTGAAGTGGACCGTGTCGCCGATTATCACGAAGCTGAACTCCTGCAGGCTGTTCATCAGCGAGATCTGCAGCGTGCCGTCGGCGTCGCCGGTGGAGGTCAGCCTGCCGTCGGCCTTCTTGAGCTGGATCTTGGGCGTGCCGTCCGTCGTGATCGAGAACGACGCGCTCGTGACCGCCTTCATCGCCTCGGCGGACTTCTTCACCAGCTCAGGGCCCTGGGGCAGGGCCTCCTGGCTGGAGCAGGCCGTCAGCGCCATCGCGAGGGAGAGGGCGAGGAGGAGCTTTCGCAGCATGCCCGGATCGTAGCGCTCAGCGCAGACTCTTGAGGTGCTCGAGAATCGGGTTGTAGGCCTGTTCGAGCGCGTCGAGCTGGTCGTCGGTCAGCAGGTCGACGAAATGCTCGCGCACACTGGCGACGTGGTAAGGCGCGACGCGCTGCATCGTGGCCCACCCCTCCTCGGTCAGCACCGCGAACGTGCCGCGTCTGTCGTCGGGGCAGTCTTCCCTGGTGACCAGGCCCGCGGCCTCCATTCTCGAGATCTGGTGCGACAGCCGGCTGCGCGACTGGATCGTGGCGTCGGCCAGATCGCTCATGCGCATGCGCTTGCCCGGACATTCCGAGAGGTTGACGAGGATCTCGTAGTCGTTCACCGAGAGGCCGAACTCCTGGAGATCGATGCCGAGGCGGTGCATGAGGAGCTTGTGCACGGCGAGGTGGGCACGCCAAGCGCGCTGTTCTGTCGTGGTAAGCCAGCGAGGCGTGCTCATGATCCCAATTTACCTCTCAGACGACGGTGACGACCTCGTCGTAGCTGAGTCGATGCTGACGCGGGTAGTGGGAGTCGCTCTCGGCGTGCCTGCCGATGTTGACCACGGCGACGGCGTGGTGGTCGCCCTGCGGGAAGAACTCCTTGCTGAGGCCGTCCGCGTCGAAGCCGCCCATCGGTCCGGCCGCCAGGCCGGCGGCGCGCAGGCCGACGATGAAGTAGGCGGTCTGGAGCCCGGCGTTGAACTTGGCGGAGGCGACACGTCCGGCCTCGTCGCGCTCGAAGCCGTCCCTGGCGTTCGGGTTGGCAGGGAAGAGCCTCGGCAGCTCGTGGTGGAAGTCGAGGTCGGCGGCGAGGATCGCGACCAGCGGCGCCTTGCCGATCTTCGGCTTGTTCCCCGGCGCCATGTGGGCGGTCAGGCGCTCGCGGGCCTCGTCCGAGCGGACCAGCAGCACCCTCAGCGGCTGGCCGTTCATCGCCGTCGGGCCGTACTTCACCAGGTCGTGGACGGCGCGAATCTCGTCGTCGGTGACCGGCTCGCCGGTGAAGCCATAGGTGGTGTGCGCCTCGCGGAACAGAAGGTCCTGGGCGTCCTGTGACAGCAGCATGTCGACTCCTCACGGGGTTCGGTTCTGCCGCTCTGCAACATAGTAGAAGATTCAACTATTCCCCTCACGTAGAGTGATCTCTCGTGGCGGAGTCGACAGGGACGGTCATCGTCGCGGGCCTGGCCAATCTGGCCATCGCGGCGGCGAAGCTGGTCGCCGGCCTGCTCGGCGGCTCCGCCGCGATGCTCTCCGAGGCGGCCCACTCGACCGCCGACACCGTGACCGAGTTGTTGCTGCTGCTGGCGGTACGGCGCAGCGAGAAACCCCCCGACCGCCGCCACCCCTTCGGTCACGGCAAGGCGGGGTTCTTCTGGGCGCTGATGGCGGCGGGCGCCACGCTCGTCGGTGGGGCCGGCTTCTCCATCACCCACGGATTCCACGCGATCACCCACGGGGAGGACCTGTCGGACCTCCGTCTGTCCTTCGTCGTGCTGGCCGTCTCGTTCGTGATCGAGGCGATCTCCTGGGCGAAGGCCATGTCGCAGGTCCGCAAGGAGGCCGAACGGCGCGGCATCAGCCCTCAGGCCTTCGTCCTGCGCACCTCGGACACCGCGTTGAAGGCCGTCCTGTTCGAGGACACGGCGGCGCTGACGGGCCTGGTGATCGCCGCGCTCGGCCTGCTGGGCGCCCGGCTCACGGGCGATCCCGTATGGGACGGCGTCGCCTCGGTGCTGATCGGCGTCCTGCTGCTGGCGATCGCGCTCAAGCTGATCGTGGACAACGCCTCGCTGTCGAGATCGCCTGTGACGAGGTGGACGCGAGGCTACGCGAGCAGTTCCCCGGAGTCGTCCAGGTCTTCCTGGATCCGACGCCTACTCATGCCAGGAGGAAACGCGCGCGGTAGGCCGCAGGTCCAGGGCGTCTAGCCGTAGAAGTGCATGACGACCGCCAGGCCGACGAAGTGCATCAGCACGACAGCGGTGATCAGGGAGATGAAGACGAACTTGGCGGGGCCGTGCTCGAAGTGCTTGCCCTCTTCCAGGGGCTTGCGCTTGGCCATCCGGTCCGCGATGCGCTCCTCGATGGGCTTCTTGTAGAACACATTGGTATCTTACCGTCTACCTGCTAATTTATCGGAATTCTGGTCGCCGGGCGGTCGGTGATAACAGTCACAATCACCGGTCCGTGAGCCGTCCACTCCAGCAGGTGCCGCCCCTGCCACTCCTGGCGCTCCTGGTCGGCCAGCCCCGACAGATCCACCTCGCGCAGCCGGCCGAGGGTCAGCTCGCCCCGCTTGACCAGCGCCTCCTTGCGCGCCCAGATCCTGATGAGGCCCGCGTTGCCCGTGACGAGCGCCCGCTCCCCGCTGGTGAGGACCTGGCCCGCGAGCCCCTCGTCCATCGGGCCCTGGCTCACCCGCTCGGCGTCGACGCCGACCCTGCCGTGGCCGGCCGCCGCGCACACGTAGCCGCGCGTGTGGCTCAGGCTGACGCCCAGCTCAGGAGCTTGCTCCAGGTACGGCCTGCCGTGACCGGGGCCGTGTACCTCGCAGTGCTGCAGCAGCGTGAGCTTCTCGGGCGGCAGGCCGAGGTAGGCGGCGGCGCAGTGCCGTACGAGCAGGTGGGCGGCGACGAACGCACGACGGTCGGAGTCGTGGACGAACCTGGCCGCCCGCTGCCTCTCCACCTCGGTCAGCCAGTCGGCCGAACCGGTGACTTCCTCGACGGGAGCGCCCATCGCCACTGGATCACGCATCCGCCCAGACTAGAGGCCGGGCCGCGAACGGCTCTAGCCCTTCTTGTCGAGCTTCGTCTCGGTCTCCTTGGCCGCGCCGAGGACGGTGACGTCGCTGACCTTCCACACGCCCTTCTGCTTGATCATGACCATCTTCAGGTGGGTGCCGAGGACGTTGCGCACCGCCTCCTTGCTCGTGACCTGCTGGTCGACCGAGACCAGGGCCTTGGCTGAGGCGTCGTCGACCTCCGAGAGGTACACCTCGCGGACCGTCGCCTTGGACACGGCCTCAAGCTTGACGATCACCTGCTCCATCGGGCCGCCGAACGCCTCGTCGTAGGTGGCCAGGAAGTCGCCTGCGGTCATCGCGATGACCTTGCCGCGCGTGGTCTGCAGGTCCTTGTAGTCATAGCTGAGCAGGGTGGTGGCGAACGCGCTCGCCGCGCCGGAGACCTCCAGGCGCAGCAGCCGGTCGTGCTCCAGCGGGGCCAGCCGGCTCTGGAGGCGGTCGGCGCTGATCCACTGCACGACGGCGGTCACCCCCGCCGTCGCCAGGACCAGCGCCAGCACCGCCCCGATCGCCATCCCGCGCCACCGCGCGCCGCCTCCCGCGCCCCTACGTCGGGCGTCCCCTTCACCGCCGTCTCCTTCAGCGGGGTCCCCTCCAGTGAGGTCCCCTGCACCCGCGTCTGCCGTCGTCGGGTCGTCGGCCTTCCCGTTCGCCGTCCGCGCCTCCGAGGGGTTCACTTCCGCGGTCTGCGGGTCCGCCGTCTTTCGTTCGGCGGTCTCTGGGTCGGCTGTCTCCGGGTCCGCCGTCTTCGGGGGTGCGGATGTCGACGCCGAGGTCTGCTCCGAGGCGGGCTTCGGCTCGGCGCTTCCCGGCGCCTCGGCCGCCGCGCCGGAGGGCGCGCTCTCCTCCTCCCGGGTGGTCTCCTCGGCGAGGTCCTGCTTGGTGCTCATCGGTGACTCCCGAGGAGACCACGGGCTTCAGCCTTGGTGAGGAATCGGGAGCTCGAGAGGGCCGTCAAGGCCCGAGCGGTGCAGTGACCTTTCCTGATCCGCATCGCAGCGACCTCTCTCTTGGTATGGTTCAGGTGTTCGGACGGGCTGGTGATATCCAAGCTGGCCTGTGTGGGCCTACCGCCGGGCTGGCGGGATGTGAAGCCTGTGGAGGCTACGTAAGACCGGTCGCCCACCTTCGGGTGTGTGTGGGCTGTCGCCTGTGAAGCAGGAAGATCCGACCCGTGAGGGCTGGAATCCCCCGGATTCATCCGTGGGGAGGATGTCAAGTGTCACTCCGTTCCGCGGCGGCGAGAGGACCGCCCCACCGCGACCCAGCCCAGCACGCCGCCGCAGACGACGAGTGCCAGGAGGATCGCGATGACGAGCGGTGCGAGGTTCTGCGAGGTGGCGGTGAGGGTGGGCTGGTCCTGAGCGGCGGCGGCAGAGGGGTCGGTGGCCTCGGGCAGGCTCTCATCGGCCCCGGACTTCGCCTCGGCCTTCCCCTTGGCCTGCGCGTCGGTCTCGGTCTCCGCCTCGCCCGAGCCGGTCCTGTCCGCGTCGGCGGAGGGTTCGGCCTGCCGGCCGTCCGCGGGGGACGTGGGGCTGCCGTTGCCCTCGTGCGGGCCCCTGTCCTGCGTGAAGTCCACCGTGGCGACCGGCGCGTGCCTCGGGCACTTCAGCAGCGGCGCCATCTTCGGCGGCCCGATGGGGTTCTCGTACTCCTCGGCCGGCTGCGGACCGCCGGGAACGCTGAAGATGAACGTCGACTTGCCGTACACGGTGCCGTCGGGGCGTTTGTCGCTGATGTCGTCGGCCAGGCTGAGCGCGGTCGGGACGCTGCGCAGCAGGTGGTTGAGGTTGCGTTCCGTGGCCGCGGAGAAGATCGGCCGGTGCGGCAGGCCCGCGGCCGTCAGCGCGCAGGAGAAGCCGGGCCTCGCCGTCCTGAGCAGGGTGTCGATCTGCCCGAACACGCCCGGCCCGTTGTCGAGGAAGGCGTACAGGTCCTTGCGGGACTCGCGCAGCGATCCGGTCACCGTGGCCAGATCGGTGATGCCCGCGGCCAGCTTGTCTTTACGGCCGGCCAGCGTGCCGGTGAGCTGGGTGAGCTGCACCGCGAGCTCGTCGAGTGTCCTGGAGTTGTCGGCGAGGGTGTCGGTCAGGCCGTGGGCGTCGTCGATGATGCTCCTGATGGACGGCGCCCGGCCGTCCAGGGACACCGCCAGCTCGTGGGTGATCGTCTTGGCGTCCTTGGCGGGGACGGCCTCGAGCAGCTTGCCCACGCCCTCGAACAGCTTCTTGTAGTCGAGCGGTACGGTCGTCCTGGCCAGCGGGATCACGTCGCCAGGCGCGAGCGACGGCCCGCCCACGCCGGTCTTGGGCGGTGACAGCTCCACGTACGGCTCGCCGATGGCCGATTTGCGCCGCACCTCCGCCGTGCTGGCCCTGGGGAGCCTGATCTCCCTGTCGATGTCGAGCCCGACCACGATCCTGCCGGGCGCGAGCCGTACGTCGCCGATCTTGCCAACGCGGACGCCGAGGTAGGCGACGTCGAAGCCGCGCACGAGGCCGGGAGAGGAGACGAACTCGGCCGAGACCCTGTAGGGCCGGGTGATCACGTCGAGCTTGATGATCGTGCTGAACGCCCAGACCGTCATCACGAGGCCCAGCAGTGCGAAGAAGACCAGGTTGAGGTAGATGCGGGGTCTCATCGCGGCGGCTCCCACAGCAGGCGGAAGTCGTCCTTGCGGTTGGGCTGCGGGCCCGGGTCGACGTTCGGCGTGTTCGGGATGATGCCCTTGTTCTTCGGCAGCAGCAGGCCCTTCAGCCAGATGTAGATCAGCACCTGGCCGTTGACCGTGATCGGCGGGAGGTCGATGTAGGCCTGCATCCTGGTGATCAGCGTCTTGAGGTCCTCCTTGCCGCGCAGCATCGACGCGCTGATGGCGTCCACCTCACGAAGCAGCGTACGGAGCCTGGCCGCATGGCGCGGGTAGACGGTGACATTCGCCTCCTTCGCCAGTTTCGTCAGCGCGACGATCGCCTTCTTGATGTGCTTGCGGCCGTGCTTGACCCTGTCGGTGGCGGCGGCGAGCGTGCCGGGGAGCCTGTCCAGCTCCTCGTTCCCCTTGGCGAGCTGGTCGCCGAGCTTGGCCAGCCCCTCGATGGTGCTCGCGATGTCGGCTCGCGCGGCCGCGTAGCTGTCGGTGACCTGCGCGGTCTGCCTGATCAGCTTGTTGAGGTCGTCGCCCTTGCCCTCGAAGGCGGTGGAGGCGGCGTCGAGGATGGCGTTGACGTCCTGGGCGCCGAGAGCCTCGATCAGCGGGCCCGCCTTGGCGGTGACCTGCTCGATGTCGGCCTCGACGCTGGTGTCGGTGATGGTGGCGCCGCCGGCCAGGAAGGGCCCGGTGGTCAGATCCTTGCCCTTGGGCGGCTTGAGCAGCACGTAGTTCTCGCCCAGGATCGAGGTCTTGGCCACCGTCGCGCTGGTGCCCACGGGGATCCGCTTGTCCTGCTGGATCGCCATCGTCACCTTGGCCCGGTAGCCGTCCAGCCGCACGTCGGTGACGGTGCCGACCCTGACGTCGGAGATCTGCACGCTGTGGCCCACCACCAGGCTCTGCACGTCGGAGAACGTCGCCGACACCGTCAGCTCGCCCTGCGTCGCGCCGATCGTCTGCAGCGTGCACCCCGAGGTGGTGAGGGCCAGGGCGAGCGCGGCGTGTCCGACTCTCATCGCTTCCCCCGCTCGTAGGGACAGTTGCTGAGCCCGCCCGGCAGGCATGTCAGCTTGGGCAGGTTGAGCGAATCGAACAGGGGCGCCAGCCAGGCCCTGGTCATGGCGTTCAGCACGACGCGGATCTTGAGGACGTGCTGGTCCCTGTCCCACGCGTCGATGATCACGTCGGCGAAGTCCGCCGCGCCCTTGATCGTCTGCGCCATCCGCTCGCTGTTGGCGCGCACGGTGAGGACCATCTCCGACAGCGTGGCGATGCCCTGGGGCAGGCGCTCCTGGTAGGCCTCGATGAGCACGTCGCCCCGCCGTACGAACTCGGCCATGCCGGAGATGAACCCGCGCAGCCGCCGGCGTTCCTCCGCCAGCGTGGCGCTGGCCTCGGCGAAGGCGTCGATCGTCTTGGTGACCTGGCCTTCGCGCTTGTTGAGGCTGGTGGCCAGCCTGTTGAGGCCCTTGGCCAGGTCGATGAGCTGCTCGTCCTGCGCGGCGAGCGTGTCGGTCAGCTCAGCGGTGTCGGCGAGCGCGTTGTTGATCGTCTTGCCACGGCCCCTCACGCCGTCGGCGAGGTCGCCCGCCACGTCGCCGAGCTTGTCGGTGTCGAGGGCGTCGGTGAGCTTGGTGAAGGCGTCGAGGGCGTCGTCGATCTCCACGGGCAGGTCGGTGCGCTCCAGGGGGATCACCGCGCCTGGGGCGATCTTCGGCTGCCCGGGCTTCCACGGAGGGTAGAGGACGACGTTGCGCTCGCCGAGGGTGTTCTGCGGGGCGACGACGGCCTTGACGTCCCGGGGCAGGGGGATCTCGGGGTGGACCGACATCTCCACCCGCACCCTGTCGCCCTCGATGGTGATCTTCTCGACGGTGCCCGCGTCGAGGCCCATCACCTTGACCCTGGCCTGTTCGTAGAGGCTGGGGGCCTTGGAGAAGATCGCGACGAGATGGTAGGGGGCGGGGCCGAGGAGTGAGCACCCGCCGGTGGCGGCGAGCATGACGATCATCACGAGCACCGCCGTCCCGCGTCGCGCGAGGGCCCGGACGTCCAGGGTGCCGGAGGTCATCGGTCGTTCTTCCTGTCCTTGGCGATCGCGGCCAGCACCTCGGGGTTGATCGGCCCGAGCCCGGTGGCGATGGCCTCGATCCACGGCCCCTGGCCGCCCATCGTCGCCAGCCCCGCGAACGTCGGCCCCGCCCACCCCAGCACCGAGTTGAACTTCTCCCTGCTCCCCGTCAGCTTCGTGGTGATCGCGCTGGTGTTCTCGAGGGTGTCCACCAGGCTCTTCTCGTGCTCCACGATCAGGCTGGTGGTGCTGGAGACCAGGGCGCTGCCCTCTCCCAGCAGCGTGCGCAGCTCGGCCCTGCGCGCCCGCAGCTCGTCGAGCATGATCTCGATCGCGTCGATGAGCCGCCCGATCTGCTTGTCCTTCTTCTCGAGGACGTCCATGATCCTGGTGCCGTTGTCGAGGAGCTTGCGCAGGTCGGGCTGACTCTTGCTGATCGTGTCCGACAGGTCGCCGATGTTCTTCAGCAGCCGCGTCACCCGTCCCCGCTTGGCGAGGTCGACCTTGGCCAGCTCGGTGAGGAGCTTGTCGACCGCCTTGGTGTCGAGCTTGTCCACCAGCCTGGTCGCGTCCTTCAGGGCGTCGTTGATCAGGACAGGGGTGCCGGTGCGCTCGACGGGGACCGTTCGCTGCGCCTCGGGCAGCTCGTCGAGGTACGGCGCCGCCACCGCGCCCGTCAGCTTCACGTACCGCCCGCCGAGCAGGTTGGACAGCGTGATGTCGGCCCTGGTGTTCCTGCCGAGCCGTACGTCGCTGTCGACCTTCCAGGTGACCACCACGTGGCCCTGGGAGTAGTCGGGCCGTACCTCGGTCACCTCGCCGACGCGCACGCCCGCCACCCGCACGTCGTTGCCCGTCTTCAGCCCGCCGGAGTCGACGAAGATCCCCGACATGTGGTAGCCGCCCTCGAAGAGGCCGAGCGTGCCGACCAGGAACGTGCCGACGAACAGCGAGCCCAGGACGCCGAGGGAGACCAGCCCGACGACGATCTTGTTTCTGTCGCGGAACGACTTCAGCGCCATCAGTCACCCACCATGAGCCTGCGCAGGTCCTTGGAGCTCTGGATCTTCAGGCTCTCCCGCAGCGGCGGCGGCGTGTCCATGGGATAGGGGCAGGGCGAGGGCCCCAGGGCCACGCACGGCACGGCCGAGATGAAGTAGTGGCCGCGGTTGACGCTGGAGTAGGCACGGCTGAACAACGGCTGGATGGTGTTCACCGTCCTGTCGACCTTGTCCACGTTGCGGCGGATGCCTGCGGTGAGCCTGGCGAGGGTGTCGGTGACCGCGCCGAGTTCCTCGGCGTTCTTGCCGAGGACCTCGTTGGAGACGTGGAAGGTCGTCGACAGCTCCACCAGGGACGCGTCGATCAGCTCGCGGTTGTCGGCGAACGACTCCGAGAGGGTGACCAGGTTGTCGACCAGCGTGGCGATCTGTTTGTCGCGCTTGGCGACCACGCCCGTGACGGTGGCGTAGTCCTTCAGCAACTGGCGGATGAGCTCCTTGCGCTGGTTGACCGTGCCGGTGATGTCGTTGACGTTGTCGAGCAGGCGGGGGATGTTCTTGTCGTTGCCCTCCAGCGCCCTGCCCGCGGCGGTCAGCAGCTGGTTGATCTGCTCAGGGTCCAGGCTTCTGGTGAGCGGGCCGAGGTCGCTGACGAGTTCGCCGATGTCGACGACCGAGGCGGTGCGGGCGATGCGGGCGCCCGGCGCGAGCTTGTCGGGTGCCGTGCCGGGGACGAGGTAGACCACGCGCTGCCCGACGGCGTTGCGCCACCTGATGGCGGCCTCGCTGTCGGAGGGGATCCGCACCGCCTCCTGGACCTCCAGCGTCACCTCGGCCCTGCCGTTCACGACCTTGATGGACCTGACCTGGCCGACGGGAGCGCCTGCGATCTTGACCTGGTCGCCCTCCATCAGCCCCGACACGTCGTCGAACGTGGCGACCAGCGGATATCCCGCGCCCGTGCTGACCCTGGCGATCTGTACGGCGAGCACGACGATCAGCGAGGCGGTGACGGCGAAGAACAGGCCGAAGCGCAGGAGCGTCCAGCGGCGGACGACACGTTCTCTGGAGGCGGCCATCTCAGCGCCTTCCGTCGGTCGGGCCGCAGGAGCCCACGATCAGCTCGCAGATGTCGGTCGCGACGAACGCCTCCACCTGGAGCTGGCGGCTGCCGTCAGGGCCGGGGGCCTCGATCAGCTTGTTGAGCAGGTCCACCAGTCTGGTCACGCCGCGCACGCCGTCGCCCGCCAGGCCGAGCTGGGCGTAGATGAGCGCGGCCACGCGCTCGGCCGAGTGCACGCCTTCGCGCAGGTTCCCGCGGTGCTTGCGCAGGCCGTGGGCGCCGAGCTCGGAGACGTCGGAGATCTGGTCGAGCAGGACACGCACCTTCTCGGCCCGCTCCAGCAGGCCGGGGGTGACGGTGTTGACGTCGGAGGCGATGGAGACGATCTCGTCGCCCTTGTCGGCGAGGCCGGCCGACAGGGCGGCGGTGTCGCGCAGGAACGTTCTGGCCCGCTCGCGATGCCTGTGCGCGACGCCGACCACGGTGCCCGCGTCGTCGACGAGCTCCCGCATCGTTTCGCCCTTGCCTTCCAGGCCCTTGGCGATCGTGTGCACGATGACGGTGACCTCGCGGGGATCCACCGCGTCCAGGCCCCTGTAGGCGTCGCCGAGCGAGTCCGACAGGTCCAGCGGCTCCTCCGTGTCGGTGATCACGGCTCCCGCTCCCAGGTAGGGGCCGCGTACCTCACCGGAGCCGAGCCGCAGGTCGACGAACTTGGGGCCGAACACGGAGGTCGGCTCGATGGAGGCGACCGTGGTCTGCGGCAGCCGCACCCCCGGCTGGATGTGCATGGTGACGACCGCCTGGCCCTTGCCGTTCAAATCGACCGCGGTCACGTCGCCCACGGTGATGCCGCGGATCTTGACGGGGGAGTTGGTGTCCATGCCCTGCCCCGCGCGGCCGAACACCGCCTGGATCCTGGTGCCGCTGACCTCCGTGACACCACGCACGAGGAAGAACCCCGCCGCGACCAGGACCAGGACCAGGATCAGAGCCACGGCCATGCGGGCCGGCAGGGACAGCTCGTTACGGCCCATGGCTCACCCCGTCAGCTTCACGCCGCTGCCGTCCCCCCAGAACAGGAACGACAGCAACAGGTTGAGCAGGACGATCGTGACGATCGACTGGCGGATCGCGCGCCCGGCGGCCACGCCGACGCCGACCGGGCCGCCCGTGGCGTAGAAGCCGTAGTAGCAGTGGATGACGATGACCACGAAGGCGAAGACCGCGACCTTGATCACGCTGTAGACGATGTCGCTCACCGGCAGGCCGATGTAGAAGTAGTAGTCGTAGACGCCCGGCGCCATCCCGAACAGCACCGTGCACATCAGCCGGGTGGCGAAGAAGCTGGCGAACAGCGCGATCAGGTAGATCGGCAGCAGCGCGATCAGCGCGGCCACCACGCGGGTGCAGATGAGGTAGGTGAAGGCGTTGATGCCCATCACCTCCAGCGCGTCGATCTCCTCCGAGATCCGCATCGCGCCGAGCTCCGCGGTGAACGAGGAACCCACCTGCGCGGCCAGCGCGACCGCCGCGATGATCGGGGTGATCTCGCGGACGTTGGCGAAGCTGCCGACCAGGCCCATGAACGACTCGGCGCCGATCGCCTGCAGGCCCTGATAGCCCTGCAGGCCGACGGTGGCGCCCACGACGAAGGCCATCGTGAAGACCACGAAGATCATGCCGCCGCCGATGACGGTCGCGCCGACGCCCACGACCACGTCGCTGACCTGGCGCAGGACGACCTTGAGGTACTTCAGGCGCAGGATCACGTCGCGGACGGAGTAGAAGAGCACCTTCCAGATGAACAGCGGCCAGTCGGCCAGGCGGGCGAAGCGCTCGCTCGCCTCCCTGCCTGCCCCGGCCAGGCGCAGGCCCGCCGTACGGGTGACCATCACAGCACCTTCGGGGGGAAGGCGAGGAAGTAGATCGCGGTGATCACGTAGTTCATCGCGAAGACCAGCATGAACGTGACGACGGTCGCCTTGTTGACCGCGCGGCCCACGCCGACGGGGCTGGTGGCACAGGTCATCCCCATGTAGCAGGACACGGCGGCGGCGATGAAGCCGAACACCCACGCCTTGAACAGCGTCACGATCAGGTCGGTCGTCACCACCAGCGACAGGGCGCCGTCGAAGTACGCCCCGGGGGTCACGCCCTGCACGACCACGTTGAAGAAGTAGCCGCCCGTCGCGCCCGCCACGATCACCAGCGGGGCCAGGCAGACCGCGACCGTGCTGGCCGCCCACATGCGCGGCGTGACCAGGCGGTGGATCGGGTTGACCGCCATGACCTCCATCGCGGCCAGTTCGTCGCGGATGTGGCGCGCGCCGATGTCGGAGGTCATCGCGCTGCCCCCGGCGCCCGCGATGAGCAGGGCACTGGCCATCGGCGCCACCTCGCGCACCAGGCCGACGAAGACCGCGCTGCCCGTGGCGGAGGAGGCGCCCAGCTGCCAGGCCAGCTCACCCACCTGCAGGGCGACGGTCGCGCCCAGGGGGAGTGAGACCAGCAGCACGGGAACGCTGGTCACCCGGGCCAGGAACCAGCACTGGGTGATGAACTCCCACCACCACGTCTTGATGTCCCAGGTACGGCGCAGGCCCTCGAGGACGATCACGAACAGCTCGCCCACCTGGCCCAGCACGCTTCCGGCCTTGCGGCCCACGTACCCGGTCAGCGCCATGACCACCTCGGGAGGCTCGACTATGGATCAGTCACCTTACTGACGGGTAGTCCAGTAAGTCGATGCTTCCAGCGGAATTTGAGGAAAAGGTATGAGGCGCAGCTCACAGGTTGTCAGCCCACCACGAAATGTAACTGCTCCGTGACCTTCGGGTGGAAAACTCGCGCGGCCATATGGTGCCGGTCAGCGCCTCGCCGGGGATGCGGGCCGTGCCGGGCTGGTCGGCGTTCGTCGGCAGCAAGGCGGCGCTGCGGGAGCCGGCCGACTCGCTGCGCCAGGAGGAGGCGGGCAACGGGGTGCGGGTCACGAGTGCCTACCCCGCCGCGACGGCGACGGACCGGCTGCGCGAGATCAGGGCGGCGTTCGGCAGGCCGTACGACGCGCAGGCGTGCATCAGTCCCAGGATGTTGGCGTCGATGATCGTGTGGCTGCCGGCGGTCCCTGCCGACTCCTACGTCTGCGAGCCGGCCGTCCTGCCGACGCCTCGCTGAACCGAGGCCCACGGGAGTGCGGAAACCCCGGGGAAAGCGGAAGGCCCGGCCGTATGAACGGCCGGGCCTTCCAGAAGTAGCGGGGACAGGATTTGAACCTGCGACCTTTGGGTTATGAGCCCAACGAGCTACCGAGCTGCTCTACCCCGCGTCGACATGTTCAACACTATCAGCTCCCCGGCGTGCTCGAGCCCGGCCGTTCGCGAGGTGGCCGGGGACGCCGGGGCCGGTGGCCACGCGGCGCCCGGAGAGGCGCCGCGTTCGCGGGGGTCAGCCGAGCAGGGTGGACATCCAGCCCTCGACCTCGTCGGGGTGGCGGGGCAGTCCTGCCGACATCAGCCTGGCGCCGTCGGCGGTGACGACCAGGTCGTCCTCGATGCGCACGCCGATGCCGCGGAACTCCTCGGGCAGCGTCAGGTCGTCGGACTGCAGGTAGAGGCCCGGCTCGACGGTCAGGACCTGGCCCTCCTCCAGCACGCCGTCCAGGTAGCTCTCGGCCCTGGCCTTCGCGCAGTCGTGGACGTCGAGGCCGAGCATGTGCCCGCTGCTGCAGACCGTGTAGCGGCGGTAGAGGCCGCTTTCGATGAGGCTGTCGGGGGAGTCCTTCAGGACGCCCCACGCGTGCAGCCCTTCGCAGATGACCCGCATCGCCGCCAGGTGGAAGTCGCGGAAGCGCGCGCCGGGGCGCAGCGTGTCGATGGCCGCGTTCTGCGCCTCGTAGACCAGCTCGTAGACCTGCCGCTGGACCGGCGAGAAGCGCCCGGACAGCGGCAGCGTCCTGGTGATGTCGGCGGTGTAGAGCGAGTCGGTCTCGATGCCCGCGTCCAGCAGCAGCAGGTCGCGGGAGTCCAGCCGCCCGTCGTTGCGGATCCAGTGCAGCACGTTGGCGTGTGCGCCCGAGGCGACGATGCTGTCGTAGCCGACCGTGTTGCCCTCCAGGCGCGCGCGCAGTCCGAAGATCCCCTCCAGGTACCGCTCGCCGCGCCGCGAGCCGAGGGCCGCCGGCACGGCCCGCACCACGTCCTCGAACCCACGGGTGGTCGCGTCGACCGCGAACTGCAGTTCGGCGACCTCCCACTCGTCCTTGACCAGCCGCATCTCCGACAGGAAGCGCTCCAGCTCCACGTCGCCCTCGCCCCGCGCGACCTTCGCGTCCACGGAGGCGTCCACCCCGCGCAGGACCCGCGCGGGGCCATCGAGGGACAGCTCGCCGATGTGGGCGCACTCGACCTGGTAGAGCTCGCGCGCCTCGGCCAGGTCGGGGCGGCGGCCGACCCAGAACTCCCCGTAGCGCCTGTCGCGGTAGAACTCCTGGCTGCCCGCCCGCGGCGAGCGCGGGCGCAGGTAGAGCACCGCCTCGCCGGTCGGCTCGACGACCAGGACGTCGTCGGGCTCGGTGTCACCCGTCAGATAGGCGAAGGCGCTGTGCGTCCTGAACCGGTAGTCGCTGTCGTTGCTGCGCACCTTCAGAGAGCCCGAGGGGATGACGAGCCGCTCACCGGGGAACCGGGCGGCGAGCGCGGCCCGCCGTTTGGCCGCCCACGGCGCGACGGGAAGCGGCTCCAGGCCGGTGTGGCGGGTGTCCGCCCAGCCCGTTTCCATGAAGGCGGCCAGTTCGTCGGTGATGGGCAGATCGTGGCTGCCGGTATTGAGCATTTCGGACATGGCGGATCCCTGGGGATAGGAGGTGGTATTTCACATGCTACGGCTCTCACGCCCTCCAGCACCCTAACGGGAAAATCAGCCTGGCTCATGATTGGCCTGAGCGCGCTGAGGGGAGAGTCAGGGGTACCTACAGCCGAGGTGGTGGTCCATGCTGATCGGAACGATCTTGCGGAGCAAGGGATCAGATGTGGCGACGGTACCCCCGAGCGCCACGGTACGAGAACTGCTGGCCGTGCTCGCCGAGCTGAACATCGGCGCGGTCGTGGTCTGCGAAGACGACTCGATGATCGCCGGCATCGTGTCCGAACGCGACGTCGTGCGCAGGCTCCACGACACGGGATCCGCGATCCTGGACGCGCCGGTCTCGCAGATCATGACGGCCGAGGTGCGCACCTGCCAGATGGACTCCAATGTCGACGAGTTGCGCAGGACGATGACCAACCACCGCATCAGGCACGTGCCCGTGCTGGACGCGGGACGGCTGGTCGGCATCGTGAGCATCGGGGACGTGGTGAAGAGCACCATCGAGCAGCTCGAAACGGAGAAGGCGTCACTCGTCGACTACCTGCACCGCTGACCGGAGGCGGGGGACATGGCACGCTTGTCTCCGTGACGTACGGCCACCCCCCGCCACCGCGCGCGTCGAACAGCCCGACGCTGATCCTGCTCGCCTCGGGGCTGACCGGGATCCTGGGCTTCCTCATCGGATTCTTCGCCGGGCTCGGCTCGTCCGAGCCCGCGGCGGCGCCGTACTCGGCGCCGGAGATGACCGTGACCATGGAAAGCCCGACGGAGACGCCGACAAGCGCGCCCACGGGCACTCCCACGGGCGCATCCACGGGCGCATCCACAGGCGCGTCCACGGGGACCGGCGACGGTGGCCTCGTGGCCAGCCCTCCGGCGGACGGCGTTCCGACGACGCAGGTGAGCCGGCCCCCCTCCGCGAACCCGACCTCGGGACAGCAGCCCACCTCGGGCGGCACTCCGCCCGGCAGCGGGCTGCAGGTGGTCGGCACCGACATCCAGCCGGGCACCTACAAGACCGACGGCCCCGCCCCGGGGCAGCCGCTGTGCTACTGGGCACGGCTGAAGGGCACGGGAGGCGACCCCGGCGACGTGATCACCAGCGGGATGCCCACAGGCCCCGCCACCGTCACCATCGAGGCAACCGACAAGGCCTTCCAGAGCGGGGGCTGTGGACCATGGGTGAGGCTGTGAAACTCAAACTCGACCTGCACGACATCTACAACAAGGGCGACCAGATCGACAGGGCGCTGCGCGGGATCATCGACGAGGCCATCCGCACACGGGCCACCGAGGTGGAGATCATCCCCGGCAAGGGGAGCGGGCAGCTCAAGAAGAAGGTGCTGCGCTTCCTCGACCAGAAGGAGATCAAGGCGCTCTACCACCGCATCGACAAGGACGCCAAGAACCACGGACGACTCTTCGTGTACTTCCGCCACAAGTAGGGCGTCTCAGGCGTGGGCGGCGCCGAGCAGGATCGCGCCGTACTGGATCGCCACGAGGTCGTGGATCGGGATCGCCTTCTCCGAACCGGCCGCCTCGGCCTCGGCGCACCACTCGGCGTAGGTGGCGGCCAGAGCGGCGGTGTGCGAGCGGATCGTCGGCGTGGCGTTGCCGACGGCCAGCTCGCCGTCCAGCGCCCGCAGCAGCATGCCGCCGAACCGCAGGCGCACGCTGTTGAGCAGGTCGCGGCAGGAGGCCACCTCGGCCACGGTCGCGGGCCTGTCGTTCTCCGGCGCGCCCGCGCGGTGCTCGTCGGTAGCCGCGATGCCGGCGAGCATGGGGATGAAGGACCTGCTGGCCGACAGGAACGGCGAGCGCGTGACCAGGTCGCCCGAGACCGCGGCCATGATCTCGTCGAGCGCGGCGAAGGTGTCGCGCACGTCCGCGCCCCTGCGCAGCACCAGGTCCCTGTACGGCGTGTCGGTCGGCGTGGTGTCGGCCGCCGAGGCGTCCGTCCAGTAGGGGACCTCGGCGATGAGGCCGAGCGTGCCGTACCTCCTGATGTAGGAGTCGCTGGCCGCGCCGGTCAGATGCTCGGTGGGATCCTGGCCCAGGCGTTCCAGGTAGTCGTAGTAGTCCTCCATCGCGGGCGCCAGGTAGACGGCCTGTTCCAGCTCGCGGACGGAGGGGTGCTCGGGCTCGCCCGCGTGCAGCGGCACGCCGTACCTGCCCGGCAGGTCCTTCAACGCCGCCTGGAGCGGGGGGAGGGCCCTGGTGAGGTAGTAGAACGCGCCGCCGGCCTCGGCGTTGTGCAGGGTGGTGAAGAAGGCGGGCCTGGTGTCGTCGATCAGCCGCATGAGGGCCAGCGTCTCCGGCAGCACCCTGTCGAAGTAGGCGCGCTTGTAGCTGAAGGGGAAGGTCCACTCCACCTGCTCGTCGGCCGCGGGGCGGTAGAAGTGCCTGCCGTAGTGGGCCTTGGTGAAGGGGCCTGCGAACCAGCCCTCGTTGAGCCTGGTGCCGTCGGGGTCGAGGCAGCCGATCAGGTGCCAGGTGAAGCCTGTCGACTCGCGGAACCCCTGGTCGGAGCACAGGCGCGTGGCCAGGTGCATCACGGTGAGGCCGCCGATGGGCTCGTTCGGATGCGGTCCCGCGGCGACGACGGCGTGGCGCGGTCCTTCGCCCAGGGTCAGGCAGAGGAGCGGATCGCCCAGGCGGGAGGTGCCGATGCGGCGCAGCCCTGCCACGCCGGGGTGGTCGGCGGCCAGTCTGGTCAGGCACTCGTGAACCTCGTCCACGGTGGCGAATCGGTCGTATTCCGGCACGGAGTGGAGTTCGTCGAGCACACCCCAGTATGCCGATAAAGAGGCGAATCGCGCCTAGGAGATCGCGGCTCCCACGAGAGCGCCGATGCCGTACGTCAGGGCCGCCGCGGCCGTGCCGAGGACGAGCTGGCGGGCGCCGCCGAACAGCGGCGACCTGGTGGTCAGGCGGGCGACCAGCGCACCCGTGGCGAACAGCGCGAGGCCGGTGAGCGTGATCGCCACCAGCACCGATGACAGGCCGAACAGGAACGGCAGCACCGGGATCAGCGCCCCGGCGGCGAAGGCCAGGAACGACGAGCCGGCCGCCACCCACGGCGAGGGCAGGTCGTCGGGGTCGACCCCGAGCTCCTCGCGCGCGTGCACTCGCCACGCCACCTCACCGTCCTGGTGGAGCTGGCCGGCCACCTGCCTGGCCAGCTCGGGAGTCAGCCCGCGCGACTCGAACACCAGGGCCAGCTCCCGCTCCTCCGCCTCGGGGTTGCGGGCGATCTCCCGGCGCTCGACGGCGATCTCGGCCAAGGTCAGCTCCCGCTGGGAGGCGACGGAGGTGTACTCGCCCGTCGCCATCGAGAACGCACCTGCCGCCAGGCCCGCCAGCCCGGCGATCGCGACGGCCGTCGTCGACGCGCCGCCGCCGACCACGCCGGCCAGCAGCGCGGAGTTGGAGACCAGGCCGTCCATCACGCCGAAGACCGCGGGCCTGAGCCAGCCGCCCGTGACGTCGCGGTGGTGCCGGTGCAGTTCCGCAGTCACGACGTGCCTCCCATTTGTAACATTTGTTGCGAAGTAGCAGATGCTTCATCACATGATCGGCACATGTCAATGGGCAGGAGCCGGGCAGTGGGGAATGATGCGAGCATGTCGATCCTGCGAAACTTCCTGGAGAGCGTGCGCACCGGCGGCATCGAGGTCGTCGACCTGACCGCGCCCCTTTCCGACCGGACGCCGATCCTGCAGCTACCCGAGCCGTTCGGGAACACGATCCCGTTCCGCCTGGAGGAGATCAGCCACTACGACGACCGCGGGCCCGCCTGGTACTGGAACGACATCCACACGGGGGAGCACACCGGCACCCACTTCGACGCTCCCGTCCACTGGGTGACCAGCCGCGACGGCCAGGACGTCTCGCAGGTCCCCGTGCAGCGCCTGCTCGCGCCCGCCGCCATGCTCGACTTCGCCGCGGAGGCCTCCAAGGATCCCGACTTCCTGCTCCAGGTGGAGCACGTCCAGGAGTGGGAGCGGGTCAACGGTCCGCTGCCCGAGGGCGGCTGGCTCCTCTACCGCACCGGCTGGGACGCCAGGTCGGACAGCGCCGCCGACTTCCTCAACGAGGGCCACTCGCCCGGCATCTCGGTCGAGTGCGCCCGCTGGCTGGCGCAGGAGGCGCCGATCCTCGGCGTCGGCGTCGAGACCGTCGGCACCGACGCGGGCGCCGCCCACTCCTTCGACCCCGCCTTCCCCTGCCACTCGTTCCTGCTCGGTGCCGGCAAGTACGGCCTGACCCAGCTCCGCAACCTCGACAAGCTCCCGCCCACGGGCAGCGTCGTGGTCGCGCCGCCGCTGCCGATCGTCGGTGGCTCGGGCAGCCCCGTCCGCGTGCTGGCGCTGGTCGAACGATGACCGTCGCCACGCTCGTCGGCCGGGTGCTCGCAGGACTGGGCGTCGAGACGGTCTTCGGCGTGGTCGGCAGCGGCAACTTCCACGTCACCAACGCCCTCGTGGCCCACGGTGCGCGCTTCGTCGCGGCCCGCCACGAGGGCGGCGCCGCCACCATGGCCGACGCCTACGCGCGCATGAGCGGACACGTCGGCGTCCTGTCGGTGCACCAGGGCCCGGGGCTCACCAACGCGATGACCGGCATCACCGAGGCGGCCAAGAGCCGCACGCCGCTGATCGTGCTGGCGGGCGAGGCGACACAGGCCCGTTCGAACTTCCACATCGACCAGGACGCGATGGCCAGGGCCGTCGGCGCGACGCCGCTGCGGGTCCGCTCGGCGCCGACCGCCGTCGAGGACACCGTCGAAGCCTTCCGTGCGGCGCGCGCGGGCCGGACCGTGCTGCTCAACCTGCCCCTGGACGTGCAGGAGGAGCCCGGCGACTGGGACGAGGCGGGGGAGATCGTCGTCCGAAGCGCCCGTGCCGCCGCAGCGGTCATGCCCGAGCTGCCCTCCGAGCACGACACGGCGCGGCTGGCCGAGCTGCTGGCCGGCGCGCAGCGACCGGTGTTCGTGGCCGGACGCGGCGCCAGGCACGCCCGGCACGAGCTCGAGGCCCTCGCCGACCGGGTCGGGGCGCTGCTGGCCACCTCGGCGGTCGCCAAGGGGCTGTTCAGGGGCAGCCCGTGGGACCTCGACATCAGCGGGGGCTTCTCCTCGCCGGCGGCCGCCGAGCTGATCGCGGGCGCGGACGTGCTGGTGGGGTGGGGCTGCGCCCTCAACATGTGGACGACCAGGCACGGCAAGCTCATCGGGCCTCGTGCCATGGTCGTCCAGGTGGACCACGAACGCGACGCCATCGGCGCGCACAGGAGCGTCGACCTGGGCGTCGTGGGCGACGTCGCGTGGGTGGCCAGGGCGGTCGAGTCCGCGCTCGGCGAGCTGCCCTCGCGGGCGGGCGCGCGGACGCCCGAGCTGGCCGCCCGGATCGCGGGGGAGGTGCGCTGGCGCGGCGTGCCGTACAAGGACGAGAGCGGGGAGGGCAGGATCGACCCGAGGACGCTCACGATCGAGCTGGACGACCGGCTGCCCGCCGACCGCGTCGTCGCCACCGACTCCGGAAATTTCATGGGATATCCGGCGATGTTCCTTGATGTCCCGGATGAACGGGGGTTCTGCTTCACACAGGCCTTCCAGTCCATCGGCCTCGGCCTGGCCGGCGCGATCGGCGCGGCGGTCGCGCTGCCCGGCAGGCTTCCGGTGGCGGCGCTCGGCGACGGCGGCGCGCTGATGGGGATCGCGGAGCTGGAGACCGTGGTGCGTCTCGGGCTGCCGATGGTGGTCGTGGTCTACGACGACGAGGCCTACGGGGCCGAGGTGCACCATTTCGGACCCTCGGGGCATCCGCTCGACACCGTCACCTTCCCCGCCGTCGACCTGGCCGAGATCGCCAGAGGGTACGGCTGCGCGGCGGTGACCGTGAGGGAGAGGGGCGACCTGGCCGCGGTGACGTCATGGCTCGAAGGGCCGAGGGACCGGCCGTTGCTCGTCCACGCCAAGGTCAGCGCGGGGCATGGGTCGTGGTGGCTGGAGGAGGCCTTCCGAGGGCACTGACCTCGGGGGACGTCGGCCGGCTCCGGACGCTCGCGGGCTCTCAGAGCTTGCGGTAGACCCAGGCTTCCTCGGCGGCGGCCAGCACCTGGGCGAGGGGCGCGCCCGCCGCGGCGCAGACGGCCGCGGCGATCGCGCCCTCCACGAACGGCACGTCGGCAAGCACCACCTGTCCGGGCTCCTCCAGCAGCTTCGCCGTCAGGACCGAGCTGCCCAGGTCGGGAACGAGGAGCACGCCCGCGCCGGCGTCCACCTCGGCCACGGCCTCCTCGATGAGGTCGAGACTGGTGCCGAGCCCGCCGTCCTCGGTGCCTCCGGTCGCCGCCACCATGGCCTCCGGCCCGGCGATCTGCCTGGCCAGCGCCGCCGCCGCGGACGCCAGCGCGGCGCTGTGCGACACCAGGACGATTCCCACCACGCCGCTCACTCCCGCCTCCACCTGCCGTGCGACCACCCGCAGCCTCCCATCCCGGACGAGCCGACCCACGGACCAGCCCGAACCTGCCGGCGGCCCGCGTCATCGGGCCGGCCCACGTCGACGGTGCGGCCCGTGTCCTTGGCGCGGCCCATGTGCTTCGCGCGGCCCGCGTCGTCCGGGACGCCGTGGTTCGGGACGCCGTGGTTCGGGACGCCGCGGTTCGGGCGGTCGGCGTCCTTCGCGTTGTCCGAGGGGTGCGGGCCGTCCGAGCCGGCAGACGATCTTCTGCGCACCGGCCCGGCGGTCATGGGCGCAGGGCGGCGATCAGAAGGGCGGCCGAGGCGGCGCCGGGATCCTCGTGGCCGACGCTTCGAGGGCCGAGATAGCTCGCCCTGCCCTTGCGCGCCTGCAGCGGAATGGTCGCCTTGGCACCCCCGGCCGCCGCCACCGCCGCCCGCTCCAGCGCGTCGTCGGGCTTGATCCCGTCCTCGGCCGCCGCCGACAGCGCGCGCGACGCGGGCGCCAGGGCGTCGACCATCGTCTTGTCGCCCTCCGCCGCCCTGCCGAGCCGCTTCACCGCCTCGATCGCCGCCGTGAAGGCCGCGGCCAGCTCGTCGAGCGACACCTCCCTCGCCTCGCCCAGCGACTTGCCGAGCTGGCGGAACAGTGTGCCGTACAGGGGGCCCGACGCGCCGCCGACCCTGCGGATCAGCGTGGTGCCCACGAGGGTGAGCAGCTGTCCAGGGGTCTCCTGCGGGGTCTCGGCCAGCGCCTGCCGGACGGAAGTGAAGCCGCGGTCGAGGTTCGTGCCGTGGTCGGCGTCGCCGATGGCGGCGTCGAGCCTGGTCAGCAGGTCGCGGTTGATCGAGAGCACGCGGACGATCTCCTCGATCCACGCCCTGAAGAACGCGACGTCCATCAGCGCCCCCAGCGCAGCGCGGGCGTCTGCACGGGGGCGTCCCACAGCCGCGTGAGCTCCGCGTCGAGCCTGCACACGGTGACCGAGAAGCCCTGCATGTCGAGGCTCGTGACGTAGTTGCCGACCAGGGAGCGGGCCACGCGGGCTCCCTTCGCCCTGACGTAGCGCTCGACCTCGGCGAAGGCGACGTAGAGCTCGATCAGCGGGGTGCCGCCCATGCCGTTGACCATGACGAGCAGGTCGCCGGCCAGCGGGAGGTCACCGTGGATCGCGTCCATCGCGACGGTCGCCAGCTCGCGCGCCGGGGCCAGGGGCAGGCGGGAGCGGCCCGGCTCGCCGTGGATGCCGATGCCCAGCTCGACCTCCGTCTCGGGCAGGTCGAACGTGGGCTTGCCCGCGGCGGGCACGGTGCAGGAGGTGAGCGCGATGCCGAACGACCTGCTGCGCGCCACCACCGCCCCCGCCACCCTGGTCGTCTCCGCCAGCGTGGCGCCGCTCTCCGCCAGCGCCCCCGCGATCTTCTCCACGAAGAGCGTGGCGCCGGTGCCCCTGCGTCCGGCGGTGTAGAGCGAGTCCTGGACGGCCACGTCGTCGTCGACCACGACGCTGGAGACGGTCACGCCCTCATCGGCGCACAGTTCGGCGGCCATCTCGAAGTTCATGACGTCGCCGGTGTAGTTCTTGATGACATGGAGCACGCCGGCTCCGCCGTCGACGCGCCTGGTCGCCTCGACGACCTGGTCGGGCACCGGCGAGGTGAAGATCTCGCCGGGGCACGCGGCGTCGAGCATGCCGTGCCCGACGAAGCCCGCGTGCAGCGGCTCGTGTCCCGAGCCGCCGCCGGAGACCAGCGCGACCTTGCCCGTTCGAGGGGCGTCGGCCCGCCAGACGACCCGCCCCTCCACATCGACCCGGAGGGCGGGGTGGGCCGCGGCCAGCCCCTCCAGCGCCTCGGCGACCACGGACTCGGCGTTGTTGATGAGCTTCTTCACGCGCACCCTCCTGCCCGTTCCACGCTGACCCCTTTTCCCTTTTACGCCTGGATGCGGGGCGAAGCGCCGCTTTACCGCAATCTTGACGTGGAGTTCAGGGAGCTGTCCAGGAGTGCCTGCTCCGGCCCCGTTCGCCACATCATGGCTCTGACCTGGCCGGACACCTGGCACACCGTCCAGCTGCGGGCGATCCGCTGGCCGGATGAGGACACGGGACGCGAGCCGGAGAACTGTCGGTGGCAGGGGATACGGTCGGCGCATGCGAATCGGCCTGACCCTCGACTGCGCCGACCCGACGAGGCTCGCCGCGTTCTGGAAGCTCGCGCTGGGCTACGAGGACGAGCCGCCGCCTCCGCCGTACGAGACGAGGCAGGAGTGGCTGGCCCAGTTCGACCTGTCGGAGGACGACCAGGACGACGGCGCGTGGCTGCACGACCCGAAGGGCGTCAATCCCAGCCTGTTCCTGCAGCAGGTCAGGGAGCCGAAGCTGCAGAAGATCAGGCTGCACCTGGACGTGCGCGTCTCGGAGGGCGTCGAGGACGGGCGTTGGGCGGTGGTCACCGAGGCGGTGGAGCGACTGGTCGCCGCGGGCGGCAGGCGGGTGGAGGTGTTCGACGGCCACCACGTGGTCATGGCCGATCCCGAGGGCAACGAGTTCTGCCTGTGCTGAGCGCTCGGTGAGTGCGTTACCTTCTGCACATGGCTGAGATCGTGTATCCGCCGGTGATCGCCACCGCGCGGACCCTCTTTCGGATCATGGACTACCGCTTCCACATGGAGGGGACCGAGCACATTCCGCGGACCGGCGGGGCGGTGCTGGTCAGCAACCACATCAGCTATCTCGACTTCATCTTCGCCGGCCTGGCCGCGCTGCCGTCCAAGCGGCTGGTGCGCTTCATGGCGAAGGACGACGTCTTCAAGCACCGCATCTCCGGCCCGCTCATGCGCGGCATGCACCACATCCCCGTCGACCGGGGGGCGGGCGCGGGCTCCTACGCAACCGCGCTGCGGATGCTGAAGGCGGGCGAGATCGTCGGCGTGTTCGCCGAGGCGACGATCAGCCGCTCCTTCACCGTCAAGGACATCAAGAACGGCGCCATCCGCATGGCGCAGGCCACCAAGGTGCCGATGATCCCGGTGGCGCTGTGGGGCAGCCAGCGGCTGTGGACCAAGGGCAGGCCCAAGCAGCTCACCCAGCGCCATGTGCCGCTCACGATCCTGGTGGGCGAGCCGATGTACCCCAAGCGCGGCGACGACATGGCCGAGTTGACCACCCGGCTGCACACCAGCATGTCGGAGCTGGTCGACAGGGCGCAGCGGACCTATCCGGAGATCCCGGCGGGCGTGTGGTGGCAGCCCGCCCATCTCGGGGGCACCGCCCCCACGCCCGAGGAGGCCGCGGCCATGGACGCCGCCGAGGCCGAACGCCGCGGCAAGGACTAGCGTCAGCGATCTTCTGGGAGGCTGTCTGCCAGCCGTACCAAAGGGGTCGAATGTTTGGGATCGTCCGTCCATGCCGCCATGTGCTGTGCGGTGGGCTGTTCAAGCAGTGGCTGGCGCACCTGTGCGGGCTGTGCCTGGCCCTGCGCGACGAGCACGGCCACGCCTCCAGGCTGGTCACCAACTACGACGGACTGCTGGTCTCGGTCCTGACCGAGGCGCAGACTCCCGACGCCGCCCCGCGCAGGCGCGCGGGCGCGTGCGCGCTGCGCGGGTTCAAGGGCGCGGACGTCGTCGAGGCTCAGGGCGTACGGCTGGCGGCGTCGGTCTCGCTGGTCCTCGCGGCGGGCAAGATGCGCGACCACGTCGCCGACGGCGACGGCGTCTACGGCCGCCGGCTGGTCGCCGCGGCCGCCGAGCGCGTGGCCGCCCGGTGGTCGCTGGCGGGCTCCCGTACGGCGGGGACGCTCGGATTCGACCCAGGGCCGTTGACGGCGGCGGTGGAGGAGCAGACCAGGCTGGAACGCACGCCGGGCCTGACGCTGCTGGAGTTGACGGCGCCGACGGAGGCCGCCGTCGCCGCCGCCTTCGCGCATACGGCGGTGCTGGCGGGCAAGCCCCACAACACGCAGGCGCTGGAGGAGGCGGGCCGCTTCTTCGGCCGCCTGGCCCACCTGCTGGACGCGGTGGAGGATCTGCCCCGCGACCGCGCGTCCGGCGCCTACAACCCGCTGACCGCCACGGCCACGGACCTGGTGACCGCCAGGAGGCACTGCGACGACGCCCTGTTAGGCCTGGGACTGGCGGTGGACGAGCTCGACCTGGAACGGCGCGGGCTGGTGCGGGCGCTGCTGGTCAAGGAGCTCGGGCACTCGGTCACCCGCGCCTTCTCCGAGGCCGAACAGGAAAGCCCCGAAAGGACCCGACAGCGGCCGCCTGACCCTGGAGGGCTGCTGTCGCTGGCGTGCACGACGCTGAGCTGCTGCACCTGCGGCCTGTACCGGCCCGAATGGGACGAGGAACACGAACGTGGGTGCTGCTCGCGGCTCGACTGCAGCGGCTGCGAGGCCTGCGGCAACTGCGACTGCTCGTGCTGCGGCGAGGACGGCTGTTGCGGCGACGGCTGCTGCTGCGACGGCTGCTCCTGCGACTGCTGAAACGAGCCCCGCCGCGTGGCGCGCGGCAGGGCTGTGCGATCGCTTCCTTGTGACTGCCTGGGGGCGTGACCGCCTGAGGCGGCTCGGCCGTCAGATGGCTTCCTGGTAGCTGCCAGGGGCGCGGACGCCGGCCAGCATGCCCGCGGCGCGTTCGGGGGAGGGGCGGCGGGCCGGATCGTGGTGGAGCAGGCCCTCGATCAGCGGGCGCAGCATCCCCGCCCTGCGCGGCCGGGGGAAGCCGCCCTGGCGGAGCAGGTCGAGCACGCCGGCGGCGTCCTTGCCCGGGTACGGTGGGCGCCCCTCGACCGCGCTGTAGAGCGTCGCGCCGAACGACCACATGTCGCCCTGCTTGGTGGCCATGCCGCCGGAGAGCCGTTCGGGCGCCATGAAGGCGGGAGTGCCGCGCAGGCCGCCCGAGCGCGTGGAGTTCAGGTCGGCCTCGGCGGTGGCGATGCCGAAGTCGGTCAGGACGACCCTGTCGCCGGTCAGCATGACGTTGGCGGGCTTGACGTCGCGGTGCAGGACGCCCGACTTGTGGGCGTGCCGCAGCGCGCCCAGCAGATGGCGGCCGAGGCCCGCGACGGAGGTGTCGGGCAGGGTGCCGACCTGGGAGAGCAGATCGTGCAGTGACAGGCCCTCCAGGTACTCCATGACGATCCAGAGCCGCCCCTGCTCCTCGACGAGGTCGTGGACGGTGACGATGCTCGGATGGGTCAGCCGCGCCGCCAGCCTGGCCTCGCGCAGCACGCGCCTGCGCACCGCCTCGGCCTCGCCGACCAACGTCAGCTCCTTCAGCGCCACCTCACGGTGCAGAAGCTGGTCGAACGCGCGCCATACCACGCCCATCCCGCCACGGCCTGCCTGCTCGCCAAGCCGGTATCGCCCGCCGATCTCCCGCATGTCATCCCCTCGTCGCTAGGGGTAATGATGTCAAATGATCGCGAAGGATATGCCGCCTCGGCTGATCTAGATATATGCGTGTTTATGAGGGTGCAGGTCAGAGGGGTAAGAACGTTGAGTCCGAGTCCCAGATCACTGTGCCGGACGGGTCCAGCAGGACCGCGTTGCCGTCGTCGCGCAGCACCAGCTCGGCGCCCGGCACGCCTGCCGTAGCGGACCGGAAGGAGACCAGGTGGCGCCTGCGGTCGCGGGCCGCGCGGTAGACGACCAGCGTGCCCTCGGGCTGCAGGAGGCAGACGCTGCCGCGCTCAGGGGAGGACATCCTGGCGCGGCGGCGGGGCGTGGCGCCGGAGAAGAGGGTCAGCACGCCCTTGTCGGTGAGCTCCAGCGAGTGCTGGCCGTTGGGGGAGCGGATGGGGAAGCCCTGCTCGATGGACTCGAAGCTTCTGATCCTGTTGTAGGAGGCCTGCCGGATCTCGGTGCCGGTGCACGGCGACCAGACGGGCCTGCCGTCGGGGCCGTAGATCACGAGGTTGCCGTCGTCGTGCAGGACGAGGCAGGAGCCCTCGGGGTGGCGGAAGGCGGGCTCGGGCCACACCGCGCCGGCCGCGTTCCTGATGCCGAGCGAGCGGTTGCGCTCCATGGTGAGCCTCCCGCCGGGTATCCAGTGGTCAGTGGCCCACAGCGGCCTGCCGTTCTTGTCGCTCGGGAGCGTGCCCTGGTCGTAGAGGACGAGATTGCCGTCGGTCTGATACTCCAGCTTGAACTCCCTCCAGCCCTGCGCGGTCTTGCGCGACAGGATCCGGTCGCCGGGGTTCATCGACTCGCCTGACTTCAGTACGCGGGTGCGCTCGGCCATACCACTCAGACAGCCACAGGTTCGGGGCGGTGGGCAAGGGCCCGCGCGGCGACCGGCATGGCCATGAGACAGAGGACGACCGCGCCGACGAAGACCACGGGCAGACCGGCGACGGAGCCGACGAGACCGCCGAGCGCCGCGCCGAGCGGGTTGCCGCCCATCCCGATGAGCCGGTAGGCGGAGTTGACCCTGCCGAGCAGTTCCTCGGGAATGATCCGCTGGCGGAAGGACACGACCAGGACGTTGCCCGCCGCACTGGTGGCGCCGAGCAGGATGCCGGTGACGTAGACGGAGGGGACCGTGGGGAAGAGCACGGGCAGCAGCAGGGTGAGGCTGTTGGCGGTCCAGAAGGCGACCAGCGTGCTCCTCTCACCGAACCGGCGGGCGAGCCGGTCGGCGAGCAGCGAGCCGGTGATGGCGCCGACCGCCAGGACCGTCATGACCATGCCGTACTGGCTCGCGGTCATGCCGATCGCCGAGCCCTCGCCGACCGCCCACAGGACGAAGACCGACAGGTAGGCGGAGCTGCACGTGTTCATCACGCCCGCCGCGACGGCGAGATCGCGGACCGTGCGGTTGCGGACCAGGTAGCGCAGGCCCGTGGCGATGTCCTGGCGCAGCGGCGCGGTGGAGACCTCGGCGGGCCTGTACACGCCGCGCATGCCGAGGAGGAACAGTCCGGCGGCGGCGTAGAGCAGCGCGGGCGCGCCGAACAGGGCCATCGGGGCGAGGGTGACCAGGAATCCGGCCACGGGCGCGCCGACGAAGGTGTTGCCGATCGTCTGCGCCGCGACGACGCGGCCGTTGGCCCTGCCGAGCGACTCCTTGCCGACGGTCATCGGCAGCACCGTCTGCGCCGAGGTGTCGTTGAAGACCTCGCAGGCCCCCGCCACCAGCAGGATGGCCAGCAGGAGCGGCAGGTTCATCGCGTCCATGGCCACGGCGGCGGCGGTGCAGGCCAGGGCCAGGGCGCGGACGAAAGCGGTGATCACCATGATTCTGCGGCGGTCGCTCCTGTCGGCGATGGCGCCCGCGTGCAGCGCCAGCAGCAGCCACGGCAGCGTGGTGGCGACCCCGGCCAGCGATACGAGGGTGGGATCGCGGGTCAACGTGATCGCCAGCAGCGGGGCGCCGGTCAGCAGCACGCCGTCGGCCAGGTTCGAGGAGGTGGTGGAGGCCAGCAGGTATCTGAAGGAGCGTCCCACGGTCTATCCTTTATGCGTAGGAAGTTGTGCACATGTTTCTTTGCAAAGATAAGGCTGCACACTGTGGAACGCAAGACCGTCAGAGAGATGGACGCCCAGTCGCTCAAGGCGTTCACGCATCCGGTGAGGATGCGGCTGTACGAGCTGCTCGAGGAGTACGGCGCGGCGACCGCCACCATGCTGGCCGAGCGCATCGACGAGAACACCGGCGTGACCAGCTACCACCTGCGGCAGCTGGCCAAACACGGGCTCATCGTGGAGGTGCCGGAGAAGGCCAGGGGCAAGGAACGGTGGTGGCGCGCGGCCGGGTTCAGCACCGACACCGACAAGTTCCGCAAGGACCCCGACACGGCGGAGGCGGCCGAGGTGCTCATGGCCGGGCTGGTGCGCCAGCGGCACGGGGAGCTGAACCGCTGGGTCGAGGAGTCGAGGAACTCCCCGCGCGAGTGGATCGACGCGGCCACGCACACCAGGCGCTCCCTGCGGCTGCGCAGGGAGCACCTGGCCGAGCTCGGCAGGCGGGTGAGCGAGCTACTCGACTCCTACGCCGACGACGAGGGCGGCGAGCGGGTGGTCATCCACTTCGACGCCTTCCCGCTGGGCCAGCCGGAACGCTAGGGCCGCTCGGGGGCGAGGAGGAAGGCCAGTTCGATCTCCCTTTCGCCCATGTCGGGTTCCACGGCGGGGTCGATCTTGTAGAGCTCCAGACGCGCGGCCCAGCGCCCGTCCCGGACATCGAAGGCCGGGCCCCGCTCCTCGGCCCAGGCGAGCAGGCCGGCGGTCACGCCGACGAGCCGGTCGGGGTGGCCGACATGGGTGACGGTCGCGTACGCGCCGCCGGGCAGCACCCCCGGCTCCACCTCGCCGTCGCCGGCCACGTAGGCGTTGCCCCTGTGCGGCACGATCCACCCAACGGGCGCGGGGACCATGGGGAGGGCCCACTGACATCTATTGTCAGTGAATGCGCGCCTCTCGCCTCCTCTCGGTCCTCCTCCTGCTCCAGACGCGCGGCAGGATGACCGCCCAGCAGCTCGCCGACGAGCTCGGCGTCAGCGTCCGCACCGTCTACCGCGACGTCGAGGCGCTGCACGCCTCAGGCGTCCCCCTGTACGGCGAGGCGGGCCACGAGGGCGGCTACCGGCTCGTCGACGGCTACCGCACCCGGCTGACCGGGCTGACGGAGAAGGAGGCCCAGGCGCTGTTCCTGGCGGGCCTGCCGGGCCCGGCGGCCGAGCTCGGCCTCGGCGCTCTGGCGGCGGCGGCCGAGCTCAAGATCGAGGCGGCGCTCCCACCCGATCTGCGCGAGGGGTCGCGGTGCGTGCGCGAGCACTTCCACCTCGACTCGCCAGGCTGGTACCACGACGGCGACCAGGTGCCGCACCTGCCGGCCCTGGCCGACGCCGTGTGGAACAAGCTCGTCGTCGCCGTCCGCTACCGGCGCTGGCGGGAGCCGTACGAGGTGGAGCGCACGCTGGAGCCGTACGGGCTGGTGCTGAAGGCGGGCAGGTGGTACCTCGTCGCGCGCGCCGGCGCGGACCTGCGCACCTACCGCGTCAACCAGATCCTCGCCATGGAGGTGACCGAGCGGACCTTCGACCGGCCCGACGGGTTCGACCTGGCCGCCCACTGGCGCGAGCACCTGAAGGACTTCCGCGCCCGGCTCATCCAGGGCCACGCCGTCGTACGGTTGTCGCCCGCAGGCGTCGAGCGGGCCGGCGAGCTGATGAGCTCGGCGGTCGTCGAGGCGGTCGCCCAGGGCGTGGAGGGCGAGGACGGCTGGGTCACCGCCACCGTCCCGATCGAGTCGCTGACCCACGCGCACTCGGAGTTCATGAAGCTGGGCGCGGAGGCGGAGGTGCTGGAGCCGGCCGCCCTCAGGGACAGGCTGATCGCGACCGCGCGCGCCCTGGCTGCCCTGTACCTGCCGTAGCCGGGCGCCGTCAGGGACGCGGCCTCACTCCTTCTCCCGCGTCAGCTCGCGCCTGCGGCGCAGCAGCGCCGCCCGCCTGACGTGGGCGCGTACGGTCGCCACCACCGACACCGCGACGAAGGCGGCCCCGATCCCCACGGCCAGGAGCAGGCCCGTGCCCCGCTGGACGGCCGCCGTCACCGTGACGGCGGTCATCATCGCGGAGGCGGCCAGCGCGAGCCAGCCGGCGATCACCCTGTCGAGCGCGAACAGCGGCGCCCGCCGCGTGACCATCCACCCGCCGTAGCACGCCCAGGCCAGGCAGAACACCAGGAAGCCGGCGAAGGCCACCTGCGTACGGCCCGGCAGCGGCTCCGGCTCCGTCGCCCAGAGCAGCCCCACGAAGGCCGCTCCCGCCAGTCCCGTCACCAGAGGCACCGCGCCCAGCACGCGCCGCCACGGCGACAGTGCCGGCGACAGCCGCCCGACCAGTTCGTCCGCCGACATCCGAGGCTCCTCGTTCATGGCTGGAATCCCTTCTCCGTGAGGTGGTCGCGCAACAGCCGACGGGCCCTGCTGAGCCTGGACTTCGCGGTGCCCTCGGGGATCGCGCAGATCTCCGCGCACTCGCGCAGCGAAAGGTCCTCCAGGTAGAACAGGACGAGAATCTCCCGCTCCCGCACCGGCAGCGCCGACAGCCCCGCGACCAGCTCGGCGCGGTCCACGACGGCGGTCATGGAGTCCTCGGCGGGCGGCTCCTCGCCCGAAGGCGTCTCGGCCCTGCCGTACTCCTCCCTCAGCCGGTCGGTCACGGCCCGCCTGGCGATCGTGAACAGCCAGGGAGTGAACCTCGCCGGATCCTTCAGCCGCGGCAGCCCTCTGAAGACGGCCAGCCACACCTCCTGGGACACGTCGTCGGCTCTCTCGGCGTCGAGCATGCGCCGGACGTACGTCCACACCGGTACATGCCAAGCCCGCACCAGTTCGGCGAAGGCGTCCCGCTCACCGAGCAGGCAGCGCAGCACCAGCAGCTCGTCGGTCATCTCGTTCTCCCGTCACCCGTCACCCAGAGCAGTCGGAGAACCGGGCCTCCTGGTTCACGGTCGCCGCGAGGTTCTCATGCGCCGAGGTCGAGGGTGAAGCGGCCGGCCGCCAGCTCGGTCAGGAACGGGACGGGGTCCACCAGCTGGTCGACGTGCCCGACTCCCGGCGCCATGGCGGGCAGGCGGGCCACGAGCATGGCGGCGACGAGGCCTGTGGCGCGGCTCTGCCCGCGCCCGCCGAGGGAAGCCTGGACCGAGCCCGAGCGGACGGTCACCGCGAACCCGTCGCTCCCGAGGTGCACCCTGCTCATCGCGGTCAGCAGCAGGTCGCGCACCTTCGGGCGGCCCAGCAGGCGGGCGACGGCGGGCCTTCTCGCGGCGGCCAGCAACGCCGTGCTGAGGCGGGAGTCCAGGCACAGCCCGGTCTCCGCGGAGGCCAGGCCCAGGGTCTGGGGCAGCGTGTACTGGTCGGAGAAGGGGAACCGGTGGACGGTGCGCCTGCCGTACGGCGCGGGGAACCGCATCGGCCACGATCCTTCGAGCCTGCCCAGGCCGTCCAGCGTCCATGCGACGGCCGCGGGGCCGTGCCGCTCTCCCGCCCCGAGCAGCGCCCCGATGCGTACCTTCCGCGCTCCCGAGCGCTCGACGCAGTACCGCGCGAGCAGGTTGGTGACGCCCGGCACCAGCCCGACGCTGAGGACGGCCTTCGCATCGCGCTTCCTGGCCACGTCGTCGAGGTCCTCGATCCCGGCGAGCACGTGGTGGGTGGCCGACACGTCCAGGTAGTGGACGCCCCGCTCCAGGCAGGCGCGGGCCACGCGCGGGTTGTCGAGCTCGGCGCACATGAGCACGGCGTCGACGCCGTCCAGCGCGCGGGCGAGATCGGCGGGGTCGGCGGCGTCCACCCGCATGACGGTGGTTCCCCGGACGGGCCTGGCTCTGCCGGGATCGCGCCCGGCCAGCACCACTCGCGTGCCTGGCAGGTGGCCGACGAGCGCGGTGGCGGCCTCGCGGCCGACGGCGCCGTATCCGCCGAGGATGAGGACCTTGTTCATGGGCCTTCCCAATTTCTGTAGTATGACTACAACAATGTTTCTGTAGTGGCACTATAGTCAATTTGGCGGCCGGCGCCGCCCCGGCTTGACGCGGCAGGTGACCGGCTCATTCGGCGCCGACAGGACGATCAACGGAGGGCGCGCGCCGACCACGCCTTGATCGTGGCGATCGAGGCCCGTCCGGTGGCTCGCCGCCGCCCTGACCTGGTCCGGTGTCGTGTGGTACTGCGCTGGCCGCGGCTCTCGCGCTGACGAGCGCGCCACCAAGATCTCTCGAATGCGAACCTTTGCGGCATTAAGTGCGTCACACCCTGCACATCTGTGACCGCTGAGCTTGGAGAGACGAGTGGTGTTAGATCGCAGAGTCATAGCCATGGTCATGACCATGACCGCGGCGTTCAGCGTGGAGGGCGCCGCCGCGGACGCCGCGGCCCCCTCGGCCGTGAAGGCGCCTCCGGTCGCCGCGGCCGAGGCCACCGCGCGCGTGGTCACGCCCGCCGTGACGCTCACCGCCCCACCGGCCGTGGTGCCCGCCGCGGCCGGCGGGGCGGGGAAGGCGGAATGCGTCCGCGTCAAAGGCGCGAGAGCCTGCGTGGGGCTGGACCAGAGCGCCCTGCCGGGAATCACCGTCCAGGACACCAAGAAGGACAGGCTCCACGCCGCGGTGGAGTACTACCAGAACGGCTACCTGGGGACGAAGTACGTCATCCACAACCTCGCACGCGAGGGCGAGATCAGGGGGAACCGTCAGATCGGCAAGACCGTCACCTTCAGGGCGGCCGTGTACAAGGGGGATCGCCGGATCAAGGTCAGTGGGTGGAAGACGGTCAGCGACGTCACCAAGCACCCCGTCAAGCGGGAGACCCGGGTGACCCCTGCCGGCGCGCGGGCCCGATCCGAGGTCTGCACCTCGACGAAGGGCGCGGCCGACATGTGCTTCGGCGAGAAGAAGACATTCGTCTTCGCGTGCGACACGGGCGCCGACCGCCATCAGGCACGGGCGGAGTACTTCCTGAACGGCGATCCCACGGCGCGCTTCGAGATCCATCAGCTCGCGGGGCTGAACACGTGCGGCAAGGCCGTACACGGTGACCTCGCCGTGAGCATGTACCGCGCCTCGGTGTTCGACGACACCCATCTCGTGGCGACCAGGCTCTACAAGTACAACTAGGGGGAGCCCGCCGCCGTAGCGTGTCGTCCTGACCGTTGGGTCAGGACGACACGCGGCCTGTCACTTGAACGTGTGAAGGATCAGGTAGCGGGTCATGTCGAGGATCTGCCAGTTGAGCTCCTTGAGCTCCTTCTCCTTACCCCGCTTCTCGTCGCAGTCGGACCAGTCATGTTGTGAGCAGCGTGCGGTGGCCGTCGCGGCGGAGGCGCTGGTGGTGATGAGCGGGGCGGCGGCCAGGCCGACCAGGGCTGCGGCGGCCGCGATGGCGGCGGCGTGCCGGACGTCGGAAATGCGACGCATGGGTGATCTCCCTCGATAACAGGCGGTCGAGCCGGGGGGAGAACGGCCGTGGGCCGCTTCGGGGTTCTACCGTCAGATCGCAGCCCGCGAATCGCCAGCGCGATGAAAATCAACGTCAAGTCGGGGACGGAGCGCGATTGACAAAATCAATACGGTCGTACATATTGAACGTCATGGCGCGAGCTTCCAACAAAGAGCAGATCCTCCGTGAAGGACTTCACGTCGTGCGCAGACGCGGGTTCAACGCGGCAGGGGTGCGGGACATCACCGCCGCCGCAGGTGTCCCGCAGGGGTCGTTCACCAACCATTTCGCCTCCAAGGAGGCGTTCGGGCTGGAGATCCTCGAGCGGTACTTCACCGACGACGTCGGATCGGCGATCGAGGCGACGCTGCGCGACACCGACCTGCCGCCGGTCGAGCGGCTGCGGGCCTACTTCGACCTCATCACCGCCCGTTTCGAATCGCGCGAGTGGCGCGACGGATGCCTGATCGGGAACCTGAGCCTGGAGTCGGCCGAGACCAGTGAGGCCCTGCGCACGCGGCTGTCGGAGATCTTCGCGCAGTGGCGCGAACCGTTCGCCGACAGCCTGGAGGAGGCCGCGGCGGCCGGGGCGATCCGGCTTGACATGCCGGCTCTCGACCTGGCCGACTTCCTGCTCGCCTCCTGGCAGGGCGCGATCCTGCGCATGAAGGTCGACCACAGCCCCCAGCCGCTCCAGCGGTTCAACGAGATCGTCTTTTCCACCATCCTGCGGAGAGCCTGATGAACGCCCACGACCCCCACCCCCGCAAGCGCGTCGCCGTCGCCGGCACGGAGCTCAGCTACGTCGACACCGGCTCCGGCGACCCGATCGTCTTCCTGCACGGCAACCCCACCTCCTCCTACCTGTGGCGCAACGTCATCCCCCACGTCGCCGACCTCGGCCGATGCCTGGCCCCCGACCTGGCGGGGATGGGCGCCTCGGATCCCTCGCCCGACGGTGCCTACCGCTTCGCCGACCACGCCCGCCGCCTCGACGCCTGGTTCGACGCGCTGGACCTCGACCGCGACGTGACCCTGGTGCTGCACGACTGGGGCTCGGCCCTCGGATTCCACTGGGCCGAGCGCCACCGTGAGCGGGTCAAGGCGATCGCGTACATGGAGGCCATCGTCCAGCCCCGCCTCTGGACCGACTTCCCGCCCGGACGTGACGCGCTCTTCCGGACGATGCGCTCGCCCGAAGGGGAGCGGCTCATCCTGCAGGAGAACTTCTTCGTCGAGACCGTGCTGCCGAAGAGCATCCTGCGCACGCTGAGCGACGCCGAGATGGATGCCTACCGCGCGCCCTTCCCCACGCCGGAGTCCCGGATCCCGACACTGGTCTTCCCCCGCGAGCTGCCCATCGACGGCACGCCCGAGGACGTCGCCGCGATCGTCGAAGCCTACGGCCGGTGGCTGGCGGAAAGCCCGCTGCCCAAGCTCCTCATCAGCGCCGAACCCGGCGCCCTGCTGGTCGGCCGCGCGCTGGAGTTCGCCCGCACCTGGCCGAACCAGCAGGAGGTCACCGTGTCCGGCAGCCACTACATCCAGGAGGACTCACCGGAGGAGATCGGTATCGCGCTGCGCGAGTTCGTCCTCAAACTCTGAGCGGCTCGCCAGATCCGCCGAGGACGGTCACCAGGCCTGGACCGAGGGCTCCCGCGCACCTGGGATCCTCTGAGTCGAGGCCGAGGCGCGGCAACGGGGAGGCGCCGCCGCCACACAGCGGCAGTCCGGTCAGGGGCGACCGGTCCGTCTCGATGGTCTCCCGGTCGAAGCCGAGCCGCCGGATCGGCTTCTCGACGGTTGACCGCGGCAGCGGCAGGAGGACGCCTGCGGGAGGTGCTGCCGTGGAGCGACGCGGGTGCTCGCTGCTTCCCTTCCCATACCTGGGGGACGGACCGGGGCGGCCGTGGCCGCGAGGGATCCCCGGCGGTCCACATCTTCGCGGAAGGTCCCCGTGCGCGACTCCCTCGGTGGAGGGAGGTGCCAGGCCGTGCCGTCCGGAACAGTCGTGGCGTCAGTCCACGCCATCCACCGGATCGGAGCACCCGTCATGATCAGGACCACCGCTCGAGTCGTCGCGGTCCTCGCGCTGGCCGCCACGACCACCACAGGCGCGGCAGGCGCGGCGGCGGCACCCACCAGGAGCGCTTCGGCGCCCACGACCACCGCCGCCATCAAGGGATGGGCGCGGATGTACTTCCCCGCCCCCGGCAACGACGTCCAGGTCACGGTCGACGCGCACGGCGAGTACACCTCCGCCAGTCCCGCCTTCCCGACCCGGGCGTGGGGCACGTTCCGCATCTACCACGCGGTCCAGGAGCCGGGGAAGCCGCGCCTGGTCAACTGGGGCGAGGTCAAGGTCGACTGCCTGACCACCGGCGGGCCCATCGCGACCGTGACGGGTACGCTCGTCCGCGCCACCCCCGGCGGGCCGTGGGAGGACCTGGTGAAGCGGCGCATCCGCATGGGAGTGAGCTTCTACGTCGCCCGCAAGGGTGCGGGCCCCAGCAGGATCGGGCTGGCGGGAGCGACGGCCAAGGGAGAGCCGCTCCTTACCAGATGCATGGCCCCGGCGCCCGACGCGCCCGTGACGAAGGGGGGCTACACCCTCACGGAGAAGGGCCCGCTCGACACCTCTCAGTGAGCGACGCCGCCGGGGCCGGGTCGCGCGAAGGCGAGCGACAGGATCGCCAACCGGTCCTGGGCGCTGCTCGGCCGGTTCGCCACGAGGCCGCGCGGTCCTGGAGGACCTCGCCGATGGGTGGTGACCAGCCGCCCGCGTGCCGTCCGCGCGAGTTCCGGCCCCGACCTCGGCGACGGTCACGTGCTCATTACCGCCGCCCGCCGAACGTCCAGTCGTGGACCTCGATGTCGGCGTACCGGTCCACGGTCAGGACATCGCGTGCCGCATCCGGGTCGGGCGCACGGACCAGCAGCGCCGTACCCAGCCAGGCGTTGCCGTCGTCGGACAGCAGCGGCCCGTACGCGATCAGCTCGTCCCGGTCGGCCGGCGGGACGAGGTCGGCAGCCTGCCCGGAGCCGAGGCCCAGCACCAGATACCGGTCGCCGCCGTCCCGGCCGCCGGGGAAATCCCACATGGTGCGCCCCAGCACGTTGCGCCATCGGCGCAACACCACGTCCCGGTACACGCCGGCCTGGTAGTTGGGCTCGTCGAAGACGAACGCACGCGCAGTGGCGAGATCCGGCAGGTCCACGATGTGCACGCTGCCGGTGGCCGTGTCGCCGCCGCGGCCGAAGGTCGGGCCACGGGCGATCATCTCCGCCGCGTACCGGTCCATGTAGGACCAGTGCTCTTCCAGCAGCTCGTCGCGCAGCGCCGCCGAGTCAGGCCGATCGCGGTGATAACAGAAGAACTCCATACCGGGAGTACCTACCATGGACCGCGGCGACAGCGATCTACGGCGGTCAGACCGGAGTATCGGCCCGTCGTCTGTGCAGGTGGCCGTCCCTCGGGAACGGCGGCCGAGCCGGAAGGACCTGGTGAAACCGGTATCTCGCCTTCTCCGCGACCCGGCACGAGGCGAGATTGTCCACCTGGTGAAGCAGGTCGAGACGTTCCAGGCCTTCGACCGCGAAGACGTCGAAGGCCCACGTGGTGATCGCTTCGAGGGCACGGGGGGCCACGCCCCGGCCACGGGCGTGCGCCGCCGTCCAGTAGCCGACCTCTGCGGACTCCCGGCCAGGACCGGTCCGCTTCATGACCACGTTGCCGGCCAGCCGGCGTTCGTCGGGCTCGGGATGATCTTCATGAACGGCGAAACTCAGCCGTTCTCCGGTCTCCCAGCCGCGCCTCTGAAGCTCCAGCCACTCCACCGCGTCCTCGACGCTCTCGACAGGGAGCCTCGTCCAACGGCGCAACGTGGGATCGCGATAGGCCTTGATCAGCGGTTCGACGTCGCCGTCGTTCCACGGGCGCAGGAAGAGCGCAGAGGCGGACGGCGTCGCCTCCACCCGCAAGGTGACATTCATCAAGGTCCTCCCCGGAAGGCTCAGCTGATCATCTCTCATCCCGCGACCTGTGAATCGCGGGGTCGGAACCTGGCTCGCCGCCCGCGCCGACCACGAACCCACCGTCGACGCGCTCGCCTCCAGCCACGCCGCCCGCAAGGTCGCCGACGTCGCCGCCGCGCTCCACGCCATCCTCGCCATCACCTCACCGCGGGCCGCCATGTCGCTCTATTTCGGTATCTTGCGTATTTGTGGTGGATTGATACTCCTGCGACAGAAGGGAATGGCTCGTGCGCGACGACGCCGGCCTCCAGGCGCTCCGCGAGGCGGCGCGTCTGTCACCCGACAACCTCCCCCTCCGCCAGCACCTGGCCGCCCAGCTGCTGGAAAGGGGGTACCTCGCCGAGGCCGAAGCCGAGTTCCGTGCCGCGCTCGTGCTCGCGCCCGGAAACCCGGATATCATCGCCGGACTGGCGGAGGCGTTCGTCAGGCAGAGCAATTACGGTCCCGCGCTGGCGGCGCTCGACCAGCTGCTCGCCGTACCCGGCTACCCGCCCAGGCTGGGGGTGCTGGCGGCGCGGGCGCTGCTCGGCGAGGGCGATGTGCACGCGGCGGCCAGGCGCTACCATGAGGCGGTCTCCCGCGACCCGTCCGCCGGCGACCCCGAACTCGCCGCCAAGCTCGCGATCCCCGCCGCGCCGGCCGCGACGTACCCGGCGCCGCGGCAGCCGTACCAGGCCTACCCGGCGCCGACGCCCGGCCAGGGCTACCAGTACCAGCAGCCGGCCTACCAGCAGGCCCCCACCAACCAGCAGAGCCCGCCCTACCAGGAACAGCCCCCGGCCTACCCCCAGGGCCAGGCATACCAGCAGGGCCAGGCCTACCAGCAGGCGCCGGAGAGCAGCACCGAGGTGGAGCGCTCCGGCACGTCCTTCGCGGACGTGGCCGGCATGGAGTCGGTCAAGGAGGCGCTGCGGATCAAGCTGCTGCTGCCGCTCCAGCAGCCCGAGCTGTTCGCCGCGTACGGCAAGCGCGCCGGCGGCGGTGTCCTGCTGTACGGCCCGCCGGGAGCCGGTAAGACCCACCTGGCCAGGGCTGCCGCCGGAGAGCTCGGCGCCTCGTTCGTCAACGTGGGCCTGGCCGACATCCTCGACATGTACGTGGGGTCGAGCGAGCGCAACCTGCGCGCCACGTTCGACCTGGCCCGCCGTAACCGGCCGTGCGTGCTGTTCTTCGACGAGGTCGACGCGCTGGCGGCCCGCCGCTCCGACATGCGGCAGGCGCACGCGCGGCAGCTGGTCAACCAGTTCCTGGCGGAGCTGGACGGCGTGGACCAGAGCGCCAACGAGGGTGTCCTGGTGCTGGCGGCGACGAACGCCCCCTGGTACGTGGACGTGGCCTTCCGCCGTCCAGGCCGGCTCGACCAGCCGGTGTTCGTGCCGCCGCCTGACGCGGCGGCACGGGCGGCCATCCTGCGCATCCTGTGTCGCGACAAGCCGCTGGCCGAGATGGACTTCGACGCGGTGGCGCGGGCGACCGAGCATTGCGTCGGCGCGGACCTGAAGGGCGTGGTCGACCGGGCGGTCGAGGCCAAGCTCCAGCAGTCGATCAGCGCGGGCAGGCCGCTGCCGCTGTCGACGCCCGACCTGCTGGCCGCCGCGGGGAGCGTGCGGCCGACGGCGGTCCGCGAGTGGATGGCGACCGCGCGCAATTACGTGATGCACGCCAACGACTCGGGCGCGTGGGACGAGCTGATGCCGTGGGTCAAGGGGAAGTGGTGACGGTCACCGGTTCGCTCGACCGGGCGCGGACCCTGCTGGAGCTGCGCCGGCCCGCCGACGCCGAGCGGGAGGTGCGCGGCGTTCTCGCGCGGGAGCCGCACGACACGACCGCGCACGCCTTCCTGGCGCTCGCGCTCATCCAGCAGGGCGGCGTGGCCGAGGCGGTGGCGGAGGCGCACGAGGCGGTACGGCTGGCGCCTGACCACTGGTTCCCCCATTACGTGGCCGGCCAGGTGCACCAGCGCGCCGGCCGTCCCGACGAGGCGTTCGCCGCGGTCAGCGCGTCGCTGGCGCTGGAGCCGCAGCACGCGCCGACCTGGGAGCTCCTGGCCAGGACGCATCTGCTGCGGGGCGAGTGGCAGGGGATGGCGGGGGCGGCGAGCCGGGGGATGGCGATCGACCCCGACGACGCCGACCTGGCCAGCCTGCTGGCCGTCGCGCTCACCATGCTCAGGCAGGCAGAGCCGGCCAGGGCGGCGGCGGCGCGTGCCGTACAGCTGGATCCGGAGAGCGCCACCGCGCACCTCGCCTACGGCAGGATGGCGCTGGCTTTCAAGGATCCGGGGACGGCGGCCGCCGCCTTCCGCGAGGTGCTGCGGCTCGACCCGGGCTTCGGCCAGGCACGAGAGTTGCTGGTGCAGGCGTTGAAGGAGCGCAATCCGCTCTACCGGCTGCTCGCCAGGCTGCGTGGCACCTTCAGGGGCGGGCGGCTGGTGTTCCTGCTGCCCGCCGTGCCGCCGCTGATCGTGGTGTTCATCCTCATCGCGGTGCTGCACTGGGCGGCGTGGGTGGCTGAGGCGTGGACGACGCTGCGCCTGGCCCGCGCCAAGGCCACCAGCCTGCTGTTCGAGGGGGTCGAAGCACGGGTGGCCGTGGTCTGCTGCGGGCTGGTCGCGGCTGGTGCGGCGCTGCTCACGCTGGGTGTGGCGGCCGGCCTCGGCGCGGTGGGCACAGCGGGGGCGGCGGTCATGGCCCTGGCCACTCCCGTGCAGGAGGCCGTGCACACCGGCTCCGCCGCCGGCAGGGGGCTGCTGTACGGCTGGACGGCGCTGCTCGTCCTGACCGTCGTCGCGGCCGTGGTGTTCGCCTCGGCGACGACGGCGCTGCTGGCCGTGTACGCGGCGCTGGCCACGATCTGGCTCGCGGCGGGCGTACGGCGCGCGCTTCCCCACGACGCCTGAACCCGCCCCCGCGCCTGGCCCCGGCGGCGGGCCCGCTCAGACGGGGGCGTCCTCGTCGCCGTAGTGCGAGCGGCCGGTGAGCACCGTGTTCGTCGGACAGGTGAACGGGTCGATCCACTCCTGCACCATCTCGGCGTGGGCACGCTCGACGGCGGCCGGGCGCACCCGCCGGACACCTGCCCGGAGCGACGCGGCAGCATCATCGAGACCTATGGGGGACGGGCGGCGATCGGCGGGCGATCACGAGCTGTCCGTGCAACGGGCCAGACCTGGACGACAGAGCGGCGCGGCGGGCTCGGGGAGCAGGATCCTCGAGCCCGACCGCGTGTCTGGAAATACGCGAAATATCAACCCATGTGGGGGTAGCAGTGATCCGTCGGCAGCTCGATCATCTGACTAACATATAGCTTCGACGTGCGGTAAGGCCACGCCTGGTGCTGGGGGTGGGGTCTGACATCCGGTCCGGGGACAATGACGGACTGGCTTCCGGTGGGGTGTGGTCGTATTCTCGGCGCCAGGTCAGCGGGAATGTCTCCCCTATATGTCGTGCTGATAATCGAGTCGCGGAATATCTCGCCGTCGTATAAGTGGGGGGTGCCTGGGTGCCCGGGCGCGCGGCCCGGGCGGGGCCGCAGGTCAGGAAGGGGCGTCGCAGATGTGGTGTGCAGCAGCTGACGTGGGTCCTCTGCCGTCGTGTGGCCGATTGGCCGCCTCCTGCCGTCAGGGGGACAGATGACCGGGAATCTTGATGGCCTCCAGACAGCTCTGAGCGCCCCTGAGAGCGCCGAAGCCCGGCCTCCGGGTCTCAGGTTTCATGACGGCGTCCGCTGGGCGCTGTACGCGCGTTCTGGGGGAGGCAGCATGGAGGCGGTCGGTGACCAGTTCGCGTTCATGGAGGCGACCGTCGACCGCCTGGGCGGAGACGTCGCCGAGCACTTCTCCGACCTGGGTCGGCCCGGCGAGGGCCTGCGCGCGTTGATGCGGGCCGCCTACCTCGGCCGGTTCGACCGGGTCATGGCGTGGAGCCTGGACCGGTTCGGGTGGGCGCACGTCGACCTCGTCGCGACGCTGACAACCCTGCGCGACACCGGTGCGCGCGTCACCATGGCCGGCACCGACGAGGACGTCGACGGCGCCTACGTCGCCTATTCGATCAGCCTCGCGGCCGCCGACTCCGATGTGGCCCGCCGCGTGCGGGCAGCTCGCCGTCGCCGCGGCGAGGCTCGATGAGCCTGCTGCCGTATGCGTCGCTGGAGCTGGGCTACACCGGGCGTGTGTGGGGGATCTATGTGCGGATCTCCCTGGACCGCTTCGGTGCTGGCCTGGGCGTGCAGCGGCAGGAGAGCGAGGTCCGCGAGATGATCGCGCGGCTTGATCCGCTCGCCGTGATCCACTTCATCTACGACGACAACGACATGTCCGCGAGTAACCGGCGCAAGAAGCGCAAGGGCTACGAACGGATGACCTCGGACATCGAATTAGGCGTGATCGACGCGGTCGGCTGCTGGCATTTGGACCGCGTGACGCGCCGCAACATGGAACTCGAATATCTCTGCGAATACGCGGAGCTGAGGGGCACTCTCTTCGCCGCTGTTCACGGGGACTTCGACCTGCGGACTTCGACCGGGCGAATGTCGGCGCGCATGCACGCGGCGGCCGCCCGGCGGGAGGTCGAAGCGAAAGCCGAAAGGCAACGCGCGGCCAATAAGCAAAGAGCACTACGAGGCGAGAGTTGGTACGGCGGGATGCGTCCCTACGGCTACGACAAAGACGGCAAGACCATCATCGAGGTAGAGGCACAGGTCTTGCGGGACGTCGCCGAGCGGGTCATCGCCGGTGACAGCCTCCGCTCCATCGTGGTCGACCTCGACAGGCGGGAAATCCGCACGACGACGGGCAAGCCGTGGCAGGCGGTGACGCTGCGCCGGGCGCTGCAGAACCCGCGGATCGCCGGCTGGCGCACCGCGGACGGCGAGAAGGTCGCCAAGGGCCAGTGGGATCCGATCATCAGTGATGAGACACAGGCCAAGCTGGTGGCGATCCTGAGCGACCCGGAGCGGAAGAAGGGCGGCGGCGGCGGGACCGCGGCCCGCAAGTACCTGCTGTCGGGCGGGTTCGTCGTGTGCGGCATCCCTGGCTGCGGCAAGGCGCTGCAGTCCCAGCCGAGCAACAGCGGCGCCCGCGGCTACGTCTGCCGTAAGGCGCCGCCGGTGGGCGGGTGCGGCCGTATCCGCGTCGCCGCCGAGGCGCTGGAGCAGGAGGTCGCCGCCCGGGCGCTGTCGCGGTTCGCGTCCCCGGCGATCGCCCGGCGGTTGCGCGAGGCGATGGGCGCGCAGTCGGAGTCGGCGATCCTCGACCAGATCCGCGAGTACGAGGAGCGCATCGAGTCGGTCGCCGGCGACTACGCCAGGGGCGAGCTGTCCAAGATGGCGTTCAAGTCGGCCGAGCGGACCGCCGAGGAGGAGATTAAGAAGTTGCGCGGGCAGATCTCGACCGCCAACCGGTTGGCCAACCTGCCTGAAGGGCTCGGCCCGAAGGAACTGGCCGAGTGGTGGGTGAACGCATCGCTGGATCAGCGCCGCGACTTGATCGGTACGGTGCTCGACCACGTCGCGGTCGGCCCGGTGACGCGGGTGGGCTTCACCGGCCTGGATGAGGAGCGGCTCAACTGGGTGTGGAAGGTGTGACCGCCCGAACCCGCGTGGTTGTGGCGAATCCTCCATTTCCGCTGCGCGGCGCGTGATCGGACGCCTACGCTGGGCGATGTCGATCCCTGGGAGATCGCCCGTTGGGTTGCCCTCACCGCACCATGCAACACGGAGGGTTCCTGTGGAAGACGTCGAGCGCCTCGCCGCCCGGATCGCTGAGCTCGCGGAGAGCGATCCGGTCAAGGAGATGAGCGACGACCTGGTGGAGGCAGCTGCCCGCGTGTTCGGAGCAGACGACACACCGGAGCTGGCCCACCCCGCCGTGGCGTGAGCCGACAAGGGGACGCCACAGCTCGGTTCCCTCCTGAGGGGCCGGGCGCGACACGCCGAAGGCCGCGGAATCAGCATCGGATTCCGCGGCCTTTCGCATGCCCGCACCGAGAACGCCTCGGAACACACCGGCCAGTAAGGGAACTCTTATCATCGTTAGACATCGATGCGTAGGGTAAAAATTGCAGAGACTCTCTGCGAACGCCAGGGATCACGGAGCGTGACGGGCTGAGAATGGCCCGACGCCAGGGCCGGCCGCGCCGTCGGCAACCCCGCCCTGTGGCGGGCTTCAGCCTGCCCAGCCGCTGGTGCGCTTCCCCCCGCCCGCCCGAACAGGAGGCCGACGTGCTGGACCGCCGCACGCACCGCCCGCCCGTCGCCGACCCGCGCCAGACTCGGTGAACACCCGCGCTGTTCGCTGCCGCCGTCCCGCCTGGACGGTCCGGCAGGGCGACGTCATCCACGACACCCTCGCACCGATGCGCGTCATCGGCTGGCGAGGCCTGCAGCTGCACGGCGTCACCCCCTCACGCGTGCCGGTCCGGGTCGTGCACCCGCTCGGCCGCCAGCTCGACGTCACACGGCTGATCGACTTCGACGACCCTGACGAGAAAGACACGCTGATGCCCAACCTCGCGTTCATCGCGATGAGTGTTCGTCGAGACGAACTACGGCGGCGACATGTGCGAGCTGGCGATCCGCACCTCGTGGGAGGCGCTGCAAACGTCGGGGGAGATCCCGAAGCGCCAGCTGCCGCCTCTGGTGAAGGCGCTGCGCGCCAAGCAGGGCAAACTCCTGCGCGCCGAGCCGGTCGCGCAGCTGATGATCCAGGACCGGGTCAGGTTGCGCGGAATGTTCACCGACCTGGAACGGGAGTGGGCGACGTGGATGCCGACGACCCGCTGTCGCCCGGCCGTATCGACGCGTCGGTGTACCTGGTGTACGGGCTGATCCCCGAGGCGGGCGCGGGCGCGGTCGTGCACGCGCCGCTCCCGCAGCGACCGAGCCCGAATCCGGCCCAGCCGGGTCCGGCCAGCACCTACATGCGCAGCTTCGGACACGGCCGTTAGCAGAGGCGATGCACGATCCTGGCTACGTGATGCTCAGACCGGCCACAGCCGGTCAAGCTTGTGTTCGCGCGGCCTCTCGGTGATCGCGATCGCCTACGGCAATCATTCTGCCCGAGCGCATCCTGTGCTCGACCAAGTGCCTTGAATTGATCGCAATGCGGCTGGTCAAGTTGAGTTGGGGGTATTTCCTCCACGGTCCATCGAGAAGGGGGCCGAGATGGCGGACAAGGTAGTCGTGCGCCAACCGGGCGAGGGCGATGCGTTCTGGATGCTCGGTGGCCTCTACGAGGTCAAGGCGGCAAGCGACGAGACGAACGGCGCGCTGACGGTCATGCACATGACCATCCCGGCGGGGATGGGCCCACCACTCCACACGCACGCTGGGGGCGAATACGTCTACGTCCTGGAGGGAACGATGCGCCTCCACATCGGTGACGACACCGTGGACGGCGGTCCTGGCTCCTTCTTCTACATTCCCGAAGGCACGTGGGAGACCTACGAGCCCACGAGCACTGTGCGCGTGCTCTTCTTCTACAGTCCCGGCGGGATCGACAAATTCTTCGCCGAGGTGGGCGAGCGGGCACCGGCGCGGGAGCTGCCACCTCCGTCCGAGGCGCCGCCGGACCTGGAGAGACTCGTGGCCGCGGGATCCCGCTACGGCCTCGAGTTCAGGCCACCGGTCTGATCCTGACCGCGTCCGAACCGTCGGCGATGGGCTGCCCCCAGGCGCTGGACTGCGATGGCTGCCGCGGGCGGCTCTCGAGGATTACGCGCTGGCCGTGGTCGAGGGCAGGGAAGGTGACATGCTCGCGATGACGCTCCCGCACGAGTAGGTTCTGCTAAGTGGCCGACTGCGGCGGGAACTCGCGCAGCTTGCGCACGATCTCCCGCGGCGTCCACGAGGTGCCGCCGGGCGGGGGTGCCCCGCCATCGTTCAAGATGTCGGCGATCTCTTCGGCCGACACACCCGACAGGTACAGGGCGACCATCTCGTACACGAGCTCGGCAGGCGTCGCGTCGGTGTACTTCGTCGCCTCTGACTCGGTTGGCATGCTTCAACACTAAGGCGGGTGCGAGGCCGCTTGGCGATATTGGACACCGTTGACGGAAGTTGACAGCTGGAGCCGGAGCGCCGCGACGAACACGGAACCGGTCAGTTCAGACTTGGGGGCGGCGCCGACCGCTGCGAGGCGTGCACCCCCGCGCCGTCCGGACACTGCATCGGCATAGCGGCCGGCTGCCGCCCGCGCCAGCCTAGCCGCCCCTCCTGTAGGAGCCGCTTGCCCGCGCCTGCACTCGCGACTCGGAAAGGGAGCGCCGGGCCATCCTCATGCAGCCGCCCCGGGGAAGCGGACAGCCCGGACGGGACGGGCAGGAAAGTCGCATGAAGGTGTCAGTCGGGCTGCTCCTCTGTAGTGGCCCCTATATATAGGTGTGCGCTTGACTCTGGCTTGGTGAACCGGATGCTAAGGCTGCCTCCGGTAGGGGATGGCTTAACCGGGGCAAGGCGGGTGCGTGCCTGGGACTCCTGGAATCGCGCGCATAATCCCGATTATGCATACCGGATCTTGGTAGTGTCATTACGTGACCACACTCAGTCACCGATCCGGGCATGCGGGCACACTCGCCACCATCGAGGAGTTAACGGACTTCACGGATCAGTGGCTCGTCAACCGCGACCTGTCGGACAACACTCGCGCCGCCTACAGCCGTGACGTCCTCCAGTACCTCGCCTGGTGCCGCACCGCCGGCATGGACCCGATCGCCGCCCGCTGGACCCACATCAACACCTACGCCCGGCACCTCGAGACCGTCCCCGCGCACCCCAAGTCGCCAAAGCTCCTCGCCAAGCGCAGCATCGCCAGGAAGCTGTCGGCCCTGTCGTCCTGGTACGGCTTCCTGCACAAGCTCGAAGTGCTCCCGTCCAACCCCGGTCGACGCCGCCGACAAGCCGAAGATCGACCGCGACCACACCGCCACCGGCGGCTTCACCGAGGCCGAAGCCGCCGCCATCGTCGCCGCCGCCCGCACCGACCAGCACATCGGGCCGCTCTGCGCCGCTGCCCTCGCTGAGACCATGGTTGCGCTCGGCGCCCGCGTCACCGAGCTCTGCTTGACCACCGTCGACGATCTCGGCTACCGGGAGGGCAACCACACGCTGACCCTGCGCAAGATGAAGGGCGGCAAGACACGAGTGCGCAGCCTCCCACCGGCCGCCCGTGCCGCTATCGAGACGATGCTTGCGGCCCGCTCTCACGCCAAGCCCGACGAGCCCCTGTTCATCGACCGGGACGGCCGACCGCTCGACAGGCATATGGTCTACCGCTTCGTCCGTCGCGCGGCGCGCAACGCCGACGTCCCCTCCGCCGCGAAGATCACACCACACTCGTTCCGGCACGCGTGGGCAGCCGCTGCCCGCCGCGCGGGCGCCGACCTCGAAGATCGGCAACACGCCCTCGGGCACGCCGACCCGCGCACCACCCAGGGGTACGACCGTGCCAGCCGGTCGCTGGCCTCCGATCCCGCTTACCTGGTAGCGGCCGCCATCGCGAAGGCGTCTTCCGAATGAGCGGCATCGGCCCTCAGTCGCCCGCTAGGAAGGATGCGCCCGCATGAGAGCTCGGCGTCCGCGTGCCGTACATCGTCGCCTTGACCGTCGAGGACGTCACGCCACGAACGACGCGTCATCTCGCTGCCCGAGGCCATGGACCACCTGATCGCCTACTACCGGGGCGTGTCCGGCGAGCACAGCGACTGGGACGACTATCGCGCGGCCATGGAACGCGAACGGCGCCTCGTGCTGAGGATCACGCTCGACCGGGCCGGACCCGACCATCACGCCTGAGCACGACCGCCTCGCCGCCGGGGGCGTAATCCCCGTACACGCCCGTCTCGCCCACGGCCCAGACGTCCTTCGAGCCGGGGATGGCGGCGACGACACGCATCTTCCCGTTCGGGGCGTACTCCCTGGTCCAGTTCTTGCCGTCAAAGTGCAGGAACAGCGCGTCGCCCGGGCGGTCGAGGTCGTGTCCCAGGATCCACACGTCGTCGGGGCCCACGGCGGTGACGCCGGTCAACGTGGCGTTCATCGGCGGCGGCGCCACCCGCTGCCATGAGCGCCCGTCCCAGTGCATGACCAGAGGGACGACGGTGAGGTCTTCCTCCTCATGCATCACGTGGGCCACCCATTCGTCGCATGAGTCGGCGGCGGACCGCCTGGTCTGGGAACTGCGGACGACCTTCCCCACGGCCCACACGTCCGTGGGGCTGATCTGCGCGACGGAGGTCAATGTGCCGCCCGGGGCCAGGGGTAGCGACATGGTCCTCCACCGCCGGTATCCCTCCCGGTCCTCCTTCACGCTGTGCTCGACGGCCGGGCCGATGTCCGTGCAGTCCTCGTTGGGCGCCGCGCCCACCATCCAGGCGTGTCCCGACCTGGCGGTGACCGCCGAGAAGCGGCCCTGGCTCGGGCCGGATTCGAGCCGGAAGCGGCCGCGGCCGCCGGTGGCGGTGAACGGTCGTCCATCGGCCCTCGTACCGATCAGCACCACCGTGTCGCCGTCCGTCGCGATGTCGTCGAACACCTCGTCCTTGGAGATGCCGAACGGCCGCTGCTGGGTCCAGCGGCGCCCGTCCCAGTGGGCGACCGTGTCCGAGCCCGCGATCCAGAGGTCGTCGGGGCCGGTCGCGTCGAAACTCCCATAGCCGAAGATCGGCGGATCAGGCAGCCTGGACCAGGTACTGCCGTTCCAGCGGAACACGACGCCGAAGCCGGGATCCTCTTCGAACTCGGCGTCCTGGAAAGCGTGCGCCCACGCCTGCCGGGGGCCCGTCGCCACGATGTCGGCGACTCCGGCGTCCGGCTCGAGCGACAGCTTGCCGGCCCCCTTCCACTGCCGGGAGTGGGTGGGGGCGGGGCTCGCGCCGGGGCCGGGGGAGGATGACGTCGTCGGGCTCGCGGTCGCAGCCGCCGTCACCCGCTCCCGGCCGGTCCCGCCCGAGCAGGCGGCCAGCAGTGACAGGAGAGCCGCCGCGGCTGTCGCTCGTTGTGCGATCTTCACCCGGTGGATTATCCCGAGATCTCCGGTACGGCAGGCCGGGCTCGGGCGAGATCTGTCCGGCTGCCCCGCACCACCCCGGCGCGACTGTGCGCCCGCCTAAGGCGCAAGGCGAGGCCATCGCAGGGCTGCTCGCCGCGCTGGAGGGCAACGACAACGCCTTACTGGCGTTCAGCAACATACTGATTCTGAAGGTCGATGGGGTGCCATTGGTCCGTGAGCTGACCCCTGAACAGGTCGAACATCTACAGAAGAACCCGCGACTGTATGGCGATCCCAGACTGGCGCTAGCCCTCCTCGACGTCGGCCTGGCTTCCATCGGGGAAAGAGCGTCAGAGGAAGGGCCGCAGGCCATTACGCCCTGAGCAATGTCCACCCGCAGCCACGGGCCTTCCCCAGCCCTCTTCCGAATGAGAGCGTGACGTTCGCGAGACTTGAAGATGACGCGATCGACGATCTCGACCGTGTGCGGGGGCAGACCCACCATCTACTCGGTGAGGCGGGTGACCAGCTTGCGCAGGGCCTTGTACAGGCGGTGGCCAAGCTGTACCTGCGCCGCGATGGCGGCTACTTCCACCCAACACCGGGCGACAACTGGACAGATGCCACCTACGAGGCCGTGCTCGAGGTGCCACCGTCATCGATCCCGGAATACACCGCGGAGGTCACCGACCGCATTTGGAGGAAGCTGGAGACAGTGCTGCGGCGACACGGACGCAGGGACGTCTTCGGAGTCGTCATCGAACCAACGCTCTCCTCGTTGCCGGAAGTGAACGCCGACTGGCGGGCACAAGCAGCCATCGAGCCGCCGACCAATCAGGCCCGACGGGAGCGAGCAGACGGGGGATACCCCACGATGGACGGCCTGACATTCGGTAGCCGGGCCGAAATGGTGGCGGAGATCGGGTCGACGGGGTCATCTCCGGGGTGCTCCATGATCAGGCTGCTGTAGCCAGGTGGGCGGGACGGCCGCCATGCGTTGCGTCGAAGCACGACCTGTTGCCGAGACCCTCCCATTGGTGCCCGGGAGAAAGGTACTTTGAACCCTGCCGCACCGCTGCTGACCGAGGAGACCTGTGGCCACTCCGGAACGAGCGCGTTCCATGTTCGGCTCGCTGATGTTCGAAGCCTGGGTCGCCGCTGGCCGGCCGCACTACGCGGCCGTGGCGAGGGAAACCAGCAGGGCGCTGATCCCGCTGACCGAAGAACAGGTCAAGGGGTTCGTCGAAGGGGACGCCGTGCCCGGTTCGTCGTACCAGATCGACGCTGTTTTGGCTTCGCTGGAGAGCTATTCGGAGTTCGAGCTCGACGGCTATCGGCCGCTGATTATGGCGAGCTGGGATGCGCTTTCCAATGTCTCCACGGAGAAACGGCCCGAGACCACCGGGGCCGGGTTCGAAGGCATCTCGAACGTCCTTGACCATGTCGTCGAGGTGGCCACGTATCTTGGTGCCGCTGGAGTGGGGGGAATAGTCGGCAACAGGGCGGACGCCGCGACGGTGAGAAGCGTCAAGGAACTGTTCACCCGAGTGCGCGAACGCTGGCTGAGCCGCAAGCCTGAGCAGGATGAGGCGCTCTCCCGGGACGAGGCGTCCGACGCCGCGCGCGCCGCCGCCAACGCTCTCGGATACCCGCTCGAATCGCTCTCCGTCCGAACGGCTGAGCAGCGCGAAGAAGGGTCGTGGCTCCTCATTCTGGACGGCCGCCGTCGTGGAACCGTGGAACACCTGCGGGTGACCGTCCCACCAGGTGACCCGGGAAACGCGACCATTTTCGTCATCCCCTCGCTGCCCTCCCGAGGTTCCGCGGAAATCCCGGTCCCCCTTGCCAAGGCTCCCCGAAGGAGGTTGCGCATCGCCTTCTCCCTGAAGGTCCAGGATTTCGTCGCCAGAATGCTCACACGTGGCATGGACAGCTGGCCGAGGGCGAAGCATCCCTGGTACTGCGTGTACTGCGGCTGGAAATGCACGGAAAGACACAACCAGGTCGAGTGCAGATCCTGCGGGGAGCAGCGCCCTCTGGTCATGGGTTCGGTCACCATGCGGCAGTGCCTGACGTGCCGGAAGTTCTCTCTTGCGTCGGGCTCCTACTGCGAATGGTGCGGCACAGCCCTTCCCGCGGAATCGTCCTGACGTTCCCCGGTGGTGGCGATTCGCACGAACGAGCAGATGAGCGCTGATCAGCACCCTGCCCCATGCGGTCTAGCTGGCTGATATGCCGTTCCGAACGACGGGCGAGAAATTATCCCGAGGCCGGCCAGGCGAGCGCGCGGCCGGATGTCGTCCTGGACGGAAACCGATCGAACTGCGAGGCGAGACCCTGAGGGTCCGCGACGTCTTCCCCGTCGCATAGCCCGCCCTCCTTCGAGCCCCTCGGCAGCCGCCGGGGGGCTCCTTCATGCTGAGGCCGCCTGCGGCAGAACCGCGGACGCAGGAAACCTGCTCACGAGAGGATTCACGCATGACCGATCACGAGCTTGCCGAAGAGTCGCTGACGTTGCTGCAGTACCTGGGCGGCGACCAGTTGCTGCAGGCCCTCACCACGCTGATGGGCCACCACGTGCAGGCCCTGGACGCCGGCGGCCGGATCGGCGAGTACGGATACCGGGTCGGCGACACCGAGGATCACTGGATCGACATCATGCAGATGCTCGGCCACTGGCGCATCTGCGAGAGCCGCCGCCGGCCGGTCGGCCTGTACGACCGGTTCTGGAACTATGCGACCCTGCGGGACGCGGCACTCGCCGCCCGCGCGTGGAAGCAGGAGACCGCGTTCGCATTGGATAGCGAGCCGTCCGGCTGGACGTGGTGTCACCACATCCGCGACGTCGACGAGGCCGCTCAGCTCGGGTAACCGCTGCGGCGGTGGCGGTGCGGCGTCAGGCGCTGTGGTTGAGTCGTCAGATCCACGTGTAGTTGTCGTCGGTGACGGCAGGCAGCGCCGCATCGGCTACCACGGCATGCGGAGAAGGCATGGCGGCCAGGGCAGGCCCTATCGGCGGGAAGATGGGAAGGCTTGCCGTCTCGCGATAGTTGATCCATTCGACGATCCCGATCTCGCGGCCGCCGTCGGGAAGCTTGTCGTACTCTTCGACCGCCATCCGGGCACGTACGTCAGGCTCGACGTGCAGCCGGTAGATCAGGTGCAGCTTGCGCGAAGGGGTGGAGCCCGGCCGGGTGACGAACGGCAAGCCGGTGCGAACCGAATCCAACTCCCCAAACCGCCGTGAGACGGATGTTTGGGGATGTCTCGTGTTAAAGCATCCCCAATTCCCGTCCAGGCGCGCAATAGAACAACATTCGGAGTCGATCGTTTAGGGGTAATTGTGCTGAATTAGTCCTGTTGGGGCTATGTGAGAGTACAGATGTCACCGTTGCCCATGTGGTAGTCAATGGAATGCGCGCCAACGTTCAACGTGACATCAGGTGGAGTTCATGTCCGAGGTCTTCATGTACGCCGACGAGACCGGCAACCTGGACTACGACGTTGCCGGCGGCGGGTCGAAGTACTTCGGGATCGGCACAGCGACCTACCAGGGCGATCATGAAAGTGCCTTCTGGCAAGGACATCGCCTGCGGTTGGCGCATGCCCGCGCCGGCGTCGAGTTTCCCAAGGGCTACCACGCGAAGAACGACAACCACCGGACGCGCATCGAAGTGTGCGACGTGATCAGAAATCAGGCTCCCCGCTTCGACATGACATTCCTGGCCAAGGACAACGCCTACACGAATGTTCGCGACAAAGGCCAGGAGTACCTGTACAGAATCGCGTGGTTCCTCCACTTCCGAGAGATCGCGCGACAGGTGACGGCTCCAGGCGACACCCTCTACGTCGTCGTGGCGACACTGGGCACCAACAAGCGCAAGCAGATCTTCCAGGACGCGATCAAGGAAGTCTGCAACAACCACGCCCCGCTGCGCCGAGAGGTCGTCGTCTGCCACTGGGACGCATGCACCAGCTGGGGCCTGCAGGTCGCCGACTACGGCGCCTGGGCCGTCCAGCGGAAACTCGAGCGCGGCGACGAAAGCTTCATGTGGGCGGTCGAACCGACCCTGAAGAGCTGCTTCATGCCGTGGGGAAAAGCGACATAGAAGTGGCCAGCTATCCCTCACGGGAAGAGGTCCCCTGGACCTCTTGTCACTGGCCACCCTCAGTACACGGTAAAACACCAGGCGCGTCAACCGCTTCGCTCGGCGTCGTTACTTAACCGTGTCGAACGTTTGTACGATTTGGGGGTGGGGGTGACCGTTTCCTGGCCGTTGGGCCGATCTGTCGTCACCGGAGGCCCCACTACCCGGGCAGCCGCCCCGACACCAGCCGGACGCGGGCCGCGGCACAGCCGGCTGACGGGCTACCCGAAGGCAGACCGGTAGGCTGACCGTGCGCCGCTGAGCTGTGGGCCGGGCATCCTGCGTCTGCTCGGGGCCCGTGCCGTGACTAGTTCCCAGCCCGGCGGCTCGTCGTGAAGGTGGCGCGTGATCTCGTCGCCGCCGCCCAGCGGTGGACGGTCCGCCGCTTCCGCCACCAGGTCGCCGAACCCGACACAGCCGTGGCAGCACCGCGCCTGGGGCTACTACGACAACACACCCGAAGTGCGTCGCGGCCGAGCGGATCGGCAACGCGATGCGCATGCCGTCCGCAGAGTCCGGCTCTCCCTATGAACCCCCCTGGCCGCCAGGGAGGGCCTGGACGGGCAGCAGTGCGGCCTCTGAAGGCTAGCGGTCTCCGTCGGCTGCTGGAAGGGAAACACCGCCTCATGTGCGAAGGCAGGCCTATAAGGGAACTATCGGCCGCCATACCTGGTGGCTTCATTCGGCCAGGCGCGCCCGGACGCCGCCGCCGCATGCCGACTCGGGCGGCCAGCCACGTCATGACCGTCCCGAAAGACGCCTCGCCCCGCTTCCCCGGCGGGAGTTTGCGCCCGGTCAGGTCCCGGGCTCTGCCCGGTCGGCCAGAGCCCGGGACACGTGATCACTTGCCGACTCGGCCGCCGTCCGGGCTTCGGGCCGCAGGACCGGCAGCCCGGCCCGCAGCCGGTTCAGGAACTCGTCGACGTCCAGGCAGCGGTCTTCCGCGTCGACGACCTCGGGCACGAACGCCTCGACGATGCTGTCCCCGACGGCGAAGTCGGCGTCGTCGTCATCGTCATCGTCGTAATTGTCCACCCAGCGCGCGCCGGGGGCGTACACGTCCATGGCGTGGTCGTAGTCGATCACCCAAGGGGTATCGACGATCCCGGTCCGCAAAGAGCCGTGGTTGTACCAGCCGTAGACCAGGTGGGTGAAGGCGCCGTCGTGGATGTAGATCTCCGCTTCGCCGCCCTCCAGGGTCTCGGCCTTGGTGTGACCGCCGACGTACAGGCCGGGCCGGTCCTCATAGAGCGCGATCGGGCCGTTGACCGTCAGGTCGCCGGTGACCACGATCAACTCGACGTCGCCCTCGGCGTCGCTGCCGCGCAGTTCGTTGATGGCGTGCAGGAAATTCCCCTCGAGGGTGAGGTCGCCGTCGAAGAACAGCACCTCGTTGTAGCCGGGCGAGGCTCCCGCACCCTCGAACACGGCGGACAACGCGCCGCCCAGGCGGGCATCGGCATCGGCATAGGACAGGGACGCGGGGATGGCGGATATCGACATGGGGAAGAGCGTAGGTCCGTGTACAGACAATCCGGCGCGCGCGACAGGGTTCTGAAGCACGGCCTTAGTCGAGATAGCTGTAGAGCTTCTTCCAGCTGCCGCCGTACAGGCAGGTGGCCGACGGCTTCGTGGCCTGGATCTCGCTGCAGACCTTCGTCTCGACCAGGACGACCTGCTTCTCGACGAAGGAGAAGGATTTCGGGGTGCCCGTGGTGCAGTCGAGTCTGTAGTGGTGTTTGGTCGCCACGCTTGCGTCCTTCTTGAGGAAGGAGATGCGGAAGATCGCCCAGCCGCAGCCCGACCCCTTGGTCAGGTCGGTGATCGCGCCATTGATCTGCACCGTGGCGGTCGTCGGCGTGGTGGACGTGTTCTGGCTGAGCACGGTGAGCCTGCCCTGGGTGACGGCCTTCCTGCCGGAGGCGAACATCGGGCCCCACGTCGTGCTGGGACCGGCCCCGACGCCCGTGGCGGCGGACGCGGAGATGGGCGCGGAAGTCGACGCGGATGCGACGGTGGCGGGTAACGCCGCCAGCAGGCCGGCGGCGATCACAATGGTAAGGCAGGTCTTCATCGGGAACTCCCCTCTCGTGTGGCGAGAGTGTGGATCTCCGCGCTTTCAGGATGGTTGAGAACCGCCGTATCTAGATCTAGAGGGTGCTCTAGGACCCGAAAGCCGCGCCGACCTGCGCTCTAGTGTCTAGAGGCGCAACCTTGAACGACCCCGTGTGGACCTCGATCTCGCGGTGAGATCTCACGGTGAGACGGGCCGCCCGGCGGGCAGGAAGCGTGCTTTCGTCGCCCCGCGGAGCAGCTGCCGGCGGGCGACGAATCCCGGCGGTGCGGGCGGCGTGCCGCCAGTCGGCGGTGGCGGCCCTGGTGGTCGCGGGCGTGGCTGCCGATCGCGCCCGCCACCATGGCCAGGCAGCGGGCCAGCTCGCTGACCTCGTTCTCCCACCCGGTCGGCGGCTCGACATCGGCGGCCTGGTCGACGTCGACGCGGGGAACGGCGGTGATCGCATCGAGCGCGGCGGCCAGGCCCGGCAGGCCAGCGAGGAACGCCCGCGCGTCGATCACGTCGTCCATAACGCCCGATTGTGGCCCCGAGGCCGCGGCCATGCCCGGGGTCGCGCATTGCAGGTGTTTCTGTCACTCCCGGCGGCTATCTTTCACATAGCGAGCGACAATCGCGATTGTCCCCGCACGGGAGGAGTGACGAGATGACGACCCCTTGCCCGTTCCCGAACTGCGAGTGCCTGTATGTCGGGTGTGACGGCGGCTGGATCAACCGCGTCGGCGCGGACGGGCGTGACTTCGTGCAGCCCTGCCATCTTTGCTGCCCGGAAGTGGCAGCGCACCTGCGGATGGCGTCGGGCTCCGGCGCCCAGGTCAGGGCTGGTCTGCGGCACCTGCCGCGCCCTTCCCGTACCCCCGAGACCGCCTCCAAGTCGCGGCACTTCGTCGCATATAGGGAAACACTTGTTACAGTCCCCGCCGATCTGCAGGGTAAGAATTGCAATTTCCTGACAGTTTACGGAGGCTCACGCATGGACCCCATCGCCGCCATCCCCGAAGAACGAATCCGGGAAGGGCACGGCGTCCAGCTCGTGAACGCCGTCGACGCCGACGGCACCTACGTGCGGCAGGTTGGGTTCACCGGCACGGAGGAAGAGGCGCGCCGCTACGCGCGGATGGTCACCGGACAGCTCGCACCGTCCCACGTCACAGCCGCCGACTGGCCTGCACGCAACGCAGAGGCTCACAGGCGTCGCCACTACGGCAGGCCGTGAACCAACGCCACGCGCGGCAACCCCACGGCGCCCCGCCCGGGGCGCCGTCCCGCTTCAACACCTGGAGGACGGGTGCCCCCTGAAGAACCGCCCAGACCCCGACGAGATCAACCAGCAGCTGTGGGACCTGTAGCGGTCGATCACCGCGGCGTTGAAGAAGACGAACACGAAGGTCGACAACGTGCTCGTGGCGCGGCTGCAGACGATGAACGCGGCGCTGTCGAAGCTGGCGACAGAGCGGGACCGGATCGCCGCGACCCTGGAGAAGGCCACCCAGACGGCCGCCGACGTCGCCGAACGAGCCCGCTCGAGCGCAGCCCTGTCCACCCTCACCGAGGAGGAGCGCGCCACGCCGGAAGGGATCGCGGCGGCCCTCCGCAACCGGCTGCAGGCGATCGACGCCTTCCAGGCTGATGTGCAGCGGCTGCAGAAGCGCGGCCTGGACAAGAGCCTGATCGAGCAGCTCGTCACCGGCGGGCCCGACCAGTCCGGCGCGATCGCCGACACCTTGTCGAAGGCGTCCGCCGCCACGCTCCGCGAGATCAACTCGCTGCAGCGGCGCATCAACACGAACTCGAAGTTCTTCGGCCAGCAGGCCGCGGACTTCCTGTTCGACGCCGGAGACAACGCGGGCCGCGGCTTCCTGACGGGGCTGAAGAGTCAAGAGAAGGAGATCAAGGCGCTGATGGTCGAGATCGCCAAAACCGTGTCGACGACCATCAAGAAAGAGCTGAAGATCAAGTCGCCGTCGCGGGTGCTGCGCGCCGACGGCCGCGACTCGGCGCGCGGGTACCTGCTCGGCTTGGAGGACATCGCGCCGCAGGTGCGGGCGGCGGCCGCCCGGCTCGTCGAGCCGGTCACGCCGGCGCGGACCCAGCCGTTCCGGCCCGCCCGCGAAACCGCGGCCGCGAACCGGCCGGTCGCGCCGCGCGGCCAGCAACAGACCGCCCAGGCCGTGCGCGAACTCACGATCAACAACACCTTCCACCAGGTCATGACCAGCGCGAACGAGATCGTCGCCGAGCAGGAGCGCCGCCTGACCGCGGCGCTCCGATAGGAGGACAGCAGCGTGGCCTCGACGGACTGGCTGTGTTTTTCCGGCGTGGAGGTGGCCAACAGCGCACGCGTGTACGCCTACGCGCAGGCGAGTCTCGCGCCGACGCACGCGTCGATCCGCGACTGCGGCTGCACCGGCCTGACCGAGGTCCTCGGCGACGAGCCGTACACGCTGCCCGAAACCGACGAAGCCCCCTGGTACGACCCGGCCGAGCCGTCGTCGACGGACTTCGCCGGCTTCATCGTCACCGACATCGACGGCCTGGATGCCGCGCCTGTCTCCCGCCCGGTCACCAACCGGCTTGGCGACGGTGCCGTCATCGGCCGCCGCCGCTACGGGCCGCGCACCATCACCGTGAGCGGCGTCCTCGTCGGCCGCACCGCGTGCGCCGTCGACTACGGGCACCCGCTGGCTTGCGTCGGTGCTGCGCGGCTCGCTGGCGTGCGGGGCGGGCGCGTGCGGCGGCGACGACTTGGAGTTCATGACGTGCTGCCCGACGGTGCCGGCCGGGCCGGGCGAATGCTGCCCCGGCCCGTGCACCAGCCAGACGTGCGGCGCGGGCGTGTTCCGCACGCTGCGCGACGTCGCTCTGCTCGCGGAGCCGACGGTGCAGCAGCGCATCACCGGCTGCGCCTGCTGCCCCGGCGAGCTGCGGCAGATCCAGTTCCAGCTCGTCGCCGGCCGCCCCCACGCCCTGCGGCCCGCGGTCACGGTCGCCGAAGGTGTGCATTGGCCGCCGCCGACGCCGGACGACGAATGCGTGCAGTGGTCGACCGACCCGGGCTGCCTCGACGAGGCCGGCGAATGCGCCGCCCAGCAGCCGCAGCCGTGCCCGCTCGACCCGAACTGCCCGCCGCCGGTCCTGCCGACGCTGCCGCTGCCGGACAACCCGTGCCTGTGTGAGCCGTTCACCCGCCGCCAGGTGTGCGTGGAGATCCCCGAGAACGCCGCCCCGATCTGGGCCGACCTGGTGCCGCTGCTGGAGATCTACTCCGGGTCCGGCATCCTGCGCAACATCCGGTTCCGCTTCTACCCCAACCCGTTCGGCGCGCCGTACGAGGACCTCGACCCGTGCTCCTGGTGCTCGGAGATCAACATCTCGTATCTGCCGTCGGGCGCCCGGCTGACGATGGACTCGACCCGCCGCACCATCTACGTGCAGTGCCCAGGCCGGGCCGATACCCCGGCCGAGCAGATCGTGTCCGGCCCTCAAGGACGCCCGCTCGACTGGCCGGTGCTGGAGTGCGGCATCCCGTACCTGGCGTGCATCTCTGCCGACTCCGACACGATCGCCGCCGACGCGTCGGTGACGCTCCGCACCATCGTGAGAGAGGCATAGAGATGGGGCCGCTCGGCTGCGCCGAGGAGTACACCGTCGGCATCTACGACCGGACCGGCGGCCGCCAGTACGGCACCGTCGAGGCGTCCGCTCTGGACTGGTCCCGCCTCCTGGACGACACCTCCGAAGCCAACGTCGCCGTGCCGTACCAGGGCGCCGAATGCTGCCAGCTGCTCGGCGACGCCCGCACCTGGTGCAACGAGCTGGCCGTCTTCCGCGATCAGACTCTGGTGTGGCAGGGCCCCCTGGTGAAGATCCAGCACCGCGGCGACGAGACGCTGCTGCAGGCCTGCGACGTCACCCAGTGGCTGTTCCGCCGCAAGATCCGCGCCCTGCTGGACTTCACCGGCACCAACAAAGCTGACCTCGCCGTCATCGGCCAGAGGCTCATCGAGCACGGGTTCGCGCCCGACGACCCGAACGTGCTCGCCTACCTGATGGTGTCCGCCTCCGGCATCATCGGCGAACGCAAGTACGCCAAGAACTCGGGCTACGTCCTGGACCAGCTGCGCGAGCTCGCGCGCACCGGCCTGGACTTCACCGCGCTCGGCCGGCGCATCCTACTGATGGGCGAGGGGCCGCTCGGCAGGCTGCCCGGCCTGACCGACGAGCACTTCGTCGGCCCTCTGTCGGTCATCGAGGACGGCTTGGCCGCCATCACGCACGCCACCGTCATTGGCAAGGGCGTCACCGCCCAGGCTGGCGGCGTCGGCGCGTGCGGGCTGCTGGAGTTCATCGCCACCGAGGAGGAGATCCAGGACATCGCCTCCGCGCAAGCCGAAGCCAACGCGCTCGTCGCGGCCGGCAACCCGGCGCCGCTGTTCCTGGAGGTGCCCGACGACTCACAGCTCGCGCCCGAGGCCCCGGTCGGCATCAACGACCTGATCCCGGGCGTGGTCATCCCCGTCACCTCCGAGGCGACCTGCCGTACGGTAGCGGCGGATCTGCGGCTCATCCGGCTGAAGGTGACGTTCACCGAGAACGACGGCGAGAAGGTCGGCATCACGCTCGCGCCGCCCGGCATTGACACCCCGTCGACCGTCGCGGCCTGACCCAGGGAGACCAGCATGGCGAGGTTGAAGACGCGGCCACGCACACCCGCGGAGATCCTCCGCGACCTGGACGACCGTGTCCGCGTCCTGGAGCACCGCACCAGCGTGGTGATCGGCGTCGCCCCGGACGCCTACGTGCTCGAGGTCGATGACTCCGGCCGGCTGACCGCCCGGCACGCCGACAGCGGCACCGTCACTGTCATCGCCCTGCCGTGACATGCTGGGCGGGCGCTGCTGGTGGAGCCGCGCCCGCCCTTTGGATCAACGTTTTGCCTGGTCAGCCCAGGGTGATGCTGATAGGGATGCCAAGCCAGGCGAGTGCCACTATGACGATAAGCGCCCACACCAGCCACTACGCCGGAGCCCTGCTGCTGGCCCATGGAGCCTGTCACGCTCGGCGACCCTGTCCAGGACGACCTCAACCAGGTGCTCGCCGTACGCAAATTCAGTTGGGATCCCAAACATCGCTCACTTTCGCAAGGCTCTCTCTGATTGCAGCCTCTCTTATCTGCCATTGATGGAGAGGTAGATCCAGCGCCTGCCATTCAACGCTGATTGAAAGGTCGCCATGCTGAGGAAGAGGGTGAAGCCAGCAAGAGAACGACAAACATGCGCCCTGAACATATGTGCCACGGATGGAAAGCGTCGGCTCTGTACGATGCGAATCCCCTGCAGGTGTTGCTGTCGGCGGGGGCGCATGATCCAGGACTTCGGCGGTCCTCCCGTCTGGATAGCGGACTTTCACGGCCGGCCGCAATGCGAGATGAGCGCCGCCTTCGACTGTTATCGGCTGCCTGTCCATCTCGCTTTCGTGAAGGCGTCCTTCGATTCTCAAGATCAAACCCGATGAGAAAACACTAACCTGGTCGATAAACACCGCGCAACGATTGTTGCGTGCAATCATGCCCTGTATTGATAGCGTTGCCGGAATCTCCCTCGCAGGTCTATCTATCCAAGGAGAAGCGTCATCAGAAAAAGTATGTCCACCAATGGTAGGCATTGTGTCCTCATTGAGTATTGACGCTATAGCTACAGAAGGCCGCTATCTGGGCGATCAACACTCTGATTGCCCAGATAGCGACGTTTGCCCATACTATTGAGGCCGTATGGATGTTAAGACTAGCATGATTCCCTTCTGACGGGGATCGTCCCCAGTCCGAAGCGGCATGTCAAAGTTCCGGGAGCTAGACGCACACAAAAGACTCCGAGTTGGAGTCGGTGTAGCTTGCGGTTGCCTGACCATTGTGCGTAGTGGTGAGCCAGAGGCGTGTGGTGTACCACCTGACGGAGCCGGAGCCGCGGCAGGAGTACGACGCTTGGGATCGGGAGGCGGTCCCTGCGGCACATGTCCACTTCACAGCGCCAGTAGCCACGACGTTCCAGTAGGTGCCGTCCCATTGGAGGAGTTCGGCCTCGACGCGGCATCCGCCATTGATCCGATGGATTCGTCTACTAAGGCCGAAATGACTGTGCAGCAGCACAATATTGACGCAATCTCACCACATTGAGGCAGTATTTACTACAGCCAGTTATGCGGCCAATGTGACCGGTAAAGGTATTCGGCCATCTCTGTGCGATCATGAGGAAGCCCGAATCGTAGAGATCTCTGAATGGCGGCCGGGCTGCCTGGTGTGCACGCCGGCGGTGCTCGAGGGCGAGCGGCTGGACGGTGAAGGCGCGCCCCCGCTGCTACTGCGGGCAGCACCCCGTGGTGCAGGGCCCCGGCGTAGTGGAGTTTTGTCCTGTTTCTCGATCATGTGGGGTCGGTGTTGAGGGTGCGGGTGGCGTCGCGGGAGACGTGGCGGATGGCCTGGGCGATGTTGCCGACTCCGGTCAGGCGTAGGGCGCCGATGGCGAGGTTGCGCAAGGCGGCCATGGCGCGGGGCGCGTTGCCGGTGCGGACCTGGCTGTGGTCTTCGGTGTATGTGACGTCGCGGACGTGGTGAAGCCGGTTCTCGATGCTCCAGTGGCCGCGGATCTAGGTGCCAGTTCGGTGGGAGGGGCCTGCCAGGCGGGCAGGTCAGTGATCGCGTAGACGGTCACCGTCCGCCATCTGCCCGTTTTGCCGTCCCTGACCTGCCGTTTGATCTGCATCGCCTGGACGGCGTGGGGGAACAGTAGTCCGGTGGTGACGGTGATGACTTTGAGGGTGCGGCGTTCTTCACGTCCGTGCCCGCGGTCGCGTTCGCGGTGCTGGATGGGGATCAGTTTCCACGACAGCCGTTTGACCTGCGCGTACAGGCTGGGCTGGTTCTTCTTGACGATCAGCACGTAGTGCGCCCGTTTCTGCTCGATGAGGAAGGTGGCGTGCTCGCGCTGGGTGTGCAGGGCATCGGCGGTGACCACGCGATCGTCCAGGTCGAGACGCTCCAGCACGGGCCGGAAGCAGGTGATCTCGTTGGTCTTGCCGTCCACGCCGGTCTGCGCGAGCACCAGGCTGCTGCCGTGGTCGAAGGCGGCCAGCGTAGTCAAGGAACCCCAAAGAGTGATCTTGGTAGTGTTGACCTGTGGTAAGTCGCGGCATCCGAGTCGAAGGTTCACGGATCGTGCACCGTCCGACCACGAGCCCTGATCATCACGGCGAGCAGCTGCCCGCCTTCAGTGCCAAACCGGCATCGCCGGGTGGGACCCCAGAAGGCTCCGTTTCACCACGGCGGCGGTCAACTGCCGTCGCTGCCTCCGGCAAGGCGTGGCCACGCCGACACCAGAGCTGACGTTGTTCTAAGGCCTGTGCTGCGGATCATGAGAGTCGGTCCAGGACACAGCAGGAGCTGGCAGTGGAGACCGAACTCCATAGCGGAAGGCCCGCAGGACATGGTCTCAGTTCCGGAAGATCTCGTTGAGGAAGCCCATCTTGTCGGGTCGTGCCGTCAGCAGAAGCAGGGCGAGTGTGACAACAGGGTCGAGGGCGGGATCGCTGTCTGTTCGCAGAGTGCGGACGGTGGCTTCGGGACTGGAGTGCTCCCGGGCCTGAAGAACCGTGCGCTCGCCAACGGTCACCGCGAAATGCAACTTTCGTCGAAACCGTGAGCGGTGGATGTGGTACGCCTGCCCCCGCAGTCGCACGGTGTCCTTGCGGCGCTCACCCACCGGCTGCCCACGCACGGACAGCAGCGGCTGTCCCTCGTTGAAGTCAATCAGCAGACGGGGTTCGTCGCCGACCAGATCACCGCTGCTCAATACGGACTGACGGCCTCGGCCGGCCTGTACTGCGAACGCCCCTGGTGTTTCACCCTCAAAGCTGAACGTTGAGCTGAGCAGCGAGATCATGGACTCGCCCGGCCGTAACCCGTCGATAGTAGTCATCGCCGAACCACCGGGTCAGCCCTGGCGCCACGTGAAGCGTGGAACCCTGAAGCGAAGTGCGCGGCTGCCGACCGCTGTCGAATCCAGTCGGCTGCTGGTCGCAGCCTTGGACCGGCTCTCATGATTCACAGAACAGACCTTAGCTGGCCCGCACCAGCGGCCCGGCCAGGGGCTGGGCCAGTGCGGTGAAGCGCGCCCCAGCCGGGGCTGGTACTTCCTGCTCAGCCTTCGGAATCTCCCCGGCAAGTCGCTCAGCGCAGAGCATCGATGACAGTAGGTTTCGGCTGTTGGGGTGCGTGCCTACTTCTCGCGGGTCCAGACGAGCTCGGCCACGACGACGTGCTCCCGGTCGTACACCGCGGCGGCGACGAGCAGCTCAGGCCGGCCCTGGCTGATCAAGCCCACCGTGTAAGCGTAAGGGGTGATGCCTTCGCCTTCGACGGCATGCACGATCCACCCGTGCAGCTGAATGCCGGCGGCGACGTCGTGCAGCAGGTTCGACTCGGCCAGGCTCACGCGAGCACCGCCCCACGTACGGCGCGGGGCAGGCCTGGGCAGCTCGTCAGCATGCGCCGATCCTAGGTGCCGCGTCGTGGCCAGCCGTGCCGCCGCGACGGCCCCCGGTACGCTGGCGGTGATGCTGCTGGTGTGAGGGCCGGGCCGACCTGCGAACGGTGCGGGGTGGTCACGATCGCCAGATGTGGATGTGCGTCCAGTTGCAGCTGCTTGGTCACTGCGGGGCCGGGCGCCACGGTGTCCGGCAACGGGTCATCGGCGAACCCGTACGTTGTCTCTGCGACCGGCACGCTCGATTGCGAGGCGGTCCAGGACTGCGTCGGTGCCGGGTTCGTCCAGGGGCTGCAGTACGACGACGCCGCCAACCAGTTCAGAGCCCGGATCGACCCAGCGCCGGGCAACAACCTGCAGCAGAGTGCCGCAGGACTGTTCGTGCCGACCGGCGCCGCCACGGTGTCGGTCGCCGACACCGCCTGCATCGACATGTCCGGCAACGGGGCGGGCGGATCCCCGATCACCGCGGCGCCGATCCTCAACGCGGCCGCCGGCAACCTCATCACGTGCACGCCGACCGGCCTGCGGGCCGCGCTCACGCTCGCCACGTGCGGTCTCACCGGTAACGGCAGCGCCGCGTCGCCTCTCGCGGCGAAGGTCGGCACCTGGCCGTACCCGTGCACACCTGTCGACACGTTCGCGGGAAACGTCTACTGCGACGGCACCGGCCAGCTGCGCAGTGAGCCGCGTGGACGGACAGCGTTCAACCAGAACACGCAGAACACCACCTACGCCAACGTTGCGGTTCCGGCGGCGATTGACACGCTGATCGAGACGCGAACCCTGTTGATCACAAACCCGGACACGTGTCGGGAGTCGTTCGTGCTGGTGTCGATGGAGCTGGACGTCGACCTGAACCTGCCGGCCAACAGCGGCGCCGCGTACGGCCTGTACACCGACGAGATGCTGTTCCACGCCAACCGCGGCTCGACGGCGGAGAACGACTTTCACGTGCAGGTGGTGAAGGTGGTCAACCAGACGCCGAACCTAGCGCCGGGCGGGAGCAACAACTTCGGTGTGGACATCACGGCCGGCCGGGGCAGCGGAGGCGCCACCTACAACAGGATTCAAACGTTCATTCGAGCCTTTCAGTGGATTCTGTAGGAGGAACTGTGCGAAAGCGGAACTTTGTCGAGGTGCCCGAGTCCGTCGCTGTCGCTTCCTCGTCGCCAGAGCTGCGCACGATGTACGTCGCCTATGCCAGCGGGGCAGTGGCCTTCGTCGAAAGCAACGAGGAAACGATCTCCCTGCCCGACGGCACGAAAGAGATCACCCGCCAGGAGTACGAGGCGAGGCTCGCTGAGCTCAAGGCCGCCAACGCCAAGCATGTCGCGGCGCTACGGGCCGACGACGAGCGGCGCACTCGCGAGGACTACGAGGCGCTCAGTGCTGCAGGCGTCCAGGAGGCGACCGCCCGCCGCCTGTCCGGCTACACCGGGGAGCTGTAGCCGTGCCGCAGGTGTGCGTGGGGCCCGAGTTCTCCGTCGACCCGAACGGGCGGCTGCGGCTGGACCTGTGCGGCAGCCCGGCCGAGCAGGCGTGGCCGTACCCGTGTCCGACTTCGCGCAATCCGCTCCGGGTCGACCCGTCGTGTGGGCTGTGGGTGCCGCCGTACCCGAAAGCCGGGCGGGCGTCGGCGTCCGGCACGACCGGCGGCGCGCTGGTGACCGTCCCGGCCGGCTACACCGAGGTCGCCCAGGCGGAGATCGAGGTGGAGAACCCGTCGGACTGCTACGCGGCGATCGTCGTGCAATGGGTGCAGGTTGACGTCGACCTGTACCTGCCTGCAGGCGCGGACTCCAGGGCCGGGTTCAGGATCAACGGCAATGCCGTGATGGCCAACGAGAACGCCGCACCTGCGAGCGGTACCCAGGAGACCGGCATCCACTGGGAGCTGACGCAAACGCTCGTTTCCGGCACCATCCCGGCGGGCGGATCCAACACGTTCACCGCGCCGATCGACGTCGGGTCCGGCCAGGGCGGCGCCCAGTACGGGGAGATCAGGTGGCAGATGCGAGTGCTGGTCCTGGCGGGCCTGTGATGAACACGAAGTGGTTCCTGCTGGGCGACGGCACGCTGATCTCCCGCTCGCTGCAGGTCGACGGCTCGTACCCGATGAAGGTGACCGTCCCCGCTGACGCGGTCGAGATCAGCGAGGAGAAGGCGGCGGAGATCCGCGAAGGCTACGCCGCCGGCGTCAGGGCGTGGGCGGCCGAGCAGAACGCCGCCGCCGACCTCATCCGTCGGCGGGACTTCGACGCGCTGGTGGCGCTCGGCGCGCCGGAGGAGACCGCGCGCCGTCTATCCGGCTACCGCGGGCCCGCCGAGGCGGCCGGCGATGGGTGAGCAGGATCCGTTCTCAGGTGTGGTCACGGCCGCCACCGTGTACGCGGCCGTCGTCAACGTCGGCGAGCGGGTCGGCCAGGTGGACCACAAGGTCGACCTGGTCGACAACAAAGTCGTGGCCGTCGATCAGAAGGTCGACGGCGTCGTGTCCAGCGTCGCCGACCTGCAGGCCCGCGTCCGCGAGCTGGAGTCGATCGACACGCGGCAGGAAACCGCGATCGAGACGAGCGTCGCTGATGTCGCCGACTTGCAGAGCCGCGTCCGCGACCTGGAGGCGAACCGGTGGCCGAGGGGCCTGCCGACGGTGCTCGCGTTCGCGTCGCTGGTGATCGCGCTGGCGGCGCTGTGGCGGGGGTGGTCATGAGCGGATGGAAGTACTTCTGGCAGATCGTCGAGCCGGTCTCGCGCGAGCGGCACGCCCCGAGATCGGCGGGCTTCGGCGGGCCGCCGGAGGGTGAGGCGCCGCTGCTGGCTGGGCGGCCGTACCGCGACAGGCGGAAGCAGGCGGCGTCGCGCCGCACGAGCGTCAAGGGGGAGACGCTGATGATCAACCTGGTGGCCAGGGAGCAGTGGAACGCCCGCACCCACAAGGGGCACGTCTCGTTGAAGGCCCGACCGGACGGGATCAAGTACCACTACGTCGGCGGCCGCGTTGATCCGGACCTGGTGAAGGACCACGGCCTGTGTGTGGCGCTGGTCAAGAGCATCCAGCGGCACCACATGGACACCAACCTGTGGGCGGACATCGGCTACAGCGCCCAAGCGTGTCCGCATCGGCAGGTCTTCGTGGGGCGGGGGCCGGGCATCCTGCCGGCGGCCAACGGCGACGGGCTCAACGCCGGCCACTACGCGGTCTCGCGATGGTCGGCGACTCCGGCCTGGTCGTCCCCACTGACGACATGCTGCACGGGCTGCTGGACGCTCGCGACTGGTTGATGGGCCTGCCGGCGCAGAGGATGCCGTGCGGCGGCGAGGTGCTCGGCCACTGCGACGGTTACGAGACGACGTGCCCCGGCGAATGGCTGTATGAGTGGATCGGGCGGGGGTATCCGCGGCCGGGCGGGCCTGGCAGCGTGAGGCCGGTGTCGCCGGCTCCGGCGTGGCCAGGCCGGGTGCTGGAGTATCCGCCGCTGATGTCGGGTGACGATGTCCGCGCCTGGGGCAGCAGATGGCCCAGGCGCGGCTGGCGTATCGCCGTCGACGGCAGGTTCGGGCCGGACTCGCGCGAGGTCGCCCGCGCGTTCCAACGCGAGAAGGGCCGCAGGGTCACGGGCAGGGTGGGGCGGGAGGACTGGCGGGCGGCGTGGCTGGCTCCGATCACGTAGGGCGGCACCGCCTCCCGGTCGACGACGCAGGTGAGGACGATCCTTGCCGGCGTGGCGGTATCTGGTCGCGGTCGTGGTGGCAGGACGCGCTCGAGCGGGCGGTGCGGGCGGGCGCGGCCGCCGTCCTCGCCGGTGTCGGAGCCGACCAGCTCGGCGCGCTGCAGCCGATGACGCTGCGGGCGGCCGGGGTGATGGCGGCGGGCGGCGCGTTGGTGTCGTTGCTGCTGTCGGTGGCCGCTTCCGGCAAAGGCGACAACGAAAAAGCGTCTTTCACGCAATAGGGGCGAAAAAGGGCGAAGGGCCCGCCGTCGAGGTGGCAGGCCCTTCTATCGCTCCCTGTGGAGAGGTCGCGCCCAGCGATTACAGAGTACCCCGTTGCCTCTTCTTTACCACCTATGTTCGGTAAGAATTGCAAAGAGTCTCCCTATGGGTATAGGGTAAGAATTGCATGTTAGAGGAGGTGACAATGTGACGGAAGTCCCGCAGGACCGCCCTGAGCTGGTCGGACTGCCCGACATCGCCGAGATCACCGGCGTGAAGGTGGCCACCCTCCGCTCCTGGCGGCACCGCGAGGAGTTCGACAAACTGCCCGACGCGGACGCGGTCATCTCCGGAACCCCGGTATGGCTGAAAGCCCGCTGGAGCAACCCGGGCGAGCCGCTGCCCGAGCTGCCGCAGCTCGTCGGCGTCAAGGAGATCGGCGCGATGTTCGACATCGACCCCGAGACCGTGACGATCTGGTTCAAGCGCAACAACGGCGCCCCCGAGGCGGAGTGGAAGGTCGGCCGGATGCGTATCTGGACGATCCCGCCCTGGGCGGAGTTCGCCAAACGCACAGGCAGGCCCATCACCCTGCCCAGTAGTACATAGCACCACCGTTCGCCCCAGCCTGGGGCGAACTCTGGCCAAGAGCTGTAAGGGGACAGTCGAGGAAAGCCCCCTTAACGGCTCTCTGTGGAGAAGGGCTCAGCACCCGTGACACTACAGACACGTCCCCCTACGTGCATCGTCCCGTTCCCTCTGGTACTCGTCGAAGGGCCCGCCGACTCCGGCAAGACCCGCATGCTCGTCGAGCTCACCGCCTCCCCCCTCATCGGCCGAGCCCTGATGCTCGACCTCGGCGACGGCAACAGCGACGAGTACGGCGACGCCGTCGGCGGCGGCACCCCCACCTACGAGATCATCGAGCACGACGGCTCGTGGGCGTCCATCATCGGCCAGGTCGAAGCCGCCCACGAGGAGGCCGGGAAGGCGCTGGCCGCCGGCGAAAAGCCGTACGCACTTGGCGTCGACAGCGGCTCCCGCCTGTGGGAGATGCTCAAGACCTGGGGCGGCGCCCGCGCCAAAGGCTCGATCAAGAATCAGCGGCTCCTCGCGTTCGACCCGAACGCCGACGTCCGCATCCCGAACAACATCTGGGACGACGTCCACGCCCGGCATCAGCGGCTGATGGAGCTACTCGGCACGTTCCCGGGCGTCGTCGTGGTCACGGCCCGTGGCCGCGAAACCTACCTCACCGAAGACCCCGCCGACCCGGTGCCGAAGGTCAAGACGTACAAGGTGGAGTGCCACCGCGACCTGACGCACGAGGCGAGCGTGTGGATCCGGCTTAGCCTGGACGCCCCACCCACGATCATCGGAACCAAGAGCAAGTACCTGAACGTGCGTTACGGCAAGGACGAGGCGCGTGTCGTGCCTGACCTCGACCTCGCCTCTCTGATCTTCAAGACGCTGCGCGTCTCCGATGCCAGCCGCCCCCGGCCCGTGATCCAGCTCGGCCGCGAACGCCTGCCCGAGCAGATCCGCGACGAGGCCATGGCCACGACCGACCGCGATCGGCTGCAGCAACTGCTCGCCGAGGCCGCCCACCCCGCCCACCAGGGCGTCACACTCGACAACGAGTGGGGGGAGCAGGAGAGCCTGTCCGAGCTGATCGTGCGCCGCGTCCGCGGGCTGTCCGGCCGCGCCGACACCGTCGCCTACAGCGTGACCGCCGCCCGCCCCCAGGCGCTCCCAGCCCCGGCCGACGAGCCGCCGCCCACACCCCAGCAGCCCAGCCCAGACGACAAGATCAGCCACCAGCTGGCGACGACGCTCAAGCAGACGCTCGCCAAGTGCGGCGCGGTCACCCCCGACCGGCGGCTCACCGTCCTGCAGGTCCTCACCGGGCGGCGGCTGGCCTCCGAGCAGCAGCTGACCAACCAGGCGGGCGCGACCGTGATCGGGCTGCTCGCCCCCGCGATCGCCTCGCCGACGCCCAGCGACACGCTCACCGAGGTCATGCAGGCGCGCATGGCCGAGCTGATGGCCGCACAGAACCCGACCACTGCCGAGCAGGAAAGGCCCGCCGCATGAGCCGCCGCACCGCCGCCAAGACCAAGGCCCGCAAGGCGCGGCCAGCCCGCACTCCCGTCGCCACCACGTCCACCAGCGCAGGACACACGCCCGACGTGGTCATCGTCGACGACCTGGCCCCGGACGCCAGCCCAGCACCTGCGGCCCCCACGGCCGAGGCGGCCCCGGCCGGGTCGGCCGACGCGCCGACGACCACGATCCACGACGTGCCCTTCCGGGACGAGCCGATCGTCTTCGCCGGAGACCAGGCGATGCCCGGCTTCGAGCACTTGTCGTTCGCCGAGCTGACTCGACTCGCGGCCAAGGCGAGCCTCGCGCTCCCGCCGGGCGCCGACGACGTGCTCGAAGGCGTCGTTCTGCAGAACGAGATCGCCGAGGCGAAGAAGCTGCTGGCCGACGCCGAAGAGCGCGGCGAGAGCCCGCTCGACCTGGCCCATGCCTACGGCTACCTCGACGGCGTGCACAAGGCGCTCGGCAGGCAGGTCAAACGCACCCGCGAGCTGGCCGAGAAGATGTTCGCCGCCGTCCAGCTCGTCCACGGGATGAAGTCGCTGGAAGTGATGGTCGACGACGGCGGGCCCGCCGCGGCCACCATCCACATCCAAGACGTCAAGCCGACGATCGCCTGGGACATTGACGCGGTGAAGGCCTACTGCCGCCAGCACGCCGAAACCGAGCTGTACACCGAGGTCCTGCCCGGCGTACTCGCCCTCGACGATGTCATCGCCTACATCGCGATGACCCACCCCGACTACGTCAAGACCCGCGTCCGCGAGGCGTACCTGACCCGCCTGCAGTCCGAGATCGACGACGACGGCTGCATCGCCTCGCCCGGCACCGCCGAACTGGTCAAGCTCGCCAAGGTCACGCGCGGTGAGCGGAACGGAGCCTTCATCATCCGCTACACCAACGCCAAGGCCGGCCGCCCCTCCGGCAAGGACCGGATCGAGCGCATGTTCCGCACCGGCGGCATGGGCGACGTCCTCGCCCTCGGCGCCGGTCCCGAACCCGACCCTGACGCGGCCGCACGAGAAGAGGTTTGACGGGTGGCTACCGTCAACCCGCTGGTCGCCGAGCTCGACGCCCTGCGCGTCGAGCTCGGCGTCGCCGAACAGATCGTCGCCGAAGTCGTCGGCGTGGACCCCTTGGACGTCGGCTGGTGGGCCACCGGCCTGCGCACGCCGAGCCTGCGCGAGTTCGTCGGCTACGCCGCTCTGCTCGGCCGGCGGTTCACCTTCGCCAACGAGCACGGCCAGATCGAGTACGTCGACCAGGTGCCGATCCTCGGCGACGACAACCCGCCCGAGCGGCTGAGACTCGTCCTGGAACGACGCCGCGAACGGCGGGAGGTGTCCCGCCGAGCCGTCGCCAACGCCGTCGGAGTCTCGCCGCCGGTGTTCAACCGGTGTTCAACCGGTGGGCCACCGGCGAGCGGCCGGTGCCGCTCGACGGCCTGGTCGGCTGGGCCGCTGCCGTCGGCTGGACGGCCGGCCTCGCCGAAGCCCCCGAGACCGAACCCGACGACGAGCGGCCCGCCGGCCCCCGCCAGCCGCGGCCCGAACGTCGCCGCCCTCCCCGTGTGCTGCCGCTCGTCGCCCAGCTGGAACAGATCCGGCACGCACTCCGCATGTCTCAGGTGAGGGTCGCCGAGGTCACCGGCGTCCACAAGAACACGGTCGGCCGCTGGGCGACCGGCGAGCGGACGCCGTCGCTGGAGAACCTCCTCGACCTGGCGCACGCCCTCGCCTGCGACATCCACATCGTCCCGCTCGCCGACCAGCCGCAGCTGACGCCGCAGGCCGTGCTGCGGCAGCAGATCCTGCTGCAGATCGACCTGGCGCGCGGCAACCGTGACCAGCGCACCGGCCGCCGCGTCCACGCCGACGGCACCGGCCCGCACTGGCAGCAGGCCGCCGACGCTGCCCTCGAAGACGAGATCGTCGCCGACCAGCACGAGGGGGCCACCTGGGCGCACCGGGCCCGGACCTCGCTCAACGATGCGCTCCGCCGCGACGACCCGGCCGACCTGCGCGCCGGGATCCTGCAGGCTGCGGCGACGCTCGTGGCGTGGCTCGAAGACCTGGACGCCCGCGCGGCCGGCGAGCACGGAGATCAGGGGGACGGAGACGGGTGACGGTCCTGCTCGCCGTCTACGCCGCATCGGTCTGCGTAGGCCGGTGCGATCACCGCTGCTACGACGCCGACGACGTCCGCTGTACCTGCGTGTGCGGAAGTGCCAACCACGGTCAGGGCCTGGCCGTGGCCATCGACAACACCCGCGCCCACGCACAGCAGTGGATCGACGCCCAACGGCGCGTCCGGCCGGACGTGACGCGCTGGTCGATCCACATCACCGTGCAGACCATCCCGCTGTTCGACCGTCAAGGCGACGAGGTGGAGCTCGTATCTTGACCCGGAACACGTAGCGGTAGATGGTGAACGATCGTTACTGTTCCCCCACGGATCACCGCCAATGACCCCAGCAGCGTTACTGGCGGGGAGCCGTACACAGCCCCTAAAAGTGTTGAGCCCCGGGGTCCGCTGGCAGGCGGTCCGGGGCTGGAACCGACCTAGTCGAGGAGGTCGCGGTGCTGAGCGCCACTGTACCCGTATGGGTCCCTGCCACACAGGCGATCCCGGGTGACAGACCTACACAAAGCACGACGTCTCGTCGGAGCTGGTGCTGGACGAGATCGTGTTCGTGGCGTCTGCCGTCCATTGGCAGGCGGGGCCCAGGGCCGCGATCAGCGCCCTGATGATCGGACCCAGAACCGGCCCCTGGAACGGCGGCCACCGCGCGCTGTCTTGTTCCGTTCTTGCCGGTCACGACGTAGACCGAGTTGGGGTGGTCCTTGCACACGGTGCGGGGCGGCGGCGTAGATCTCGCTGCCCCAGTCGGCGCCGAAGTACAGGGTCGCGATCGGCACGGATCGGACGGCGTTGATGTCGGGATGGACCTGGACGCAGTAGCGGCCCGTGCCCATCCTGGCTACCTTCGTCACGTTTGGCGTGGTTGGGAGGATGGTGGCGTCCAGGGTGCCGCAGTCGAGTCGCGGTAGAACACCCATGGCCGGTTGGTGTTGTTGAAGATGGTCCGGACGGGTTGAGCCGGGGCGATGTCGCAGTAGTAGGAGACTGGCTTGTAGCCGAACATCTCGCCGTCGAAGTCGTCCTCGGTCCACAAGCAGACATAGCCCTGCGGGAACGCCCCTTCCCTTCGGTGACAGCTATCCGAGCAGTGGGTCTCCTTCTTGGTGACGCCGGTGAGGGGACGATGTGGTTCATGTCTTGCGCCTGCTCACGTGGTGCACGATGAGGGCGGCGATGCACGCGACGGCGACGCCGCCCGCGACCAGGCCGAGCGGCCAGGCGCCGATGCCGTTCGCGATCACGTTGACGACCGCGCTGGCCATCAGGACGAGCCAGAGCAGGGCGCGCAGCGCGAGAGCGCCTTTGCTCAGCGCGGGCTTGCTCGCTGCGGGCCGGGAGATGGTGGGCCGGGGGATGGCGGGGTCGGAGTCAGGGCTGGGGATGCGGTAGGGGTCGGTCATGGCCAGAATCCTAGAAACGGGCCCGATCTGCGGAAATCCCGCACGCTAGCTGGCCGTGGTACAGCGGGCTGGAGCAAGCCGTGTCCCCTTTCACCTACTATGACCCTAGTGATGCGGGGAATCCTTGAAGGTCTGGAACGGCTGGCCGGAGGGCTGGGAACCGCGTTCATGGCCGTCGCCGTCGCGCTGTGCTGGCTGGTGGTGGCCACGTTGAGCCTGGTCGGGGTCGGGCTGGCGCTGGTGCCGGCGATGATCGCGATGACCAGGGGCGCGGCCGAGTGGGAACGCAAGCGCCTGGCCGGCGCGGGTGTCGAGATCGTCAGCCCGTACCGGCTGCCTGCCGAGCAGCTACCCCGAGGCTGGGCGGCCAGGATGCGGGCGGCCCGTGCCGACCCGGCGACCTTGCGCGACCTGGGCTGGCTGGCCGTCTACGTCGTGGTGGGCCCGGCCTGCGGCCTGCTCGGGATGATCATGCCGGTGGCGGTGCTGCGGGAACTCACTTACCCGCTCTACTGGCAGTTGCTGTCGCGCGAGGATCAGCTCACCAACTTCGGCTTCCCGGTTACCACCTGGCCGGGCGCGATCGCCACCTCGGTGATCGGCCTGGCCGTCTTGGTCGCCCTGGTCCGTCTCTTCCCTGTGCTGGCGCGCCTGCAGGCGCTGCCCGCCAGGAAACTGCTGGTGCCGCACGCCTCGATCGACTTGTCGCAGCGCATCGCGCAGCTAACCGTGACCCGCGCGGGGGCGCTGCGCGCGCATGCCGTCGAGCTGCGCCGGATCGAGCGGGCCCTGCACGACGGCGCGCAGAACCGGCTGAACGCGGTCGTGGTCACGGTGGCCGCGGCCGAGCGTGCTCTGCAGCGCGATCCCGCTCGGGCCGCGCACGCACTGGAACGTGCCAGGAGCGCGGCCGAGCAGGCGCTGGCGGAGCTGCGCGGCGTGGTGCGCGCGATCTTGCCGCCGATCCTGGAGGACAAGGGGCTGGCCGGCGCGCTGGACGCGCTGGCCGCCGGATGCTCGGTGCCCTGTCGGGTGCGGGTGGGTGAGCTCGCCGTGGTGCCGTTGTCGGTGGAGAGCGCCGCCTACTTCACCGTGGCCGAGGCGCTGACCAATGTGGGCAAGCACAGCGGCGCCCAGCACGTGGAGGTCGTCGTCGAACGTGTAGGCCCGTTACTGCGCGTCCAGGTGCGTGACGACGGCAAGGGCGGCGCCCGCGATGGCGCGGGCACCGGGCTGGCCGGGGTCCGCCGCCGCGTCGAGGCCCATGACGGAACGATGACCCTGACCAGCCCCGACGGGGGGCCGACTGTGATCGAGGTGGAACTGCCGTGCGAGTCGTGATCGCTGAGGATGACGCGCTGCTGCGCGAGGGCCTGGTGCTGCTGCTGAGCGGGGAGGGCATCGAGGTGGCCGCTGCCGCGAGCGACCCCGAGGGGTTTCTGGCCGCGGTCGAAGAGCACCGGCCCGATGTGGCGGTGGTGGATGTGCGCATGCCGCCCACCCACACCGACGAGGGCATCCGGGCGGCCGTGACGGCCAAGCGCCTGCAGCCGGGCCTGGGGGTGCTGGTGCTGTCGGCGCATGTCGAGCAGACGTTCGCGACCGACCTGCTGGCCGACGGCACGCACGGGGTCGGCTATCTGCTCAAGGAGCGGGTCGGCAAGGTCGAGCAGTTCCTTGAGGCGCTGAACCGGGTCGCCGGCGGCGGCACCGCCATCGACCCGGACGTGGTGGCCCAGCTGTTCATCCGCCGGCGCGACCCCCTGGAGGAGTTCACCCCGCGCGAACGCGAGGTGCTCGCGCTGATGGCCGAAGGACTGGGCAACCTGGCCATCGCCGACAAGATGGTGATCACCGAGGGAGCGGTGCACAAGCACATCCGCAACATCTTCGCCAAGCTCGGCCTGGCTCCCAGTGACCGCGTGGACCGCAGGGTCGCCGCCGTGCTGCGCTACCTCGGTGCCTGAAGCCGGCCTCTGACACCGGCCTCTGGGGAACAGCCTCGGGGAAACGGCCTTGTGAGCTGGGCCGCGGGCGGCGTGCGGTAGCCAGCACCACCATCGACCGGCCAGCGGGCGGGATCGAAACCGCCTGCGCCCATCCCTACGTTGGTGATTGCTTCATCCGACACCCAACGTAAGGATCTGTCTTGGCGAGCAACACTCTGCGTCGTACCGTGCCGGTCACTCTGGCGCTGGCGGCCTGTCTCGCGAGCGTGAGCGCTCCGGCATTCGCCACCCCTGCCCCCGCCCCCGCCGGCGTTGCCACGGCGGCCGTCGCCGCCGGCCAAGAGCGGGTGGTGGCGAACCTGGAGCGCCACGCCCAGGAACTGCGCAGCACCGTCCCGGGCGGCCCGTCCCGCGACCTGAAGGCGTTGTCGGCGATGACCAAGGGCGCCACCATCGTGGGGATCGGCGAGGTCACGCACGGCTCGAAGGAGCTGTTCACGCTGCGGCACCGGATGTTCCGGCATCTGGTGCAGACCCAGGGCTTCACCACGCTGGCGCTGGAGGCGACCTGGTCGGCCGGCGTCCGCCTGGACGCGTACGTGCGCACCGGCAAGGGCGACCTGCGCACGATCATGGCCGAGGAGTTCCAGCAGTCCTACGGCTCGTGGAAGACCCAGGAGTGGATGGACCTGTATGAGTGGATGCGCGACTACAACCGCACCGCCTCACGCAAGCTGCGCGTGATGGGATTCGACATCGGCGACGTCCATCCCGAGCAGTACCGGCGCATCCTCGCCTGGGCCGAGAAGCACGAGCCGTCGCTGGAGCCCGAACTGCGTCGCCGCTACGCGGGCCTGCTGGCCCTGCCCGCCGGTGTGGAAGAACGGATGAACGCCCTGGCCGCACTGCCGGCAGAGCAGCGCGCCGCCCTGGCCGGCGACGCTCAGGCCGCCTACCGCCTGCTGGATGACAGCGGCAAGGTGAGCCCGCGGGTACTGCAGGAGGCCCGCGTCATCGTCCAGATGTCCACCATGTACGCACTGGACGGCGCGGCCCTGCACCGTCACCGTGACCAGGCCATGGCCGACAACACCGTGTGGTGGCAGCGCCACACCGGCACCAAAACCGTGGCGGCCGCGCACAACGGGCATATCGGCTACGTCTCGGCCTGGCCCGACCATTACCCGGTCACCCAGGGGGCCGTCCTGCGCTCCCTGGCCGGCACCTCCTATGTGGCGATCGGCACCACCATCCACAGCGGCCGCTTCCGCGCCATCGACCCCAAGACCGGCCAGGTCGCAGTCTTCGACACCGGCGCCCCTGTCCCGGACAGCAGCGAGGCCGTCCTGGACCGGGTACGCTACCGCGACTACTACGTGGACCTGCGCCGCGCCGGCCGTACTCCGTCCACCCGAGCGTGGCTGGACACCGCCCGTCCGACCTTCACCATCCCGGCCACGTACGTGCCCGAGCAGTTCAACCGGCCGCTGGCCCTGGGAGCGGCCTTCGACGTGATCGTGCACCTCAACCGGGTCGAGGCAGCCACCCCGCTGCCCTGACCCTCCTTCCCGCGGGCTGGTCGGCCGATGGTGAAGCAGGTTGCATGGCTCCCCAGTAAGAGATGTTATGTAGTTGACTAATAACACACAGTGATCACAGTGTCGACCGCCGAGGGCCGCCGTGGCGCTGGGGGCGCCTGCCGCCCTATGTGGGGGTTTGAGAATGGCGATCTTGCAGCTGGCGCGTCCTGCGGGGTGACCACCTCAACAACCCGCCGGCCGCGCACCTCGGCCTGACCTACCCGCGAGCCGCGATCAGCCGCAAACCCCGGTGATCCGGCGTGTTTAGCCTCCCCTGAGATGACCAATCTCGCGACCACGCAAAGCAACGACGATTACTCAACGTTACTTGCGGCTGGTGACACGGACCCGAGTGGGGAGCCGACAAGTGTGGTCAGCTGGCTTGTTCGGCTCTGGCTCGGGTCTGGGCAAGGCGGTAGGAGTCGGTGCCGGTCTCGATGATGTTGCCGGCGAAGGTGAGCCGGTCGACGATCGCGGCGCAGAGGCGCGGGTCGGTGAAGGTGCGGGTCCAGCCAGAGAAGGCGTTGCTGGCGATGGCGACGCTGTTCTTCTCTTCGCGTTCGGTGAGAACCTGGAAGAGGAGCTCGGCGCCGTGCCGGTCGAGTTCCATGTAGCCTAGTTCGTCGATGCAGAGCAGGTCGACGCGTCCGTAGCGGGCGACGGTCTTGGCGAGGACCCTCTCGTCGGCGGCCTCGACGAGTTCGTTCACGAGCTTGGTAGCGAGGGTGTAGCGGACCCGGTAGCCCTTCATCGCGGCCTCGGTCCCGAGGGCGATGAGCAGGTGGGACTTGCCGGTGCCGGAGTCGCCGATCAGGCAGAGGGGCTGGCCCTTTTTCACCCATTCGCAAGTGGCGAGCGTGTGGATGGTGGCGGGGTCGATGCCCGGGTTGGCGTCGAAGTCGAAGGCGCGCAGGGACTTGTCGCGGGGAAACTGGGCGGCCTTGATGCGGCGTTCAGAGCGGCGGCGAGCGCGGTCGTCGCATTCGGTCAGTAGAAGTTCGGCGAGGAATCCAAGGTAGGACATCTGCTCGCGGGCCGCTTGCTCGGCCAATTCAGGAAAGGCGGTGCGGATGCTGGGCAGGCGGAGCATCCGGCAGGCCTGGTCGATGGAGGCCTGGGCGGCCTGTTCGGTCATGCCGCGGTGGGGGACGCTCATGGTGTTTCTCCTTGGGCAGGGCGCTCGCCGGGCGGCCGGGCGCGTTTGAGGAGCTGGTCATAGGCCGCCACCGAGGGCAGCGGCCGGGTGTCGCGGGGAAGCTGGGCCAGGCGCCGTTCGGTCAGGAACGTCACCGTTGCCTCGTGGTTGTCGTGCTGGGCGGGCTCGGGAGCGGCTTGTTCGTCTTCCTCAGCGGCTTTGCGGGCCTCCAGGGCGACCGCGTCCGCGGTGAGGGCGCCGGCCCGCAGCGCGGCGGCCAGGCCGGTGACCAGATGCTCGGTGGGGAGATGACGGGCCAGGAGCAGCACTTCGATCAGCGCGCGGGTGCCGTCGCGGTCGCCGTGGGCCTTGCAAGCCGCCGCCCACCAAGTGTCGTGAACCGGGGGGAACTTGCCTGCGGCCCTCGCCTGCTCCAGAGCGGTCGCGCCCGGCAGCGCGCCGGGCTTGCGGATCAGGACCTCCAGATAGTGGTCCAGCTCCAGGCGCCGACCGCCCTTGGCGAACAACCGATCATGCTCGGCGACGACCTGCTGCCCGTCATAGACGATCAGGTGGGAGGCGTGCAGTATCACCCGCAGCTGGCGGCCGATGAACCGGGCCGGGACCGAGTAACGGTTCGTCCGGACGGTGATCTGACTGTAGCGATCGGCCCGGACCGGGAGCAGCAGCCCGGTCTCGAACGGCTCCTGCGAGACCGTCCACAGCAGCGGCCGCTCGATCGCGAAGTACTCACCGACGGTCCTGGCCCGCGCCCCAATCCGCCGTCCCTCGTCGGCCTCGTCCCAACGGTCGATCATCTCGTTCAGCTCATCCAGCGAGCCGACCTCTGGAATCGGGACCAGGTGGTTGCGGCGGAACCAGCCGATGTCGCCCTCGACCCCGCCCTTCTCGTGGGCGCCCTTGATCCCCGGCTGGCAGTAGAACGCCTCGACCCCGTAGTGCTCGCGAAACGCCGTCCAGCGGGCGGACTCCGTCCGGGCCCGGGTGAACCCCAGCACCGCGGAGACCGCGGCCTTGAGGTTGTCGTAGCGGACCTTGCCCGTCGGGACTCCGCCCAGCACCCTGAAAGCGTGGACGTGTCCCTCAAAGAATGCTTCCTGCCCTCCGGTGGCCAGCACCCGGTGGACCGCCTTGCCCGAATACGACAATCGGAACGAGAACAGGAAGCACTTCACCTGCTCGCCCGCGATCCGGACCGTCACGTCCCCGAAGTCGACCTCGGCCTCAACTCCCGGCAGATGCGACTGCGGGATGAACGCCTCCGGCGGACCCCGGCCTGCCTCGACCCGGATCTCGCCCCGCCGGTGAGCGACATAGGCGCGGACGATCTGATACGAGATTTCCATCGCCTGGTGCTCATCCACCAGCCGCGCGAAGATCCGCTTCGCCGTGTGCCGCTGCTTGCGCGGCGCATCCAGATCGGCCCGCAGCATCTCGTCGATCAATGGTTTGAACTCATCCAGCCGACTCGCCCGCGGCGCCATCTTCTTCCTCGGCTCCGGCCACGGCTGACGCAACGCCTCAGCCACCGTGTTCCGGCTGACCCGATACTTGATCGCGATCTGCCGACCCGACAGCCCCGCACGAGAATCCCGGCGGATCGCCGCGAATACCTCCGCCTTGGGCTGAGGGTGTGTCACCAGCGTCTCCTCACACGGGGTAACGCTTCGATACTTGCACCGCTAACCCTCAGGTGGCTCTGGAATTCGCTAACACGGCTCCAGCCCCACCGGGCGCCACAGAGCCACTGACCGACATTCGGCTCTTAAATTCACCTACAGAGCCAGGGCCGCGAGTTGGAGCGCGCGGTGCTCTTGCCAGGGGCTGTGAGTTCACGCTGAAGCACTGCGGCCAGCGCATGAGCGAGCGGCGGGCCCGTACGAGTGGTACACGTACGGCAAATGCGGATGAGCTGAGGTTTGTACTGGGAAGCTTCGACCGGAGGCTGCCTAATCGCAGCGGTGCGACCGCCTGCAGAGATCTGAGGTCAGGCGTCCGGGTTGTCAAGGACGATGACGGGGGCCTCCTCCACATCCAGCCACTCCTTCTCAAGCCTCAGACTGGTGGCGGCCTCGATGAAGGCGAACGCTGCACTTCGCTTGCCGCGGTAATCCTCTGCGCCCAGGCTGTCGAGCAGGGCGCGGAAGTCAGCCAGGATGCTCGGATCACCGTGCTCGAAGGCGTGCTCGACGAAGATGAAGTCGCGCATCCGCGCTCTGATCTTGCCGTCGGCCGCGTAGAGGATCGTGTATCCCCCGTTGAAGTGCCAGGTTGTCATCCAGACGCGTGACTCCTTGCTGAGCTCGGTGAGGACGTGGTCCGGTATGCCGTATCCATAGGTGAACTCGAGGAAGCCCCAGGCGCCTTCGCCCTCGAAGGCGAAGAGCACGGGCTGGTCCTCATCGAAGGCTGCCTCTGTGGGGTATGCCATGGTGCGCTGCTCAGGATCGCGGCCGCCGTTCAGCCGCCACAGGAGATCGTCAACCGTGAGTTCCTCGTCGAGGGGTTGTACGACGGTCCAGGAGAGTGCGTCTTCCAGCCACTGGTGCCACTCGAAGAGGTTGCGATAGTGATCAATCACCTGATCATTGTGGCGGGAGCCGCAAGGGGCGAAGCACCCTCAGCGCACGGAGCCGGTGCTGCTAAGGGCGGCGTACGGGCCGGGCTGGTACCAGCTCAACCCGGACGGCGGGGCGGTGTGGGTCGGGTCGACGCCGTGGCTCTAATGGTGAAAGCCGAACGCCCCGGAACTCTTATTCGAGTTCCGGGGCGTTTTGTTTATCGGCGACTAATCGCGGTAGCCGAGGGTCTTTAGATCGGGCTGCTGCCATCCCGTCTGCGGAATGTCACCCCTATATGGGGGCGTGATAATCGGGGGAACGAAGGTCTCCTTGATCGTCCGGGCGTTCACCCAGCGGATCAGGTTGAAGATCGAGCCCGCCTTGTCGTTCGTGCCGGACGCCCTCGCCCCGCCGAACGGCTGCTGCCCGACCACCGCGCCCGTGGGCTTGTCGTTGACGTAGAAGTTGCCCGCCGCGAACCGCAGCCGCTCCGACGCCGAGGCGATCGCGTAGCGGTCCTGCGCGATGATCGACCCGGTCAGCGCGTACGGCGAGGCCGACTCCATCTGGTCGAGCACCGTGTCGAAGGCCGCGTCGTCGTAGACGTGGACGCCGAGGATCGGCCCGAAGTACTCCTTGACGAAGATCTCGTCCGTCGGGTCGTCCGACACCAGGATGGACGGCTTGACGAAGTAGCCGACGCTGTCGTCGTAGGAGCCAGTGAGCACGTCGATCGAGTCGGTGGCCTTGGCCCTGTCCAGGGCCGCCTTGTGCTTGGCGAAGGCCCGGTCGTCGATGACCGCGCCCATGAACGTGGACAGGTCGGCCGCCACGTCGCCCACGGTCAGCGACTCGGCCGTGGCCACCAGGTCGTCCTTGATCCGCGACCAGATCGAGCGCGGGACGTAGGCGCGTGAGGCCGCCGAGCACTTCTGGCCCTGGTACTCGAACGCGCCGCGGATCAGCGCGGTCGACAGCACGCCGGGATCGGCCGACGGGTGCGCGAGCACGAAGTCCTTGCCGCCGGTCTCGCCCACCAGACGGGGGTAGCCGTGGTAGCGGGAGATGTTCGCGCCGACGGTGCCCCACAGGTGCTGGAAGGTCGCGGTCGAGCCGGTGAAGTGGATGCCGGCCAGCGCCGGGTGGGTCATGGCGACCTCGGAGACCGCCTGACCGTTGCCGGTGACCAGGTTGATGACGCCGGGGGGCAGCCCCGCCGCCTCCAGCAGCCGCATCGTGTGGTGCGCGGCGAACTGCTGGGTGGGGGAGGGCTTCCACACCACGACGTTGCCCATGAGGGCGGCCGAGGTGGGCAGGTTGCCCGCGATGGCGGTGAAGTTGAAGGGCGTGATCGCCAGGACGAAGCCCTCCAGCGGGCGGTACTCCATGCGGTTCCACACCCCGGGGGAGGAGACCGGCTGGTCGGAGTACAGCTGGCGGGCGTAGGAGACGTTGAAGCGCAGGAAGTCGATCAGCTCGCAGGCCGCGTCGATCTCCGCCTGCTGTACCGACTTGGACTGGCCCAGCATCGTGGCGGCGTTGAGCGTCGCGCGCCAGGGGCCCGCGAGCAGGTCGGCCGCCTTGAGGAAGATGGCCGCCCGCTCGTCGAACGACAGCGCCCGCCACGCGGGGGCGGCGGCCAGTGCCGCGTCGACGGCGTCCTGCACGTCCTGAGCCGTAGCGTCGTTGGTACGGCCCAGGACGGCGGCCTTGTTGTGGGGCTGCACGACGTCGATGGTCGCGCCGCCGCCCATCCTCTCCACACCGTCGATGGTCATGGTCAGCTCGATCGAGGAACCGGCCAGCTCCTTGATGCGGTTCTCCAGCGCGGTGCGCTCGGCGCTGCCCGGCGCGTAGCCGTACACCGGCTCGTTGGCCGGAGTCGGGACGTTGCTGATCGCATCCATGATCACTTACCCCCAAGGGCACGAAGGAAGAAGGCGACGTTGGCGGGGCGCTCCGCCAGGCGGCGCATGAAGTAGCCGTACCAGTCGTCGCCGTAGGGCACGTAGACGCGGACCGTGTGACCGGCGCCCGCGAGAGACTCCTGCTTGTCGGTCCTGATGCCGTAGAGCATCTGGTATTCGTAGTCGCCGACGGCGCGCGAGAACCTGTCGGCGAGCAGCTCGGTGATCGAGATGAGCCGGTCGTCGTGGGTGGCCACCATGGGGTAACCCTTCCCCGCCATGAGGATCCGCAGGCATCGCACGTAGGCCTTGTCGACCTCACCCTTGCTCTGGTGGGCGACGGAGGCGGGCTCGCGGTAGGCGCCCTTGACCAGGCGTACCCTGCTGCCGGGGACGGCGAGGTCGCGGCAGTCGGCCTCGCTGCGGAACAGGTAGGCCTGGATGGCGACGCCGGTGGAGGGGAAGTCCTCGCGGAGGGCGCGCAGGATGCCGAGCGTGGAGTCGACCGTGGTGTGGTCCTCCATGTCGAGGGTGACCGTGGAGCCGTTGGCGGCGGCCGCGGCGCAGATCTCACGGGCGTGGTCGAGCGCCATGGAGTCGCTCAGTTCCTGGCCGACCGCCGACAGCTTCACCGACACCTCGGCGCGCGTGCCGAGGTCCAGCGGGCGCAGCTCCTCCAGGAGGGTGAGATAGGCCTTCGCGGTCGCGGCGGCGGCGCCCGCGTCGCGGGTCTCCTCGCCCAGGTGGTCGATCGTGACGGTCAGCCCGCCGTCGACCAGGCGCTGAACGGCGGCGCTCGCCTCGGAGACGCCCTCACCGGCGACGAACCGGTCGACGACCTTCCTGGTCAGCGGCAGCCCTGACACGGTGCGGCGCACGAGCGCGCTGCGCGACCCGGCGAGAAGTACTTGACCCAGCATGCGTACAGGCTAAAACGCCTGCTCACAGCGGGCCCATTGACGTCCGTAACGTGGCGTGTGGCAGGCTGTCATACAAATGCACAACACCGACGACCTACAGGAGACCGTCGACGAGATCGCCCGCGTTCTCGGGGTCTCCGCGACGCTGGAGGACCGCTCCTTCCGGCTGCTGGCGTACGGCGCGCAGCACGGCGACATCGACACCGTCCGCCAGGAGTCCATCCTGCGCAGGCGCGCCAGCCGCGAGGTCCGCGACTACTTCGAGCGCTTCGGCATCGCCAGGGCGGAGGGCCCCGTCAGGATCCCCGCCGACCAGGAGCTCGGCGTCCTGGCCAGGGTGTGCGTCCCGCTCAGGCACGCGTCGGTGACCTACGGCTACCTCTGGCTGCTCGGCACCCTCGGCGACGCCGAGCTGGCCCGCATCCAGCGGCTCACGGCCAGGGCCGCCGCCATGCTCGCCCAGGAGGCCCGCAGCCGCCACGACCTCGGCAGGGAGCTGGCCGCGCTGCTGTCGGCCGACCCCGAGGAGCGGGCGGGCGCCGCCATCGAGCTCGCAGGGCCCGTGACGGCGATCGCCGTCAAGGAGTCGCAGGAACGGGTGGCCGCTCTCTGGACGCTGCCGCGCGGGGTGCTGTCCCGCGCGGGCCGGCCGGTCGCCGTGCTGGCCCCTTCTCACCTCGCCGGCGAGATCGCGGGCAACCTCCAGACCGCGTACGGCACCGCCGCTGGCATGGGGGCGCCCCGCCGGGACCCCGCCGACGCGTGGCAGAGCTGGCGGGAGGCCAAGCACGCGCTGCGGATCGCCGAGTACTTCCCCCGCTTCCATCCCGTCGCCAGGTGGGACGACCTCGGCGTGCACCGGCTGCTGGCCAGGCTCGGCACCGCCGACCTGCGCGAGCTGGCCTTCGAGACGGCGGCTCTCGACGCCGAGCTGGCCCACACCGTGGAGATCTACCTCGACCTCGGCGGGCACGCCCAGAAGGCGGCGGCGGAGCTGGGCATCCACCGCCAGACCCTCTACTACCGCCTGGGCAAGGCCGAGCGGCTGACCGGGCGCGACCTGTCGGACGGCGACGACAGGCTGGCCGTCCACCTGGCGCTGAAGGCGGTCAGGCTGCTCCCGTGAACCGGTAGACCTTCACCCAGTCGACGTACATCGACACGGTGTCGGGGGTGGAGGCGTTCCTGCACGGCGACCACCGGTTGCACACGACGTCGTTCTGCAGGGCCAGGCCCATCCTGCGGCCTTCGGGAACGTGCGGCCCCCTGTAGTCCCACACCTTCTCACCGTCGAGCCAGAACGTCAGCCGCCCCGGCAGCCAGTCGACGGCGACCGTGTGCCACTGGGTGAAGTCGGCGCGCAGTTGCTTCTGGGCCCGCTCACGGCCCGCGTGCACGAAGATGCCGCCGCCGCGCCGATGGGGGTCGATGATCTCCGCGAAGTCGATCTCGGCGTAGTCGCCGTCGCCCTGCCGGTCGGGCCACAGCAGCGCCACGGGCGTGTAGCCGGCGCCGGCCTCGGCCTTGAACCTGACCTCCCACCTGCCGTACTGCTGCGAGGAGCGGGTGGCCAGGCCGCCTGACAGGTCCTGGCCGCCGTAGAAGCCGCCCTTGAGCCTGAGCACCCCGTTGGAGACGGTGGTGGCCTTGCCGGTGCGGGGGTTGGTCTCGGCGCCGGGGGAGTGGTAGACCATCCACCTGCTGGTGTCGAGGGAGTCGAAACGCTCGCTGAAGACCTGTTCGAAGGGCTGCCGCTCGGTGGCGGTGGTGGCGGCGGGCGTCGCCAGGAGCGCCGCCGCCACGAGATAACCAGGAATCGACATGCGTCTCAGGAAAGCATGGATTTCGCTTTGGTAACGGCGTTTTGGACGCGCTCGCGGTGTTCCTCGTCTTTGTGCCCGTCGTATTTGAACTTGCCGCGAATCTCGTCGATCGTCAGCCGCAGCCCCCTGATGCCCGACATCAGCCTCGGCATCAGGGCGGGATCCCCGAGCGTCGGCTCGAGGTCGGCGATCTGCCGCCGCAACACCTCGAGCTTGCCCTCGTCGTCCTTGACGATCTCCGCCGTGCAGACGAGCTGCACGGCGGAGTAGTAGGTCGTCGGCACGCCCAGGCGCGGGTCGGTGCCGGGCTCGGCACGCCACTCACCCTTGATGTAGGTCCACGGTCCGGTCACCGACAGCACGACCTTCGGGTTCTCCTCGATCGCCGGCCAGACAGGGTTGGGCCTGGCCAGGTGCAGCACCACCGTCGCGTCGTCGACCAGGAGGAACTGGGTCGGCACGACCACCGGCACGGCCCTGTCGCGTCCCGAGGCGATCAGTGTGCCGAACTGGTTGTCGCGGACGAAGGCCAGCGACTCTTCGGGTGAACCCGCATCCCAGGGATGAATAAGCATGCATGGCAGCTTATAGGGATTCGTACACGCGAAGAAGCTCCTGGCTGACCCGCTCCCACGAGTAACGGGACCTGGCCCGGTCGGCACCCGCGAACCCGAGCGCGGTGCGCCTGGTCGGATCGGCGAGCAGTTCGCGGATGAGCCTGGCCGTCTGCGCCGGCCTGTCCGGCGGCACCAGCAGCCCCGTGACGCCGTCGACCACGGAGTCCAGGTGCGCGCCCACGGCGGAGGCGATGACGGGGACGCCGCAGGCCATGGCCTCCAGCGCCACCGTCCCCGCAGGGGCCTCGCGCGGCAGCGTCATGACCAGGTCGGCGCTGCGCATGAGCTTGGCCACCGACGCCTTCGGCACCTGGCCGAGCACGTTCACCCTGTCGGCCACGCCCGCCTGCTCGGCCAGCGTCCTCAGCCGCCTGGCCTCGCGGTCCTCGTCCAGCCCCTCCGCGGGCGGCCCGCCCGCCACGAACAGCTCCGCGTCGGGGACGGCGGCCAGCGCCCGCACCACGGTGTGCGCGCCGCGGTCGGGAGAAAGGGGGCCGACGTGCAGCAACCGCCTGCGGCTGCCGCGTGCCGCCGCGCTGCCCTGGCGGCGGAAGCGGTCCACGTCCACCCCGTAGGGGACGACCGCGATGTGGTTGCGGGGCACCCCCATCCTGATGAGCTCGGACTCCTCGTCGCCGCACCCCGCGATGACGGCGTCGGCGCGGCGGCCGAGCACCCGCTCCATCTTGAGATGCGCGGGAGGCATGGCGACGCCGAACGTGTGGTGGAAGGTCTGCGTGACCGGCACGCCCAGGCCGCGGGCGCCGGCCATCGCCACGAGGCCTCCGGTCCACGAGTGGGCGTGGATCACGTCAGGCCGGTCCTCGCGCCATCGGCGCATCAGGTAGTCGCCCACGTCCGACAGGTACGGCAGGACCTCGTCGGCGAGCAGGTCGCGGGCCGGGCCCGCGTCTATGGTCTCCACGATGACGCCATGGCACATCCTGGCCCTGGGCTTCATGTCGGCGTCGCTGCGGCGGCTGTAGATGGTGACGCGGTGCTCGCGGCCCAGCTCACGGGCGACTGCGAGAATATGAGTGCGGCGCTTGTCGGAAGCGACGATGGCGATATGCATGGCACACCTCGGGCATGTGGCTCCTGCAGGTGTGCCTGCGTCTTAGGCACTCACGTACCCCATAGGCATACCCTGACGCCCGGAAAAAGTAAACCTTCCCAGGCGGGGTAGTTGCCGGGGCGAGCGCGTGAGAACGGCGACGGGCACACCGCGCATGCGATCGGTCGCCGTCCGTCACGCCACTCTCAGTGCGAGCACCACGATCTCGTCCCAGACGCGCCCGCCGGAGAAGGCGTGCCTGTCCTCCTCGATGGACTTCACCACGGTCGAAGGCGGCTGTGCGACGCTGCGGGTCAGCACGTCGGCCAGCCGCTCCTCGCCGTACGGCTCGCCGTCCTGGCCGCGCGAGGAGATCAGGCCCTCGGAGTAGAGGACCAGCGTCTGCCCGGGGGTCAGTGTGATCTCCTCCACGGCCGTCTCCGCCTCCGCCGCGATGCCGAGCGGCACGCCGCCGCCCGAGACGGAGTGCACGCTGCCGTCCGGCTGGACCAGCGCGGCCGGGTGGTGCCCCGCGGAGCTGAGCGTGATCGTCCTGCCCTTCACGTAGCCCGCCACGGCCATGACGAACATGCCGGAGCGCTGCGCGACCAGCGCGTCGTTGACCTTCCGCACCGCCTGGTCGGGGTCGCTCTCCCACACGCTCAGCACGCGCAGGCCGCCGCGCACCATCGCGCTGACCGAGGCGGCCTCCTCGCCCGAGCCGACCGCGCCGCCCAGCGAGAACCCCCATCCGTCCTTGACCGGGAACACGTCGTAGAACTCCGCCCCCACCGAAGCGCCCTGGTGGTAGATCGCCGCCGCCTCGAAACCGGGGATCTGCGGCAGGTTGCGCGGAACCACGCTGGCCGTCAGCGCCTCGGCGGCCTGCGAGCGGTCACGGAAGCTGTCCTGGGCCGACATCGCCATTCCCAGGTGCGCGCCCAGCTCCTGCACCAGTCCCAGGTCGGCCAGCGTGTACGGCTGGCGGTCGTGCGAGCGCACCAGCGTCAGCGCGCCGCGCACCGCGCCCTCGGCCCCGATCGGCACGCACAACAGGGAGCCCGCCCCCATCACCGTCAGCAGCGGCCCGTCGGCGCAGCCGCCGAGCAGCGACTCGTCCTCCACCATCTCGTGCACCACGCCGGTGCCCTGGTCGAGCACCTGCGTCACGAGCGGGCTGACCGCCGGGTCGGCGCGCTCGACCAGCCGTACCAGATCGGCCACCGGCTGGTCCTTGGGGCCCAGGACCACCGACCTGCGCGGCAGCCCGTCACGCACCACGTCGCCGATCACCCAGTCGGCCCATTCCTCGGCCAGCAACCGCGCGGCCCTCGGCAACGCGACGGGCCGGCGCTGGCTCTCCTCGTCCAGCAGCAGCGTCGCCATCCGCGCCAGCAGCTCCTGCCGCCTGGCCGCCGTCATCAGCAGCCCCGCGTCGGACTGCTCGGGACGGCGCGCGCCCGGCTCGGGCAGCTGCACCTGCGTGGGCAGCGCCACGGCCGCCACCATCTGCTGCGGCTCGCCCGGCATCGTCAGCCTGGTCAGCGCCAGCTGCGCGACGTGGGTGCGGCCCTGGTGGGCCAGCCGCGTCTCGAACGCGGCGCTCTGCCCCGTCTGCAGCACCGCCGTCAGGTGCGAGCGGAAGGCCGCCCGCCGCGGCACGTCCACCAGCAGCGGGAAGGAGCGGCCGATCAGGAACCCGTCGGGGCTGCCGAGCAGAGCCGAGGTCTCGGCGTTGATCCGCCTGATCACCCCACCGCCGTCCAGCACGATCACCGGGACGGGGAACACCCTGAACACCTGGCGCAGCAGCTTCAGCTCCCGCTGGGAGGCGCTCCTGCCCCCCTTGTTCCGCGCCGCGCCGCTCAGCTCCGCCTTCGCGGCGGCCAGCAGTTCGGTGGCGGTGTCGAGCTCGGCCAGGGCGGCGTCGAGCGTCTGCGCCAGCTCCGCCGGATAGGCGGCTCTGGCGGCACGCAACGACGACACGCGCCCGATGAGCTCATCGAGGGCGTGTTCGAGCGCGGCCAAGCCGATGGGATCGGTCACCTGTTTAATCTAGGCTCATCGGGAAGGGATTCGCCATGGCAACAATGATCACCTCCGTGCTGGCGCGCGATCTGGCCGCGCTGGGCCGGGTCGGCGAGGACGCCTCGAGCGAGAGCGTGCTTCGGGCGCTGACCACGACCCTGGCCAGGGGGGTGCCCGGCTGTTCCGGAGGGTCGGCCGAGCTGTGGCGCGACGACAGGGTGCTGGTCTCGGGTTCGCACAGCGAGCTCATCATGCTGGTCGAGGGCGAGCGGGCGATCGGCGAGGGACCCTCGACCGAGGCGCGTGGCACGCTGCGGCGCGTCGTCGTCGCCGACGTTCTGCGCGACCGCCGGTGGGCGCGCTACGCCGGTCTGGCCACCCGGTGGGGGGTCCGCTCGGCGTTGCTGCTGCCCATCGAGATCTCGCCCGTGCTCCTGGTGGTGGGCCTCTACTCGGTACGGCCCGGCGCCTTCACCGCGCAGGTCGCAGCGCCGTTGGCGGAGATGCTGACCGAGCAGGTCGGCGTGGCGATGGCGAACCTGTGGGAGTTCGACGAGATGCGCACCGACGCCGCCCAGTTGCAGGAGGCCATGGCCGGGCGGTCGGTCATCGACCAGGCCAAGGGCATCATCATGAAGACCAGCGGATGCAGCGCCGAGGCCGCCTTCGAGGAACTGAGGAAGGTGTCCCAGCACCACCAGGTCAAGGTCGCCGACCTCGCCCGCCTCCTGGTCGAGGAGCACCAGGGCAAGACGCCCTGACCTCGGTGAGCGCGGGGACGGCCGCCGGCGTCCCGCCCGGCGAGCACGCGCAGGGCTGGTCGGCGCGGGCCGCGGTCAGTCGAGGGCCGCGAGCGCCTCGTCGAGCGTCTCGTAGAGCGGCAGCCGCTGCGCAAGACCGGTGATCCACATCACCTTGGACGGGGAGTAGCGCACCCCCACCAGCGCGAACCTGCCTCCCGCCGACGTGCACCCCTGCCAGTGGTGGACGATCAGGCCGAGCGCGCGCGAGTCCATGAACGTGACCCCGGCCATGTCGAGGATCAGATCGTGGCCGTGGACGGCGACCACCTCGTTCAGGTGGTCGGCGAACTGCTCCCTGGTGGTCGCGTCGAGGACGCCCTCCACGACGATCACAGGAATCCCGCCTGCCACTGACGACGTCAGACTCAGGGCGGCCTTCGGCCACTCGTCGTTCTCCGACATCGTCACAGAAGACCTCCTTCGTCGTCGCCCGTCTGGCAGGGCAACCCTACTGTCACCGGGTTGGGGTTGAATACTCCATCCCAATGTGGGAAAACTGGAGTCGAAGTCCAGCAGAGGGCTTTACGAGCGACCTCCATCGAGGCGCGCCTCTGCCTGGGCTTTTTCGCTGTGCGGGGGTGCGGCCGGCGAAGATATGAGGAGCAGACAGGAATGGCTGTTCAGGAACGAGTCCTCGAAGACATGACCGCCGAGGAACTGCTGGCGGAGATGGTCAGGGAAGACACCCCCGACTCTGTCAGGGAAAGGGTCCGCGAGCGCGTCGTCGAGATGCACCGCTCCCTGGCCACGGAGATCGCCAGGCGTTACCGCTACCGGGGCGAGCCGATGGAGGACCTGCTGCAGGCCGCCTACGTCGGACTCATGAAGGCCATCAACGGTTTCGACGCCGCACTCGGCCACGCCTTCAGGGGCTACGCCGTCGTCACCATGACAGGCGAGGTCAAGCGTCACTTCCGCGACCGCACCTGGGCCATCAGGGTGCCGCGGCTCTACCAGGAGCGCCGCTCCGAGCTGAACAGGCTGGTCTCCGATCTCAGCCAGGACCTGGGCCGCGCGCCCACGGTGGCGGAGCTGGCCGCCAAGATGAACATCTCCGAGGAGGACGTGCTGCTCACGCTGGACGCCTCCGCCGCCTACAGCACGCTCTCGCTCGACGCCCCGCTGGGCGCCGACGACGACGCCGCCTCTCTCGGGGACGTCATCCCCGGCGACGACGACGCGCTCAACAACCTGGTCGACCAGCAGGCCGTCAAGCCTCTCATCGACGCCCTGCCCACCAGGGAGAAGAACATCCTGCTCCTGCGTTTCTTCGGCAACATGACCCAGGCCGAGATCGCCGCGGAGTTCGGGATCTCGCAGATGCACGTCTCGCGCATCCTGCGCAAGGTGCTCGACCAGCTCAGGGCAGAACTCATCGCAGAACGCTAGGGGTCCTTCCAGTGGACGAGAACGCGGACGCTCCGGCAAGGGAAGTGCTCTTCCGACTCTCCGACCTGCCGGAGGTCCGCAACTTCGCCGCGGTCCACGCGCGCGCCGCGGGGCTGCCCGACGAGGAGGTCACCGACCTGCTCGTCGCCGTGAACGAGGTCGCGACCAACGCGGTCACCCACGGAACGGGCAGGGCGCGCCTGCGCGTGTGGCACGAGCGTGACGACGTCATCGTGGAAGTGCACGACGACGGCCGCTGGGAGCTCGAAGGCAGCCCTGGCAGCACGCCTCCGCCGCCGCATGCGACCAGCGGCATGGGCCTGTGGGTGGCCCGCAGCCTCGCCCGGTGGATCGGCTTCCGCACCGGGCGGGACGGAAGCACGGTAACGATGCGGTTCGGGGGTAAGGGAGCGTGATGACTCCTCGCATAGTGATCCTCGGTGGCGGCTCCGTCGGGATGTACACGGCGCTGCGACTCCAGCGCAGGCTCCGCAGGGGCGAGGCGCACATCACCCTCATCGACGTCGACTCCTACATGACCTACCAGCCGTTCCTGCCTGAAGCGGCGGCGGGCAACCTCGAGGCCAGGCACGTCGTCGTCTCCTTGCGCAGGGTTCTGCCCCGCTGCACGATCCTCAACGGCGTGGTCGACGCCATCGACACCAGCCGGCACGAGGTGGAGTTCAGGCCGCACAAGGGCCCTCCACGCAGGATCGGCTACGACCTGCTCGTCGTCTGCCCTGGCTCGGTCTCCCGCACCCTTCCCATCCCCGGCCTGGCCGAGAACGGCATCGGGTTCAAGACCATCGAGGAGGCCATCCACCTGCGCAACCACGTCCTCGGCCAGATGGACCTGGCCGAGTCGACCCAGGACGAGAGGATCAGGCGCCAGGCGCTGACGTTCGTGTTCGTCGGCGCGGGCTTCGCGGGCGTGGAGGCCCTGGCCGAGCTGGAGGACATGGCGCACGACGCCTGCCGCTACTACCCGAGCATCGAGCCGGCCGACCTGAAGTGGTACCTCGTGGAGGCGACCGACCGCATCCTGCCCGAGGTGGGGCCCGAGATGGGCATGTGGACGCTGGAGCAGCTACGCCACCGCGGCATCGACGTACGCCTGAGGACCAAGCTCGAATCGGTCAAGGACGGGCGCGTCGTGCTCGACGACGGCTCCGCGTTCGACACGGACACGCTGGTGTGGACGGCGGGCGTCAAACCCAACCCCGTCGTGGCGCGGAGCGACCTGCCCATCGACGGCAAGGGCAGGGTGCGGGCCACGCCGTTCCTCAACGTCGAGGGATACGACGACGTCTTCACCGCGGGCGACTGCGCGGCCGTGCCCGACCTGACCAGGCCGGGCGAGTTCACCGCGCCCAACGCGCAGCACGCCGTACGGCAGGCCAGGGTGATGGCCGACAACCTGCTGGCCACGATCAGGGGCACCCGGCGCAGGCCGTACCGTCACGCCTACGCCGGCTCGGTCGCCAGCCTCGGCCTGCACAAGGGCGTGGCGCAGATCTACGGCGTGAAGCTGCGGGGCGCGCTGGCGTGGCTCATCCACAGGACGTACCACCTGACGAAGATGCCGACCCTGAACAGGAAGGTGCGCGTGCTCCTGGACTGGACGCTCGCGCTGTTCTTCCGCAGGGACATCACGGCGCTGGGCGCGCTGACCGACCCTCGCAGGGAGTTCGAGTACGCCGCCCGCACCACCGCCGAACCCGTCGCCCACGTGTAGGCGGCGTTCCATCCGGCTACGGCGTTCCATCCGGTGACCACGCGCACGAGCGGGGCGCCCCCTGAATCCAGGGGGCGCCCCATTTCGTCCGTGCGGGCTGTCCGGTCTAGCGGCGGGTACGGCGCCAGCCTCCGCGGTAGCTGCCGATGCTGGCCGTTCCGATCCCCGCCTGGTGAAGGGCGAGCAGGCACAGGCCGAGAAGCACGAAGGCCATACCGCTGATCCCGGCGATCCTGGTGTTCAGCAGGTCCAGTAAGAACCCGAGCCCGAACACGATCGCGGCGACGATGGCGAGCATGTCATATCACCTTTCTGCCGACGTGAGGGTGAGCAGCCGGTCCAGCATCGAGCGGTACTCGCGCAGCGCCTGGCGCAGCTGCTCGGTGTCGCTCCCGCTCGCGTTCTTCCAGCGGTCGCGCAGGTGGCCGGCCTGGGAGGTGAGCGTCGACAACAACTCGTCCACCAGCGTGTCGGCGCGCTCGACCGACAGGCGGGGATCGTCGACGAAGCAGGCCTGGACCTCGCGCCAGCGCAGGCGCATCTGCTCGGGATCCTGGTCGAGCATGAAGGCGGCCTGCTCGGAGCGGGTCTCCACACCCGCGCTCCCGGCGGTCTCCGCCCGCTCCCCGCCGGTCCTCATGTCGCCGGTCATCCCCGTGTCGCCGGTTCTCATGTCCGCGTCGGTGGCGCGGGTGCCGGTCGCGAGGACGTCGTCAGGCGTCCGCGTCTCGTAGGGGTCGCGGTAGCGGGTGTCGTCCTGCGGGCTCTCGGGGTCCGCGTCGGTCATCGGCTGCCGCCTGCCCTGCTCGGGCATGCCCTCCTGGGACGCGCGGGCCTGTGCCATGTGCTCGTCCTCGGTGCGGTCCTCCCACCGGCCCTCGCGCGTCCGGTCGTCCTGGATCCTCTCCTCACGCTCCTGCCCCTGCCACTGCTGCTCGGCGCGCTCGTCGCGGGTGTCGGCTCCCACGGCCTCCTGGTCCCCTGGCCGGCCCTCGGGCGGCTGGTCGGCGCGTGGCGGCGGCACCTGCAGTGCGTCCTCGGCGTGCCTGTGCTCGGTCATATCGTTCACCGTCCTCCTGGTTCGTGACGGGCGGATTGAGGGGCGTCGTCGTGCAGCAGTTCGTGGAACAGCACGCGGTAGTGCACCATGGCCTGGCGGAGCTCCTCGGTCGAGGCCTCCTTCCTGGCGGCGCGCCCGCTGATCTCATGGGCCAGCCGGTAGTGGCCGAGCGTCTCCGCGTGGCCGACGGACAGCGTCGAGATCTTGTCGTCGAAGTCGCGCGTGGGATAGCCGCGATCGCCCATGACCGACGTCACCAACTGGTCCGCCTCGGTCACCGCGAAGCCGGGCGCGTCGACGAAGCGCTCCTGCACCTCGATCCAGCGGCTGGCGTAGTCGGCCCGGCTGTCCTGAGCGAGTGGCCTGATGTCGAGGTCGGCGACACGCTGCTCACGGGAGCGCAGTTCCTGCTCCGCCTCGCGCCGGTTGTCGTGCTCGGCGACCGTACGCTCGTATTCAGGCCCGAACCTGTCCTGAAGTCGGGTCCGGCGCTTCTGCTGCAGTAGGGCGTAACCGACTGCGGCGATGGCGATAACCACCACCACGATGACGGCCACCCAGATCAGAGTTGAGGTGGTCATCTGACGCCTCCGGGTCTGTCGCGATGGGCCGTGATTGGCCCTCCGACTGCCCTGGCGGCGAGAGTCGAAACGCCGGCGTCAGTCGGCTTCCAGGACCTTCACCGCCCGGCCGAGCACCTCGGCGACGTGTGAGCCCGATGGTGGCGCGGGGACCTCCGTGAACCCCTCCACCGGGTCGTAGGCCACATCCAGTCCCTGCTCCACCAGCCGTCGCGCCCACCGCAGCGCGGTGTTCAACCGCTCGGGCGCCACCCGCGCCCCCTGCGCCGCCGCCGACAGGTTCCGCAGGTTGGTGGCGGGCCCCGACTGCGCGTGCGTACGGCTGAGCGTCCACGGAAGCGCCCCGCCGTGGTCGAGCTGCGGCTTGGCCAGGCCCGCGGCCCGCTTGGCCTGCAGGACCCCCGACTCGCTCACCCCGAAGTGCGCGGCCAGCTCCCGCACGCTCATCCCCGCCCCGACCAGCCGCTCCAGCTCGGCCCTGTCGATCGTCGGCCTGCGCCCCACCGCGTCCTCCCAGCTCGCCGTCCCGCCCAGGTTAGGCGTTCCGCCCGCCGCCGGGGGAGCCCGCCGGGGCGGACGCGTCGGCGCGGGGGCGGGTTCAGCCGAGGTGGGGTCGCAGGCCGCGATCCAGCGCTCCGCGGGACCGGCCAGAGGCCTGTCGTCGCGCAGCGGGACCCGGTCCGAGATCGTGCCCATGACGTTGAAGGTGGCGCGCTCGCGGTGGACAGGGGGTGGCACGCTCGCCGTGCCGCTCAGAGCGCGATGTGGTGCCGGTACATCCAGGCGAGCGACTCGTCGCCGGCCGACTTCTTGAGGAAGATCGGGAGCATCAGGTCGCGGAAGACCCTGGCCACCGGCCCCGCCGCCTTGCTGTTGCTGATCTTCCTCGACCAGGCCACCACGCGCTCGACCCGCTCGCGGCGCTGCCGCTCGTAGCAGGCGAACGCCGCCTCGTGGTCGGCCTCGTCGCGCAGGGCCGCGGCCAGCACGAGAGCGTCCTCGATCGCCATGGAGCCGCCCTGTCCCGAGCTGGGGGAGGTGGCGTGCGCGGCGTCGCCGGTGAGCAGGACCCTGCCCCGGTGCCAGGTCGGCACGGGCGGCAGGTCGTGGATCGGCAGCGCCAGGTCGATCGAGCTGCGCCGGATCAGCTCGGCGGCGAAGTTGTCGTCGCCCGAGAACGCCTCGATCAGCGTGGCCTTCCAGTCGGCGGGCACGTCGCCGAGCTCGCGCGGCAGGTTGGCGAACCACCAGGTCTCGCCCGAGGCCGCCACGGTGTAGCCGAAGAAGGCCCTCTTGCCGAAGATCATGTTGTAGACGCCCACCTCGCCGGTGAAGTCGGCGTCCTTGACGATGCCGCCGAAGCTGTACAGCCCGCTGTAGCGGGGGGCGGGCGCGGCCGGGTCGAGCAGTGCGCGGGTGCGGGAGTGCACGCCGTCGGCCGCGATGAGCAGGTCGCCCGTCGCCTCGGTGCCGTCCTCGAACCGGGCGGTGACGCTGCTGGACGTCTCCTGGTAGGCGACCATGCGCTTGCCGTACGAGACGGTGATGCCGCGCCTGACGGCCTCGTCGCGGACGATGCGGTACAGGTCGGAGCGCTGGATGGTGTGGCTCACCGTGCCGTCGTCCAGTGCCAGCCCGTTGGCGACCTCGCCGAGGCGCTTGCCCGTCCCGCTCCACATGACCATGCGGGGGGTCGGAATGCCCGCCGTCAGGACCTCCTTGTGCGCGCCCAGGGTGCGCAGGGCGTCCAGGCCGTTCGAGGCGACGTTCAGGAACGAGCCGACGTTGTCGGCGGTCACGTCGTAGGCCTCGAAGATCTCCGCGTCGATGCCCACGCGCTGGAGCGCCATCGCCGTCGCGGGCCCGCCGATGCCGCATCCGATGATCAGAGCCTTCATCGTGTTACCCTCTCCATAGTTATTTCGTTCGGCCGAACGAAATATAGGCCGGAGGGGGAGGCTCGTGTCAACAGATATTTCGGAACACCGAAAGAAACTTCTCGAAGCGCTGTTCGTCGCAGGCCGGGACAACAGCAACGCGGCGGTGATGTTCCACACCGCGGTCGCGGCGCGCATCGGCCTGGGCATGACGGAGGAGAAGGCGCTCGACCTGCTCCAGCGGAACGGGCCGATGACGGCAGGAGAGATCAGCCAGCACACGGGACTGGCCCCCGCGTCGGTCAGCGGGCTGATCGACCGCCTGGAAGCCAAGGGCCTGGCCCACCGCACCCGCGACCCCCGTGACAAGCGCAGGGTGATCGTCGAGGTCGACTACGGCAGGCTGGCCGGCTTCGGGAGCCTGTTCGACGGGCTGGTCTCGGGGCTCACCGAGCTCTACGGCGGCTACACCGACGAGCAGCTGGAATTGATCCTCGACTTCCTGACCAGGGCCACGGCCATCCAGCGGGCCGTCACACCGCACCTCGCCCCATGAGGCCCCTGGCCGCGGCCGCCACGTTCCTCGGCATCCGGCCGAAGATCAGGCCGTGAAAGGGGAGGATCGACCACCAGTAGAGGTGGCCGAGCAGGCCGTGCGGGTGGAAGACGGCCCGCTGACGGTAGACGGTCCGCCCATCCTCGACGCCCTGGCTCAGCTCCAGCCAGGCAAGACCAGGCAGTCGCATCTCGGCCCGCAGGCGGAGCAGGCGCCCCTGCTCGATCTCCTCGACGCGCCAGAAGTCGATGGAGTCGCCCACCCTCAGCCGCAGGGGGTCCCGGCGGCCGCGGCGCAGGCCCACGCCACCGACCATCCGGTCGAGCGCGCCGCGGACCTTCCAGGCGACGGGAAGGGAGTACCAGCCGTTCTCGCCGCCGATCCCCTCGATGACCCGCCACAGGGCCTCGGGGTCGGCCGCGACGGTGATGGCGCGCCGGTCGATGTAGAGGCTGCCGCCCGCCCAATCGGGATCGGTGGGCAGGGGATCGCTCGGAGCCCCCGGCATGGCGGCCGAGGACCACCTGGTCGCCACATCGGCCTCCTTGATCTTCTGAAGGGCCAGCGAGACGGCCCGGTCGAAGCCGATCAGGCCGCCCTCGGGGTCGGCGACGTACCGGGCGATGTCGTGCTCGCGGCACACCGCCTGGCTGCGCAGCGACTCCACCAGGGGGCGCGCGATCGCCGCGGGGACCGGCGTGACCAGCCCGACCCAGAGACTCGACAGTCTCGGGGTCAGCAGCGGCACGGGAATGATCAGCCGTGGCGGCAGCCCTGCCACGGCGGCGTAGCGCCGCATCATCTCGGCGTAGGTCAGCACGTCGGGCCCGCCGATGTCGAACCCGCTGTTGACCTCCTCGGCGATCCCCGCCCACGCCACCAGATAGCGGAGCACGTCCCGGACGGCGATCGGCTGGGTACGGCTGCGTACCCAGCGCGGCGTCGTCATCACCGGCAGCCGCTCCGCCAGGTACCGCAGCATCTCGAAGGAGGCCGAGCCCGACCCGATGATCACCGCGGCTCTGAGCACCACACTGGGCACGCCGGACGCCAGGAAGATCTCGCCGACCTCGGCCCGCGAGCTCATGTGCGCCGACAGCCGGTGCCCCTCGCCGGCGTCAGGGGTGAGCCCGCCGAGATAGACCACCCTGCGAACCCCCGCACGCCGTGCCGCCACCGCGAACGTGCGCGCGGCGTCCCGGTCGGAGGCGGCGAAGCCCCGCCCGCCGCTCATGCCGTGGATGAGGTAGTAGGCGACGTCGATCCCGCGCAGGGCCGCGGCCACGCGCTCGGGGTCGCGCGCGTCAGCCTCGGCGATCTCGGTCCTGCCCGCCCACGGCAGATCGCGCAGCCGCCCCGCCGAGCGCACCATGCAGCGGACGTCGTGGCCTGCCGCCAGCAGTTCGGGCACGAGCCTGCCGCCGATGTACCCGGTGGCCCCCGTGACCAGGCAGCGAGTCATGCCCAGTGCCTACCCCGCCGGTGGCGGCATTGTCATGTTTCGCCGCTCCTTGGGCCAGGAGGCGCGCCGCCCGCCGCGGCGGACGACGAGCCCTTCAGCCCGGCCGCGGCGGACGACGAGCCCTTCGGCCCGGCCTGTTCGGCGCTTCCCGGGCCGGGCGCGGGCGCATGCCCGCGTAGCGGCCCCGGCCTGGCTCAGCCGTACGTGAGCAGGAAGTGGCTCTCGAAGTCGCCGCCGCCGGCGGCCGCGACCGCCCAGAGGCCGCTCGATCCGGGGATCCTGGTGATCGACGTCCTCGTCACCGTCTGGTGGTCGTACGCGCGCTGCTCCCGCAGGGGCAGCTCGGGTCCGTAGGAGGCGGTCAGCCTGTCCCCGGCGTACCGCAGGAACATGATCCGCCTGCCGTGCGCGAAGTCGACGCCGCTGGCCCAGACGGTGCCTGCGGCGTCGCTGGTCAGGCCGGTCAGCCGTCCCCTGGCCACGGGGACGGCCACCTGACGCCATGACCTGCCGTCGTAATGGAGCGCGATCGGCCTGGAGGCGAGGAAGTCCTTGTGGTCATAGGAGGCCTTGCCCGCGTACCCGACGGCCCAGACGTCCCCGCCGGCGACCTGCCACACGCGTGTCAGGTGCCCGTCAGGGATCGAGGGGGCGGGGGTGAGCTTCCACGTCCTGCCGCCGTCGGTGCCGCGGACGATCAGCGGCTGGGTCCCGGTCGAGCCGACGGCCCAGATCTCGCCCGTCCCCGCGCGCGACGTCACGGCCTCGAGCTTGCCCGGCAGGGAGTGCGCCCGGTAGAAGCCCTTGTCCCGGTTCCAGCCCAGGACCACGCCGCTGCCCTTGACGGTGCCCACGAGCCACGGCCTGCCGCCCGAGACGGCGACGTCCGCCAGCCTGCTCTCCGCTCCTGAGCCGAGCGGCTTGTAGCCGGTCCACCGCGGGCCGGTCCAGTGGCCGGCCCAGGGGGCGGTGCCGTTGCCCACCGCCCACACGTCGGTCGGTGAGGCCGCGCTGACGCCCTCGACGTGCTCGAGGTCGGCCCCGGGCGGGTTGGCCTTGCTCCAGCGCGAGCCGTTCCACCGGATGATCGCGGCGCAGCCTTCCCTGTCCTCGGCGCTGCAGGCGTAGCCGGCGGCCCACGCGTCGCGCGGGCCCGACGCGGCCACGTCCAGCAGGGCCGTCGCGCTCTCGCCGATGTCGACGCCCTTGACGATCCGCCACGCGGGTGCGGCGGCCTGCGCAGGCTGGCCGGCCAGCGTGACGGCGACGGCGGTCCCGACGCCCAGTAACAGTCGAAGCATGATCATTCCTTTCGGTGCGGTCTAGGCGACGGCGGTGAGGATCGCGTCGAAGGTCGGGGTGAGCCAGGTGGCGGTGGACGTGGCGGCCTCCTGCGCGGACACGTCGCTCTTCGCGGCGGACCCGGGCGTCGACCCGCAGCCCGCCGGGAACGCTCCCGCGAGCGAGAGGAGGACTGCGCCGCGTGTCGCGGACGGCAGGGCCGACAGGACTGTCATCGGGGCTCCTCCAGGTGTCTGACCCAGTGATAGAGCCGGCCGCTTGCAAGCCGCTTTCCGGCACGCCTGTCCCTGCCGGCGGCGCGGCTGAGGCGGGCCGTGACCGCTCCAGCGGGGATCGCTACCGGTACAGCCAGCGGCGCAGCACCCGGCTCAGCAGCGGCATGAGGGCGTAGGTCAGCAGCGGCGACAGCATCGCGGGCAGCGTCATGGCGCGCAGCGGCAACGGCAGAGGGAGGCTCGCGATCCTGCCCGCCAGCAGCCACTGGAACAGCAGCACGCACGGGTAGACGGCCACGAACGAGGTCAACGCCGTCTTCCACCGCGACGGCGGCGCCACCGTGCAGTGCGGCAGGCTGAACCACGATTCCATCCCCGTCGTGGACACCCTCGGCTCCGCCTCGGTGGCGATGCCATCCAGCCTGTCCACCCAGGTCGCCCTCTCATCGGAGTTCAGCCAGCGCTTCAGGCTCGTGACGTCGGTGAACCGCAGGATCGCGAAGTACCGGCCCTCCTTCTCTCCTGGCCGCAGCCAGGTCACCCCCAGATGGCCGGAGAACTTCATGGCGGCGGCGTTGACGTCGTACAGCCAGCGCTCGAACGCCTCCCGCCTGCCTGGCGCGACGTCCCAGGTGAAGAGCAGCGTGACCGGTTCCTCTTCCATCCCACCACCCGACCGCAATCGAGGGCTCTCTTCAACCACCGTCCCCCTGCCGGCCTGCGCGGCCGCACCCGCCTCAGGATGCCGGAAACTCCTCGGGAAGGCCGCAGCGGCGGCGGCGCCGGCCGCCGCGGGGTGGCGAAGACGCGTTCGGTGAAGAACCGGCGGATGTCGTCGCGGCCGGCGAACCACGCGGGCAGCGGCGGCATGGTGAACCTGGCGTCGCCGGCGAGCCATGCGGGCAGCGGCGGCGTGGTGAACCTGGCGTCGCCGGCGAGCAGGGCCACGATGGCGCGCGATCCGCTCCCGCGAGGGCCTGCCGGCACCGGCCGCCCGTCAGGTCGTGGCGACAGGGGCGTCGTCGGACGCCCTCCACAGCCCCGCGGTCATCCAGGCGATGCCGACCGCGGCGGCGGCCAGACCGGCCAGGTACACCGGCAGCGGCACCGCGCTCCTGAGCGAGCCGGGGACCATCCCGGCCATGTAGAGGACGACCGCCACGACGGGGAGCGAGCCCGACCGCAGCGCCGCGAGGCCGAAGGTGAGAACGCCCGCCAGCAGGATGACCGAGGTGACGAGGAAGGCCCGCCCCGTCCCTCCGGCCAGCAACTCGCCGGTCGCCGACCGCCCGAGGTAGGGGAAGACGAAGTGCAGGCTGTACTCGATGGCGAACGCGCCGGCGAGCCCGGCCGCGTTGAGCAGGAAGCCGGCCAGGCCGAGCCCACCCGCCCGGTGGCGGATCAGCAGGTAGAGACCCGTGACCGCCAGCAGCCCTGCCAGCGGCGCGAGCGGCGCGATGGAGTGCGTGAAGGCGGTCTCGGGCAGTAACCCGCCACGGCGGGCGACGTTGACCAGCAGCAGGACGGCGCAGCCCAGCCCCGCCACCGCGCTGGCGCGATACAGAGATGATCTCATTCTGGTACTCCTCGACGTGTGGGGACGACCGTTATGATCGCCGCCGCACGACCGGGCGGACAGCTTCCGCGGCAGGACGTAAGCACCCCGAAAGGATTCACGTCACGCCCGGGCAGGGAGGGCGCCGCGCCGCCGCGCTCCGGTGGGCAGGCCGTCATGCCGCCGAGGGCGCGACCTTCTCGCGGAAGGCGCGCAGGGCGGCGGCGCCCACCGCCTTGTCCTGCTCGCCGTTGCCGCCGCTCACCCCCACCGCGCCCACCACCTGTCCCTCGTGGACGATCGGGAACCCGCCCACGAAGATCGCGAACTTGCCCGGATGCATGTGGCCGATCCCGAAGGCCTCGTTGCCCGGCAGCGCGGGGCCGTCCGGCGGTTCGTTGAAGCGGTGCGTGTCCCGCCGGTGCCCGGCGGCGGTGAACGCCTTCGCCATCGCTATCTCGACGCCGGTGAGCCGGGCTCCGGTCATCCGGTGCAGCGCGATCGGATGGGCGCCGTCGTCGGCGATGCAAATGGTCTGTTCGACGCCGATCCTGTGCGCCTCCTCCTCGGCGGCGGACAGCATGACGAGGGCGTCCTCAAGGGTCAGCCGAAAGACGCGGTGCACTTTTCCTCCGTCGTTTTCCTGAGAATAGGCATGCAAAAGAAGGACGCCGCGCCGGAGAAATCGGCTATTGCCCACCTGGCGCGGGAAATCCAGACTGATGAACAACTCCTCCCGCTGGGGACGGGACCTTCACACACCGTCAGTCTCGGAGGGAGCCTGACCCCGGGCAACAGACAATCCGCCGAACCAGCGGGACAGGATTTGGGCACATGGCACATCCACACCTGACCATCGACGGCACCGACGGAATCGACGGCAACGGACACGTCCCGATCAGGACGCTCCTGGCGGAGCCCCTGTTACGCGGGCGGGTCATCGGCGGAGAGGCGGGGCTGGGCCGTACCGCGTCCTGGTGCCTGCCGCTGTCGGAGGTCGGCCATCACGCCATCTCCGGGGCCACACCCAGGGCCGGCTCCGGCGCCGCCTCCGGGGAGGGGCCGCCCCGTGACCTCTCAGGCGTCGCCGTGCATCTGCCGCTCGCCACGCTGACAGGGGAGAGCGGCGAGGGCCTGGTGGCGGAGCTCGCGGGTCGCGGCGCGGCGGCGCTGCTGGCCTGGTCCCCGCCTGACGGCCCAGCGGCCCAGGAAGGGCCCGCCGGACGGCTCGCCGACCCCGCGGGCCTGGCGGCCGCGACCCGCGCGGCGGACGCGGCGGGCATCCTGCTGCTCATCCTGCCCGCGGAGGCCGACTACCGCGCGGTGAGCCGGCTCGTGGGGCAGAAGGCGCTCGCCCAGACGAGCCACGTCCTGGAGTACAGCACCCGGGTGCACCGCGCGCTGGCCGAGGTGCTCGCGCGCGGATCGGGGATCCCCGCCATGGCGCGCGCCATCACGGGCCTGTCGCGCTGCCCCGTCATGGCGATGGACGCCGACGGGGAGACGCTGGCCTGCGCGGGTTTCGACGGCACCGGCTGCGACCCCGAGGAGATCGGCGGCCTGCTGGCCGAGCGCCTTCCCGACCTGCGCGACCGGTACGGCACGGCGGCGGGCCTGATCGAGCTCGACCTGCGAAGGGAGGGGCCGGCCCACGCCACCCACGTGCTGATCGCGCCGATCGTCGTCGGCGGCGAGCTGTACGGCAGGCTGGTCCTGATCGAGCCGTCCTGGCCGTCCGACGAGCACGATCTCGCCCAGCACCGGGTCATCGCCGAGCACGGCGCGACGCTGACCGGGTCGGAGATGCTGCGCCAGCGCTCGGTGAGGGCGGCGGAGGAACGCGCGCGGGGCGACTTCGTGGAGGCGCTCGCGCACGGGCGCTTCGCCGACCCGCACGAGCTGGAGGCGCGAGCCCGCCACCACGGGTTCGACACCGCCGGACGGTTCGCCGTGTTCGCCGCGACGGCGGGCGCGCTACTGCCGGCCGGCCGCAGGGACGAGCGGCGGGCCGCGGCCGTGACGCGGATCGCCCAGGCCGTCGAGCCCTCGGCGGACAGGTGGACCATGGCCGCCGCCGTCGGCACGTTCATCGTGGTGATCCGCCAGGTGGCGGCGGCGGGCGCGGCGGCCGACCCGCTCGCCGAGCAGCGCGCCGTCGCGCAGTTCGCCCAGCATCTCCACCGGAGCCTGCGCGCCCACCTGGGCGACGACCTCAGGGTCACCTCGGGCCGCCCCGGCAGGGGCGCGGCGGGCGTGGCGGCGAGCTACTACGAGGCGAGGGTCGCGATGGGCCTGGCGCGCCACACCGACGCCTCGCCCGTCTGCGGTTACGACGACCTGCGCGTCTACGCCGCGCTCAAGGAGGTGGCGGCCAGCGCGGAGGGAAGGGCCTTCGCGCGCGAGATCCTGGAGTCGCTGCGGCGGGTGCACAGCCAGAGCGGAGACCTGGAGCAGGTGGTCATCGCCTACATCAGGTCGGCGGGCAATCTGAACGCCGCGGCCCGGACGCTGAAGCTGCACCGCAACACGATGCTCTACAAGCTCGACCGGGCCTCACGGGCGCTCAGGATGGACATCAGGTCGGCCGACACCCAGTTCATGGTCTGGCTCGCCCACCACATCGACACTCTCGCCGCGGTCACCGGTGCCCTGTCCGACGAGCTGTCCCCGCCCGCCGACGACGTCCTCGTACCGTGATGCCCCTGCCGCCGGGCCGTCCTGAAGCAGGGGCCCCGGCGGCAGGGGGCGACGGCAGGGGGCGCGACGGCGGCGCCGCGGGCTCAGCCCGTCGCCTCCCGCCTGCCGTGGTCGAGCCGCCGCCGCCTCGGGCCGTCCGCCGTCGCCGCCTCCGGAGGGAGCAGGACGAGGATCTCGCCGCCCTCCTCCCTGGCCGGGTACACGTGGATCGGCCTGGTCGCGGGAGGTGTGACAGGCTCGCCCGACTCGTAGTCGAAGACGCTGCCGTGACAGGAGCACAGCAGACCGTCCTCCGTGGCGTGGCCGGACGACAGCAGGCAGTCGAGATGGGTGCAGTAGTTGGACATGGCGTGGACCCGGCCGGCCCAGCGGGCCACCGCGATCTCCACCCCGTCCAGGAAGAACCGCCGTACGACGCCCTCGGGCACCTGGCCCGACCTGGCCACGCGCCGGTAGTCCATGGCTCTCTCCTCACAGCAGATCGGTCAGGTCGGTGTCCTCGTCGCGCAGCGCCGCAGGGTCGGGCTCGGCGCGTGCCGCGATGAGCTGCCGCGCCGCCGCCACCTCGCCGCCCCTGTCGATCCCGAAGGCGGCCCGGAGCACGCCCTTGTCCAGGTAGAAGGCGACGAAGTCGAAGCCCTCCACGTCACCGCGCACGACGATCTCGTCCCCGTCGCTCGCGTGACCGGTGTACTGCAGATTCCTGCCGAACTGGTCGGACCAGAACCAGTGCGGCGTGCTGTACGGGCTGCGCTGCCCGAGGATGCTCCTGGCGGCCGCCATGCCGTGGAGGCTGGCGTGGTCGAAGTGCTCGACCCTGATCCCGCGGCCGGTCGGCGGATGGTGGTGGCGGGCCACGTCCCCTGCGGCGTAGACGCCCTCGACGCTCGTACGGCAGTACTCGTCGACCAGCACGCCGTCGTCTACCTCGACGCCTGAGCCCTGGAGCGGCTCGACGTTGGGCACTGTCCCGACGCCCACCACGACCACGTCACCCTCGACGGCCCGGCCCGAGGCGGTCAGCACCACGGCCGCCCGGCCCGTCTCGGCGTACCCGCGCACGGCCTCGCCGGTGCGCAGGTCGACGCCGCAGGCGCGCTGCAGGGCCGCCAGCACCCCGCCCATCCGCTCGCCGAGGACGTGCGCCAGCGGGCGCTCCGCGCGCTCGATCACGGTCACGTCCGCGCCCCGCGCCAGGGCGGTCGAGGCCACCTCTGAGCCGATGAAGCCGGCACCGACGACCACCACCCTGGCGCCTGGCCGCAGATCCTCCCTGAGCCGGTCCGCGTCCGCCATGGTCCGCAGGTACCTGACCCGCTCGCCCTCGAATCCCGGCAGACGGCGCGGCCTGCCACCGGTGGCGACCAGCAGCGCCCCCGCGCGCAGCACGGAACCGTCGGCCAGCTCCACCGCCCGTTCGGCCGCGCGCACGGCCACCACCCGGACGCCGAGGCGGAGCTCGACGCCGTTGTCGGCGCACCAGCGCTCGGGAAGCAGGCACAGCCCCTCGGAGGTCTCCTCACCCGCCAGGTACTCCTTCGACAGCGGCGGCCGCTGGTACGGCGGGGCGTGCTCCTCGCCGATGAGGAGCACGCCGCCGTCGAACCCGCGGCGGCGCAGCGTGCGCGCGGCGACCGCGGCCGTCTGGCCCGCGCCCACCACGATGACCGATCCGATCACCGGTTCTCCTCCATCGCCGGCGTCCGCGGACGCGGATCCACGTAGACCGTGCCGTCCTCGACCCGCACCTCGTAGGTGGGCTGGCACTCGTCCTGCCCGTCGGCCCGCCCGGTGCGCGGGTCGAAGGCCCACTGGTGACCGGGGCAGATCACTCGGCCGTGCAGGATCGTGCCCTTGGTGAGCGATCGCTGCTTGTGCACGCACACGTCGCGCAGGGCGTAGACGGTGCCGTCCACCAGGAACAGCCCGATCCGCTCGCCGCCGACGGTCACGAGCTTGCGCCTGCGCCGCGTGAGATCGGGCAGCGTCCCCACCTCGACCCACTGGTTCGACGTCATCACGTCGCGGCGAGGTCCGGCTTGACGTAGTGGCTGTAGAGCGCGTCGGTGTAGGAGAAGCGCATCTCGGCGCCCCACCGGCACAGCAGCAGGCAGCGCTGCTGCAACTCGGGGGTGTCGGCGTGGTCGAGGACGATCTGGTAGCCCCGCTCGCCGTGCACCTCGTCCGAGGTGATGTGCAGGTCGAAGAACTCGATCTCGTCCTCGGTGAACCCGTACACCTCCCGCAGCGGGACGATCTGCTTGCGGTAGATGCTCGGCACCTGCGACTCCAGGCCGATGACGAGCGCGGCCGTGGCGACGACGAAGTGCTCGCGCATGGCCACGGCGTAGCACCACGACTGCAGGCCGCGCGTGACCGGGTTCATGTTGGCCGGGTCCTCGATGCGCCCCCTGGTCGTCCCGCACGCCTCGGCGAACCGGATCAGCAGGTCGGTGTGGCGGATGTCGGCCAGCTCCTCCTCGTACATGTTCTGCAGGAGGAAGTCCTTGGCGCCGGTGAACCGGTCGGGGGTGTTGGCGTAGACGTAGGCCAGGTAGTCGGCGAACGGCCCGACGTAGTGGTAGTGGTTCTCCGCCCAGCGGGCGAAGTGCTCACGCTTGAGCAGGCCCTCGGCCCACGCCCGGCTGAACGGCGCGTCCTTCGCCTTCCGGCCCTTGATCGAGTCCTTCAGCGCCTGGCGGAATTCGTCGCGCGACAGCAGTTCCGGCATTTTACCGCTCCCTTCTCCTGAGGTCAGGCTAGGAAATTCCGATTTCTTTTCGTACGGTTATCCGGCACAGCGGCGAACGGAATTCGTGTGCACTCTGCACCGTCAGTCGAGTGGCGAAAGATAAACGCTCTTCTCGCGGAGATAGAAAAGCATCGCGGTCGGCCCCGCCTGCTCCTTGAATGTCTGGGAGCTCGACTCGCCGAGCCCTCCGAAGGGCACGTTCATCGCCGTTCCCGTGGTCGGCTGATTGACCTTCACGAGGCCGGACGGGCTGCGCCGGGCGAAGGCCAGCGCCTTGCCGAGATCGCGCGTGACGATGCCGGAGGCGAGGCCGTACTCGGTGGCGGCGGCCAGTTCCAGCGCCTCCTCGAAATCGGCGGCGCACTGGAACCCCAGCACGGGGCCGAAGATCTCCTCGCGGGCGAGCCGCATCTCCGGGCAGACCCCCGCGAAGACGGCCGGCGCGACGAACAGGCCGCGCTCCCGCCCGCCGCCGGTGAGCCGGTGCCCGCCAGTCATCAGGTCGGCCCCCTCCTCCTGGCCGACGCGCACGTGGTCGAGCACCTTGCGGAGCTGGAAGTCCGCGGCCAGCGGGCCCATGTCGACGCCCGGCCGCATGCCGTCTCCGACGGCCAGCTTCCCCGCGAGCTCCACCACGCGGTCGAGGAGCGGGTCGTGCACCTGGCGCAGGGCGATCACGCGGCTGGTGCCGGTGCAGGCCTGGCCGCTGAGGCCGAAGGCGCCCTTGACGATGATCCGGGCCGCGCGGTCGAGGTCGGCGTCCTGCAGTACCACCACCGGGTTCTTGCCGCCCATCTCGAGTTGCGCCCGCCGGGACGGACCCACCAGGGCGTGCACCGCCCGCCCCGCGGTGGTGGAGCCGGTGAAGGTCACCGCGGCCACGCGCGGGTCGGCCGCCGCTGCGGCGCCGGCGGCGGCGCCGCCGTGCAGCAGCGCGACGGCCCTGGACGGCAGCCCCGCCGCGAGAAGCGCCTCGACCAGGCGCTGCGCCATGAGCGGGGTGACCGGTGAGGGCTTGAACAGGACGGCGTTGCCCGCCGCGAGCGCGGGCCCGATCTTGCGCGACGGGATGGTGAGCGGGAAGTTCCACGGTGTGATGGCGCCGACCACCCCGACGGGCTCGCGCCAGGTGTACACCAGGCCGCCGTCGTCGGCGGGATAGGAGGCGCCCGCGACGCGATGCGCCTCGCCCGCGTAGAAGCGCAGGTTGAGTGAGGTCCGGGTGGTCTCGGCCGTCGCCTCGGCGAGCGTCTTGCCCTCCTCGCGCACCAGCTCGGCGGCCAGCTCGGCGCGCCGCTCTTCCAGGAGGCCTGCCGCCCTCCCCAGCACCTCCGCCCGCCGGTCGGCGGAGGCCGCGGCCCACTCGGCGGCGCCCTCGGCGAAGGCGGGCAGCGCGGCCTCGACGTCCGCCATCGACGACTCGGGGAACTCCCCGACCAGGTCGTCGTCGTCGGCCGGGTTCCTGCGCGAGAAGACCTTCCCCGAGTGGGCGGCCGTCCACTGTCCGGCCACCAGGTTGAGCCCGGATGTGCTCGTCACGTCGCTTCCTCCTCCGTGTCACGGGCCGCCACCAGCCGACGCCTGCGGGTCGCCTGCCTCCCATGTCCGCCTCCGCCGCCGCTCCACCGGCTGGGCCGACGCCCGGGGCTCCTGACGCCTCCACGTCCACCTTCTCCGCCGCTCCTGACGCCTCCACGTCCATCTCCACCTCCGCTCCACCGGCGGGGGCTCAGACACCGAGCGCCACCCCGTCCTGCCGCGGGTCGGCGGCGCCGAACAGGACGCCCGACGCGTGGTCGGCGGTCACGACGAGCGCGCTGCCGCCCGCCCCCCACGGCCCTGTAACGCGCACGTCGAACCCCAGCTCCCCGAGTCGGGCCAGCACCCGATCGCCCAGGCGGGACTCGCAGCGCAGCTCGCAGGGCCTGCCGAGGGTGTCGGCGTCGCTGCCGGGGAAGAGCGTGAAGCGCGGCGCCGACACCGCCTCCACGGGGTCGGCACCATGGTCGAGCACGTGGGACAGCAGCTGCGCGTTCCACTGGACCTGGCCGTCGCCGCCGGGCGTGTTGCCCACGTGGCGCAGGCGGCCCGCCGCGTCGGTGACCATCCACGCGTTCAGCGTGTGCAGCGGCCTGCGGCGCGGAGCCACCTCGTTCGGGTGCCCGTCCAGCAGGTACGCCCCGCGGCCCAGCCGGTTGTTGAGCACGACGCCGGTGCCGGGGACGGTGATCCGCGCGCCGAACGTGAAGGCGAGGGAGTGGATGAGGCTGACCGCCATGCCGCTCGCGTCGACCGCGACCACCGAGGTGGTGTCGCCCCCGCCGGGCACCGGCGATCGTGCCACGACAGGGGGCCGTCCCGTGCTCAGCGCCGCCCTGCGCGCGGCGAGGGATGCGGGGGTGAGCAGCTCGCGCCAGCCGTCACCGTCGGATCCGCAGGAGGCGAGCCGGTCGGCGAAGGCCGTCGCGGCCGCGCCGGCCGCCCAGCCGATCGCCTGCGCGCCGAGCCACGGCAGGCGGGCGAGCACGCCGTCGCACAGTGCGGCCTGCTGGAGGACCATCCAGCCTGGCGTCGGCAGGGGCGTCTGGTGGACGGTGAACCCTCCGTAACGCCCGTCGATGGACGGGCCGGTCAGGGCCTGCCCGCACGCGGCCCACTCCTCGCCGGAGAAGGGGGCGCCCGCCGACGACAGCGCCGCCACGGCGCGCTCGGCCGGCTCGCCGGTGTAGAAACCGGCCGGGTCGGCGGCGAGGCGGCGCAGGGTCGCGGCCAGCTCGGGCTGGATGATCGGCCGGCCGGCACGCGGCGGCCTCCCGCCCGGCAGGAACACCGCCGCCGTCCCCGGGTCGCGGGCGAGAGCTCCCTGGTGCTCGGCGATGTCGGCACTGGTCCTGGCCGTGCACGGCAGCCCCCGCTCGGCCGCCTCGACGGCGGGCGCCCACAGCTCCTCGAGGTCGCGCGTGGCCGCCGCCGCGTGCAGGGCGGCGAGCGCCGCCACCGCGCCCGGCACGGCGACGGCGAGCGGCCCTTCCAGCGGCAGCGCGGCCAGCCCGCGCTCGCGGTAGAAGCAGGGCAGGCCGCCGTCGGGGCCGAAGCCGCTACCGCCGTAGGAGACCACCTCGCCGTCAGGGCGGCGCAGCAGCGCGAAGGCGTCGCCACCGACGCCGCACTGCCCGGGCAGGGCAGGCCAGCACATCGCGGCCATCGCCAGGGCGGCGTCGGCGGCGTTGCCGCCGCGTTCCAGCACCCGCGCACCCGCGAGGCCCACCGCCGGGTGGCTCGCCGCCACCATGCCGGCGCCCACCGCCGGGCCACGGGGCGGGATGCTCCATTCCTGCAGGAAACCGCACACGGCAGACAGTGTCGGTGGGGGAGTTCCGTCCCTGATATGGACCAAGTGCAGGGGATACGCAGGGAAACTTGGGCGCAGTGCACATGCGTCTTCCCTGCCGGCCCATCAGCCGGAGCGGGACGCACGCTGGCACGCTGCACAAACGACCTGGTGCTTAATGTGCAGTTTTCTCATTGCCCGCCCCCGGGAGACCGAGCACATTCTGTGCATCTACTCGCTGCCTGGTGCGCACGCCGTACCGAAAGAGAGGTGTCATGGAACTCGGTGCCGCTCACTGGATGTACCTGGCCGGGATTGTCGTGATCATCGCTGTGATGATCATGCGGAAGAACATCGTGATCCCCGCTGTCGCGGCGACGTTCTTGACCGCCTGGGCCTTCACCGGGAACCTCATCACCGGACTTCAGTCGATTTTCGGGGCCAGCCTCACCGCCGCGGCGGAACTGTTCAACATCTTCCTCATCATCGCCCTGGTGACGGCGCTCCTCGGATCGCTCAGGGCGCTGGGCGCGGACCAGCGGATGATCGAGCCCTTCCGGGCGATCATGCGCAACGGCCACGCCTCGTACTGGGTCATCGCCGGCGTCACCTACGTCATCAGCCTGTTCTTCTGGCCGACGCCTGCCGTACCGCTGATCGGCGCGATCCTGCTGCCGGTGGCGATCAGGGCCGGGCTGCCGCCGCTGGGCGCGGCCCTCGCGATCGCCATCGCGGGCCAGGGGATGGCCCTGTCGAGCGACTACGTCATGCAGGTCGCCCCCGGCCTGTCCGCCAAGGCGGCCGGGACGTCGGCAGGGCTGGTGGCCGACCGGGCGCTGGTCCTGTCGCTGATCGTCGGCGTGATCGCGCTGGTCCTCGCGTACGTGACGACCCGCAGGACGATCACGGCGCCGAGCCTGGACAGCCTGCTGGCCTGGGAGGGCGGGTCCGCCACGCCGACGGCCATCGCCGGTGGGTCCGTCGCGGGAGCCGCCGCCGTCGCCCCTGCCGTGGCCCCCGCGGTCGCGACCGTCGCGGTGGCGGACCAGATCGCGGCCGACAGGGGGGCAGAACCGCCGGGCTCCCCTGGGCCCCCGAGCCCGGCCGGGGCCTCGGACGTGCCCGGTCCGGCCGCGTCCCACGGAGCCGGCGAGGCTGCCGGGCCGGTGAGCGAGGCGGCCGGCGGCACGGGCCTCCCGGGTCTCGCCCGGCGGGCCAAGGCCTTCGCCGTCGTCGTCCCCCTCACCTTCGCCGGGTTGGTGGCGTACATGCTCCTGGGAAAGTTCACCGACCTGATCCCCGAGACGATCGGCGGTCAGGCGGCCGCCCTGGTCGGCGGGGTCGCCGCGGTGCTGCTCCTGCTCGCCACCGTCGTCACCGACGGCAGGCGCAGCCTGGAGACCTGTGCGACCCATGTCGTCGACGGCCTGGTCTTCGCGGTCAAGGCCATGGGCGTCGTACTGCCCATCGCCGGGTTCTTCTTCATCGGCAGCGACACCTTCGCCGGCAAGATCATGGGGCTCGAGGAGGGCGCCAAGGCGCCGAACTTCCTGTTCGACCTCGTCAACGCGGCGCAGTCGGGCATCCCGCACAACTCGTTCGTCATCGCGTTCGCCATTCTCGTCATCGGCGTGATCACCGGGCTCGACGGCTCGGGTTTCGCCGGGCTTCCCCTGACCGGCTCGCTGTCAGGAGCGCTCGGGCCGACCACGGGGATGGACCCGGCGACGCTCGCGGCCATCGGCCAGATGGGCTGCGTCTGGTCGGGCGGCGGCGTGCTCATCGCCTGGTCCTCGCTCATGGCGGTCGCGGGGTTCGCTCGCGTCCCGGTGCTCGACCTGGCGCGCAAGGCGTTCGTCCCCGTCGTCGTCGGCCTGGTGGCCGCGACGCTCGCCGGGGTGATCATCTTCTAGGCCGGGCGCTCTCCCACGGCGGGAGAGCGCCCCTTCATGCCGTACGGCGGCCGCCCGCGGCGCGCACCGACTGCCGGATGCCGCCCTCGTCCGGCGCGACCCCGCCGCCTCCTGGAGAGGATCCTCCGCGGCGGCCGCGAAGACGCGGGTCAGGTTCGGTCGGGGTGCGGCGGGGCGGCCTGGCCCTGCTTGCGGAAGGAGGTGTAGACATCGATCAACACCTGGCGTTGCTGCTCGGTGATGGCCGGGTCGGCCCGGAGGGCGGCGAGCACGTCACTGTGCGAGTGCCGGCTGTCGGGAAGACGGGTCCGCACGTGCAGGACCCGGGCCGGGCGGTGCAGGCTCGCGGCCACGAAGCGAAAGAGCTCCGTGCTCGGCGTGCGCAGAACCCGCACCGCCTGGTGCAGGTTGCGGCCGCAAACTTGCGTCAGGGTGGCGAGGACCTCCGCCCGGCCGCGCGTGTGGCAGGTCACTTGCGGGCTCTGGCCGAGGCCGGACGCCGGAAGGAGACGACACCGAAGATCAGCAGCGTCGTGGCGGCGGCGAGTGACAGGGTCACGATGACTGCTTTGGGCATGGCAAGGCTCCAATGGTGACAGATTGTAGTCAGGCGTTACTGGGTGCAATGTTTCCTTGTGGAGCACGTCGAAACCGTAGGTATCGCCTAGGTCGTCCCAGGGAACGTCAATGGAGCCGCCGCGCGGGCGAACCGGCATGCGGATCCCGGCCGGGTGCGCCGAACGCGCCACCGCGGGCCTGCCCGCCACCTCCGGCAATCCACTGACGCGGACCGCCGCCGCATCCGGTCGGCAGGGCCAGAAGGTGGTGGCCGCGGAGGGACGCCTGGCGCGAGCGGGCGCTGACGACCGCCGGATCCCTGCACGGCGGGGATCGAGATGAACCTGCCGCGCACTGCTACAGTCCACGTCCTGAAATGTCGGAAGAAGGGAGGCGTTGAGATGTTCGGCTACTCCGACGACCTGCTCGCCGAGATCACCCGCTTCCTCGCGGGGACCGGCGCGCAGCGGATCGGCGCCGACACCGACGTCACCGACGTCCCGATGGCCATGGGCTTCGAACGGCTCGGCTACCGGAACTTCTCGATCAGGCTCGTGCTGTCGGCCGCGTCCTGACTCACCCCGCATCCGGTGTGGCGCCCCGCCGATGAGCGGAGTGCCCGTTCCCGGCGCACTCTTCACTGTCGATGTGCGCGTTGTCGGCGGTCCGGCCGGCCGAGGGGGCATGGGGATGGTGCCCGGCATACAGGTGCGGCGCCCGCGCGCCGGCCGTACGGAGTGGTGGACGCCGACTGCGGTGGCGCCTGAGACGGGACCCGGGTACTCGATGAGTCTTTACCTGGCCGGTGTGTGTGCGAAGAGCCGGAGGGCATGACGCTCAGGGGTGCCCAAGGAGGGTCGGCAGCTCCGGATGGACGAGTTCTTCCGCGACGCGCAGGCCGCCTGGGGCGGTCACGACCTGGACGCCCGTTACGTCGGCGCCGAATTGCGTCTCTGATGCGAATCGCGGAGGGAGGCCGGTGATGGCCGGTGTGTTGACTCCATTGAAGAGCGCAGTGAAGTCATCCGTGGAACGGGTGAAGGCGCGCCCCCAGCCGGCCAGGCGACCGGCCAGGCCCCGCGTCGTGGTCGTGGGCGCGGGCTTCGCCGGGCTGAACGCGGCCCGCGAGCTCGCCCGCGGTGGCGCGCTCGTCGCCCTTGTCGACCCCCGCCCGTACACCACCTTCCAGCCGCTGCTCTACCAGGTCGCCACGGCAGGCATCAACTCCGGGGACGTGGCATACCCGCTGCGCGCCTTCGCCGGTAAGTACCCCCGCGTGCGCGTCCGTGTGGCCAGGCTGAGCAGCCTGCACCTCGACGACAAACGGGTGAAACTCGCCGACGGCACCGCCCTCGACTACGACTACCTCGTGCTCGCCACCGGCGTCACCACCAACTGGCTCGGCATCGCAGGCGCGCAGGAGCACGCCATGCCGCTGTACTCCGTCCGCGACGCGGTCACCCTGCGAGGTCGGATGCAGCGCTGCCTGGAGGAGACCGCCGAGGGCAAGCGCCCCAGCACCCACGTCGTCATCGTGGGCGGCGGACCCACCGGCGTCGAGACGGCCGGGGTCCTGGCCGAGCTGTGCCGCCGTACCATCCCGCTCACCCACCCGGAGATCAAGCCCGAGCAGACCAGCATCACCCTGGTCGAGCGGTTCGACTACGTGCTCGCGCCGTACAAGCCGCGCCTGCGCGACGCCGCCGCCGACGCGCTGCGCAAGCGCGGCGTCGACCTCAGGCTCGGCAGCACTGTCACCGCGGTCGAACCGGACGCCGTCGTCCTCGACGACGGCACCCGCCTGCGCAGCGATGTCACCATCTGGGCGCCGGGCGTCACCGCGCCAGCGGAGGTCGCCGACTGCGGACTGCCGCAGGGCACGGGCGGCAGGGTCGTCGTCACCGACGCTCTCAATCTGGCGGACCACCCGGAGGTGTTCGTCGCCGGCGACCTCGCGCTGCCTCCCCAGCCGCTGCCGCAGGTCGCCCAGCCGGCCATCCAGATGGGCAGGCATGTGGGCCGGCAGATCCTCGCCGCCGCGCAGGACCGCCCCGTCCAGCCGTTCTCCTACCGCGACCCCGGCATCATGGCGATCGTCGGTCGCGCGGACGCGGTGCTACAGCTGCGCAACGGCACGACCATGCACGGCCTGCTCCCCTGGCTGGCGTGGATCTTCGTGCACATCGCGTACCTGCTGGGCGGACGGAACCGGATCACCGTGCTCAACGACTTCTTCTGGCGTTACCTGGGGCCACGCCACAGCGCGGCCTCGGTCGCCGAGTGACCCATGAGGATGATGCCGGCCACCGGACGCTCCGACGGCGCGGAACCGGATTCTCGCGGCTCTCCCGCCCCGCGACACGGGGCGATCATCAGGACAGGAGGGTGCCCACCCGCTTGACCGTACGAATCACGGGCGCGGTCTCCAGCTCGCGCACGCCGTCGAGCGGCGCGACCCTCTCGGTGAGGTAGCGGTAGAGGTCCTGAGTGTCGCGGCAGGTCACCCCGGCCATGAGGTTGGTCGGGCCGGTGGTGGCCGCCACCACATCGGCCTCGGGGTGAGCGGCCAGCGCGGTGCCGACCGAGACCAGGGCCGACGGTTCCACCTTCATCCACAGCCATGCCTCGGCGTGGTAGCCGAGGGACTGTGAAGGGATCTCGACGTCGAACCTGAGGGCGCCGCTGGATCGAGACACCGTACGCGGGGCCTTCGGCTCGCTGGAGACGGTGCCGATCCACGAGGACGACATCGCGGCGGTGGCCGTACACGCCTTGACCGGGGCCGGGCATGCCGGACGCCGCTACACCCTCACCGGGCCCGAGGCGCTGACCCAGGCCGAGCAGGTGCGGGTGATCGGCGAGGCGATCGGCCGCACGCTGCGGTGGCAGGAACTGTCGCCGGCGGAGGAACGCGCCCGGCTGCTGGCCGACCCCGGCTTCCCCGATGGCTTCGTCGAGGAGTTGCTCGCCGGCTACGCCACGATGGCAGCGGCCCCGCCTCCGGCCCCCACCTCCACAGTCGAGGAGATCACCGGGGCACCCGCCACGCCGCTGTCGGCGTGGGCCGACGAGCGCGCCGCGGACTTCGGCGGGCTGTCGCGATGAGAGTGATCGTCATCGGGGCCGGCCTCGGCGGGCCGGCCCTGGCCAACGGCCTGGGCAGGGCCGGGATCGACGTGGCCGTCCACGAGCGAGACCCCTCCCGCGACCTCCGGCGGCAGGGCTACCGCCGCGCCACACCCTCCTGGCCGAGGCGACCGGGACGATCAGTAGCGGATGGTGAGCCTTCGGCGGCCGTCAGCCAGGACATGGCCCGCTCGATCACCCAGCGATGCCGGCCTGATCGCTGGCTCGACTCCGTTACGTGCGATTCGGACGGCTACCTGCCGGACACAGGCCCGATGGACCCGTGCGGGTAGTCAGGACAGGTCCCAGGAGCGCACGCTGCCGTCCGCACCGGCGGAGACGACGATCGACCCGCCCTTCACCGTCACCACCGAGACGCCGTTGACTTCGCCCGTGTGACCTTTGAACGGTGGCACGAGCGGCTGCATGGTCAGCGGGTCCCACACGGCCACCGTGCCGTTCTCGTGCCCTGTCACCAGCACCGTCCTGGACTTCACCCGCGCGAGCGCCATTGTGGTGGTCCTGAGGGCGAGCGCCTTGCCGTACGGCTTGCCGGTGGCTACATCCCACAGGCGGACGTAGCCGTACTCGGGCGCGTAGCGGCCCCTGGCGAACAGGATGGTCCTGTCGCCGACCTGGCCGATGGCCATGGCGTCTATCTCGGTCGCGCTCGTGATCGGCCGGCCGTACCGCTCACCGGTGGCCTGGTTCGACAGCTGGATCCGCCTGCCTGAAGCGGTGGCCGTCAGGCCGCGGCCGACGGCCACGGCGTCGACCTGCTCGCTCTCCTCCCATGTCCTGCGTCCGCCCTTCCCGGACAGATCCCAGATCATGGCCTCGCCTTCCTGCCTGATGGCGGCCACGACGGGACCGTCCGCCGACATGCGGGCCCTGGCGTAGACCCGGAACGGGGCCTGGTCGACTTTCCTGCCCGTGGCGAGGTCTCGGACGATCACCCCGTCGATGTCGGCGATGACCGCCACGGGCTTCCCGCCGCGCGTGGTCACCACCATGGGCGCGTGCTCGACGCAGGCGCAGTCGATCGCCGCGCCGAGCTGCCGGTGGCGGGTGAGGTCCCAGACGCGGACAGTGTCGTCGTCGCCCGCGGTGACGGCGACGGGCTTTCCATGCAGCAGGGTGGCGCCGATCGACCTGATCGGGCCGCCGTAGGCGCCGATCGGCGGGCCGAGCTGCTTGCCCGTGCGCAGGTCCCAGATCGACACCGTCCCGCTGAGATCGCCGATGGCCAGGACCCGCTTCCTGCCGAGGCGGCCGACAGCTGCGACGTGGTCGAGCAGGTCGTCGCTGTCCCACCCGTGACCGACAGCCTTGCCGGTGGCCGCGTCGACGATCTGGAGCGTGCCATGCGCGCCGACGAGCAGAACCGTCTTCCCGTCGAGCTCGTCCACCCTGACCGACGTCGAGTCTCCATCCTTGGCCTGCACGGTGACAGCGCCGGTGGCGAGGTCCCACCGCTCGATCCCGCCGTCAGCCCCGGTGATGACCACCACACCCTGGACGACGCCGAGGCCGTGGATGTACTCGATCGATGCCGTCCGGGCGGTGGCCAGGGGTTTGCCCGTCGTCAGGTCCCAGGCGCGGAGGACGCCATCCTCCTCCCCGGTGACCGCGACGGTCGTGTCACCGGATCGCCCGATCGCACCGGCCTGGAGCCTGCCCGACCCCTTCAACGGATCGCCGAGCGGCTGTCCGGTTGCCAGATTCCAGCGCTGGACCTCGCCGCCGCTGTTCTCCGTGAGAGCGACCTGCGTGCCGGCCACCGAGCCGACGGCCAGCAGCCTTGGGAGCAAGGCCTCGGTGTCCATGGGCGGGGTCAGCGCGCGGCGCGCGCCGAGGTCCCAGACGCGGAGGGTGTCACCGTTCGTCACTGCGACGTCCTTGTTGTCCCTGCGCATGATCATCACGTCGTACAAGTTGCCCTGCCCGGTGGGGAGCGGCTCGCCGACGAGCTCGTGCGTGGCGAGGTCCCAGATGCGCAGGAGGCCGTCGCCGCCGCCGGTGACGACCACGGGCCTGCCGTTCACCGTGCCGATGTCGAGGCCCGAGGCTGCGTCGGCGTGGCCGTACATCGTGGGCCCGAGCTGACGGCCGGGCGCTGGAGGCGGGAGTCGGTCGATCGCGGCGGGAGGGGACGGAGATGCGGCCGGTTCGGGGGGAGCGGAGGTGCAGGCGGTGGTGGTCAGCAGGGCAAGTGCGACACATAACACCTTGATCGACGCCATCCGGATCCTTCCCCAAAGTCGGACCTATCTTGGGGCCTGAACCCAGGTCCCCGCCAGGGTGATGATCTCTCCCGGGTGGCTGCTGTGGGCGCCGTGCCAGTACACCTTCCCGGTCGATCGGATCGTTCACGGGCGGATCGCCGGTGAGCGCAGCCGCTCCACAGAGGGGCAGGCCGGCCGCGATGGCATCGTCGACCGCAATCCGGCCAAGGTGCGCGGATGGCAGCAGGAGTTCAAGCGCCGAGGATGAACTGGACGATCCTCGCGCCTTGTACCTGCCGGACAGGGTGGCTCTTGAACGGCTCGCCGATGCGCTCATGGAGACGCTCCACGAACAACTATCGGGGAGGGGAGAGGTTGTGATCTTCGCCGCCGGCACGGTGGCACGTATCGGCGAGGTATTCGGCGTCCGGGTCTGCGATATCGATGCCCCGGACGGGGACCTGGACCGTCCGTGCCCTCCGGTGCCGAAACCCCAGTCTCCGTGATATCCGGCACGCACCCCGCGACCTGTAACGATCGATCTACTTTGGGGCTGGGGACGCCTTCGGGAGGAGGACGCCCTACCGATCCGTAGCGATCTACTACGCTCTGCGAGGTCCGTCGTATCCGTGCTGTGGGAACGGCCAGTTGCGGAGGCCGCCTTCACTCAGCCAGTCGGCGAGGGCTGGTGTGGAGCGAGCCGGCTCCCGCCGGGGAAGGTTGGGGCACGGGTACGACGCCTGACCCCGGGCTGGCCTACCCCGAGCACCGGAGAAGCTCTCGGGATAGACCGCCCTCGGCAAGCCCCCCGCTTCCGCGGGGCTGTCCGCTGGAGGTACCGGGCAGTGCGCACCTCACCAGCCATCCTGACTCGAGCCCGCCGAAATCGCCGCACGACACACGGGGGCGAGCCCGGCACCGCGCGCCAGGCCGCCCCGAGGGCCGGACTCACGCCCCCGCAGCCTGCCCGGACAACCCGGTGACCAGCAACGCCGCAGCCACACAACCGGCGACCGCCCAGTCGATGACACCAGCACGAACACCGGATCGAACACCGAACCGTCCTGAACCCATGCGCGCACCCTAGCCGTACGCCCGCGCGAGCGACTCCTGCGCGGGGACGATCGGCCGGCTACCGCACCCGCAGTACCTCCGCCGCTCCTGCCGCGTCCGCGGCAGCAGGCTGCCGCATCGGCGGCATCACACATTGCCCTCATACGCGGGACGACCCGCGGTGGGTCCAGCGGACATGCTCAGACGACATCCAGTCGTAGGAAGGAAGGAGCACCACATGTCCGTGCGTCACCTGCTTGCCGCCGCCGTAAGCGTCCCGCTCGCAATCGCCGGGCTTGCCACACCGGCGGCCGCGCACGTCTTGACCCAGCCGGACCCTGTCAGTGCCTACAGCATGACCGCCGGGCGTCTGTGGTCCGCGGTGGCCGCGCTGCTCGGGCTGGCCGGCGTGGTCATCGGCGGGCTGGCTCTGGCACGCGCCGCCGGTCGCATCGGCACCGGCTCCGGGAGAAGGGGGGCCGTCGTGGCCCTGGCTGCGGGGCTGGCCGGCATGGTCATCGGCGGGCTGGTCGTGGCCTCCGCCGACGGAGGTCCCGGCACCGGCTACGGGATAGTCGGAGGCTTCGTGGCCCTCGTGGTGGGGCTGATCGCCGTGGTTCTCGGTGGGCTGGCTCTGGCCCGCTCCCGCCACGCCACCGCGCCCCCGAACCAGCTGATCACCGCACAGGCGAGCACGCCCGGGGAACGGGGTTAATGCTGGTGAGCGGACAGCCGTCGGCGCTGAGACCGATCTTTATCGCGGCGTGAGAGGTCCGCTCTCGGTCGTGAAGGTACGTATCTAGGCGCGAGTCGTCTACGCGGAACTGCGTAGATGCTGCCATCTGCTGTCGGAGGCCGCGACTGCCTCGACGGCGCGTTGATCGATTCCGTGAAACCCCTCCCAGGCGCTCGCGCTCGTCACCGGTACCTCGGCCGGCACAGGCCGAGTCACCGCGCTGCGCACGCTGCCGACGCCTATCATCCGACCGAAAGGATGCTCAATGTCCGTCCTGTTTGTGCTTGCCGCACAAGCGGCCTCGCCAGTCTGTACGACGTCGGCAGAATGCGCGGGCCAGGGTGTCGATACTTTCCTCGGGACCCCTGAGCGAATCTGGGCCAGTGTGGCCGCACTGGTGGCGCTGGGCAGCGTGGTCATCGGCTGGCTGGCGCTGCGCTCCGTCCGTCGTATCGGCAACGGCGGAAGGAGGGGAGCCATCGTGGCTGTGGTGGCGGGGCTGATCGGCGGGCTCAACGGCGCGGTGAAACTGGCTGTCGCCGACGGTGGTCTAGGCACCGGCAACGGAGTATTCGGGGCGGCCTTGGCCCTGGTGCTTGGGCTGGTCGGCGCGGTCCTCGGCGGACTGGCTCTGGCCCGCTCCCGCCGCACCGAGCTGAGCGGCTGACCGCAGCGAATACAAGCGCGCGATCGAGGCCCTGATGACCGAACACACCTCGATCATCGCACGGCGGCCGCTTCCCGTGATCTTGTACGTATGTACCTACAGGCAGACCGCTCTACATCAACAAGTGCGGCTGCCCTACTAGTCCAACACCTACGCCAAGGCCGCGGTCAACGTCTGCCGAAAGGTGAACGCCGCGGCCGCAGCAGCAGGAGGCTGACGTGTTACACGTGATCGGCGCGGGATTCCCGCGTACCGGAACCAGATCGGTGAAGGCCGCGCTGGAAAGGCTGGGATTCGGTCCCTGCTACCACATGGCCGAAATCGGGAGCAATCCCGACCACGTCGACCGGTGGCTGCCCGCCGCCTCCGGCCTGCCGCTGGACTGGGACAGCGTGCTCGACGGCTACCGATCCACCCAGGACTGGCCGGCCAGTTTCTTCTGGCGCGAGCAGGTGGAGGTCTACCCGGACGCGAAGGTCGTCCTGACCGTCCGCGATCCGCATCGCTGGTATGTCAGCATGCAGGCTCTGATCGCCACCCGCCGGGACGTACCGCCGGATCTGCCTGAAACGGGGGCCGCGGTACTCAGGACGATGGAGAGGCTCCGCCCGGTTCTCGATCTCATCGGAGAGCGCGACCGGTGGTGGCAGGTGGCAGTGGCGCAGCGTGCTCACTGCGGGACGGCGTGGTGCGCCGACTGGTCGAACTCGGCAATGATGTGCACGTGAGTAGTCCTGTCATCGCCGCTGGACGACGACACTCGTTGGGGCTGTGCGCCGACGGCACCGTGGTTGCGACCGGCACGGGGACATCTGGTGAGTGTCGGGTCGAACACTGGGCTCATGTGGTCGCCGTGGCGGCCGGCAACGTGCATACGGCGTCGAACACTGGACGGTCCCACAGCGTCGGCCTCCGCGCGGACGGCGCGGTAATGGCGACGGGCTGGAACGGTGACGGGCAGTGTGACGTCGCGTCATGGCGCGACGTGACCCTTGTCGCCGCGGGCTGGCGCCGCACCTTGGGGCTAGTTGGTGACGGCACCGTGCTGGCCGCGGGGCGGCTCCGCGAGGGAGCATGCAACGTGAGCCAATGGCGTGAGATTGTCGCGTTGGCTTGTGGCGACTGGCATTCGGTGGGCCTCAGAGCCGACGGGACCACCGTTGCCGTTGGCAACGATCGTCGTGGGCAGTGCGTGGTCGACACGTGGCGTGACGTTACCGCCGTCGCCGCCGGCTACCTTCACACGGTCGGTCTCACCAACGACGGACGCGTCTTTGCGGTTGGGGATCAATCGGCGGGTGCCTGTGACGTCAGTGCTTGGAGAGACGTTGTGGCAGTGGCGGCTGGGAGCTACCACACCGTCGGAGTCACCGCAGCTGGCCGAGTCGTGGCCGTGGGCAGCAACGATTCCGGCCAGCGCGACGTAGCCGACTGGCGCGAGATCGTCGCGGTGGCGGCCGGATCCACCCACACTCTCGGACTGCGCGCGGACGGAACGGTTGTCGCCGCCGGAAACAACGAGCATGGTCAGTGCGACATCACCGACTGGGAGGCGATCCGGGTCGCCTGACTAGATAGGGGTGCGGTCAAGGTAAGGCCAACACCCGCCACGAGTTGATCTTGTAGAGCGTTTTCGCAGGCCGGAACGGTCGCTGTGTATCGCTCCGTACGGGCGAAAGGTGATACCAAGACACGGAAGTCGAGGCGCGTCCTGAAGCTCTCCAAGAGGGCGCTGCAGGTCCTCAAGGTTCACAAAGCCAGGGCAGCCGAACGCCTCGCGTCGGGCGAACGGGGGACCGACGACGCCCTCGTATTCCGTCGCGAGGACGGGATCGCGATGGATCGCTGGTACGTCCGTCGCGAGCTCCAGAAGATCACAGATGCGGCGGGGATCGGCCCAGACTGGTGTCCGCGCGAGCTGCGGCACAGCTTCGTCTCGCTGCTGTCCGCGCATGATGTCGCCATAGAGGAGATCTCGCGTCTCGTTGGCCACTCGTCAACGGACGTGACCGAGACCGTCTACCGCCAGGAGATCAGGCCGGCGTTGACCAAGGGCGCTGAAGCCATGGACAAGATCTTCAAGGCCAGGACGGCATGACCGAGTGGCCTGAAAAAAGGGCGCCTCCCTTTCGGAAGACACCCTCATCGACCAGCGAATATCTGGTCGGGACGACAGGATTTGAACCTGCGACCCCTTGACCCCCAGTCAAGTGCGCTACCAAGCTGCGCTACGTCCCGCCAAGCCCCTCGGAACCTTCTCTGGGAGGCGTTCCGCGGCGGCCTTGCGTGGAAAACACTACCACGATCGAAGGCGAGCTCGGGCCGGAGCGGCTGGAGGTGCCTCCGCCGCTCCGGCCGCCCTCGCCGGTCCCCGTCGCTGTGTGGGGCGGGAAACGAACCGCGCCTCCCCCAGGCGCCCCGTGATCACTCCCGGTTCGCGCTCCCGCCTGGACCCAGGATCCCCCCGTCCGGTTGTCAGGACCTTGTAGCCGTTCACAAGCGTCATGAAAGCCCCATGCAGTGAGATCCTTTGAAGGCGGGAGGTAAACGAAGATGGGGACTCTCACGATCGTGCTGCGCGGCGGCGGCGTCAGGCCGGACGCGAGGCTGTCGGTCCGCAGCGGTCTGGACGGCTGGCAGGCGGACGTTCCGTGCGAGTACGTCAGGGGAGCCGACGAGTGGCGCGTCGAGCTTCAGGGCGAGGGCCCCGTGGAGTTCAAGTTCCGCTGCGACGGCGCCTGGGAGCGCGGGCCCAACCGGGTGGTGGACGGCGAGCACGTGGCGACGATGAAGGGCCGCCTGGGCGACCTGTTCGAGCAGCCTGACGACATCCCTGTGGCCGACTCGCTGGCCGCGCGCGTGCATTTTCCTCCGGTCTCGGCCGACCAGCTCTTCGACTACATCGTGGTGGGCAGCGGCACGGGCGGCGGCACGCTGGCGCACCGCCTGATGGCCGACAGTGACGGCGGGGCGCGGGTGCTGGTCCTCGAGGCCGGCGGCTACCTGTTCCCGACGCATGTCGGCAACCTGCCCAGGCGTCACGGCCCCTACGTCAACCGCAGCGTCTGGGACCTGTGGAACCAGTTCAAGGTCAGGCGCTACGACACCGACCAGCCGATGGACGTGGCCCAGGCGTTCTGCCTGGGCGGCAGGTCGCTGTTCTGGGGCGCGCTGGTGCCGCGGATGACGCCGGCCGAGTTCGCGGGGTGGCCGGAGCGGATCGGGCAGGACCTGGAGGGTACCTGGTACGCCAGGGCCGAGGATCTGCTGAACGGCACGGCCATGCCGCAGGACACGCTGTGCGGCGCGATCCAGTCGCTCCTGAAGGGTCACCTGCCCGACCTGGCCGATGACGACGCCATGCTCGCGGCCGAGCACGCCTCGGTGAACGGTCTCGGCATCCCCTCCGGCATCTTCTCCACCGCGGCGCTGCTCATGGAGGACGTGCTGCGCGTCTCGTGGACCGACCGGCTGCACGTCAACCTCCACCACCAGGTCTGCGGGTTCGTCTTCGACGGCGACGCGGTGACCGCGGTCGAGGCGTTCGACCTGGCGGCGGGCGTCCAGCGGACGTACAGGCTCGCCGAGGGCGGCAGCGTGATCCTGGCGGGCGGCACGGTCGGCACCCCGGTGCTCGCCCACAACGCGGGGCTGGAGCACGAGCTGGTCGGGCGCGGCATCACCGACCACCCGACCTACTACTGGAAGTTCTCCGTCAAGGACGGCGCGCCCGGCTACAGCGCGAGGGACGCGGCCAAGCTCCTGCTCAGGGGTACGGCGGGCGAGACGCCGTTCAACGCCGTCGTCGAGATGGGCGTCAACCTCAACCAGTACCACGTGGACGAGGACCTCGACCTCGACGAGGCGGACATGCCGTGCGAGGTCGTCTTCTTCACCGCGGTCCCGCTGGAGGAGCGCAACAGCGTCGAGGTGCGCGGCGAGGGCAGGAGCGCCCGCCCCCGCCTCGTCATGCACCATGTCGAGGTGCCCGGCCTGGAGGAGACCATGGCGGAGGTCGGCGCCGCCGTGATGGCGGCCGTCGGCGGCACGCCGCTGCACCCCCAGCCGATGCGTTCCACGCTCGGCGCGGTGGGCCACGAGGTGGGCACCATGCGCATCGGGGCCGACGCCGCCACCGGCGTGGTCGACCCCGACCTCAGGGTGTACGGCAGGCGCAACCTCTACGTGTGCGACCTGTCGGTCTTCCCGACCTCGCCCGCCGCCAACCCCTCGCTCACCCTGGCCGCGCTCGCGATGCGCTTGTCCGACCGGCTCGTCAACGGCTGACGCGCCGCCGATGAGGGCGGTGGGCCGGTGCCCCGTTCCCTCCCGGTGGCCGCCGTCCTGCCGGCCTGCGGACGGGTGCCTGATCCGCCGCGGGCGGCGGCGCGAACCGTCGCCCCCGGCGGGGCCGTCAGCGGTTGACGGCTACCAGGACCGACAGCGGCGGCAGGTCGTGGATCTCCACGTAGCGGGCCCCGTCGGGCGCGGCGAGTACGGGCACCGTCGACCCGACGGGGTGCTTGGTGCCGCCGCCCAGCTCCGCCGTGTTCGCGACGACGGTGAACGCCGTGACACCCGCGTTGATCCCCGCGTCCACGTGCAGTCTCGCCGTACGGGAGGCGTGGCCCGGGTTGATCACGCACAGCGCCTCGTCGTCGGCGAGGATGCGCGACCAGCCGACCACCTCGCCGGGTTCGGGCGCGGTGAAGGAGCCGTCCTGCCTGCCGAGTCTGCGCAGGTACTGCCGCCCCGCCGACAGGACGGGGTGCTCCTTGCGGGCCCGCAGCAGCATCCTGACGCGCTGGTAGACGTCGTTGTCCTGGTCGAAGACGTGGCGCCCCGAGGTGCCGAAGGGTCCGAAGCCGGGCAGGTCGGGGTCGGGGGCGTGCCCGCCGAGGACGCGTGGATGGTCGGGCCCGAACATCGCCTCGCGCAGGTAGATGTCGCCCGCCAGATCCCTGACGCCCCATCCGGGCAGCCACTTGCGCTCCTCCTGCTCGGGCCCGGTCAGGCCCTGCTCCATGCCGTAGTACAGGCAGGGGATGCCGAGGAGGAACAGCAGCAGGCCCGCGCCGACGACCGTCCGCGAGGGCGAGGACTCGGCGGAGCCGAACCGTGACTGCGGGAAGATCGCCAGGTCGTCGTGGTCGTCGAGCATGGAGACGTAGCGGCTGCCGAGCGCCCTGTGGGTGATGTCGAGCGGCAGCGTGAAGCGGCCGAACAGGTCCTCGGCCCTGGTCTGTCCCTCGGCGACCGAGCGCAGCGTCGCCCGGGTCTCGCCCGTCTCCAGGACGGCCGACAGGTTCTGCCCCACCAGCTTCAGATACTTCTCCTGGATGGTGTCGCCGCCGCCCACCTCGCCGACGATGAGGAAGTTCGACTTGCCGATCTGCTCGGCGTACTCCCTGATCGCCCCGCAGAAGGCGCGCGCGTGTTCGAGCGGGACGTGCTTGAGCGTGTCCACCCGCAGGCCGTCGAGGTCGGCGAGGGCGATCCAGTACTTGTAGATCTGGATCATCGTCTGCAGCCTGCTCGGCATGTCGATGTCGCGGCTGAACCAGTCGGCCCTCCTGTAGGGGGCGTTCGGGTCCTCGTCGCCGCCAGGGCCGAAACTGCCGCCGTCGCCGCCGGCCCGGGTGTAGGCGTCGTGGTGCTGCAGTTCCTCCGGCCAGACCCCGTGGTCGGGCAGCGAGGGCGAGGCCCCGTGCGGCAGCCTGCCGCCCCTACCGTCGCGCCACGCGCCGAAGGCGTAGGCCGGGCTCTCCCTGTACGGCGGGCGCCGCTCGTAGCGCGGCGCCCCCTCCTCACCGAGGTCGTAGTCCCACGTCTCGCCCGAGTGGTTGAGCAGCACGTCGAGGATGACCCTGATGCCGCGCGCGTGCGCCTGCTTCACCAGGTCGACCAGGTCGGCCCGGCTGCCGAGGCGCGGGTCGACCTCGAGGAAGTCCTGCACCGCGTAGCCGTGGTAGTCGTCGGGTTCGGCAGGGGCGCCCTCGACGCCGGCGACGGGGCGCTGCTTCCACACCGGACCGATCCACAGCGCCGTTACGCCCAGATCGTCCAGATACTCCAGCCGTGAAGCGACCCCCGACAGCGTGCCGCCCTGGTAGCGTTCCCGTCCTGATCTGGCCCACCGGTCCCAGCGCCATCCCTGGGGCCTCGCGGCCCACAGGTCGGTCCTGTCCAGGAGCGGGCGCTCGGTCTCCCTGCCGTCGCTGAATCTGTCGGGGAGCAGGAAGTAGATGACCTCACTCCGCCAGTCGACGGGGGAAGGGTGGTAATCCTGCCGCTCAGGCCACGGAGCCTCCCCGATCCTGCGCGGCGCGGATTGGCCGACGATCTCCTCGACGGTCGCCATAGGTGGCGCACCTCCAGATTCGTTTGGTTTCAGCCCAATGTGTGACGCGTTACAGTCGCTTGCAAGCATTCAGAAGGGAAGCGCAGCATGGAAGCCCGCGTGGAGATCGGGATTCTCGGCACGCTCGAGGTCTTGGTCGACGGCGTCCCTGCTGCGCTCGGCGGTCACCAGCGCGCGGCCATCCTCGCGGTGCTGCTGCTCCACCACGGTGACGTGCTCAGCGCCGACCAGCTGATCGACCAGGTGTGGGCTGGTCGTCCGCCGCGCAGCGCCACCAACACCCTGCACGCCCACGTCTCCAGGTTGCGCAGGACGCTGGGCGGCACCGCGCTGCTGCAGTCGCACGGGCCCGGCTACCGTCTGGTGATCGACCCCGAGCGGGTCGACGCGCACCGCTTCGAGAGCCTGGTGACGCGCGGCAGGGACGAGCTGGCCAAACAGGACTGGAGCGAGGCCGTCACCGTGCTCGACAGCGCGCTGGCGTTATGGCGCGGCCCCGCGCTGGCCGACTTCGGCGCCGACCCGTGGGCGCAGTTCGACGCGATCAGGCTGGAGGAGCTGCGTTACGCGGCCGAGGAGGGCCGCACCGACGCCGAACTGGCGCTCGGCCGTCACGCCGAGGTGCTGCCCAGGCTCGAGCAGCGCGTGGCCCGCCATCCGCTCAGGGAACGCTCCGCCGCCCAGCTGATGACCGCGCTCTACCGGTGCGGGCGGCAGGGTGAGGCGCTGAACGTCTACGAGCGCGTGCGCAGGGTCCTGGCCGACGAACTCGGTGTCGACCCCGCTCCCACCCTGCAGGCGCTGCACCAGGCCGTCCTCACCCACGACCCTTCGCTGACCGCTCCCGCCCACACGCAGGGCGCGGCCCCCTCCCGGTCGGCCAGGCCGTCCGCCCCGCGCCGCGTCTCCAACCTGCCCGCCCGCAACCGCGTCTTCTCCGGGCGTGAGGACCTGCTGGCCGAGCTCGGCCGCGCGCTGGCCTCCAGCCGCGCCGTCGCCCTGTACGGCCTGGCCGGCGTCGGCAAGACCCAGGCGGCCGTGGAGTACGCCCACAGGAACGCCGCCGACTACGACGTGACGTGGCGCGCTTCGGCCGCCGAGCCGCTCGCTCTGGCCGGCGCCATGGAGGACCTCGCGCTGCGCCTGGGCGTCCGCGAGCGCGCCGACAGGGGCGAGCTGGTCACCGCGCTGCGCGACAGGCTGGCGGGCATGGGCAGGTGGCTGATCGTCCTCGACGACGTCGAGGACGCCTCCCTCCTCGAACGGCTGCTGCCCGACGGCGGCGAGGGCCACGTGATCATCACCTCGCGCAACCCGGCGTGGGGGCTGCACGCCGTGCCGCTGCGGATCGACCCGTTCTCCAGGGAGGAGTCGGTCGCCTTCCTCGAGCGGCGCCTCGGCCTGCCCGGGCGTTCCTCGGGCGCGCCCGAACTGGCCGACCAGCTCGGAGACCTGCCGTTCGCCCTGGAGCAGGCCGCCGCCTACAGCGAGCAGACCGGCATGACCTTCGAGGAGTACGCCGACCTGTTCCGGCGCAGGGCCGACAAGCTGCTGAGCAGGGCGGGGGAGCGCGACCAGACCTTCTCCACCGCCTGGCAGCTCGCCTTCGAGCGCGTGCGGGCCGCCTCGGCCTCGGCCACCGAGCTGCTCTACCTGTGCGCGTGCCTCGGCGGCGACGGCCTGTCGCTGCGGCTGCTGCGCGGCCTGGCCGGGGTGCTGCCGCCCGCCCTGGAGGCGGCCGTCGCCGACGAGGTCGGCCTGCAGGACGCCATCGCCCACCTGCTGCGCCACTCCCTCGTCGACCGCGACAGGGGACGGCTGCGGATGCACAAGATGGTCAGCGTCGCCGCCATGGCCACGCTGTCGCGGGAGGGCCGGCAGGAGTGGCTGCTGCGCGGCGTCCACCTGGTCGAGGCCACGGCGCCGGCCGATCCGGAGAACCCGACGAACTGGCCGCACTGGGACGAGGTGCTGCCCGGTCTGATCCACCTGGCGGGGCAGTCGGACAACCTCGACACCGTGCCGCCCGCCCTTCCCCAGTTGCTGTGCGGCGCGGGCCGCTACCTGACCACACGCGCGGCCTTCGACAGGGCGGCGTGGCTGTTCGAGACCTCGCTGACGCTGCTGCGACGCGCGGGCGGCTCCGACTCCGATCTCGCGGCCGTGCTGACCGAGCAGGGCAAGCTGCTGGAGGTGGTCGGCGACCTGGAGGGCGCGAGGACCGCGCAGGAGCAGGCGCTCACACTCGCCGAGGGCGCCTTCGGCCCCGAGCATCCGGGCGTCGCCTACGTGCTGAAACGCCTCGGCGACGTGCTGGTCTGCCAGCGGAGGCTGCCCGAGGCCAGGCAGACGCTGGAACGCGGCCACGGCATCCTGGCCGCCCGCGACGACGCCGACGGCAGGGAGCTGGCCAGGATCGGCCGCGACCTGGGCTTCGCCGCGTGGCTCGCCGGTGACCTGGCCGCCGCCCAGCAGTGGCTGACCAGGTCGCTGACCGCCTCCCGCAGCCTGCTCGACCCCGGCCACCCCGACGTCGCCCACGCGCTGTCGGGCCTGGGCCTGGTGCTGCAGGACGCCGGCCGCGCCGAGGAGGCCATCAAGCTGCAGGAGCAGGCGCTGGCGCTGCTGGCCGGCGTCTACGGCGAGGAGCACCCCGAGGTGGCCCACACCCTCGACAAGCTCGGTTACGCGCTGCGCCTGGTGGGCCGCTTCGACGAGGCGAGGATGAGCCACGAGCGCGCGCTCGCCATCCTCGAGGCCTGCTACGGCCCCGTCCACGGCGAGGTCGGCATGCCGCTCACCAACCTCGGCCTGGTCTACCAGGACATCGGCGACCACGACATGGCCCAGGCGCACCAGGAACGGGCCATGAGCGTCTTCTCCTCGGTCTTCGGCCCCGACCACCCGCACGCCCAGCTGGGCGCGCGCAGGCTCGGCGTGGCCAGGCTCCTCGGCGGCCGCGTGGTGGAGGCGAGGGAACTGCTCGAACGGGCCGTGTCCGGCACCGAGCGGGCGCTCGGCCCCGGCCATCCCGACGTGGGGCGCGCCCTGCTCGACCTGGCCGCCGTCCACGAGCACCTCGACGACCTGGCCGCCGCGGCCGAGTGCCGTACGCGCGCGGAGAGGATCCTGTCCGCCGCCTACGGCCCCGACGCCCTCCAGAGCGGCGGAGGCTCGCCGTCGCTGCCCGCCGGATCCGGCTGAGGCCGCCTGGCTTGCCGCGGCAGGGGTAGAGGCCCGGCATGGAGACGCTCGTGGGGACCTCCGGCTGGCAGTACCGCGACTGGCGGGGCGTGCTGTACCCGGAGAAGGTGCCGCAGCGGCTGTGGCTGGAGACCTACACGCAACACTTCCGCACGGTCGAGAGCAACAACGCCTTCTACCGCCTGCCGTCCACGCGGACGTTCGAGGAGTGGGCCGAGCGCACACCCGACGGGTTCGTGATGGCGGTCAAGGCCAGCAGGTACCTCACCCACATCAAGCGGCTGACCGACCCCGAGGAGCCGGTCGAACGGCTGATGGGCGCGGTCGAGGGCCTGAAGGGCAAGCTCGGCCCGATCCTGCTGCAGCTGCCGCCCACGCTCAAGGCCGACCCCGGCAAGCTCGACCGCTGCCTGGCCTGCTTCCCGCGCAGGGTGCGGGTGGCGGTGGAGTTCAGGCATCCCTCGTGGTGGACCGACGAGGTCAGGAGCGTGCTGGAGGCCCGCGAGGCGGCGCTGTGCTGGGCCGACAGGGAGAGCAGGGTGCTGAACCCGCCGTGGCGGACCGCGAGGTGGGGCTACGTCAGGCTGCACGAGGGCAGGGCCACCCCCAGGCCCGCGTACGGCGAGGCCGCGCTCCGAACATGGGCGCGACGCGTGCACGAGGCCGGATGGCGGGAGGCCTACGTCTACTTCAACAACGATCCAGGAGGTGCCGCCGTCCGCAACGCCGCGCGGTTCGCCGAGCTCGTCTAAGGTGGACGGTCATGGTGCGAACCCGCCTTTATCGCGACGGCGTCCTCGTGTCGGAGGGCTTTCCCGTCGCGGAGGTCTCCGACCACGTCTCCGACCCCGGCAACGTCGTCTGGTTCGACCTGTGCGCGCCCACCGCCGCCGACCTGGAGAGCGTCGCCGAGGAACTGGGGCTGCACACGCTGGCGGTGGAGGACGTCTTCCAGGAGCACCAGCGGCCCAAGGTCGACGTCTACGACAGCCACCTGTTCATCACCTCCTACTGGCTGCACCTGGAGGACGGCAGGCTCCACTCCGTCGAGGTCGACGCCTTCGCCACCCGCAACGCCCTGGTGACCGTGCGCGAGAGCGAGCACTTCGACATCGGCAAGGTGACCGCCCGATGGGACGCCGCCGGCGCCCTGGCGAAGAACGGGGTCTCCTTCCTGCTCCACGGCCTGCTCGACTACGTCGTCGACGCGCACTTCGAGCTGGTCGAGCACTTCGACGAGCAGGTCGAGAAGCTGGAGGAGCAGCTGTTCGAGGAGCGCCCGATGACCAGGGAGGACGCCAGGAGGATGTTCACCCTGCGCAAGAACATGGCGGGGCTGCGCAAGGTGGCCGCGCCCATGCGCGAGGTGGTCAACACGCTGTTCCGGCGTGACCAGCTGCTGGCCACGCCGGAGATGGCGCCGTACTACCAGGACCTCTACGACCACGTGCTGCGCGTGGCCGAGTGGACCGAGAACCTGCGTGAACTCATGAGCAACCTCCGTGAGACCCACATGTCACAGCAGGGGTTCAGGCTCAACGAGATCATGAAGAAGCTCACCAGCTGGGCGGCGATCATCGCGGTGCCCACCATGATCACCGGCTACTACGGCCAGAACGTGCCGTACCCGGGGTTCGGGTCGGGCAGCGGGTTCTGGAGTTCGACGATCATCATCGTGATCGCGTCGGGGGTGCTCTACGTGGCGTTCAAAAAGCGGGGCTGGCTCTAGCCGCCATCCAGGCCAGCAACTGCGCGATCGGCCTGGCCTCCTGCCTGCTGCCGTCGCGCAGCCGCAGCGCCGCCTCGCCCAGCCCCGCCTCGGCGGGGCCGACCACCAGCTGGTAGGGCACCAGCCTGTGCGACCTGATGCGCGCCCCCAGGGTGCCGTGGTCGGGCGCCGCCATCGACGCGCGCAGACCCGCTGCCACGCCGCGCCGTACCAGCTCCTCGGCCGCGGGGACCTCGGCGTCGGTGACGGGCAGCACCACCGCCTGGACGGGCGCGAACCAGGCGGGGAAGGCGCCGCCGTGGATCTCCACGAGGTGCGCCATCAGGCGTTCGAGGCTGCCGACCAGGCTCCTGTGCACCATCACGGGCCGGTGGAGCGCCTGGTCGGGGCCGATGTAGGACAGATCGAAGCGGCCGGGCTGGAACAGATCGACCTGGACGGTCGACAGGGTGCTCTCGCGCCCCTGAGGATCGACCACCTGAATGTCGATCTTCGGGCCGTAGAACGAGCCCTCGCCGCGCTCCTCGTCGAAGGCGCGGCCCCGGGCACGCAGCGCCTCCCGCAGGATGGCCTCGGCGCTGCTCCACATGGCGGGGTCGTCGACGTACTTGGCGCCGTCGCCCCTGAGCGAGAGGCGGTAGCGGGCGGGCACGACGCCGAGCTGCCCGTGGGCGGCCTCGATCAGGTCGAGCGCGGCCGACACCTCGGCGGCGGCGGCGTCCAGCGGGCAGAACACGTGGCCGTCGTTGAGCTGGATGGCCCGCACCCTCGACAGTCCGCCCAGCACGCCCGACAGCTCGCCCCTGTACATGCCGCCGAGCTCGGCCAGGCGCAGCGGAAGATCCCTGTGGCTTCGCGGCCTGGCGGCGAACATCAGCGCGTGGTGCGGGCACAGGCTGGGCCGCAGCACGAACTGCTCGCCGCCGACCTCCATCGCGGGGAACATGTCGTCGCTGTAGTGCGCCCAGTGCCCCGATCTCTCGTAGAGCTCGCGCTTGCCGAGCACGGGCGAGTTGACGTGCTGGTAGCCGTTGCGGCGTTCGAGCTCGTGCACGTAGTCCTCGACAGCCCTGCGCACGGCGGCGCCCGCGGGCAGCCAGAACGGCAGTCCCGAGCCGATCAGCGGGTGGGTGTCGAAGAGGTCGAGCTCGCGGCCGAGCCTTCGATGGTCGTTCATGATGAACCCTTCGGAAAACGAGGGCGAACGACCAGCGATCCCCGGGCGTTCGCCCGGGGAGCATGGAATCAGCGCGCCGGGAACGGGTCCGGCGTCGTCGTGACGATGGCGCGCTGCATGGGGGTCATCCTAGCCCAGCGTTGACGATCCTGGTCGTCGAACGGCCGGGGATCATCTCCAGCTCCCAGCAGCGCGCGCCCAGGAGCGCCGCGGCCGCGCACCTGCCGCCCGCGTGCGGATCGCCCGCCGTGTGCGCGAGCGCGCCGGGCTGCATCGGGGCCAGCAGGTCGATGTAGTCCTCGGGGCCGTGCGCCTCCGGCGGGCCGGTCACGATGAACACCCCCGACACCGAGCGCAACTCCGCCAGCACCTCGGCCCGCTCGGCGGCAGGGTTCAGCGGCCTGCTCGGGCCCTTCCACGCGCGCACGCGCGGATCGTCCTCCACGCCGACGACCAGCGGCAGGCCGCGTTCGGCCACCGACCGCAGGTAGCGGACGTGGCCCACGTGCAGGATGTCGAAGACACCCGTCACGACCGCTGCGCCAGGCTGCTCGTACGGCTGCACCCAGACGGCCTCCAGGCTGCTCACGCCCAGGTTCCCCTTCCAGTCGCCTCATCCGATCGCAGCGTACTCGGTCGGCCGCCCCGGTTGACGACCCGCCCGCCGGTGAGGAGGAAGCGCGGATCGACGACGGCCAGGCCGGAGCGTGATGGCGCCGGACCTGATCCGGTTCCGCCCAGCAAGAGCATTCCTACCTTTTCGTGACGCCTCCTGCCCGCGGGGCGCCGCGTCCTTACAAGGTCGCCGCAGTCGGGGAGGTCGCCGTGGAACCGCCGGAGTACGACAGTTGGACCCTGCCAGGAGCACCCGACCAGGTCGCCACGGCCCGCCGCCTGGTGACCACCGCCCTCGGATCCGGACATCCGCTGCACGACGACAGCGTGCTGCTGACCAGCGAGCTGGTCACCAACGCCGTCGTGCACTCCGCCTCGCGTGACGGCGGCACCTTCACCCTGACCGTGCTGTCCACCGGGACGAGGGTGCGCGTGTGCGTCAAGGACGGCGGGTCCGAAGGGCCGCCGTGCGCCTGCCGTACCGCCTCCCCGACCGCGCAGAACGGGCGGGGCCTGCCGTTGCTGGAGGCGCTCAGCCACCGCTGGGGCTACACCAGGGAGAACGGCGTCAACACCGTCTGGTTCGAACTGCTGCTCGTCACCGTGCCCGCGGGCTGGGCGGCGGCGGGCGTCTAGAGGTCGATCACGCACAGGCCCTCCGCGAGGGCCTTGGTGGTGACCCTGGTACGGCTGTCGCAGCCCAGCTTGGCGAAGATGTGCTCCAGGTGGGTGGTGACCGTGCGGACGCTCAGCACGAGGGCGGCGGCGATCTGCGGGTTGGAGTCGCCCGCCGCCACCCTGGTCAGCACCTGCACCTCCCGCCCTGTCAGCTCGTAGGGCAGGCAGCAGGCCCGCTCGGCCACCACCACCCCCTGAAGCTCGCCGTGCGAGCCGACGCCCGCGCGCAGCATCCGCACCTCCCGCCACTGGCCGCCCGAGTCCTGCCAGAGGCCGTGCCTGCTCAGCTCCCGAGAGTCGAGGAAGGCCCGGGCGTGGGCGGCGATGGCCGGGTCGGCGGCCACCACGTCCGACCTGGCCGCGCCCGCCACGTCGCGCACCACGCCGCCGCGGTCGAAGGCCACGGCGGCGAAGCCGCTCGGCAGCCCGACGGGGTCGATCACGCACCGCGTCAGGTCGGTGACGTGGGCCAGCGTCGGCGACAGCGCCGCCATGACCGTCCGCGCGTGCTCGGGGAAGCCGGGCGCCGACAGGTGCAACAACCCCGTGTAGCGGCCCTCGGCCAGCAGCAGCGGCGTGGTCAGCCCCTGCCGCCAGCCGTAGGAGGCCAGCTGCGCGGGGTCCATCGGGTACGGCTCGCTCCCCCCGCCCCGCCGTTCCCTGATGACGGGGACGCCGCTCAGCCCGTCGGAGACCAGGCTGCGGTGCCGTCCCGTGACCGGGTCGAAGGCGACGAACTCGTAGGCGTCCAGCGGGATCACCCGGCGTAGCGCCCGCATCGCGCCATGCGCGCCCTTACGGCCCGCCACCTGGAACCCGACCTCGGCGCAGGCGCTCAGCGTGATCTGATCCACCGCGCCATCATGTCGCATCGCCGCCGATGCCGGCTGTCCAAGGTCGGGTCGGCGGCCAGCCGCGACAGCAGCGCGGGGTCGCCCAGCTGCTCGGCGGCGAAGACCCGCCACTGCCGGCCGAGGCCGGGGTCGGCGGCCAGCCGCGCCTGGTCCTGCCCCCAGAAGACGCGGTGGAAGCCGCCGAGCGTGGGATCGTTGGCCAGCTCGTCCAGCGCCGCCCTGCCGTCCTCGGGGCACCAGTCCTGCAGCAGGAGGCAGGCGAAGACCCTGGGCAGGGCGGGCACCCGCGGATCCCGAAGCGCCGCCCACGCCTGCTCGGGATCCTTGGCGCGGGCCACGTGCGCCATGCGCTCCCACGCCTGGTCCGGCGCGGGAGGAAACGGGTCGGGGGTGCCGGGCCGCAGCTCCTTGAGCCGCTCGAACGCGGCTCTGCGCCATGTCACCCCGACCGTGCCGTCCTCCAGCAGCGCCGCGTACAGGTCGGCCTCGTCCAGATCTCTCGCGCAGGCGAGGCGGTCGTCGTCGTCCATGCTCGGATCGGCGCTGAGCGCCCGCAGCAGTTCGGGCTGCCCGAGGAAGCGCGCGATGCCCAGCCGGTCGTGGCTCCTGTTCGCCGGGTCGGCCGCCTGCCTGCCCAGCAGCGCCCGCCCCTCCTCGGGCGCCACGTCGAGCAGCTCGGCCATGTGCCCGCCCGCGTCGTGGATCGTGAAGCCGCCCACCTCGGGGTCGGCGGCGAGCCGGGCGAGCGCCTCCAGGCCCGCGGACCTGTTCAGCAACGCCAGTGAGGTGGCGGCCAGGACACTGTCGTCGGCCCATTCCCAGCCGAACTCCCTCAGCGCCTCCGGCACCGCCTGGAGGCGGCCTTCGACGACCTCACGCAGCGTCCGCTCGGCCGCCTCCAGCGTCCCGCCGCGGACGGCGACGCCCTCGCGGGCCAGCGCCGCCACCAGCCTGGCGTGGGCCAGGCGGGGCAGCAGGAACCTGTGCGGGACGGGCTCGGTCAGGTCGACACCCCTGTCCTTGAGCAACGCCGCCATGAACAGGTCCAGCGAGTTCTGCCTGCCCGCGCCGAGCATGATCCGCCAGCGGGCCAACCGGCCCGGCCGCCGCTCGGCCAGCCGGCAGGCGGCCAGGTACTCGGCGATCGTCCTGTGCGCGAACGCGAAGCCGCCGGAGCGCTCCACCATGAGACCGCTGCGGCGCAGCATCTCGGCGGGCGCCAGGTCACCGGGGTCGGCGTCCTCGGTGATCACCTTGAGGGCGACGTCCGTCAGCAGCCGCCTGTCGCCTTCCCTGCCCGCCTTGCCCAGCAGGATCCCCACGAACCGCTCGTACAGCTCGGCCCTGGTGGGCGGCAGCGGGTTGCCGGGGGACTCGGCGAACACCAGGCAGATCATGGTGGCGATGAGCGGGACGCGGGCCAGCGGACCGAGCGACAGCCGCGTCATGAAGCGCTCGACCATGGCGGGCACGTCGTCCAGGCCCAGCGCGGTGAACCAGCGCGTGGCCAGGACGGGGAGCTGGGCGTCGGCGAGGGGCTGGATCTCCACGACGGGGAAGCGCTCGCCGTACAGGACGGACAGCTCGGCCTGGGGCAGCGGGCGGCTGGTGACCACGAACCTGTAGCGGTCGTCGCGCCACCACCTCGCCACGGCGCGCAGCACCCGCGCCCGCGCCTCCTGCCCCTGGAGCTCGTCCACGCCGTCGACCAGCACCAGCCACGGCACGCCTGGCGCGGCATGCCGGGCCAGGAGCTCCGCCAGGTCGAGATCGTCCACGCTGGATCCGAGCGTCGCGTAGACGCCTTCGGCCAGGGCCCTCGGCAGCGGCAGGTCGCCGGCCAGCGCCGCCGCGGGGACGAGCACGGGTACCCGCCGGTCGTCGGCCGCCAGTGCCAGCAGGTGCCTGAGCAGACTCGACTTGCCGGCACCTGGCCCGCCGACCACGAGGCCGCCGCCGTACTCGTCGACCAGGGACGCCGCGTCGAGGTGGCGGGCCGGGCCCGTGGCCGCCAGCGCGTCGGCCTGCTGGCTGACGTAGACGGTGTCGAGGCGGGGCGCGAACGCGACGCCCAGGCCGTACGGATGGCGGCCCGCCTCCGTGCGCGCGGCGGCCAGATACGAGCGCACCCTCGGGCCGAGCGCCTGCCAGCCGCCGGCGCCGATCTGCTCGTCGTCCAGCAGGCCGAGCCAGCCGGGCGCGGTCGACAGCGACGGCAGCGCGCTCCTGATCACGGGGACGGGCACGAGCCTGGCGCCTGGAGGCCCGCCCGCGGGTTGGTCGGAGCGGCGCAGCAGGCCGCACACCCCGCCCGTGCGCCAGTTCAGCACGGGCGCGCCGCTGAAGCCCTCCATGGCGCGTCCGTGCGTCACCCTCAGCAGGTCGTCCCTGCCGCGCAGGCGTGAGGGGCCGTCGTAACGGAAGGAGACCGAATCGCCCGAGCGGTAGGGGCCGCCAGGGAAGCCGAACGCCCACAGCTCGTCGCCGGGCTCGGCCTCGGCCGACAGCCCCGCCCACAGGTCCGCCACCTCGCCGTCGCAGCGCAACAGCGCCAGATCGAGATCGGGCAGCCACTCGGCCACCCGGAGGGAGAGCTCCCGCTCGTTCCAGCGCCCCGTGACGGGGTCATCGGGGTCACTCACGACGTGCGCGCAGGTCAGGACCTCGCCGGGCCCCACGAACACTCCCGAGCCGACCAGGTCGCCCGACTCCAGCGCCACGCAGACCGAGCGAGTCGCGGCCGCGAGCCGCGCCCTCACGTGGCGGGCTCCTCCCATTCGAGCGTCACCTTGATGGAGGAGGTCGCGCTGCCCTTGCCGAGCACCGCCACCAGACTGCCGGTCTCCGCGGCCACCTCGCAGCCGAACTCCACGGAGAAGCGCGACGCGCCGCTCTTCTTCAGCGACTCCGTCAGCGAGGAGGAGAAACGGGTGAGGGCGTCGGTCACGTCCTGGAGGGAGGCGGCGGTGCGGCGACCGGCGATCTCGCGCTCCGCGCCGTCCCCGGTGACCTCGACGTACATCTCCACTCCCTCGCCAAGGGAGATCGGCATTCTGTCTCGCACGAGATCAACTGTGGCCCAAACGCCGTCCGGGCGCCAGGTCGAACTCCGCACGGAAGGACGGGGCCGGTGCTCTGATTGCCTCCACCGTCCGGCTCGTGACAGGTTGGATGACCATGAACCGAGACGGGGGTACGCGCGGGTGATGACCAGGATGGCCGGTTGGGTGACCGAGGCGTTCGCCCCCCAGGTGCTGGTGATCGCCATGCCTCCCGCCGTCGGGCTGATCGCCCAGGGCTGGAGCGGCGCCGCCTGGGGGCTGCTCGCCTCCGCCCTCTGCGGCGGCGTGCCCGCCACCGTCATCGCCGTCGGTGTCCGCATGGGACGGCTCGACTCCCGCCACCTGGTCGACAGGTCCCGCCGTACGGGACCGCTGCTGGCGGCCGTGGCAGCCGTGCTCGTCGCGCTGGTCCTGCTGGTCCTGCTGGGCGCCCCCACCCTTCTGGTCGCCACCGTCACCGCGATGCTGGCCGCCCTCGCGGTCACCGTGCCGGTGACGCTGCGCTGGAAGATCTCCTTCCACGCGGCCGTGTCGGCCGGAACCGCCGTGGTCCTGGCCCACGTGCTCCCGCCTGTTCCGACGGCGCTGGTGGGCGGCGCGCTGGTGGGCCTGGTGTGCTGGGCCCGCGTCCGCCTCGCCCACCACAGTCCCGCCCAGGTGATCGCGGGCGCGCTGGTGGGCGTCGCGACCACGTGGGGCACCCTGGCCGCCTTCGGCGTGTGACGCGCCTCCACATGAGGCCGCGATGACGACGGGCGGGCGTCGTCATCGCGGGGTCTCGATACCGTCAGGTGGTCGCGGGCTCGGCACCGCCGGCTCGCCTGACCACCGTGCCGGCCACCGCGTGACCGCCTTCACACGGCACCCCGAGGACGGCGGCGTCCGCCACGGCAGGGTGGCTGGTCAGGACGTGCTCGATCGGGTGGGCGTAGACGCCGTCGGCCGGCCTGTTGTCGACGCGGTCGACGAGGAACAGGTAGCCGTCGGCGTTCAGGTGGCCGAGGTCGCCGGTGCGGACCCAGCCGTCGCGCAGCGTCGCGGCGGTGCGCGCGGGATCGCCGACGTATCCGCTCATGATCTGGGTCGACTGCACCCACACCTCGCCGACCTGGCCGACCCGCAGCGCGCGGCCCTCCAGGTCGCGCACGCACACCTCGACGCCCTCGAGGGGCCGCCCGACCGAGGTCACCCGGTCGGGGCGCAGATGGTCGAGCGGCGACAGGGTGGTGACGAAGCCGGCCTCGGTGAGCCCGTAGCACTGCAGTGCCACGGGTCCGAGCCCCATCACCACCTCCCTGCTGCGCGTCGGCACCGCGGCCGCGCCGCCGTACAGCACCAGCCTCAGGGTGCCGGGTCCCTCGCCGAGCGCCACGGGTCCCATCCGGCCTGCCAGCTCGTACAGCTCGATCGGCCGGCCCGCCAGGGTGTGCGTGACGCCCTCCCCGGCGATCATCTCGTGTTCGCGGCCCACGTCGGCGTCGTCCAGCAGGACCGCGGTGCCGCCCGTCGCCAGCGTCCACAGCACGAGCTGGTCGGGCACGTAGTGGCCGGGCGCCACGAGGAAGCGCCACGGCTCGGGCGCGAGCGTCGCCCGCGCCGCCGCCAGGTGCGCCCGCTCGGCCCTCTGGCTGAAGGCGACGGCCTTTGCGCCGCCTGTGGTGCCGTTGGTGAACGCCACCGCGGACAGCGACTCGGGCAGCACCTTCGGCGGGCCGACGAGGCCGCCGTGCGGCGTCGAGAACAGGTCCGCGTCGAGCCGGTAGACGATCGGCACGGGGTAGGCGTCGAGCAGCCGCTCGGCGTCGTCCTGCCGGCAAGGCTCGTGGAGCAGGACCGTGGTGCCGAGCATGCGCATGGTCTTGACCGCGGCCTCGATCGGCAGTCCCGGCAGCAGGTGGACGACGGGGCAGCCGAGCTCGAGCATCACGAGCCTGGCGACGGTGCTCTCGGGCTGCCGGCCCGACATGCAGGCGATCGTGTCGCCGCGCCGTACCCCGCGGGCCCGCAGCACGGCCGCCGCGCCCGCCACCATCTCCAGCACGTCGTCGCCGGTCAGACGGCGCCGCCCGCACACCAGCACGTCACGCGGGCCCGCCGCCCTGACGCCCGCGAAGACGCTCTGGCCGAGGCTCATTCCGCCCTCCTTCCGAGGACCACGGGCAGGTGCCTGGTGCTGTTGCCCAGCACGGTGCCGAGCGGCCGCCAGCCGTTCTCCTGGTTGGCCAGCCGGATGTCGGGGAAGGCCGCGAACAGCGCGGCCAGCGCCACCTCGCCCTCCAGCCTCGCCAGCGGCGCCCCCAGGCAGAAGTGCGATCCGTGCCCGAACGACAGGTGGCTGGGCGTGGGGGCGGTCACATCGAACCGGTCGGCCCGCTCCCCGTAGCGGTCGGGATCGCGGCCCGCCGAGGCGAAGCAGCCGATGACGGCCTCGCCCTTGCGCACCGGCACCCCTTCGATCTCGAGATCCCGTACGGCGTAGCGCATCGGGAAGTGCGCGATCGGCGAGTCCCACCGCATGGTCTCCTCGACCACCGCGCTCCACGGCCACGCCCCCGAGCGGACCGCGGCGAGCTGCTCGGGATGCGTCAGCATGACCCGGGAGGCGTTGGTGATGAGGTTGACGGTCGTCACGTGCCCCGCGATGAACAGCAATTCGACCGTGTCCAGCACCTCCGATCGGGTGAGCCGCGCGTCGCCCTCCTGCTCGGAGGCGGCGATCAGGTCGGTGATCAGATCCTCGCCCGGCGTCTCGCGCCGCATCTCGATGATCTCGTCGAGCAGCCTGTACAGCTGTTTGCGGGCGTCGGTGACGTCGTCGGGGGTGTCGCCGACCCTGGCGGCCACGTCGGTGAGCTCGTGGAGTTCGTCCCGCAGTGAGGGCGGGACGCCCATCAGCTCGGAGATGACGTCGCGCGGTATCGGATAGGCGAACTCCAGCCGCAGGTCGACAGGGCCCGGCGGCATGGCCGCCAGCCGGTCGATGTGATGGGCGACGAACTCGGCGATCCTCGGACGCAGCTCCTGCACCCTGCGGGCGGTGAACGACCTGGACACCGGTGAGCGCAGCCGGTGGTGGTCCTCACCCTCCGCGTTCAGCATGGACGTGTCGAACGCGAGCCTGCTGACCGCGGTGTCGAGGGGCGCGGCGGCCTTGGCCGCCGGGTCCCAGTATCTGATGTCCCTGGACAGGTCGGGGTGGGTGAGGACGACGGCCAGCGTGGCGTAGCGGGTGGCCGCCCACGCGCGCACCCCCTCGACCTCCACCGGGATCAGCGGTCCCGCCTCCCGCAGCCGCACGTTGTCGGCGTGCACGTCGGGGGTGGCGGGGTCGAGGACGAATTCGGCGTGTTCGATGTCCATGGTCACCCCACTCGGTCTGGCCTTGCGGTCAGCATGGTCGTGTCGAACCCGGGATCCTTTCCGAGATAGAGGTCGCGCACCAGCTCGCCCGCAGCGGGCGCGTTGCACAGGCCGTGGCCGGAGAAGCCCGCCGCGTACAGGAACGCGGGCGGCCCTGGCAGGTGGCCGATGAACGCGGTGCGGTCGGGGCTGGCGTCGCGGACGCCGGTGACGGCCGTGTACAGCCCGGACCCCGTCAGGCTCGGATAGACGACGGCGAGCTGGGCGGCGACGCGCCGCCGCCACGCGCCTCTGTCGGGACCCGGGTAGCCCATGCCGATCAGCAGCCCGTCGCCGCGCATTCGTACCAGCAGGCCGCTGGCGGCGTGCAGGGTGATCGGGATGTCCGGCATGGGCGGCAGCGGATCGGTCGTGAGCAGTTCCTGGACGATCGGCTCGGTGAGCGGCAGGTCCACTCCCGCCGAGCGGGCGAGTGGGGCCGACCACGCGCCGGCGGCGCACACGACGGCGTCGGCCGTGATCGCGCCGCCGGCGGTCTCCACCCTGCCCGCGTCGGCGTCGATGGCCGTGACGGGGACGCCGGTCAGCAGCCGCGCACCGGCCCGCCTGGCCGCCTCCGCGTAGCCGTCGACGATCGCGGCGGTGTCGGAGACGTACGCCTCGGCCGACCAGGCGGCCGCCAGCAGCGGCAGGTCGCCGCTGATGAGCGGGTTGAGCCGCCTGGCCTGGTCGGCGTCGATCAGCTCGACGTCGACTCCCGCCGCCCGCTGGGCGGGCAGGTCGGCCTCGAAGGCCGCTATCTGGTGCTGTTCGGTGAACAGCACCAGATAGCCGACGCGCCGCAGCGGCAGGTCGAGGCCCGGCCGGATGGAGAAGTCGCGATAGGCGGAAAGGCTCCGCACGGCCATCGCCGAGCTCACCGGGTTGCCGGCGAAGTAGGCGCGCACGACGTCCGCCGTGGCCCGCGACGCGCCCGATCCGAGCGCGTCGCGTTCGAGCAGCATGGTGCCGACGCCGGCCTCCGCCAGGTGGTAGGCGATCGACAGTCCGATCACCCCGCCGCCGACGACCACGACCTGTGCGTGGGTGGTCATGCGACCGCGCTCTCACGGCGCAGGTGGTCGCCCAGCTGCCACGGGAACAGGTGCAGGTTCCAACCGCCGAGGCAGTTGACGTAGAGCGCCATGTGCGCCATGAGGGCGACGAAGTCGTCGCGGTCGTCGATTCTGTCGATGCGATCGAGGACGCGCTGGGTGAAGGACCACACCTTCTCCAGGCCGCAGTACCCGAGGAACTCTCCGGGGGTGGCGATCAGGAGGCGCGCCATGTGGCGCAGCGCCTCCAGCGACATGTTCTCGTAGGCGGCGCGCACCAGGCCGCCGTAGCTGGCGTAGCCCAGAGGGCGGGTCTCGCCGTTGACGAACAGCACCGTCGTCAGGACGGTCTGGAAGCTGCCCGCCCCCGAGGGGATGCGGCCTTCGTGCAGGTCGACGAGTTCCTGTGGCGGCTCCAGCCAGTTCCGTTCGGTCTCGGCGTGCAGGTCGCCGATCAGCGCGTCGGTCTCCTGGTCGCGGGCCTTCAGGCGCGGCAGGCTGTGCCCGCCGGCCCCGCCCGCCCTGCGTACTTCGGCGATGACGGGCTTCTTGGTCGTGTAGACCGCCTCCCACACCGCGTGGCCCGCCTCGACGAGCGAGTCGAGGTCGTCGGGGAGGATCCTGCCGATCGGGGTGGCGGGCATCGGCTCGGTCAGCTCGCCGTACTTGATGCCGAGGTGCTGCAGGCGCGAGGCGAAGATCGTGCCGTCGGGTTCGAAGCGCCGGTCGTCGACCTTGTAGGTGGCCGCTTGGTGCAGCAGCCCGTGGACCGGGGCGACGTGGTAGAGGTGGTGACCCGCCACCAGGGCGTGGCCCTGCAGGCTGCGGTACGGCAGCGCGTCCCACAGGCTTTGCGCGAGAGCGGCGTTGCGCTCATCGAGTTCGGCGGTCACGGTGATGCCTAGTCCGGGCCAGCCGATTTCTACGCGTTTCGGATTAGTCACAGTATGTGATGCTAGCAGCACGTTTAGTAGCCATACAGCCGAAATGTCCGATTTGACGGTGCGCTGACCGTCCCCAGGCGCGGCCGTTCCCACCGCTTGTCACAGTCGCCCGCCTGGGTCATCGGCCCGCGCGGCCGTCCCGGAACGCCGGGTCCGCATACCGGAACGGCGGCACGGGGCGGGCGGATGCACCCGCCCCGGACGGCCGAACGACGAACGGGGCGGCCCGGCCGGAAGACCGTCGACCGCCCCGGCCGGTCAGGCGTGAGTGAGCAGGCGGGTCAGGACACGGGTGCCGAACTCCAGGCCCTCCACCGGCACGCGCTCGTCCTTCCCGTGGAACATGCCGAAGTAGTCCAGGTCGGGGCGCAGCATCAGCGGCGCGAAGCCGTACCCCTTGATGCCGATCCTCGCGAAGGACTTCGCGTCGGTGCCCCCGCTCATCACGTACGGCACCGGCCGCGCCCCTGGATCCTCGGCCACCAGCGCCGCCCCCAGCTCGTCGAAGAACGCCGACGGGTACGGGGCGGCGGGCGCGTCCTCCAGGTTGACGAACTCGCGGGTGATCTTCGGGCCGAGCAGCTCGTCGATCGTGGCGAGGAACTCCTCCTGCAACCCCGGCAGGTAGCGGCCGTCCACGTGGGCCGAGGCCGTGGAGGGCACGACGTTGACCTTGTATCCGGCCGACAGCATCGTCGGGTTGGCCGAGTTGCGGATCTGGCCCTTGAACAGGGTGCCGAGCGCCCCCAGCCGGGCCGCCTCCTCGTCCAGGCGGTCGAGGTCGATCGGCCGGCCGATGACCTCCGACAGGTTCTCCAGGAGCGCGGCGACCGACGGCGTCAGCCGCACCGGCCACTGGTAGGAGGCGACCCGCGACAGGGCGTGCACCAGCGTGGCCACCGGGTTGTCGACCGCGGGCCTGGACCCGTGGCCCGCGACGCCGTGCGCGGTGAGCTCCATCCACGAGGTGCCGCGCTCGCCGACCGCGATCGGGTAGACCCTGACGTCGCCCGAGGTCACGCTGAACCCGCCGGACTCGCTGATGGCCTCGGTGACGCCGTCGAACAGTTCGCGGTGCTCGGTGACGGCGTGGCGGGAGCCGTAGTCGCCGGTCGCCTCCTCGTCGGCCAGGAACGCCAGCACCAGGTCGCGCTTCGGCCGCACCCCTCTGGCCTGCAGGTCGAGCACGGTGGCGATGGTCATCGCGCACGAGCCCTTCATGTCGACCGCGCCCCTGCCGTACACGCAGTCGTCGACGATCTCGCCGGAGAAAGGATGCATCTGCCACTCGGCGGGATCGGCGGGGACCACGTCGAGGTGGCCGTGGACGAGCAGCGCGTCGGGCGAGTCGCCCTCGACGCGCGCCACGACCGTGGTGCGCCGTGGCGCGGACTCGAAGACGACGGGCTTGAGGCCCGCGTCGGCCAGCAGCGTGGCGACGTACTCGGCGGCCGGGCGCTCGCCCGAGCCGGGATTGGTGGTGTCGAACCTGATCAGGTCGGAGCAGATCTCGGCAACGCTCTTCACATCATCCCCACAAAGGTCGTTTCAGCAGGAGGCGGCGACAGTCTCGGTCCAGGCTCGTCCGTCGCGCGCGAGCCACGCCCGCCGCCCGCCGTACTCCACTCCAACCCCATTCGTCGTGATGACCCTCATGGATCACCAGTTGCCGTCGGATGGAGGAAGGGGGACCTCCGGCGGGTGGAGGACGTAGACGATGCCCGCGCTGCCCGAGCCCCGCAGCCAGACGTTCTCGAACGCCGCCCTCGGGTAGACCCGCCGGACGCCTTCCGTCGCGGGGTCGTTGGCGATCACGTCGCCGGCGGCGGTGAATCCGGTGACGACCATGATGTGACCGGTCGTGGAGTAGCCGGCGCCGGGCAGCTCGTGCTCCTTGAACGACTGCGAGGTGATCACCGGGATGCCCGCGGCGATGAGCAGCTCCAGCTCCGCCAGCGAGCGCAGCCGCGTCACGAACCCGTCCAAACCGTACCGCCCGGCGTAGGCCACGCTGAAGGGCCAGTTGCCGCACCCCTGGTAGCTGTGGTCGTACATGTCGCGGGCCGCGTGGTCGACGGCCGGGCACGGATCGGCCGGATCGACCCACGCGAGCTCCTCGGCAGACGGGCCCCTTCCCCAGAAGCCGAGCACCATCGTCACCGAGGAGGGGCTGCACCAGGACCCGCCACCGCCGTCCCACTCCGGGTAGTGGCCGGCGTGCACCCGCTGCGAGAGCGCGGGAACGGGCAGCTCGATCCCGCTCGCCCTGCCGGGAGGCGTCGGCCGTACGGGGGCCGGAGAGCCGGAGGCCATCACGCTGAAGGAGGTCACGCTCGCGCCCGTGCCGTACAGGGTGACCCGCGCCTGGTAGGCGACCAGCGGGCGCTTGGCCACCAGGGTGTCGACGGCCACGTCGCCGTCCTCGTCGCCCTGACCAGGCAGCGACGTGCGGCGGATGTCGGCGGCCGTCTCCGCCCACCTGCCCATGACGTACCAGCGGGTGCGGCGGCCGTCGGCGGTCCTGCCGCGCAGCTCCACCTCCAGCCAGCTGCCCGCAGGGGTGCGCGCCGTCCACGACGGCACCAGCTCGGCCGCGGGGAAGCCGGTCTCGACCTCGGGGCTCGTCCAGGTGGCGTAGTCCCAGACCGCCGCCGCGCCGCCGAACGGGTCGTGATAGCCGCGGGAGCCGCGCTCGACCGGCGCGGAGGGCTGGAAGGCGACACGGGATATCACCTGGCCGATTGTGGAGGAAGGCCAGGTGGGGCGCATCGGAAGGTTTACGTACTCGCGGCCCGCCGTTTTGTCGGAGACGATCTCTATCGTCCCCGGCATGACGAACGCGGTGCAGGCGTACTCCTACGCCGGTCCCTCCACCCTCACCCACGGACAGCTGGGCCTGTCCACCTCCGGCGGAAGGGCGCTGACGGGACCACAGGCCCATCCCCGATTCTTCAGCGGCCTGCTCACCCAGGCCGCGCCGGCCGCGGCCGCGCTGCTCGCGGTGGCCGACGTCGCCATGGCCCGCTACCACCAGCCGCGCCCCGGCTGGACCCGCGACCCGGTGGTGACCTGCGACGGCGACCGGCTCAGGTTCGAGTCGTTCTCCGCCTGCGGCGGCGTCTACGCCAGGCTCGACGTGCTCGGTCCCGCACTCGACGGCGAGGTGGTCGACAGGGGCACCACCAACGTCGACGTCAACGGCCCGCTGCGCGAGGCGCTGGCGCGGGTCGGCGGCAGGGACCCGCTCCACCTCGGCGTCGGCCCCGACGAACTGGCCGTCACCACGCTCGACGGCGCGGTGGTGGAGAAGAAGGTGCCGCTGCCCGCCCGCTGGCTGCGCGGCTTCGCCGAGGTGCAGGTGATCGCGGCGGGCTTCGATCTGCGCGCGGAGCTGCAGGGGCCGCTGGCCGTCCGCTTCCTCCGCTCGCTGCCCAAGCGCGCGGGCGCCGACGTGTGGGCCGTGCCCGCGGGCCGTGACCTGCGGGTCTCCGAAACCCGCGGCCCCGGCGCGGTACGGCTGGCGGGGGCCGGACGCCTGGCCACCCTCCACCCGCTGCTGCGCTTCGCCAGGGCTCTGCGCGCGTACGGCCCCGCCACCGCCGACGACCACATGGCCAGCGCGTGGGAGCTCGAACTGCCGGGCATGCGCTACACGCTGTGCGTGTCGCCGCAGCCGTACCGCGGCTTCTCCGGCGAGGGCGCGGTCCTCGACGACCTGTCGAGTGACACGGCCGCCGACGACGCCGACGTGGTGGGGATGCTGCTCAACTTCGAGCCCTCCGTCGAACTCGGCCTTCTGGCCGAACGCTCCGGGCTGCCGGTCACCCGGGTACGGGCGGCGCTCACCCAGCTCGGCACGGCGGGCAGGGTCGGCTACGACCTGCACGAGGCAGGCCACTTCCACAGGGAGCTGCCCTACGACAGGGTCCACGTCGCCGAGCTCAACCCCCGGCTGCTCGCGGCCCGCCGCCTGCTGGAGACGGGCGCGGTGCGGCTGACGGGCGCCGACACGGCCGAGGTCACCACCTCCGGCGGCGTGCGACGGGTGCGCATCGGGGAGGGCGCGTGCACCTGCGAGTGGTGGTTCGACCACCGCGGCTCGCGAGGGCCCTGCAAGCACGTGCTCGCCGCCAGGATCGCCGCCCGTTCCGACGCCGAGACGCCCGAGGTGGTCGCGTGAGCGCCTGGCAGACCGTGCAGTCCGACGCCGAGACGCCCGAGGTGGTCGCGTGAGCGCCTGGCAGGCCGTGCAGTCCGACGCCGAGACGCCCGAGGTGGTCGCGTGAGCGCCTGGGCGGCCGTGCGGACGGCGCTGCGCACCGGCGACCCGGCCACGGTCGCGGCCAGGGTGACCCGCCTCGACGAGGCGGGCCGCAGGGAGGTGGCCGCCGAGTTACCGGCGGCGCTGCGCGAAGGGCGCGCCTGGCTCGGCGAGCCCGCGTGGACCGAGGGCATGCGGGTCGCCGGCGCCGGCACGCTGGGCGGCGTCGCCGCGGTCGTGTCCTGGCTCAACAGGCGCGACCTCGAACCGTGGACGGGAGCCGCCGCCGACCCCGCCCTCCTGCTCCACGTCCTGGCCGCGCGCCCGCTCGACTGGCAGGCCGACCTCGCCGTCCGGCTGACCCTGCGCGCGCGCACCGTCCGCAACCGCAACCTGCCCCTCGCCGTCGAGCTGCTGCGCAGGACCGGCGCCACCCCGCCGGAGCACGACCCCCTCGTGGCCGCCTGGATCTCCAGCCCGCCCAGCGCCCACGGCCTGCGCCACGACCCGCTGCTGCCCGCCCTCCTGCCGAGGATCTTCGAGGCGGAGGGCGTGGGCAGGGCGCTGCGCCACGAGCGGAGCGAGCCGCTGACCGCGGGCACCTGGCTGGCCAGCCTCCGCGTGCTCGAGAACCAGCGCGCGATCGACCGCGACCTGCTCCTCGACGGCTGCCTCCGCCGCTTCCTGCGCGGCGGCTCGGCCACCGACCTGCGCTTCTTCACCCGCCTGCACGAACTGCTCGAACCCTCCCACGACGAGGTGCACGCCCGCGCCCGCGACTACCTGCGCCTGCTGCCCACAGCCCCAGCCGGCGTCGCCGGGCTGGCGCTCAGGCACCTGCGCCGCCTCAGGCTCGATCGCGCAGACCTCGCCGAGGCGCTCGACGGCCTGCTGTCCAGACCCGAACGCAAGCTGGTCGTCGAAGGGCTGCGCTGGCTGGACGAGGCGGTCGAGGAGTTCGCGGGCCTCGACGCGCTCGCACCGTCGCTGGCCTGCGCGTTCGCCTGCACGTCGCGGGAGGTTCAGGACAGGGCGGGCCGCCTGGCCATCGCCCACGCCGACCGCTTCTCTCCCGCGGGGGCCGAGGCCATCCGCACGGCGCTGCCCCTGCTGCCGCCCTCGGTCGGCGAGCCGCTGGCCGCGGCCTTCGGCGGCCAGGCCGCGGACGCCGACCCGTTCACGCCCGGCATCCTGCCGCGCGTGCGCGGACCCGAGCCGTTCCATCCGCGCGCCCTGCCGCCGGCGGCGCTGGCTCGCGGCCTGGAGACCGACTCCGGATGGCAGGGGGTGGAGTCCTGGCTCGCGTCGTTCGTCCGCCAGGCGGCCGACGACCCCGGCGCCCTGCGCGACGCCTTCACCCGCGGCGGCAGGACGGGCCGCGGGACGTGGGACGGGTGGCTGTGGGAGCACCAGTGGGCGCTCGCGATGGGCCACGAACCCGGCGCCCGGCAGGGCCGGATGCCGCACTCCGGCGAGGTCTCGGCGCCGCACTACGTGACGCTGCGACGCTTCGCCGAGATCAGGACGGCGTACGCGGAGGGGACGCTTCCGCCGTACCTGCTGGCCACCCCGACCGTCACCGACGGCCACCTCTACCCGGACGTGCTGCTCACCCGCCTGGAGGGCTACGAGCGCGCGGGGGTCGCCGCCATGGACGCCGACCTGCAGCAGGCACTGCTGCGCCTGCCCCGCCTGATTCCGCCGGAGATCGTCGCCAGGGCGCGGGCGCTGACCGCCGCCGCAGGCAGGACCGCCGCCGCGTGGCTCGCCGAGCGGCCGCGACCCCGCGTCACCATCGACTGGAGCGGCATGCCGGTCCCACGCGTCGAGGCCGAGCCGACCGGGCTGGAGCTTGTGGACCTCCTCATGACCGGCGTCACGCCATACCCGTTGCGCGATCACGGCGAACGGCTGGCGTCGTGGCCCTCCGTCCTGCCCTCCGACCGGGACGTGGTGGCCGCGCACTGCCTGCCGTACGTGCTCAACCGGTGGAGCGACGCGGGCGCCGAGAACGCGACGGCCCTGGCCGTCGCCGAAGGGCCGGCGGGGGAGGGGACGGCGCTGCTGCTCGCCGTCCTCCTCACCGAACAGGAAGGCGACGCGGTGCCGGCGATGGCCGCCAGGGGAGAGTTGCCCTCCGCCGAGCTCGGCCGCCAGCTCGCGTTGCTGGTTCGCACGCGAAGGGCCAGGCTCACGCCCGCCCTCGACGCCCTCGAGACGGCGGCCGTCGCCGGCGCGCACCGCGAGGTGTGGCAGGTCCTGGCCGGCCTGCTGCCCGCGCTGCTGCCCGGCGACGGCGAGCGCCCGCAGGCGGCTCACACCGAGGCGCTCGGGCTGGCCGTACGGGTGGCCGGATGGGCGGGCGCTCGCGGCCCGCTCCCCGCCGTCGCCAGGGCGGCCGCTCGCAAGGGCGCCAGCGGCTTCTCCCGTACGGCCCGCGACCTCCACCACCTCCTGGAAGGAGCCACGCGATGAGCGCATGGATCAGCGCACCCGACAGAGAGCGGGACGGCGCATGGGACAGGGTGCGGCGGCACATCGAGCGCATGGACGCCGCCGCCGTCGCCGCCCTGGTCGTGAAGCTGGGCCCGGACGACAGGAAGGCGGTCGCCGCGGAACTGCCCGGATATCTGGCCGCCCTTCGAGCTCACGCCAGGGTGGGGGAGCGGGTCACGCCGTTGCGGGTCGCGGGCGCGGGCACGATCGGCGGGGCGGCGGGCGTGGTGTCATGGCTGCACCGGCGCGACTTCGCTCCTCGATGGGCGGTCCTGCACGACACCGAGCTGCTGCTCGACGTACTGTCATCACGGAGCGAACCGTGGCTCGCGGACCTGGCGACCCGGACGGCCCTGCGGATCCGCGCCGCCGACGACCCGGGCGTGCCGCTGGCGCTCGCCCTGCTGCGCCGGACAGGGGCGACCCCGCCCGCGCACGATCCACTGGTGGTGGCATGGGTGGCCGAGGACGTCCCGCACGGCGTCGCGGCCCTGCGCGCCGACCCGCTCCTGAAAACGCTCCTGCCGCGGCTGTTCGAGGCCGAGGGCGTCGGCCGCCGACTCCAGCACGTCAAACCCAGCACCGCCGTTCCCCCTCCCGGACCTGCCGGCCCGTCCCCCACGCCGACCGCGCCCACACCGACGACGCCCACCCCCGCTCTCACACCGACGACTCCCACGGCCGCTCTCACACCGACCACCGGCCCACGCGCCGTCGCCCCGCCCGTGGCCGCGACATCCTGGGCGGCGGCTCTCGGCGTGACGTCCTTCAGGGGCGTGTCCCGAGGCGGAGCCTCACCCGAGAACACCCGTGAGCCCGTGAGGTCGCACGGGCCCGGCACGGCACCCTCGCCCATGGCCTCCTCCTGGGGGGCGGCGGACGGCGGGACGTTCGGGAACGGCGCCGGAGCGAGGTCCGGGTGGCTCGACGGGTTGCGGGACCTCGCGGCGGAGAGCCCGGCCACCAGACGCCTGATGCTCGACGGGTGCGTCAGCCGTTTCCTGCGTGGTGGCGCCCCTCAGGACCTGCGCTTCTTCGCCCGCCTCCACGAGACGCTCGCCCCGGCACCCGACGAGGTCCGGCCCCGCCTGCGCGACTACCTGCGGCTGCTGCCCTCGTCCGCGGCGCCCGCCGCCGAGGTGGCGCTCACCCACCTGCGCGCCGCCGACCTCGACCCCGCCACCGTCACCGAGGCGCTGGAGGCCGTGCTGTTCAGGGCCGAGAGCGGCCTGGTCAGGAGCGGGCTGTCCTGGCTCGACCGGACGATGAAGCACGCAGGGGACCGGGCGGACGAGCTGGTCCCGTCGCTGGCCATGGCGCTGGGCCACCAGTCGCGGGCCGTCCAGGAGCACGCGACACGGGTCGCGCTCAAGCACGCCGCGCGCTTCGGCCCGCTCGCCGCCGAGACGATCAGAACGGCGGGCGAGCTGCTCCCGCCATCGCTGTCGGCACGGCTGGCCGAGGGGTACGGCGGCGAGATCGTGCCGGAGGAGCCGTTCACGCCGGCGGGCCTGCCGCCGCTGCCCGTGATGGACGACTTCCCCGACCTCCCCTCGACGCCCAAGGCGCTCGCCGCCACCCTCCACCGGCCGGGATGGGCGGCGTCCGAACGGTTCCTCGCCGGGTTCGTGAGGCTCGCGGCGAGCGACAGGGCCGGGCTGAGGACGGGCCTGGCGAGCGTGGCGGAGCTCGACGACAGGTACAGCGGCGGGCTGCCCGAGCCGACGCTGTGGTTCATCGACCTGGCCGTCGAGCTCGTCAAGCCCCGCAGGATCTTCAAACGGCGGAGGCACTGGCTGACCGATCCCGCCTCCGCGTCCGCGCCGCCGTTCGCGCTGGTGCTGCGGCGCTGCGCCGAGGTCTACGAGGCGCTGAGGAAGGACACGTTGCCGCCGCTGCTGCTCGCGACGCCGACCAGGTCCGACGGACGTCTCGACCCGTGGGTGTTCCTCGACCGGCTCGAGGCGGTGATCGGGGCGGGACACGAACCGCTGCCCGCCGACTTCCAGCAGGCGCTGCTGAGACTGCCCAGGCGGATCCCCGCCGGGGCGGTCGAGCGGGCCGCGGCGCTCGCCTCGGCGCGCACCTCGGCGGCCGGCCGTACGGCGGCGGCGTGGCTGGCCGGCGGCGGCCTGACCGACCCCCTCTCCACGGTGACCACGGTGGTCTCAGGAAGCCGGCTGTACTGGAACGACCCCACGCACCGGCTGGTGAGCACCCTGGAAGGGGAGCCGACGGGACTGCCGGAGATCGACGCACTCGCCAGAGGCACCTGGCACGACGCCTTCGTCGTCGGGGCGATGGACTGGTGGCCTGGCATGCTGCCCTCGCATCGGGAGGTGCTGGCGGCGCACCTCGTCCCCAGGCTGACCTCGCGGTGGCCGCTCGGTCCCGGGCGGTGGCTGGAGGCGATCGTGCGAGCCGACGGACCCGCGGGGCCGGCCACGGCCGTCCTGCTGGCCGGGGCGCTCGTGGACGCGACAAGCAGGGACGAGGCGGTGGCCGCGCTGCGGCGGCTGGCAGCGATGGGCGCGGTGCCTTCCTCGGCGCTGGGGCGGCGGCTGATGGAGCTGATCGACGGGGGAGAGGTGTCGCTGAGGGCGGTCGCCGACGCGTTGGAGGCGGCGGCGAGGAAGGGCGCGCACGCGCAGGTGTGGGAGGTGTTCGCCGAACTGCTTCCGCTGCTGCTGCCGGTCGCGGGAACCCGCCCCAGGGCCGGTCTGGCCCACCTGATCGAGCGGGCGCGGCTGGTGGCCGGGTGGGCGGGGGCACGCGGGGAGATCCGCGGGCTGGCCGCGGTGGCGTCGGGCAGGGGGTCGAGCCGGTTCGTCACCGAATCCCGCCGCCTCCACACCACCCTGACCGCCTGAACCGTTCGGACCGGACCGCCGCAACCCTCACCCGAGCGGTGACGAGGGCGGCTCTCGAGGGTGGCGGTCGGTCAGAGGTACAGGCCGGGGGTGTCGGGGGCGGCCGCAGGGGTGGTGGCGCGGCCGGAGCGGGCGGCGAACAGCTCCGCGAGCGTGGCCCCGTCGGCGCCCACCTGGCCGGCGAACTCCTCCGCCCCGCCGTCGGCCAGCCACCGCACGGACTCCTCGCGCGACAGCGGCCCCACCTCGACCTGCGCCAGGCACCGGCCCGGCCTGACCGTCGCAGGGTGCAGGCGGGCCAGGTCCTCGTTCGTGGTGATCGCGACCAGCACGTCGCGCCCCTGGCCGAGCAGGCCGTCGGTGAGGTTCAGCAGCCTCGACAGCCCCTGCCCCGTCGCCTCCTTCGCGCCCGCCCTGATCAGCTCGTCGCAGTCCTCCAGCACCAGGAGCCGCCAGCGCTCGCCGTCTTCGCCCGAGTCGCCGATGGCGACCTCCATCAGGTACCCGGGGTCGTTGAACAGCCGCTCGGGATCGAGCACGCAGTCGACCTGGCACCACTGCCGCCACTCTCTCGCGAGGGTCCGCAGCAGCGACGTCTTGCCGGTTCCTGGCGGCCCGTGCAGCAGGAGCAGCCTGCCGCTCACCTCGGCGGGCGTGACCGTCATGACCCGTCCCACGGCCTCGCGCACGCGCGCGGAGTAGTTGCCGCTGATCTGCTCCCACGACGGCGAGGTGATGGGCTTGTCGGAGCGACGGGGTCCGTGCGGGCCGAACCACCAGAAGCCCATCTCGATGTGGTCGGTCTCCGGCGGCGGCTCGACCGCGCCCTCGGTGGTCTTCGCCAGCACCGAACGGGCCAGCTCCTCGCTGACGGCGGTGACGCTGACCGTGGCGCAACGGTTGCGGTGGCGCACCACCCGCAGCGTCCAGCCGTCCCCGCAGAACAGGCGGGCGTCGGAGCCGTCCTCCTCCTGCGCGGTACGCACGAGACGGCCGTCGGGCGGGGTGAGGGCGGCCTCGGCGCGCACCCGCTCGAGGCTGGCCAGGCGGGCCCACGGCTGCGTGCCCGTCGCGAACGGCGACAGCGCGAGCGCGTCGACGATGTCGACGGCGGAGTCGGAGTCGTCGACCCAGATGTTCATCGGCAGTTCGGCGGCGGCGGGGAAGCGGACCTCCTTCAGCACGGACATGCCGTCAATGATCCAGACTCCGCCCGCCCGCGTCGACTGCTTTTCAGCCTTTGCGCAGGTCTCCGGTCTGCTGAACCATGTTGAGACCTGGGACGTCGCGCCACAGGTAGCGCAGCACGCCGCCGCCGAGGCTCAGCTCGATCGTGCCGGGGACGCAGCCGCTCTGCTGCGTGAGTTCGAAGGTGAGCCTGGTCTTCTCGACCTTGGTGAGCTTGATGTCCTCCTCGCAGGCGACCTGGGCGTCCTTCTCGGTCCACGCCGCGGTGCTCGCGCCGGTCCTCAGTACGACGGTGTTGTCGGCGCCGTCGGGGTCCAGCGGGTTGGTGCTGCTGGTGTGCCCCGACCAGCGGCCCGCGAAGGCGGCGGGGATCTTCAGCTCCTGCGCGTGCTGGGACGCCGGCGGCGAGGAGGCCTGGCCGGTCGAGGATGCCTGGCCGGTCGACGGGGTCGGGCCGGTGGACGAGACCGGCTCGGCGGGGGACGGCCGGCCGGTCGGGGAAGACGAGGCGGTGGGCGAGGCGCCGCCCCGATCGGCCGTCTTGAGGCTGGGCAGGTTGATCAGCACGATCGTGCCGCCGGCGAGCGCGGCCACGGTGACGGCGGCGGCCGTGAGGAGGAGGCCGCGCCGGCCGCGCCGCGCGCCGCCCTGGGTCGTCAGCGACGCCCGCCCAGGATCCGTGGGGCCACCCCCGGAAAGGTGCGGCGGGCCGGGCGGGGGTGCGCCTCCGGAAGGGTACGGCGGGCCGCCGGGCGGGGGCGCGGTGCCGGGAGCGTTCGGCGGGCCGCTCGGCGGGGGCGCGTCGGCGGGGGCCCGCGCGGGACCCGATCGCGGATCGACCAGCGACATCATGAGCGTCCGGGCGGACGGACGCCGCCCCGGATCCTTGGCCAGCGCGTCCGCCACCATGCCCCGCAACCGGGGTGGCAACGCCGACAGGTCGGGCTCGGTGTGCAGCACCCTGTGAAGGACGGCGGGCACGGTGTCGGCGCCGAAGGGCGTGACCCCCGTGGCCGCGAACACCATCGTCGCCGCCCACGCGAACACGTCGGACGCGAACGACGCGGGAGAGCCGCCGATCTGCTCGGGTGCCAGGTAGGAGGGCGTCCCGATGAGGCCGGAGGTCTGCGTCGAGGAGCCCTCGGCCCTGGCGATGCCGAAGTCGACCACTCGGGGCCCGTCGGGGCCGAGCAGCACGTTCGACGGCTTGAAGTCGCGGTGCACGATGCCCGCCGCGTGGATGGCGGCCAGGGCGGTGGCCGTGCCCACGAAGAGGCGTTCGAGGTCACCGCCGCGCAGCGGGCTCCCGTCGCGCACCCGCTCGAACAGCGAGGGGCCATCGATGTACTCGCTGACCACGTAGGGGCGGCGCCCCTCGGTCCCTGCAGTCAGCACGGCGGCCGTACAGAAGGAGGCGACGCTCTCCAGCGCGGCCAGCTCCCTCGCCAGCCTGGCGCGGGTCTCCGGGTCGCTGTGGGTGAGCAGCTTGACCGCCACGGGCCTGCCCGAGCGGTCGTGAGCGAGGTAGACGACGCCCTGGCCACCCTCGCCCAGGCGGCCGGCCAGCCTGAACCCGCCTAGCTCCAGAGGGTCGTCAGGCGTCAGGGGGGTGAGCACGAGCGCTACACTACCGAGCCCTGCGCCGCGAATGAGTGGCCTGAATGGGGTCGATGTCCTCCACCGACCAGCCGCGCGCCATGGCCAGCGAATCCTGCCTGCCGTCGGCGACGTGGCGCAGCGCGCAGGCCGCCGCCTTGGCAGGGTCGCCCGCCGCGATCGCCTCGTAGAGTTCGGCGTGCTCCTGGCTCTGCCGTCCGGGATCGCGGTCGGAGGTGAGGCGGAACAGCCGGTGCAGGCGGGCGTCCAGCGGCCGCATCAGGTCGGCCAGCAGCGCGTTGCCCGAGAGGGAGACCAGCTCGTGGTGGAAGTCGGCGTTCGCGGCCGCGATGCCGGCCCTGTCGTCGCTCGCGATCGCCTCCCCGGCCCGTTCCATGCACGAGCGCAGCCTGGCCAGCCCTTCGGCGTCGACCCGTTCGGCGGCCAGTCGCGCTGCCAGCGCCTCCAGGCTCTCCCGTACGTCGAACAGGTCGCGCACGTCGTCGGGGGTGAAGGGGCTGACCAGCGCGCCCCTGCCGGGCACCAGCACCACCAGGCCCTCGGCTGCCAGTCGCCGCAGCGCCTCGCGCAGCGGGATCCTCGACACCTGGAGTTCGGCCGCGAGGTCCCGCTCGATCAACCGCTCGCCAGGGCGCAGCTCGATCTCGACGATGCGTCGTTTGAGCGTCTCGTAGGCCAGGTTCGCGGTGGTCACGGGACAAGGGTAAGCGCCCCCTCGGTCATGATTTTTCGTCGCATGAAAGCCCCTGTACCTTTTGCCGTTGGTCGAGGTTCATTCACGGGGAGGTAATCGGTGTCTGTGCGCGAGCGCATGCGTTACTGGTTCGACAACACCATGTCCAAGGGGACCGCCTCGCTCATCGGCTGGCTCGCCGTGGTGTCCGTCGCGATCGTGCTGGTCGTGGCAGGAATGACCGTCTGGCTCACCGACGAGCCGGAGGGCTCGAGCCCCGGCGAGGTGCTGTGGCTGGCGCTCATGCACGCGATGACGCCCAGCAAGGTCGCCAGCGACAAGGGCAGCACCGCCTTCCTCGCGGTGATGTTCATCGGCTCGCTGGCCGGCATCTTCATCGTCAGCATCCTGGTCGGCCTGCTGTCCAACGGGCTCAAGCAGAAGATCGACCGGCTGCGCAGGGGCCGGTCGATGGTCGCCGAGAGCGGTCACACCGTGGTCCTCGGCTGGTCGGACCAGATCTTCACCATCGTCGGCGAGCTGGTGAAGGCGCACGCCAGCCAGCGCGGCTCGGTCATCGCCGTCATGGCCGACCGCGACAAGCTCGACATGGAGGAGGAGATCAGGGAGCGCATCGGCGACACCGGAAGGACCAGGCTCGTCTGCCGTACGGGACGGCCCACCGAACCGGGCGACCTGCGCCTGATGAACCTCGGCCGGGCCCGCTCCATCGTCGTCCTGTCGCCCGACGGCGAGGACCCCGACGCCCACGTCATCAAGATCCTCCTGGCGCTCGCCAAGCGCGCGGGCGACCACCCGCCGGTCGTCGCCTCGCTCACCTCCAGCCGCAACATGGCCGCCGCCCGCCTGGCCGGCGGCAGCCAGGTCCACCTGGTCGACTCCGACGACACCGCCTCCCGCCTGATCGTCCAGTCCTCCCGGCAGTCGGGCATGTCCGTGGTCTGCATGGACCTGCTGAACTTCGACGGCGGCGAGATCTACCTGCGCTCCGACGCCGCGCTGACCGGCCAGTCGTACGGCGAGGCGCTGCACGCCTACGAGACGGCGACCGTCATCGGCCTGCGCCGCCCTTCCGGTGTCGTGCTCAACCCGCCCATGGACACCGTCATCGGCGCCGACGACCAGGTCATCGTCATCGCCCACGACGACTCGCTCATCCACCTCGCCTCGGGCGCCGCCTCGTACTCGGACAAGGACATGGCGACGGCGCAGGCCGTGCCGCCGGAGACCGAGCGCACGCTCATCCTCAACTGGAACGCCCGCGCCGAGCACATCGTCCGCTACCTGGACGGCTACGTCGCGCCAGGCTCGGTGCTGGACGTGGCGGCCGACCACCCGAAGGCCGGCACGGGCCTGAGCGGCCTGCGCAACCTCACCGTGAACGTCAAGGAGTGCGACACCACCGACAGGTACGCGCTCGAGGCGCTCGGCGTCGGCCTCTACCAGCACGTGATCGTGCTGTCCGACGACAGGTTCAAGCCGCAGCACGCCGACACCCGCACGCTGATGACGCTGCTGCAGCTGCGCGACATGCAGACGGCGACGGGCGAGCGGTACTCGATCGTCAGCGAGATGCACGACGAGAACAACCGCTCGCTGGCGGAGGTGACCGAGGCCGACGACATCGTGATCAGCGACACGGTGATCGGCCTGCTGCTGGCCCAGCTCGCCGAGAACAGGCACCTGGCCGACGTCTTCGGCTACCTCTTCGACTCGCGCGGCTCGGAGATCTACCCCAGGCCCGCCGCGTCGTACGTGACGCCGGGGTCGCGGGTGTCGTTCTCGACCGTCATCGAGTCGGCCAGACGGCGAGGTGAGACGGCGATCGGCTACCGGCTCGCGTCCGGCATCAACCAGGCGCCGCACTACGGGGTGGTGCTCAACCCGGGCAAGAACCAGCCGGTGACGCTCGCCGCGGGCGACTCGGTGATCGTCCTGTCCGAGCGCTAGATCCCGTACGGCGGGCCGGGCCCAGGCCACCGGGGTCACCGGTGGCCGCCCGTCGTCCACGCGCGCTCCAGCGGGACTCCGGACCCCGCCGTCACGCCGTGCCCTGATCAGTAGGCGATTCCCACGCTCCTCCCGACGCTGTCCTGCCGCTCGACGACCCTCAGCAGGAAGTGGGCGACGTCGGCGCGCGAGATGTACCTGCCGCCTTTCAGATTGCGGTCGAAGGCCGTCCTGTAGGTCCCGGTCAGCGGCTTGTGGGTCAGCCGCACGGGCCGCACGGCGGTCCAGTCGAGGCCGCTGTCGCGCAGGACGTCCTCCATCCTGGCCAGGTCGGCGTAGGTGCTGCGCAGGACGGCCTTCAGCACCGGGTAGAGCAGGTCGCCCATGACGATCCCGTCGCCGGGGTCGCGCCGGGGCGGGTGGGGGCGGCCGGGCGACGCGACGGTCCCGACGGGGGCCGCGCTGACCGCGACGAGGCGCCTGACGCCCGTCGCCTTCATCGCCAGCGTGATGGCCGTGGTGCCGCGCCACGTGACGCCCGCCTCCGAACCCGAGCGGGGGCCGAGGCAGGACACGACCGCGTCGACGCCGTCGAAGGCGGGCTCCAGCCCGGCGGGGCCGGCCGCCGAAAGGTCGGCGCTCACCGCGCTGACGGGCCGCGACAGCCTGGCGGGGTCGCGGACGACCGCCGTCACGTCGTGCCCCGCGTCGACGGCCTGCTCCAGCAGGTGCCTGCCGACGCCGCCCGTGGCGGCGATGATGGCGAGTCTCATGGTCGTCCTGCTCCTCTGTCGAATCGTGGCTCATCTCCATGACGATCGGCCGATGTGAAATGTGACCGTCCGTGCGATTGGTACCGTGCGCGTGTGAGGACGATCGACTGGGTCGGAGGGGCCATCGAGCTCATCGACCAGACGCTGCTGCCGGACGAGCTGGTCAAGCTGCGCATCACCACCGTGGACGAGCTCGTCGACGCGATCCGGCGCCTGGCCGTCAGAGGTGCCCCCGCCCTTGGCGTGGCGGGGGCGTTCGGCGTGGTGCTGGCCGACGGTGACAGGAAGGCCATCGCCCGCCTGCGTGCCGCCAGGCCGACCGCCGCCAATCTGGCATGGGGCGTCGACCAGGCCGCCGCGCACCTCGAGGAGGGACGCAAGGCGGTGCTCGCCAGGGCCAAGCGGATCAGGGACGAGGACATCGCCGCCTGCGTGGCCATGGGCGAGCGCGGCGCCGACCTGCTCGAAGGCGACAGGCTGCGCGTCATGACCATCTGCAACACCGGTGCTCTCGCCACCGTGGAGCGCGGCACCGCGCTGGGCGTCATCCAGACCCTGCACGAGCGGGGGCGCCTGGCCGAGGTGCTCGCCCTGGAGACCAGGCCGCTGCTGCAGGGCGCGCGGCTCACCGCGTGGGAGCTGGAGCGGATGGGCGCGCCGTACCGGCTGGTCGCCGACTCCGCCGGGCCGTACCTGCTGGCCAAGGGCGGGGTGGACGCGGTGCTGATCGGCGCGGACAGGATCGCCGCCAACGGCGACACCGCCAACAAGATCGGCTCCTACTCGCTCGCGCTGGGCGCCGAGCGCGCGGGCGTGCCGTTCATCGTGGTCGCCCCCGAGACGACCATCGACGCGGCCACCCCCTCGGGCGAGCACATCGAGGTCGAGGACAGGGGCGACGACGAGGTGGTGAACGTCCGGGGCGTGCGCATCGCGCCCGAGGGCGCCCGCGCGCTGAACCCGGCGTTCGACGTGACGCCCCACGACCTGATCTCCGCCATCGTTACGGACCGGCGGGTCTTCAGGCCCTAGCCAGACCAATAATCGACATTTCCGGGATCTGTCCGTACACCCCGCGTTACGCTCGGTTGTCACCATCCTCACCCGGGAGATCGTCGTGGCCATCGATCTTGTCTCGCGCCGTGACTGGCGCGCCCGTTCCCCGCGCGGCAGCTACACCCAGCTCGACTCCACCAGGGGAGTCAAGGTCCACTACACGGGCGGCAGGGTCGATCCGGGCATCGTGCGCGACCATGCCAAGTGCGTGGCGCTGGTGCAGTCCATCCAGAACTTCCACATGGACTCCAACGGCTGGATCGACATCGGCTACTGCGTGGACGAAGAGACGGAAATCCTCACTCAGGTGGGCTGGAAGTCCTACAAGGAGCTTGACGTCGGAGATCTCGCTCTCACCCTCAACCATGAGCTCGGCGTCTCGCAGTGGCAGCCGATCCTCGAGGTGTGCGTCTTTCCGTCCAGAGAACGAGAGATGATCCGGATGGAGGGCGTCAGTCATTCCTCGCTCACCACTCCGCAGCACCGTTGGCCGGTGGAGCGTTTCCGTAGGCGCACCGGCACCACACGGCAGAAGGGCCAAGACGGGAAGTGGCTGCCGACGGGCAAGGCTCCTCGCGCACTGACGACACATGAGCGGCTCTGGGCGACGACAGAGACACTCGGCTATTGGGACCGGATCCCGATCGCCGCTCCGTGCGGAGACCTGCCGGTGGAGCCGAAATGGTCCGACGCCTTCGTCGAACTCGTCGCGTGGTTCTGGACGGAAGGGCATATCAAGAGGCTTCGAGACGGGCGCCGGGCCACCAGCGTGGCCCTGTACCAGTCAATGGAAACCAATCCCGGCTACGTCGCGCGCATCAGAGCCGCGCTGACGGCCACGTTCGGCCCACCGGTCGAGGAGTTCCCTCGCGTCGGCGCACGTACCGACGGGAATCCCCGATGGCGCGAGTGCGTCAACCGGCATCTGGCGGAGTTCCATCTCTCCGCGGACGCAGGACGGCGCCTGCTGGAGGTCGCGCCTGACAGGGTGCCGAGCCATGAGTTCCTGCTCTCCCTCACCCGGGCGCAGTTGTCCCTCTTCATCGAGTCTTCCCTGGCCGCGGACAACGCGGGCGAGGAGATTCTGGCGCAGAAGAGCCGGGCCGCAGCCGAAGCGTTCATGTTCGCCGTGATCCTTTCAGGCAAGGCGGCGTCCTTGCGCGTGAGGCCTCCAACCACAAGCTGCTCCAGCGAGATGTGGCAGGTCAAACTGGGGCGTCTGCACCATTTCAGCCCCCGTCCCGCCGCGTTGCGCCAGTCGACATTCGCTGTCACGCGCGAGACGTACACCGGGGAAATCTGGTGCCCACGTACGGAGAACCAGAGCTGGCTGGCGCGCCGCAACGGCACCGTCTACTTCACCGGCAACACCTACATCGGGTGCCCGCATCGCAAGGTGTTCGAGGGTCGGGGGGCGCACCATCTGCCCGCGGCCAACGGGGCGGGGCTCAACTCGGGCCACTACGCGGTGCTCGGCCTGGTGGGCAACGCCGGGCTGATCCAGCCGCCCGACGGCGTGCTGCACGCCATCCTCGACGCGATCCAGCACCTGCGCGACGAGGGCATGGCGGGGCGCGAGATCAAAGGCCACCGCGACGGCTTCAACACCGACTGCCCCGGCGACTCGCTCTACGGCTGGGTCAGGCGCGGCGCGCCCAGGCCCGGCGGGCAGGAGCCGCCGACGCCTCCGCAGGCCCCCGCCTTCCCCGGGCGGCTGCTGAGGTTCCCGCCCGTGATGCGCGGCGAGGACGTGCGCACCTGGCAGCGGCAGATGAAGAAGCGCGGCTGGACCCTCGACGTCGACGGCGCCTACGGATCCGACTCGCGCGACGTGTGCCGCCGCTTCCAGCGCAACCAGAACATCCCCGACGACGGCGTCGTCGGCCCCACGACCTGGCGGCTCACCTGGGAAGCGCCGCTGCCCTGACCCGTCACGAGCCGCGGATACCCGCCCCCGGATCAATGTTCTGGAGCGGGTGCGCCTACCATCCAAGGCATGAGACTCGCCGCGGACTTTCCGTCGACGACCCGGGACGACTGGCGGGCCCTCGCGCTGGGCGTGCTGCGCAAGTCGGGCGTGGAGTCGGACTCGCCCGAAGCCGCTCTGGGCACCGACACCTATGACGGTGTGCGGATAGCGCCTCTCTACGACGCGGGCGACCTGCCCGAGCTGCGCGCCCCCCGCGCCCCGCACCGGGGCTGGGACGTACGGCAGCGGCATGCCGTACCCGACAACGAGGCGGTGCTGGCCGACCTGGAGAGCGGGGTCACCTCGCTGTGGCTGGCGGTCCCCGTGGAGGACCTGGCGCGCACGCTCGACGGCGTCCACCTCGACCTGGCGCCCGTCGTGCTGGAGGCTGGGGAGCGCACCGCCGAGGCGGCCGACGTCCTGCTCGGGCTCGGCGCCTCCGTCAGGGGCAACCTGGGCGCCGGGCTCGGCGGCGACGCCGTCGAGCTGGCCCTGCGGTGCGCGGCCGAGCATCCGGGGTTGCGGGCCATCGTCGTGGACGGTCTGCCGTACCACGACGCGGGCGGGAGCGACGCGCAGGAGCTCGGCTGCTCGCTGGCGGTGGGGGTGGCGCACCTGCGGGCGCTGACCGCGGCGGGGCTGCCCGTGGAGGCCGCCCTGGGCCAGCTGGAGTTCCGCTACGCGGCCACCGCCGACCAGTTCGCGACGATCGCGAAGCTCCGGGCGGCGCGACTGCTGTGGGCGCGGGTGGCCGAGGTCTGCGGCGGGCAGGGCGTCCAGCTCCAGCACGCGGTGACCAGCTCCGCGATGATGACGGCGCGCGACCCGTACGTGAACATGCTGCGGACCACGCTGGCGTGCTTCGCCGCGGGCGTCGGCGGCGCCGACGCGGTGACCGTGCTGCCCTTCGACGCCGCCGTGGGCGCGCCCGACGCCTTCGCCAGGCGGATCGCGCGGAACACGCAGGTCCTGCTGCTGGAGGAGTCGGGCGTGGGACGGGTCGCCGACCCCGCGGGCGGATCGTGGTACGTCGAGCGGCGCACCGCCGACCTGGCCGCCAGGGCCTGGGCGTGGTTCCAGGAGATCGAGGCGGCCGGCGGCGTCCAGGATGCCGGTGAGCTGGTGACCGCGCGGATCGCGCAGACGAGGGCGCGCAGGGACGACGACGTCGCGCACCGGCGCTTCCCGATCACGGGCGTGAGCGAGTTCCCCGACCCGCGTGAGCGCCCCCTGCGGCCGTCCCCGGCCAGGAGCGAGGGGGCCAGGAGCGGCGGGGTCCGGTACGCGCGGCCCTACGAGGAGCTGCGCGACCTCGCCGACGCCCAGCCCGAGCGGCCCAGGGTCTTCCTCGCCACGATCGGTCCCGTGGCCGCGCACACCGCCAGGGCCTCCTTCGCGGCCAACCTCTTCCACGCCGGCGGCCTGGAGACCGTCTCCTCGGGGCCGAGCACCGACCCCGAGGAGATCGCACGGGCCTTCACCGACTGCGGCGCCGCCGTCGCGTGCCTGTGCTCGACCGACAAGCTGTACGGCGAGCACGCCACCGCCGTCGCGCAGGCGCTCAGACGGGCGGGGGCGAGAAGGATCTGGCTGGCGGGGAAGGGATCCCACGAGGGCGTGGACGCGACCCTGTACGCCGGATGCGACGCGCTGGACGTCCTCCGCACGACCTTCGACGACCTGGGAGTGGTTCGATGATCCCGGACTTCACGAACATCCCGCTGGCGCCCGTGGGATCCGGCGGCGGCGCCGAGGGCGAGCCGTGGGAGACGCCTGAGGGCATCGCCGTCAAGCCGGTCTACACGGCGGACGACGTCGAAGGGCTCGACTTCCTGCGGACCTACCCGGGCGCGGTGCCGTATCTGCGCGGGCCCTATCCGACGATGTACGTGAACCAGCCGTGGACGATCAGGCAGTACGCCGGCTTCTCCACCGCCGAGGAGTCCAACGCCTTCTACCGCCGCAACCTCGCGGCAGGGCAGAAGGGCCTGTCCGTCGCCTTCGACCTGGCCACGCACCGCGGCTACGACTCCGACCACCCACGCGTGGCGGGCGATGTCGGCATGGCGGGCGTCGCCATCGACTCCATCTACGACATGCGGCAGCTGTTCGAGGGCATCCCCCTCGACAGGATGTCGGTGTCGATGACCATGAACGGCGCCGTGCTGCCGATCCTCGCGCTCTACATCGTGGCCGCCGAGGAACAGGGGGTCGCCTCCGAGCGGCTGACGGGGACCATCCAGAACGACATCCTCAAGGAGTTCATGGTCCGCAACACCTACATCTACCCGCCGGGGCCGTCGATGCGGATCATCTCCGACATCTTCGCCTACACCAGCACGCACATGCCGAAGTTCAACTCCATCTCGATCTCCGGCTACCACATCCAGGAGGCGGGGGCCACCTGCGACCTGGAGCTGGCCTACACGCTCGCCGACGGCGTGGAGTACCTGCGGGCGGGCATGGCGGCGGGGCTCGACATCGACGCGTTCGCGCCCAGGCTGTCGTTCTTCTGGTGCGTCGGCATGAACTTCTTCATGGAGGTCGCCAAGCTGCGGGCCGCCCGCCTGCTGTGGTCCAGGCTGGTGTCGGGTTTCGGGGCCGAGAACCCCAAGTCGCTCTCGCTCAGGACCCACTCCCAGACCTCCGGCTGGTCCCTCACCGCCCAGGACGTCTACAACAACGTCGCCCGCACCTGCGTCGAGGCCATGGCCGCCACGCAGGGCCACACCCAGTCGCTGCACACCAACGCCCTCGACGAGGCGCTCGCGCTGCCCACCGACTTCTCCGCCCGCATCGCCCGCAACACGCAGTTGTTGCTGCAGCAGGAGTCGGGCACCACGCGCGTCATCGACCCGTGGGGCGGCTCCTACTACGTCGAGCGCCTCACCCACGACCTCGCGGAGAAGGCGTGGCAGCACATCGAGGAGGTCGAGGCGGCGGGCGGCATGGCCCGCGCGATCGACGCGGGGCTGCCCAAGCTGCGCATCGAGGAGGCCGCCGCCCGCACCCAGGCGCGCATCGACTCAGGCAGGCAGCCCGTCATCGGCGTCAACAAGTACCGGCCCCAGGCCGACGAGCCGATCGAGGTGCTCAAGGTCGACAACAGCGCGGTGCGGGCGCAGCAGCTCGACAAGCTGCGCCGCCTGCGGGCCGACAGGGACGGCGAGGCCGTACGGCAGGCTCTGGAGAACCTCACCAAGGGCGCGGCGGGCGGCGACAACCTCCTCGCGCTCGCGGTCGAGGCCGCCCGCGCCAAGGCGACCGTCGGCGAGATCTCCGACGCGCTGGAGAAGGTGTTCGGACGGCACGCGGGGCAGATCCGCACCATCTCCGGGGTGTATCGCGACGAGGCGGGTCCGGTGAAGGGCATCGAGCTGGTACGGCAGGCATGCGCCGACTTCGCCGTCGCCGAAGGGCGGCGGCCGCGCATCCTGGTGGCGAAGATGGGTCAGGACGGGCACGACCGCGGACAGAAGGTGATCGCCACCGCCTTCGCCGACCTCGGATTCGACGTGGACGTCGGCCCGCTGTTCCAGACGCCCGAGGAGGTGGCGCGGCAGGCGGTGGAGGCCGACGTGCACGTCGTCGGCGTCTCCACGCTCGCCGCCGGCCACCTCACGCTCGTCCCCGCGCTGCGGGAGGCGCTGGCCGCCCTGGGCGCGGACGACATCATGATCGTGGTCGGCGGCGTGATCCCGCCGGGCGACTTCGACGAGCTGCGGGCGGCGGGCGCCTCCGCGATCTTCCCGCCCGGCACGGTGATCGCCGACGCCGCCCTCGACCTGGTGCGCGAGCTGTCCTCGCGGTTGGGCCACTGATGCTCCACGGCTCGCGCCCCGGGCACAGGAGGCCGGGCGGGTGGCGCGGGTGAGGACGCTCGACGACTACGTCCACGGTGTGAAGTCGGGCTCCCGCGCCTGGATCGCCCGCGCGATCACCCTCGTCGAGTCCACCAGGGCCGACCACGTCGAGCTGGCCCAGCGGCTGCTGGTCGAGCTCACCCCGCTGGCCGGTCACGCCCGCAGGGTCGGCATCTCGGGCGTGCCGGGCGTCGGCAAGTCGACGTTCATCGACGCGCTCGGCACCCGCCTCACCGAGCAGGGCCACAGGGTGGCGGTGCTGGCCGTGGACCCGTCGTCGACGCGGACGGGCGGCAGCATCCTCGGCGACAAGACCCGCATGTCCCGCCTGTCGGCCGACCCGCAGGCCTTCATCAGGCCCTCTCCGACCTCCGGCACGCTCGGCGGCGTCACCAAGGCCACCAGGGAGGCGATGGTCGTCGTCGAGGCCGCGGGCTACGACACCGTGCTCGTCGAGACCGTCGGCGTCGGGCAGTCGGAGACCGCCGTGGCCGACATGGTCGACACCTTCCTGCTGCTCAGCCTCGCCAGGACGGGCGACCAGCTGCAGGGGATCAAGAAGGGTGTGCTGGAGCTCGCCGACGTCATCGCGATCAACAAGGCGGACGGGGAGTTCGAGCTCGCGGCCAGGAAGGCGGCCCGTGAGCTGGCGGGCGCGCTGCGCATGCTCCGCTCCGAGGGGCCGCCGCCACCCGTCCTGACGTGCAGTGGGCTGACCGGCGGCGGGCTCGACGAGGTGTGGGGGCAGGTCATGGCCCACCAGGGCCGGATCGACCTGGCGGCCAAGCGGCGCCGCCAGCAGGTGCAGTGGACGTGGACGCTCGTGCGCGATCGGCTGCTTTCCGAGCTGCGCGGCAACCCGTCGGTGGCGGCGATCACGGCCGAGGTCGAGCGGGAGGTCCTCGAAGGGACCCTGACACCGTCGCTGGCGGCCGAACGCCTGCTGTCGGTCTTCAAGCGTCTCTGACCGCCCACGGCCGCCGATGCGCGGGCGCGGATCCGCCGCGGGCCGGACCGCACGGTGGCAGGGCACGGGGGCAGGGAGGCGGTGGCCTGGTGGTCAGGTCGCGCGGAGGCGGGCCCGGTAGACCTCGCGGGCTCGTTCCAGCAGTCCCAGGTGGTCGCCGAGTTGTTCGGGCGTGCGCAGGACGGCGTGCTCGCGCAGCAGCTCCTCCAGCGCGTCCAGCCAGTCCAGGCACCACCGCACGTCCTCGTGCCTGGCCACGCCCGCTCCCTCCACCTCCACGTACACCGGGCTGGTCAGCGCGTACGTCTCCCCCGTCATCGAGCGCGGGCACGGCCCCCCGACCGCCTCCGCGAGCACGTAGGTCGGCGACGAGACCCGCAGCGAGGCGGTCAGGGACTGGCCCTCCGACACCGCCAGCACCCCGTCCGCCGTGCGCAGGCGCAGCTCCGACACCTCGGCGCCGACGACCCGCGCGGTGACGCCCACCTCCGATCCGAGCGCCAGGTCCAGCACGGCGCCCGGCTCCTGCCCGTCGACCGACAGCTCCAGCCACGGCCCCGTCGTGGCGAACGTCCTGCCGCGCCGTACCGCGTCGGCGAAGGAGGCGGCGCTGAGCGCGCCCTCCACCCTGGCGTACACCCGCGCCCACCCCGGCGGGCTCGACTGGCGGTCCAGGTGGGTGAAGGACAGCATGGTGTCGGTCCCCGCGCTGACGGCCAGGCGGTTGCCCGCCCCGAGCAGCCGCCGGTACACGATCGCGGTGGCGCCGATGTGGGCGTGGGTGAGCACGTCGAGGCTGTCGACCAGGCCCAGCGCGGCGTCCACGACCAGCTCGCGGGCCGAGCAGTTGCGCGCCACCGGACGCACCAGGCGCCGGGGCGGGTCGTCCTCGGCCAGCGGCAGGCCGAACGGGTGGCTGTAGCCGAGCAGCGCCCCCGACTGGCGCAGCTCGCGCAGCGCGTCGGCGTTGGGCGGCCAGTCGGCCTCGCCCTCGAACCCGGTGTGGAAGCGTTCGGGCGGCTTGGCGGGGGCGAAGGCGTAGACATGGCCGAGCAGGTCGTTGCGGTACTCCACGCCCATCCTGGCCACGTGCGTGCCGTCCGACCACGGCAGGTCGGCTCCCGCCCAGTGGTCGAGCGCCTCCCTGTCGTAGACGCGCGCGCCCGACACGTTGCCCGCCAGCAGGTTCAGCACGTGCAGGTCCTCGCCGAGCTGGACGGCCGCGGCGTCGGCGGGAGCGGCGACGCGATCGCCCGCCCAGTTGAGGTGCACGTGCATGTCGCCGCCATACCAGCCGCGCGCGGCCGCGTCGTGGACCCTGCGCGGTGTCAGCCGTACCGTCCGCTCCTCGCCGGGGGCGAGGGTGACGGCGGTCAGCGCCTCGCCGTACTCCATGCCCCTGGTGACGGTGACCGTGAGCGTGTCGGCGGGCACGTCCAGCACCAGGTCGTCGCCGTGGAAGTACGGCAGGCCGTGGAAGTCGTGGCGGTGTGGCGCGCCGTCGGGGAACCAGCCGTGGCCGTCGGCGCCGAACACGCTCCACCGGCAGGGGAACCCGGCGCTCAGCCTGAGCCTGGCCGACGGCACGGTCCTGGCCAGCCGCGACAGGCTCACCGGAATGCCGTCGACGGTCAGCTCGCTGCCCGCCGCGACCTCGGCGAGCCACGCGCCCGCCCCGCGCAGCTCGCGCCGCACCCCGTCGACCTCCACCGCCACGGGACCGTCGCGCCACGAGTCGATCAGCAGCGGCACCTTCGGCGGCGGGCCGAGGACGGGGCGTGGGGTGCATTCCAGGCGCACCCCCTCATCGGCGATCCTGAGCGCGGCCAGCGAGCCGGGCAGCCGCCCCTCCAGCGTGTCGCGCAGGAGCACGTCGTAGTCGGGCTCGCGCAGGCGGGCGCCGAGCTCCATGGACGACGCGCCGGGGTGCCGCTCGGCCAGCCGGGTGAAGGCCAGCCCCCAGAAGCGGTCCATCAGCTCGGGCGGCAGCACCGCCCTGACCTTGAACAGCTTGACGTAGTGGATCTCCGGCTCACCCCAGGTGATGCCGTGCTCGCCGAGCAGCCCGCCGTACTCTCGCAGCGCGGCCGCGACCGTCGCCGGCAGCATCGGATCATCGCACATGGCCTCTCCCGCCTCGCGTGCCGTCATCCTGGCACGGTGCGGCGACGCGCCTGATTCCGTGGGGCGGCATTTGTCACTACGCGGATGCGGAATCCTCCACCACGTGGGACCAGGCTTCTTCCCAGAGGTCGCTCGCCTCGCTCGTCCACGTGGCGGAGACCAGCGCGCCCCTGCTCCGGTACGCGCGCATGATCTCCACGTGGGCGGGCAACCGGACGAACGCCCTGAGGTCGGCCTCCGAGCGCCACACCGACACCGAGCCGATGCGGCGCGCCCACGGCTCGGCCCACAGCCACAGCCCGACCGCGCCGTCCAGCTCAGGCCACAGCCTGCCCAGCCGCCATCCGGTACGGGCGGCCCGCGGCAGGTGCGCGGCCCTGTGCAGGCGGAAGTCGGTGAGACTGACGACGACGGCCCCCGTGCCCCTCGGCTCAGGGCCGGGGATCCACCGGCTCCTGATCACGCGGCGAGCACCTTCGCCGCGTCGCGGATCTCCGGGCTGAAGGGGGTGGGCCGCAGCGTCGCGGGGTCGAGGTTGACGTTCACCCTGCGACCCTCGGCGTGGACGGTCTGCCCGTCGGGGGACAGGACGCGGAAGCCGTAGACACCGCTGGTGTTGCCCATCCGCTCCATCCAGAAGTGCACCAGCGGCTCGCCCACGCCCATGATCGGCACGTGGTAGGTGATGCTGAACTCGCGCACGGCGAGGAAGACGTCCTTGAAGCGGGAGTGGGCGGGGTCGAAGTTCCAGCCGAGCTCGGTCCAGAACGCGGTGATGGCCCGCTCGACGAGCACGGAGTAGCGGGCGTTGTGCAGCAGGCCCATGGCGTCGAGGTCGTCGAAGTGGACCTGGACGGGACGGGTGTGGGACAAGGTCAATCCTCCGGGAGGAGCGATGGATCGGGGGAGAGGGCCCGCAGGCGGTCCAGGACCGCCCTGCGGGCATGGCCGAAGGCCCGCGGCCCGTCGCGCAGGCGGGAGTGGGTGACGGCGGCCTCGCCGAGCGCCTCGATCTCGTAGGCGAGCTGGGCGGGGTCGGCCCGCAGCTCGCCCCTGTCGACGGCCTCCTGGACGGACTTCTCCAGGTAGCCGAGCCAGTCGTTCATCGCCTCGGCCACCCTGTCCTTGACAGGGCCGGGACGGTCGTCGAACTCGACCTGGGCGACGAAGAAGAAGCAGCCGCCGGGCAGGACGCCCTTCTCGTAGAAGGCGAGTCTGGCCTCGTGCAGGGCCAGGACCCTGCGCACACCCTTGGGCACGGCGAGGGCGGGGGTGACGACGTGCTCCACCCATTGCCGCCTCGCCCACTCGACGGCGTCGAGCTGCAGCTGCTCCTTGTCGCGCCAGTGGGCGAAGAAGCCGGACTTGCTGACTCCTGCGACCTCGGCGAGACGGCCGAGCGTCAGCCCGCCGAGACCGTCGACCGAGGCCAGCGCCACGGCGCTTTCGAGGATGGCCTCTCTGCTGCGCTGCCCGCGCGCCTTCCTGCCGTCAGTCATGGCTTCACGGTAGCACAATAAGACCGATCGGTCGTTAAGATTGTTTTCCCGATCGCACGGCCACCGCGCGGGGCGGCGCGGAGTGCGACATTGGTCGACTGTGCTAGATTTTGGCCATGCGGTCAGAAAATGAGGCAACCGGCCAGAAGCCGCGATCGTTCATCGAGAAGGCCAGAAGAGCCCAGATCATGGCCGCGGCCATCGAGGTGATCGCCGAGGTGGGATTCGCCAAAGCCTCGCTCGCCCTCATCGCCAAGCACGCCGGCATCAGCAAGGGCGTCATCTCCTACCACTTCTCCGGCAAGGACGACCTGATGGAGGAGGTCGTGAACCACGTCTACTCCGACATCGCCGAATTCGTCCTGGCCAGAATGGAGGACAAGACCACCGCCACCGAACTGCTGCGCACCCAGATCCTCACCGTCGCCGAGCACATGCGCGAGCACCGCACCCAGCTGAAGGCCCTGGGCGAGATCTTCACCAATCTCCGGCTCCCCGACGGCTCCCCGAGATACGGCATCGCCGCCAACGAGGAGCTCTACCAGTCGCTGGAGCGGATCTACCGCTTCGGCCACTCCACGGGCGAGTTCAGGGAGTTCGACCCGCGGGTCATGGCGATCACCCACTCGGCCGCGGTGGACAACATGTTCGCCTACTGGTCGGTCCACCCCGAGCACGACCTCGACGCCCACGCCAGGGAACTGGCCGAGATCTTCGTCCGCGCCACGAAGGGGCCGCAGTGAGAAGGCTCGCCTACGTCGACAACCTGCGCGTGGTCCTCACGGTCCTCGTGATCCTGCACCACATGGCCCTCACCTACGGCACCATCCACGCCTGGTACGTCTTCGAGCCGGCGAAGGACCCCTCCGGAGTGGCGCTCGACGTCCTGGTCATGTTCGACCAGGCGTTCTTCATGGGCTTCTTCTTTCTCATCTCCGGCTTCTTCACCCCCGGCTCCTACGACCGCAAGGGCGGCGGCGCGTTCATGCGCGACCGGCTGGTACGGCTGGGCGTCCCGCTGATCGTCTTCCTCCTGCTACTCCGCCCCCTGGCCATGATCGGCGTCTACCAGGACTTCGACATGCCGTACTGGATGTTCTACATCGGGTCGTGGGACCCGGGTCCGATGTGGTTCGTGGAGGTCCTGCTGGTCTTCGCGGCCGTCTACGCCGTCATCCGCCGCTACGGCCGGATCCCCAGGTCGGGCCCCGAGCAGGCGCCAGGAGCGGCGCCGATCGCCGCCTACACGCTCGCGCTCGCCGCCGTCACCTTCGCCTGGCGCCTGGTCGTGCCCATCGGCCTCTACGTCCCGGTCCTCGGCCTGCCCACGCCGTCCCACCTGCCGCAGTACGCCAGCATGTTCGCGATCGGCGTGCTCGCCCACCGGCGTGGCTGGTTCGCCACGCTGTCGAGGCGGGCGGGCAGACTCGGTTTCGCCGCCGCGGGGCTGGGGACGCTGGTGCTGCTCCCCGTGCGCTTCATGTCCGGCGGAGCCGTCGCCGACCTCGCGCAGGCCACATGGGAGGCGGTGTTCGCTGTCGGTGTCATCATCGGCCTGCTGGTGCTGTTCCGCGAGCGCTTCAACGCGCAGGGGGCGCGCGGCAGGTTCCTGTCCGAGCACGCCTACACCGTCTACATCATCCACCCCGTCGTGCTGGTCGGCCTCGCCTACGCCTTCGCCTGGCTGCACGTAGCCGCCATCGTCACGTTCGCGGTCGTCTCCGCGCTCGCGCTGCCGCTGTGCTGGGGCCTCGCCTCCTTGACGCGCTCGCTGCCCGGCGCCAAGAGGATCCTTTGAGCGGCATGGGGCATCCCTGAGCGTCGCGGTGCCGGGGCCGTACCCTCACCTGTGAACCCATCGCCCCATCGTGGTGTGGCGCGGCACGCGAATCCGGCCGGCCCGCCGCGCGCCCGGGCCGCGCCGTGGCCCAGGGGCGGCACCGGGTGACGCTGAAAACGCACGAACGTGGGCAGGAGATACACATGCGACTCCGATCACGGCTGCACCGCCTCGACAAGCACCTGTACGCCGCCGTCGCGCAGGCCAGGCTGCCGGGCTTCGAACGCGTCCTGCCGCCGCTGTCCAGAGCCGCCGACAACGCGCTGCTGTGGGCCGGCGTCGCGGGAACGTTCGCGCTGAGCGGCAGGAGACGCCTGCGCAGAGCCGCGACCAGGGGGCTGCTCGCGGTCAGCCTCGCTAGCCCTCTGGTCAACCTGGCGGGCAAGCAGGCCTTCGGCCGCAAGCGCCCGGTCTCCGACGCGCTGCCGCTGGCCAGGCTGCTCAAGACGCCGCTGTCGGCGTCGTTCCCCTCGGGCCACTCCGCCTCGGCCGCGGCCTTCGCCACGGCCGTCGCGCTCGAAGCCCCCGCAGCGGTCGCCGTCCCTGTGTCGGCGCTGGCGGCGGCCGTCTGCTTCTCCCGTGTCTACACGGGCGTGCACTACCCGGGCGACGTGCTCGCGGGCGCGGCCATCGGCGTCGCCGCCGGGCTCATCACCCGCCGCATCTGGCCGGAGGCGGCCGAAGCGGGCAGGGCGCGCGCCTCGGCCACCGCCCCCGCCTTCGACGTCGACCCCTCGGGCGAAGGGCTCGCCGTCGCCGTCGACCCCGCCGCGGACGAGCTGGAGGAGACGCTCCGCAAGGCCTTCCCCAGGGCGGAGTTCGTCCCGCTCGCCGCCATCGACAACGCAGGAGGCAAGGCGCTCGCCGTCGCGGGCGGCGACGGAACCGTCAACCGCGGCGCCCAGGCCGCCCTCGACCACGGCAAGCCGCTGCTGGTCGTCCCCGCCGGTGCGCTCGACCCCTTCGCCGCCGAACTCGGCATCGCCGACGTGGAGGAGGCAGTCGCCGCCTACCGGGCGGGCGAGCTGGCCGCCGTCGACGTGGGCGAGGTCGCCGGCGGGGTCTTCGTCAACAACGCCGGCCTCGGCATCTACCCGTCGCTCGCCGGGCGCACGGAGGCCAGGCAGAAGCGGATCGGCAAGTGGCCCGCGCTGCTGTGGGGCCTGGCCGAGGTGCTCCGCCGCGACGTCGAGCCCGTCGACGTGGTCGTGGACGGCGTGCCGTACCGGGCGTGGTGGCTGTTCGTGGGCAACTGCCGGTACGGCTCGCGCGGCCCGGGTCTCGGGCGGCGGGCCAGACTCGAGGACGGGCTGCTCGACGTCAGGCTGATGACCGCGGCCCGGCGGCTGCCCAGGGTACGGGCGTTCGGGAGCGCGGTGGGCGGACGGCTCGGGCTGTCACGGCACTACCGGCAGTGGCAGGCGGACACCGTGCGCGTGGAGACGCCCTCCGGGGCGGTACGGCTGGCCCGCGACGGCGAGACGGTCACCGCCCGCGGGCCGCTCACGTTCGCCAAGCGCCCCCGCTCCCTCCACGTCTTCCGCTGACCCGAACCCCGCCGGCAGCGCCGCCCATCCGGCGAAGCACGGCTCCCCGCCGAAGACCTCCCGCGCACGGGAGGCCGGAGGGCGGCGGAAGCCTGCTCCGAGAACGTCCGGCAGGTCAGACGACGTTGGCGTTGGTGTAGAACGCGTCCAGCGTCTGCCCGTAGTGCTCCTCGACCACCTTCCGCTTGATCTTCAGGCTGGGGGTCAGCTCCCCGGTCTCCACCGTGAAGTCGTTGGCCAGGATCGCGAACTCCTTGATGGTCTCGTAGCTCGCCAACCCCTCGTTGACCTGCTTGACCGCCCTGCCGACCTCCTCCCGCATCCGCGGGTGCTCGCGCAGCTTCTCAGGGTCGTCAGGCAGCCCCTCCGCCGCGGCCCACGGCCGTACGACCTCCATGTCCAGCGTCACCAGCGCGGTGCAGAAGTTGCGCTTGTCCCCGTGCACGAACACGTGCGACAGGTACGGGCACGCCGCCTTGATGCGGCCCTCGAGGTAGGTGGGCGCCACGTACTTCCCGCCCGAGGTCTTGATCAGCTCCTTCTTCCTGTCGGTGATGCGCAACCGCCCCGCCTCGTCGAGTTCACCGATGTCGCCGGTGTGCAGCCAGCCGTCCTCGAGCGTCTCGGCGGTCTCCTCCGCGAGCCCGTGGTAGCCGCGCATGATGCCGCGCCCGCCGATGAGGATCTCGCCGTCCTCGGCGATGCGGACCTCGGTGCCGGGCAGCGGCGGCCCGACCGTCCCCAGGCGGACGCTGTCCGGCCTGGTGAGGAAGCTGCCCGCCGACGACTCGGTCAGACCGTACCCCTCGAGGATCGTCAGCCCCGCGCCGTCGAAGAACTCGGCGACGTCCTGGGAGAGAGGGGCGGCACCCGAGATGAAGTAGCGGATGCGCCCGCCGAAGCGTCCCCTGAGCTTGGCGAACACCAGGCGGTCGGCCAGCGCGTACTCCAGGCGCGTGGTCAGCGGGAGCGCGGCGCCACGCTGGCGGGCCCTGCTGACCCTGATGCCCGTCCTCTTGGCCCAGTTGAAGATCCGTAGTTTCGCGCCGCCCTCGCGTATGACCGTCGCGGCGACCGTGTTGTGGATCTTCTCGAAGATGCGCGGCGCGGCGGCCATGAACGTCGGCCTCAGCTCGCCCAGGTTCTCGGCGATCTTGTCGAGGCGGCCGTCGATCGCCGTCGGCACGCCGATGTCGATCATCACGACCTCGAGGAGCTTGCCGAACGAGTGCGACAGCGGCAGCCACAGGAAGTGCAGGTCGTCGGGGCCGATCAGATCGATCTTGCGGACGGCGTCCGCGGCGTACAGCCAGTTGTCGTGGGTCAGCTCCACGCCCTTGGGTCTGCCGGTGGTGCCCGAGGTGTAGATGAGCGTGGCCAGATCCTCCGGCTTGATCACGTCGATCATGGCGTCGTAGTCGCCTTCGGCGCGGACCTGGTCGATCGGGACGACCCAGCCGTCCTCGCTCGCGGTGCCGTCGATGACGACGACGTGGCGGACGCCGGGCAGGTCCTTGCGGACGGAGGCCAGCTTCGCGACCTGGTCGTCGTTCTCCGCGATGACCAGCGTGCTGCCGGAGTCGTTGATGACGTACGCGCACTCGGCGGCGGTGTTGGAGGGGTAGATCGTCGTGGTGGCCGCCCCCGTGGACAGCACGGCCAGGTCGGTGAGCACCCACTCCAGCCTCGTCGAGCAGAGGATGGACACCCTGGCCTCGGCGGAGGCGCCGAGTTCGGCCAGGCCCAGCGCCAGCGGGCGCACCCGCTCGCCCACCTGAGCCCATGTGAGCGATTCCCATCCGGTGCCCGCTGGGTGACGATAGGCCTCGGCGTCGGGGGTGGCCTTGATCCGATCGCGCAACAGAGCGGGAATGCTGGACATTCCTGACCTCCGGTGAGGGGGACGACTTGGTGCGCACTCTAGGCCGAATGCGGTGTGTCAGTCGATGGTCAGGATCAGTTACCTTCGGCGGTTCCCTCACCAGTGGTCACGATCTTCACACGGTGATCACCCGTTGGGCCGGAGTGGTCGCGACGTTCTCGTGATCGGCCGTGCGCACCTCCCACGCGCCGCACTCGCAACGCAGGTAGGAGATCACGCCATCCGACGTCACGTGGGACGAGATGAGCGTCATGGAATGCATGCCTCCAACCTGATGTAATGCCCTTATGCATTTCAACGCTTACGGCGGCAACGGCGCCGCTCTGTCGGCGGACCTGGTCAACGCCTCCGTCTTCACCCCCGAGGCGATCACCCCGCTGCTGACCAGGAACGAGATGCTGCGCGCCGACCTCACGCCCGACCAGGCCGACGAGCTCGGCAGGTGGGCGAGAAGGCTCGACCCCGTCTTCGGCGAGACGGACCAGGACGCCCAGATCGCCCTCGTCAACGACCTGCTGGCGATCACGGCGGCCACCCCGTACATCAGCGCGCACGACGGCCGCAGGCCGCACCTGCACTTCTTCGCCCTCGGCGCCGACATCGTCGCGCGGGCCAAGGACACCACGGCGGGCGGGCTCGCCATGGCCATCTGCTTCTCGGACGGCCGCCGCCTCGGTCGCTGCGACAGAAACGGCTGCCGGACCGTCTACGTCGACACCTCACGCAACGGGCGGCGCAGGTTCTGCTCGCTGGCGTGCGCCAACCGCGTCAACGTCGCGGCGCATCGGGCGCGAACCCTTGCGCAGGATCGTGAGCCCGGGTACGGTGACCCGGTCGCATCACCAAGCCGTGGAGGCTGTTGACGTGGAGTTCTGAGGTCGCGGGCACCGCGCCGTCTCGCCCTGTCGTGGGCACGTGCGCACCTGGACCTCGGGCGTCTTCGCGGTGGTTCCCGCCAAGTCATGAAATTCGACTTTCTGACGGGAGCTCCTCTATGTCATTTTCCGTAGTGATCGACCATGTCTCCTACACCTGGCCCGACGGCACCCGAGTGCTCGACGGGCTCGACGCCGCCTTCCCGGCCGGGCGCACCGGCCTGATCGGCGCCAACGGGTCGGGCAAGTCCACCCTGCTCAAGATCATCGCGGGGGAGTTGCGCCCCCGGTCCGGCTCGGTCAGCGTCGCGGGGCAGGTCGGCCACCTGCCGCAGAACCTGCCGTTGCGCGGTGAGCTCACGGTCTCCGACCTGCTCGGCATCAGCGCGACCAGGGCCGCGCTGCACGCCATCGAGGCGGGCGACGTGCGGGAGGAGCACTTCACCGCCGTCGGCGACGACTGGGACGTGGAGGAACGGGCGGTCGCCCAGCTGTCGACGCTCGGCCTCGGCCACGTCGGACTGGACCGCACGGTCGCGACGCTGTCCGGCGGTGAGACCGTCATGGTGGGGCTGGCCGCCCAGTTCCTCCACCGGCCCGACGTGCTGCTGCTCGACGAGCCCACCAACAACCTCGACCTCGACGCGCGGCAGCGGCTCCACGCGGCCGTCTCCGCCTGGCCGGGAGTGCTGGTGGTCGTCAGCCACGACAGGCACCTGCTCGACCTGGTCGACCAGGTCGCCGAGCTGCGCGACGGCGCCGTGCGCGTCTACGGCGGCAACCTGACCGACTACGAGCGGATGCTCGCGGCCGAGCAGGAGGCCGCAGAGCGGATGGTCAGGGTCGCCGAGGCCGACCTGCGCAAGCAGAGGCGCGAACTCGTCGAGGCCAGAGTCAAGCTCGCCCGGAGGGAGCGCTACGCCGACAAGATGTACGCGCGCAAGCGCGAACCGAAGATCATCATGCAGGCGCGCAAGCGCGAGGCCCAGGTATCGGCGGGCAAGCACCGCATCATGCACGAGGAGAAGCTGGAGCAGGCACGCGAGCGGCTGAACGAGGCCGCGCAGGCCGTGCGTGACGACACCGGGATCCGCATCTCCCTGCCGGAGACCGCGGTCCCCGCGGGGCGCGTCGTCCTGTCCTTCGATACGGCGAGCCGTACCGAAGGCTCCGTCGGACGTCTGGAGGTGCGCGGGCCGGAAAGGATCGCGCTGCTCGGCCCGAACGGGTCCGGCAAGACCACCCTGCTCGAGGCCATCATGGCGGCGGGGGCGCAGGTTCCGGTCGGCTACCTTCCGCAGCGGCTCGACATCCTGGACGGGAGGCTCAGCGTGGTCGACAACGTGCGCGCGCACGCACCGGGCGCCTCGGTCAACGAGGTGCGCGCGCGCCTCGCGCGCTTCCTCTTCAGGGGCGCGCGGGCCGAGCAGCCGGTCGGCACGCTGTCGGGCGGCGAACGGTTCAGGGCGGCGCTGGCGGCGCTTCTGTCGGCCGACCCGCCGCCACAGCTGCTCCTGTTGGACGAGCCGACCAACAACCTCGACCTGAAGAGCGTCGAGCAGCTGTCGCAGGCGCTGGCCGCCTACCAGGGCGCGCTGATCGTGGCCAGCCACGATCTTCCGTTCCTTCGGGGGCTCGGGATCACCCGATGGCTCCAGCAGGATCGGGACAGCGGTCTGACCGAATCGTAATTGACGGCAGGGGATCAGCCGGGCGATAGTGTGGCAGATGGTTGCCCCCCGGTTGATCTCCTGCGCGCTCGGCCTGGCGATGCTCACCCTGACCGCGTGCACCGCCACCGCTCAGGGGCCCGCGGAGACCTCCCCGGGAGTCGCGACATCCACGAGCAGCGCGCCCGCCCTCACGGCCGACGCCTACCGCGACGCGCTGAGCGAGCAGCGCGCGAAGGTGCGCGAAGCTCTCGCCTCGGTGTCCTCCGCCAAAACGATCAAGACGCTCAATGATCGTATGGAACGTGCCGAAGAGACCCTCCGCGGCGCCGCCGACGCCCTGTCCGCACTCGCACCGCCCGTCGAGGCCAGAGTCCAGCACGAGACGTACGTGGCCAGCCTCCAGAACTTCACCACCGAGCTGGGAATGACACTCGGCAAGGTGGGGGGAAGGGACATCTGCACGGCAGGTGGCGTCTTCAGCGACGTGGCGGACAAGCTGCAGGCCATGGACCAGGCGGGAAGGTCGTTGAAGGCGCTCGGCGACTACCCGGCCGACGTGGTGCCGGTCAAGGCGGGCAAGAAGCAGACCCGGCGGCCGGCCAACGGGCGGTTCCTGCGCTCGGAGCGGCTCAACGGCCGCAGCTCCCTGCTGATCGACAACGGCGGGTCGAGAGACGCGGTGGTGACCGTGCTGCGCGGGAAGGGCAAGGCGTTCACCGTCTTCGTGCGGAAGCAGTCGACGTTCAAGGTGAAAGGCGTGCGGGACGGAACGTACGAGATCTTCTTCACGCACGGGGTGGACTGGGACGGGAAGGCGTTCACCCGGTCGTGCAGCTTCGAGCGGTTCGAGAAGCCGGTGCGGTTCAGGACGACCTACACGGCGACGCAGATCCGGTGGCACGACTGGCGCGTGACGCTCCACTCGGTCACCGGCGGAAACGCTCCCACGACCGAAGTCGACCCCGGCTCCTTCCCTGGCTGACCGCCTGACCTCTGCGTGTCCGCCTTCCGTGTCCGCACCATCGGCCCGCGGAAACGTGTCCGCACTGTGGGCCCGTGGAAACGTGTCCGCACCATTGGTCCGCGGAGCCCGTGCTGTCGGCCTGCGGAAACGTGTCCGCGTCGCGGGCGGGGGGCGACGTGTCCGCGCCGTCGGCCGGAGCGTCTTCACGCCATCGGCTCGGCGGAACGTGTCCGGTCCATCGGGTCGTGGAAATGCGGAAGGGCCGCGGCCCTCGCGGAACGAGGTCGCGGCCCTGCCCCATCGAGGTCAGGAGGAGAACAGCATCCCGAGGAAGCTGTCGTGCCTGCGCCGGTGGCCGTAGTGCCCGCCACCGTAGTGCGGGGCGGGGGCGCCCCACGCCGGGGCCCCGTGCGCGGGGGGCGGAGGCGCGGCGGGCGGGGTGTGGTACTGGGACTCCATGCGAGTCAGCGTCTCCAGCTCGCCGTAGTCCAGGAAGATCCCTCGGCAGTTCTCGCACTGCTCGATGTGGACCCCGTTGCGCTCATATGTCCGCATATTGCCGCGGCACTTGGGGCACTGCATCTGGCTTGATCTCCTTGCCCTTTGGCGGGATGTAACTCTGTCTTGCGTGCGCCACTATGTCAGCCTTGTTTGAGGCCGACAATCCTGCCGCACGACTGGACCAACGATTGTTCTACCTCGTCCAGTTCCCGGTCTTCCCTGTGCGCATGGCCGACGGCCACAGCGGCGAGCTGCACGGTGACCGCTCTGGCCGGGATGTCCAGCCGTGCCCATGGGTCGTGAGGATCGAGCGCCGGCCCGCCGGAAGCCAGGTAGGCGTTCAGAAACCGGCCCCAGGTGTCCGCGTCGAGCAGGCCCGCGGCGAACCACGCCGCAGGCCTGGCCAGGTCCCACGCCGGGTCGCCGACTCCGAGGTCGTCCACGTCGATCAGCAGCCATCGATCGGAGCGGTGCACGAGCTGTCCCAGATGCCAGTCGCCGTGGGTGAGCAGCCGGGGAACGGGCTCGGGTTCGGGCAGCGCCGCGAACGCCTGCCGTACCACTCGCTGAGCCGCTCCGTCTCCCGGCATGCCGGTGACCGCCCGCGCCATCCGCTCCGGCCCACCGGCCTCGGGCAGCGGCGGCACCATGGTCAGCGGTACGGCATGCAGCCGCGCAAGCAGCCGCGCGCCCTCCTCCCATGGAGCGGCGTCAGGGTCGTCGCGCCCGACCGGCGTACCGGCGGGCCATACGGTCACCGATCTTCCACATACCGTCCGCACTTCACGGTCCAGCGGGGGCAGCATCACCCCCGTCAACGCGGCAGACGCCGAGGCTTTGAGCCTCAGCCGCAGGGGAGCCTGCTCATCCCTGGCCGAATGCGCCTTGACCACGACCTCACCGCGCCGGACGACGACGACGTCGCTCCTCGTCTCATGCCGGGTCGGCTCCCCGGCCCCGCCGTACTCGCCGGCCATTCGCGACAGCTCACCCTCGAGATCCACCCGCAAAGCCTACGAGCCACCGTTTATTGGGTGGTCCCTCCGCCTGGATCCCTGAGAGGCTCGCCACGACGTTCCCAGCCGACGGCGCTCGAGGGTGCACGGGCCGCCCCTCACCGCGGGCCCTCACTGACGGGGGTGGGGGAATCGGCTGCTCACGTGCTCTGGGGCGGCGTCGCTCCGGCCGGTGAACGGAGGTTCCTGGGAGAACCCCGCGACCGGGGCGGCGGGTGGCGCCTGCGATCGGGGTGGCCGTCGAGAGGCGAGTGCCCCACGATCGGGCTAAGGCCGGTGGTGCCTGCGATCGACCGGGGCGGCCGGCGGGAGGGATGCCCTCGTTCGGGCGGAGGCCGGTGGTGGCTGCGATCGACCGGGGCGGTCGGCGGGAGGGATGCCCTCGTTCGGGCGGTCAGCGGGAGACGCCCGCGATCGGGCGGCGGGCGAGTGAGCGGAGGACGCGTGCACCAGTCGAAGGACCGGCCTGGACGGCTGATCCTCCTCTGCGGTCTGCCGGGTGCGGGGAAGACCACTCTCGCCAGGCGGCTGGCCGCGGACCTGCCCGCCGTACGGCTGTGCCCCGACGAGTGGATGGCGGGGCTCGGCATCGACCTCTTCGATGAGCAGGCGCGCGACCTGCTCGAACGACAGCTCTGGCGGCACGCGCGGGAGCTGCTGGCTCTCGATCAGAGCGTGATCCTCGAGTACGGCTTCTGGACGCGCGGCGAGCGGGACGAGAAGCGGCTCGCCGCCCAGGCTCTTGGCGTGGGGGTCGAGCTCCACTACCTGGATGTCCCCTTCGAGGAGCTGTGTCGCAGGGTGGAGGCCCGTACCGCCGAGGGCGCCGCGCACACCGCTCCCATCACCCGCGAACTCATGACCCGGTACGCCGCGCTGTTCGAGGCTCCGGACGCCGGAGAACTCGCCCTGTTCGACGACCATGCAGATCCGCCTGCCCCCGGAACCGGCCGCTGAATTGCGCCCGCGCAGTGGTGACGCGCGTTCTGTGAGGTCATGACGGATTTTCCGGTACGCCGGTGCGTTGATTTGACGGTTGGCGGAGTCGTACATAGAGTTCACCAGTCCCACCCAGTCGGCGA